>JAFWWB010000058.1 GCA_017518185.1 Lachnospiraceae bacterium
GTTTCTCGTCTTAGGTGTAGTCTTATCTTTAACTAGCGCTTTCAGCCTGGCATTGGAAGTATAGATGCCTTCAATCTTGTTGGATGCCTCTGTACTCTGGATCTTTGCAATCTCCACAAGTTGTGTCAGCGTATCAGCCTTGGCTTCTATAAAAAGCGACTGTTCACCTTTATACTCGTGGATCTGCGTAAGCAATGCCACTATTTCCGGTGTCAGTAGTTTTTCCCATTTTTTACTGTAATCAAAATTTCTCATTTCAATATCCTCATTTAAACATCAATTCACTCATAATTGGATATAATGATGTATTTAAATAATAACGCTCATTATACTCATTGTCAATGTTATCTACATCATTTTTCAATAAATGATGTAGATAAGCAAATAATGATGGAATTAAAAAATACCGGCGGGAGAATTATCTCTCCCGTCCATTTTGCATCATTCCATCATTTCTGCAGCTACCCAGGTGTATTTTTCCCTTCTCATTTTTCTCAACAGCACAGCGCCACCAAGTGTCATCTTTGACTTTTTCAAAATCAACCTCGCACCGTTTCGGACGCAAAACGTACCCAACACCAATTAAAATATCCCTACAAGCCGCTTAAATTCACGGTTTGTAGGGATTTCGTGTATTATTCCAGTTCTATCGTTCCGGGGGGTTTGCTGGTGAGGTCGTATAGGACGCGGTTCACGCCCTTTACTTCGTTCACGATGCGGTTCATGACTTTCTGCAGTACCTCGAAGGGAATGCCGGCGCACTCGGCGGTCATGAAGTCATCAGTGATGACGGCCCTGAGGGCGATGGCATAGTCGTAGGTGCGGAAGTCACCCATGACGCCGACGGAACGCATATTGGTCAGGGCCGCAAAATACTGTGAAGGCATCCAGGGCGGATCTATACGGACCTGATCCTTACTGCTGTCCGCGCCGCTCTTGTATATACGGTCGGAAGCATTTATCCTGCGCCACTCTTCCGCAGCCCTGCCTATCTCCTCTCTGTAGATGGCGTCGGCCTCCTGGACCAGCTTTACCTTTTCAGCAGTTACTTCGCCTATGATGCGGACGCCAAGCCCGGGTCCCGGGAAAGGCTGACGGTACACCAGCTCCGGCGGCAGGCCCAGCTCCAGGCCCGCGCGGCGCACCTCATCCTTAAAGAGCATGCGCAGCGGCTCTATTATTTCTTTGAAATCCACCACCGAGGGAAGTCCTCCAACATTGTGATGGCTCTTTATGACTGCGGAATCTCCGAGGCCGCTCTCGATGACATCGGGATAAATCGTCCCCTGCACCAGATAGTCCACGGCTCCGATCTTCTTTGCTTCCTCTTCGAATATACGGATGAACTCCTCGCCGATGATCTTACGCTTCCGCTCCGGCTCCTCCACTCCTTTAAGCTTTCCGTAATAACGCTCCGCTGCGTTGACCCTTACGAAATTAAGCTCATAGGGGCCGGCGGGACCGAATACCGCTTCAACCTCATCCCCTTCATTTTTGCGGAGAAGTCCGTGATCCACGAACACACAGGTCAGCTGTTTTCCCACAGCCTTGGACAACAGCACCGCCGCCACCGAAGAATCCACGCCTCCCGAGAGGGCGCAGAGCACACGGCCGCTTCCGATCTTTGAACGGAGGCTTTCAATGGAACTCTCCACAAAGGAATCCATGCGCCAGTCACCTTTACAGCCACAGATATCCAAAGCGAAATGCCTGAGCATCTTCATACCCTCACGGGTATGCATGACCTCGGGATGGAACTGCACCGCGTAGATCTTCTTCTCCGCGCATTCCATGCCGGCTACGGGGCACACGGCGGAGTGTGCTGTTACCCGGTATCCCTCCGGCGCCTGTGCTATATAATCCGTATGGCTCATCCATACCGCAGTCTCCTTCGGAACTCCCCCGAAGAGGACCGACGAAGGATCCAGCTCTATATCCGTATGTCCGTATTCGCTCACCGGCGCGCTTTCCACCTTTCCGCCGGCCATGTAAGCCACAAGCTGTGAACCGTAGCAGATGCCCAGGATGGGGATCCCCAGGTTCAGGATCTCCGGATCATAATGAGGCGAGCTCTCATCATATACACTGTTGGGGCCGCCAGTAAAAATGATGCCGCTGGGGGCTTCCGCTTTCAATTCCTCCATCGGCATCGTATAAGGTTTTACCTCACAGTAAACATTGCATTCACGTATGCGCCTGGCGATCAGCTGGTTATACTGACCGCCGAAATCCAGTACAATGATCTTTTCCATTTATACCTCCTTATTTATCCAACCCGGGAAGGGTTTTGACCCATTCTATCTGCTCATCGGTATAGTGAAAGCGCCTCTGCTTTACAACGTCCACGCGGCCGTCCTGCATGCAGCCGGCATACATACGGAAAAGCCCGCCGCGCTTGAAAGCCAGGTGAAGCAGTTTTCCTTTCACGGCTTCGTCACGCACCGCGGTGACATGCTGCGCAAAATGCGCGACTATAGTCCTCTCCCTGTCGCTCTTCTTATTGGCAAGTATATACCTGCAGAGAGCTTCATCCGACATATCGAAATCAAAATGGTATCTCGTCACGAAATCCTTTGTGGTCTTTTCTTCATAGTTGACGGAGATGGCCAACATCTTCGATATTTCCTTACGTGAAGGCAGGCACTCGGCAGGCACTCCGAAAGCCACGCAGTACATGATCTTGGAAGTATAGAAGACCTTTCTTGAGGCAAAGACTTTTTCGCTCACCGCCTTTACCTGTTTTGTATCTCTGTACCTAAAACGCCGTCTGGAATTCCTTACTGCCCTTATGACTCCCGTGATCTGTTCCTTCTCCTCGCGTTCCGTCACCTCATCAAAAAATGAGAGCAGCGCAGAAGGCGAAGCACAGCTTATAAAACCGGTAAACAATGCCTTTTTGCCCATTATCTCACGATAGAGCTTTCTTTCATAACCATAGGCGTCGATAAAATACGCTGCTATATTGAGCCTGTTCGGCGAACACTTTTCCAGCCATTCCCTGACCGTATCTTCTCCGGGCTTAAGCTGCATGGGAAGCTGGAAGGAAGTATAGGTCTGGAGCTTATACTCCGCCGGTACAGCCGAGTCACAGATCTCCTTCACATAACCGTCCATGCCCTCCTGATACACAAAACCGAAGCCCTTCTTTTCCGTGTAGACTCTGGACAGCACGCTGAACAGCTTCTTGTCGTAGCCCTCCGATGCAAGTCTTGCCGCGGTCTCCAGAAGCTCCATAGGCTCAAGCCTTCCCGCGATCTTTCTTATCTGCGCTGTCCCCGGGATCGGGGGATATTCTTTTGTCTGTTCAGGATCGTTCATAACACCGTTCCTCCAAATCCGCCTGTTGTGACCGTCGCCGTCCCGGCTTTTATTCTATGATCAGTGGCAGCATGTCGCTTACCTTTCCGTGTATGACGAAATCAGCATAACGGTCGGTATAATGCTCATCCCTGGTGATGAGCACCAGCCTGTCTCCCTTGTAATTGGCGGAGCAGTATTTGACCATGCTGTCATACATATTCGTTCCCAGCACCAGCACAAGATCGGCTTCCTCACAGGCGTTCACCGCCTCGGTCATGAGATCATTGTGGATCTTTTCACCGAAAAGCAGGATGCCGGGCCTGATGGGGGCATTGCACTTATCACAGAGAGGCACGATTCCCTTTGCTTCCCTGATATATTCCGCCGGGAATTCCTTTCCGCAGCGTGTACAGTGATTCCTTATGATGTTTCCGTGAAGCTCCACCACATCCTTAAGCCCTGTCCGCCCGGGCAGGTTAAAATAGTTCTGGGTGATGATCTTGAGCACCCTTCCGCTGTCCTGGAGCCTCTTTACATCGGCATAAAGCGAAGCCGGCTCGAGCTTTCTCCCCAGTATCTCTTTCTTATAAAAATCAAAGAACTTGTCTCTGCGGGCGCTGTAGTAGCCAACGGACATCATCTCGTCCGGCGACTTGTGATAGATCCCCTCTATCCTGTAGCACTCCCTGGATGACCAGAGGTTCTCTCCTCCGCTCTCGATAACGGTGCCGACTCCAAGCATCACCACTATCCTGGCGGATTCCTCTATCATCTCTTTTACTCTGCTGATGGTGCCGCTCTGATCTGACATCTGCTCCCCCTCCTTCTCTTATCTTCTGCCGCTTCTTCCCTCTGCGGCTCCTGTATTCATGAAATGCGCGTAATATGCTCTCCAGTTATTTCCGTAGGCCTTATCCAGATCCGGATAGTTCAGTCTGTAGGCCTGGGGATCGAAATTCTCACAGCCCTGCCTTCCTTCGCTCATTCCCACGGTCACAAAATGCTTCAGGGCTGCTGCCGGATCGTTAGAATAGAGCACTCTCATATCCGGATAGCGTCTCAGGTAATAACCGTAATCGAATATCCTCGAATAGTTTACCCCGTTATATATGATGGCTTCCCTGGATTCCTCCGAAGGCGCCACTGTGGTATGTACTGCGGAAATGCCGTATATCTTTGCGCTTCTTCCGTCGGTAGTATACCAGATGACCCTGCCGTTAAAAAGGATGGGCTGGCAGTCCGATAAACAGCCCTTAATGCTCTTAACTTCACTGGTCAGCTGTCCGGAGCCGTCGATAAAGCAATAGTGCACGGTCTCTGTATCGATATATCCGTCCCTTGCCTCCCACACCAGCATGAAGCATTCGGAATGGATCTTCACGATAAAAGGCGTCATCGCATTGGGAAGATCGCCGTAGGCAAAGCCCGTTGCGTATTTTATCCTGACATACTCGGTAAGGTCCGCATTCTTGGGTATGGCCGCCACAAAAACATTTCTGTTGGGCGAGCTCAGATCCGCCGGTACCGTGACTCCCGCCACCAGCCTGAACTGCCCCGAAAGCTCGTAACCGCCTATACTGGTGCCCGGCGTTGCCTTTCCGCCGGTACCCGGCAGCCACATTGCCGCCGCCTCAGCGCAGGGTGATATGAAGCTGCTGCCGCCTGCTGCCGTGGTATATCTCGAAGTTATAAGGCCTCTGGGCCAGGTAAGGCTGTGATCCACAGCCGTGATCTTTCCGTCTGATGCATCTATATATGTGGCTGCCACATCCGCAAAGGCTCCGCTCTCAATGGCCGGACTGCTCTGTATCTGCAGGAACGCCATGTCGGACTGTCTCACCGCCAGCGTCATCACCGACTGGGTACCGCTGTAGTCCGTATGCCCGAAGCGCGCATACACCACGTTTCCGTACTCGCTGAAATCCGAATTGCAGCCTGCAAAGGGGGTAACAGTATTGCAGCCCGTTACGGCACAGCCGCCGAGCCTCACCCAGCTCTTGGAATACTTTACCAGTCTCAGGACCTCAAGGCCGTTATTCTTTCCCGGATTCTCCCTTCCGAACAGCACATAATTATATACGCTGCCCGAGTAAAAGCCGCCGAAGACCGGAAGCTCCATGTTAAGAAAGCGCTGCTCGATGACGGCGAAGGAAGAATTATAAGTCTCAACGAGGATTATATCCCCCATATTCTCGACTCTTGAGAAGGTACCGTTCTTATTGTCGCAGACATAGCAGTTCGGCACTGACTTTCTTGCGGTATAGTCATTGTCGTGGATATTATTTGTGACTATACCGGTGCTGACCGCTTCGTCGGCTCTTACCGGGATCACTGCCGCGAAGCTTACGATAACGGTCAGTATAAGCCCGGTCAGTATCCTTATGTATTTTTTCAGATCTGCGTCATGTAGCATTTGATCACCTTTGCGGTATTGGAAGCTGCCAGTGCCACAAAATGGGGATAATCCATATGCGCGCTGCTGTCAGCGCTGTCCGAGATGGCCCTGAGCACGCAGAAGGGCATCTTATTCACGAAACATACCTGGGCTATGGCGGCGCCTTCCATCTCACAGGCCAGCGCCTCAAATTCCTCGGCGATCAGCTGCTTCTGTCCCTTTGAGGATATGAACTGGTCGCCGGAAGCTATGGTGCCCTGCATGGCCCTGATCTCACTGCCTCCGAAGGCCTTTTCCCCGTTGAGCATCATGATAGCCGAGAAAAGCCCGTCGCGTATGGATTCCGTGGTGGGTATATATTGTATATCGCTTCCGAGGATCTTTCCCCTGGGCTCTCCCAGCGCCGTCACATCCATATCATGCTGTACCAGCTGACGTGCGATCACTATATCCGCGATATTGAGGCCGGCTGACAGGGAACCGGCAACTCCCACGTTCAGGATCTCATCGGGATGGAACTTCAGTATCATGGTCTGTGCGCAGATCGCGGCGAATACCTTTCCGACACCGCACACGGCGCAGACTACTTCCTTTCCCCCCAGCTTTCCGAGATAAAAATCTATACCCGAAAAGATCAGCTGCCCGTCAGGTTCCATCGCCTGTTGTATCTCTTTTAACTCCTCGGGTAATGCACAGATTATGCCGGTCATCCTCAAACCTCCTTGTCTGTCGGCTTAAACACCCACAGCTGCTGCACTTTATAGCTTATGAAAAAGAGTATCGTATCCACGAAAAACTTGGTGATGGTCTCGTTCCCCTTAAGCCAGCTCACCAGCCGGTCCACGCAGAAGGCCGAGATGCAGAGCTGTATGAGCCATACCACCAGATATTTCGGTCCGCTGGAAGAAACCTTGCTCCTGGAGCCGAAGATCCAGCGGTTAAAGCTGTAATTAAATACTCCCGAACAGACCCTCGCCGCTCCGGTGGAGACGGGTATGTAATATGTCCTTAAAAGGTTTCCCTCGGGGATCTGCTTGAGCAGTCCGCACATTATGGTAAACAGTATTATGTCTATCAGGAAGGATCCGAAGGAAGATATACAGAACTTGATGAACACCTTGTATATCTTCATGGAATCCTTGATCGGGTTAAAGTGGGAGGAGGCATTGTTATCGAGGTAGATCACCTCGATAGGCACCTCCACAAAGGGCACGCCCAGCTCCTTCAGTGCGAATATGACGTTCATCTCATATTCATAACGGTCTCCGGCAACCTTAGCCAGTTCTTTCAGGTAATCCATGGAATGGACCCTGAGCCCGGTCTGGGTATCGGAGAGCTTAATATCGCAGAAGAACTTCATGAGCCTGCTGGTGAGCCTGTTCCCGAAACGGCTCCTGGGCGGGATCTTCGTATCCGATTCAAAATCCCTGCAGCCGAAGACTATGCTGTGCGGGTTCTCCAGGAATTTCTCGCAGCAGGCCACGGTATCCTTTACCGTATGCTGGCCGTCCGCATCCAGTGTGACCACGCCCTTTGCCTCCGGATATTTCTCCAGTATATGGTTAAAGCCGGTCTTCAGGGCACAGCCCTTGCCCCTGTTCTCCGGATGCCGCAGTATCGTGACACCCTTCAGTCCTTCAACCGCATCAAATATGCCCTTATACTCCGCCCCGCAGCCGTCATCCACTATGATGACCGCCGGGAAGATCTCCGTAAGCGCAGTCACCGACTCCACCATGCTCTGTTCGGGGCAGTAGGCCGGCACCAGGGCTATTATTTCCGACAGTTCCTTAGTTTCCATTTTTCCGCTGTCCCTCAGCCGTGAAGACCTCTGGTCTGACGGTCCATATCTTCTACCACTATATCATAGATCTCACCCAGGCTGCGGCCGTACTCCAGTACCTTCCAGGGCTCATTGGTATGGAAGTGGATCTTGATGGGGTCCCCGTCGCCGCCTATTACCAGCAGGCTGTCCCCGACGAAGTGCTCCGTGATATAGTCGTTGATCTCATCCTCGTCAAGATCGTCGCCGTCGATCAGCAGCTGTGTGTCGTATCTGAACTCTATTGCTTCCATTTCACATCTCCTTTGGTGAACATAAATATACGTATTCATTATACTCCATAATCTCCAGCAAGTCCAACATCTTTTATCACGGGTTGTTTTTTAATCCTTGATTTTAACGATGTTTTTATATATCATGATGCCCAGGGGATATAATTCATATGACGGTCATGTTTACATGAACCGGCATCACCATCCCCGGGGAGGTACCTGACTACGGATATCATAGGACTTATAGAATACTGCAGGGGTAAGAACCTGTACATACAGACCCATAATTTCCCGGATCCGGATGCTATAGCTTCAGCTTTCGGGCTGCAGAAGCTTTTCGGACACTTTGGCGTGGCTTCCACGATATGTTATGTTGGAAGGATAGACAGGGTCAATACAAAAAAGATGACCGGGCTCTGCGGCATCGAACTCCACTCCTTTAATGAACTGCAGGATATCATGCAGGAGTCCGATCCCATAATCTGCGTGGATTCCCAGAAAGGCGCCGGGAACATACAGGACCTTAAGGGCGACGAGATCGCCTGTATAGACCACCACCGTTTTGTGGAGGTGGAAGGGCTGGTCTTCCATGACGTCAGGACCCTCGGAAGCTGCGCCACCCTTATATCAATATATTATGATGAACTGGGAGTGACTCCGGATCCCGTCACCGCCACAGCCCTTCTTTTCGGCCTCAAGATGGACACCCTGAACTTCACCCGCGGCGTGCAGGATGAGGACATAGTGGTGTTCCGCCGGCTGATGAACTGCTGCGACAGACAGCTGCTCTCGGTCCTTGAACATGATACAATGGAATTCAAGGATCTCAGGGCCTACGGATCGGCCATAAGAAATATCGAACTTTACGGCAGGGTCGGCATCGCCATGATCCCCTTCTCCTGCCCCGATGCGGTTATAGCTACCATTTCGGATTTCATGCTGTCACTGGATGCAGTGATGGTTGCCGTGATATATTCCAAGAGGGAAGACGGGATAAAGTTTTCCGCCCGTTCCGAGATACCTGAAGAGGTGAATGCCGCCATACTTCTGCATGACGCCCTTAAGGACTACGGCGACGGCGGCGGACACAGCTTTATGGCAGGCGGGATGATCCCGTCAGCAAATATCGGAAAACTCGGGGATGATCCGGACGGGACGATACGTGACCTGCTGCTCGCCTCCGCCGGAACTGCGACAGAGTAGCCCCCCCAGAGATAATATAAACAGTTGGCCATAGAAAGGAGACAACATACATGAAAGGACGCATTCATTCAACAGAAAGCTTCGGCACGGTGGACGGACCCGGCGTAAGATTCGTCATCTTCCTTCAGGGCTGCCCCATGCGCTGTGCCTACTGCCACAATCCCGACACCTGGGATCCCACGGGAGGCACGCCTACGGAGGCCTCCGAGCTCATAGAGCAGTTTGAGAGGAACCGCGGCTTCTATGCCGGCGGCGGTATAACCGTAACAGGCGGTGAACCCCTCATGCAGGTGGACTTCCTGCTGGAGCTCTTCACCCTGGCAAAGGAAAAGGATATCCATACCTGCATAGACACCTCGGGCATCATGTATCATCCCGGCGAGAGCGAATACAATAAGACTCTTGACAAACTGATGGAAAAGACGGATCTTGTGATGCTGGACATAAAGCACATAGATCCCGAAAAACATAAATGGCTCACTTCCCAGCCCAATGACGGCATACTGGCTTTTGCAAAATACCTGGATGAGAAGCATGTGGATGTGTGGATACGTCACGTGGTAGTGCCCGGTATAACCGATGATGATAAATATCTCTTTGACCTGGGATACTTTATCGGGGGACTCAGCAACTTAAAAGCCCTTGACGTGCTGCCCTATCATACCCTGGGACTGCCCAAATACGAAAAGCTGGGAATGGAATACAGGCTCAAGGATGTGCCCGCAATGGACAAGAGCGTGGCCATCGAAAAGAAGCAGATAATATTGGACGGTGTGAGAAAGCGCCGTGCGGAACTCTCCGCCGGCTGATATATTTTCAGCTTTCGGAAGTTTTCCCTTCTTCAGCTGCTTTAATGAACTTATCTACAGAGGTCTCGGAGACAGGCACTTCTCCGGGATCTTTTTCTGTCTCTGCGGAAACTTCCTCCTGAGGAGCCGCCTCTTCCTCTTCCTTTTCCGGCCCCTCAGCGCTCTCCGCCTTCTCCGTTTTCTCCGGTCCTTTATCCTGAACCTCCGCGGAGTCCGTTTTTTCCGGAATCTCTTTATCTGAAGCTTCCTTATCCGAAGCCTCTTTATCCCTTGCCGCTTCCCTCTCGGCCAGTAGCTTCTGGAGCTCTGCCCTTTCGGCAGCCTCCTTTTCCTCAAGCCTCTTTATGACAGGTATCTTATCCTCGGCATTTTCCGGCCCGGCTTCAGTCTTCTCTTCCTCTTTGATCTCTGCGGTCTCTTCACCGGCATCCCCGGCCTTTTCCGCAGCCTCCTCCTTCTTCCTGCCAAGCTCATACAGGCAGTAAGGGAAGATTATCATAAGAAGGCAGCTTATGCTCATCCAGAAATAGATCACTGCGAACTTGTCGCCGTGGCGCTGCACCAGATACTCCAGATAACCGGTGGCGCTCATGGAACCCAGCTGTCCTATCCACAGCAGGATGAAATACCACTTAAAGCCTCTCAGCTTCAGCGCCTTTACTGAATAGAAGATGCCAAGGGCAAGTATTGCCACTCCGGCAAATATCTGCAGTATGCTTACGAAACCGTTGAAGGGGAAGTAACCTGCATCGTAACGGGTGCTGTCCAGGATGAACTCACAGGAACAGAATACCAGGAGCGCAAAGCAGGCAGTAGCGCCCTTTTCTTTTTTCCTTGCAAAGTAAAAGCTCTCGGAGATCCGCCAAATGGCCATCATCACCAGGAAGCTTATGAAGAAGGTGGCAAAACGATATTCCACCGTGCCGTTGGCTCCCGCAGTTGCCGCTGCAAAGGGCAGATGCTGAAGCGCAGGTCTCTCCACCAGGAACTTTCCGCGGCAGCTGTTATTGAAAAGGCAGGTCAGATAAAGAAGGCCGCAGCCCATGGCAGTAGCCGGAGCCAGGGAATCCATCATGGCCGGCCAGCTCTTCGAAAGCTGCGTAAGCCGCACTAACAGCGCCCCGAGGGCGATGCCCGGGATGATGCCCAGCATTGCAAAGGAATCCGCGCTCTGATCCATCAGGGCCGCAGAAAGTGAAGGATACTGCTCGATATGGCTGTACCAGAATATCAGTCTGGAGAACAGGAACGAGAATACAAGCCCGAAGGGCATAAAAAGCCACATACCGAGGCGGCGCACTCCCTTCTCCGAATAATAGGAGCAGGCGCTGAAATGCCATGCTGCAATGCTCAGTACTATCAGGATAGCATTCCAGGGTATCTGTGTCCGGTCAACTATTATGGCTATGGGGTTCATCATCGGTTCTCATCCTCCGGAAGCGCAGTTGCAAAGAAGATGATGTCGCTCACGGTACGCTCCGTGCCGTAATCTATGTGGTTCATCACCTTATTGTCCAGTATTATCTCGGCAGTCTGTCCGCCGTCCAGGGCGTAGGCCTTGTCCACTCCCTTGGCCAGCAGCAGCTCCTGTGTCTGCTTCATGTTGGCAGTGGTACCGCCGTTGCCGTGGTTCAGAGTCATCAGAAGATAATGATGCTCTCCCGCCTGGCAGATGGCGGAGCGGGAATAACGTTCAGCTACCTGTCCCAGAAGATAACTGTTGCTGAAGTCGTGAGGCTTGCCGTCCTCTATGAGCACGGGCCCGAAGGCCAGGGTAAAGAGCACGTCATGATCCGCCACATACTTCTCCGCCTCAGCCTCGTCTTTGAGCTCGCCGGCATAGGTGAAGAGCAGGTCGCCGTTGGTGTCGATATGGCACATTTCAAGACCCGCGGGACGGAAACGGTACAGCTGCCGCTGATAAACCGTCATCCCCTCTGCGCGGAACTTGTAGAAATCCCCGTTCATGGCTATGACAGCCCCCGCATCGGTGGAGAGCTGGGTCCCCGGCTTCTGTACCGGCGAACCGAAGGTGTCCTGCGAAAACTTCCTGCGGAACTGTGAGCCGTCGGCTACGAAGACCTCCGCAAAGGTGCAGGAATGACCGTCGCACATCTCCTTCCAGCAGTAGCAGAAAATGGTGTCGTCAAGATAATAGCTCACACCGCCGTTAAGTATCGGGGTGTCAGCCTTAAGTATAAGCTCCTTGCCGTCTATCAGCCTGGGATTCTCTCCCGCTATCTTTATGATGTCATTGACATCATCCGTGTGGCCGAATTTTGAAGGGTTCGGCGCCGGCACCACGGTGGCGTTCTCAGCTATGGTGTAGATCTTGGGTATGTAGGTGAGCCCACCAAGCACTTCACTCCTTGCATTGTTGGCGTAAGTCGCGCCTGAAGAAGAACCTCCGGCCAGGCAGAGATTGAGGGCATCGTTAGGTACTATCTCCCATCTGTCACCCACATAATCCAGTTCCAGGGTGAGCTCCGCGGTGGAATAATAGGAATCCGCATGCTTCAGCACATCCTTTATGCCGTCCTCGTAAAGCTTCTCAAGGACGTCGGTGCGGTAATTATCCTGATCATCAAAAACATCTGCTCTTTTGCTGTTTTCCACCAGTACTTCAAGCTCTCTGTTCACGTAGGGAGAGATCTCAGGCGGAAGAAGATTAAGATCGAGATAACTGAAGTGAAGGGATTGGGAGGCATGGGTGCCTTCCATGACGCAGGGGCCGTCGAAGGTATAGGAATAGCTGCTCTTCAGCGCGTCATAATACAGGGCAGCGGTCTTATCCTCATCATCGGGAATGGTAAATATGGGTTCCGGCTGCGACTGCAGCGCGACCGCCGTATCCCCGTCCAGCTCAACGCAGGCTTCGAGGTATACGAGCGAGGTATGCTCCGGGGTATCGGCAGGCATGAACACAAGCGTACCGCTGGAGGATGCCACCACGCAGAAAAAGAACAGTGCGATCATGCACATGCAGCTCAGTGCAGCCCAGGCTCTTCCGGGATGCTGCTTCTTCCTGACGCCCAGAAGCTTTATCAGCATGGCCACCAGCAGAAGTGGCAGAGAAGTCGCCAAAAGGAGATGGACATAATCCATCTCTCCAATGGACGCAAAAGCGGCCTTCAGAAAATATCCCATTATTGAAGAATTGTCTGCCGACATAACCCATAAATTTTAACATACAGGCCCACACCGGTCAATAGAAAAGTTGAAAGCTGATTTACGTTCAGTTCTGTTCCATGATATTTTGCAGGTTCTGCTCATAAAATGCCCGGTCATCGCCGTCAAAATCGGAACGCAGCATGCCGCTGATCCTTATGCTTATGGTCACGCTGTTTCCCTCAACCTCCGTTATGGCCTCAAGACGCCGTACGATCGAATCCCGGAGGACCTCAAGCCCATCCCTTGATCGGGTCTGCATGATCACGCCGAAGACCGGTCCCCTGGTACGGGAAAGGACGGCGCACATGCCCGCCATTTCCACCAGCTCTCTGGCCATGCGGTGCAGCACCTTGTTGGCAAAATTTTCCCCGAAGCTTTCCTTTATGCGTTCGTGGAAGACGTTTGTAAACACCAGCATGGCATAATCGCAGCCCCGCTCGGCATAGCGGTCAGCAAAATCAAGTATATTGTCTATGAAAGCGTGGGCATTCAGAAGCCCCGTCACGGGATCCGAGTGCATGGGATTGCGGCGGTTCAGTATCCTGGCCTGTTCGTTATCCCAGTCAGTGATATGGCATATGAGCCCCTGGATGCGCTCCTCAGCATACAGCGGGAACTGGCTGTAACATATAGTCCTGACAGCACCTCTGGTAACACACTTTCCAAAAGCATCATCGATATGCTCGCCCTTTTCCAGCACAGCCCGTTCATTGCTGTTGAAGCTTTCCGGATCGATGAGCCAGCCAAGATCATCATTGGTCTTCCCGATGAGGTCTTCTTCCTTATCAATGGCAAAATAATCCAGGAATGCACGGCTCGCCCCTACAAACCTTCCGCCGGTATCCTTCCAGAAGAATTTGTCATTGGAATCCTGAAGGAAATTTCGCATAACAGAAGCAAAAAACAGGGTCTGTTCATCCGGCTGCTTAGAGCTCTCCGCCGCTTCCTCAATCTTTCTGTCCCCGTCCTCTCCCTTGAAAAACCTTTCCGTAAAGGGCTTTATGCAATACAATAGCTGTTTAAGGCCTGTGCCGGGAATGGGTAAAAGATAGTGTTCCGACCAGATGTAGTTTCCGTCAGTCTGTTTAACCCTGAACACTTCTTCTATATATCCGTAGCTGCTGTCACGCAGACGTTCTCGTATGCTGTTAAGATTGATAAAGGCACGGGCCCTGTCACGATCCGAGGAGTGGACCAGCAGACGGATAGCATTCTCCAGACGCTGTTCCATGAGCTTTCCGTCCTTTATCTCGGGATTCACAAGCCTGTTAGCTCCCAGCAGCTGGGTTGTTTTCTGCTCATTAAGGTCTATCAAGTATACATCCGAGAACAGAAGGTTAAGTTCCCTCAGCTTTGAATCCAGCAGCTCCTTCCTGCTGTTGCCCTCATTCCTGCCGATATCCGTGAGTGATCCGTATATAAGGCAGCAATCATCATTTTCGACCAGGACCTGCCCCGTAAAGCAGTAATAGCTGTCATATGCGGAATAATAAAAGCTTTCGCTCCGCTCTGTGCGCTTCAGTTCTTGCGCCATTTCCATGTACTTGTGAAGCAGCGGGGAAGGCGTGTTGTATAAACGGTCATCTATCTCTTCAAGAGTCAGTCCATCCATGCCTATCTCATGTTTATAGCTCTTATTCATATATAGCGTACGGATCCCGTCTTTACTGTACTCTATGATCTCGAGCGGGACATCGGTATCCCTTACGCTCCTGCCCGCCACTTCATAGAAATGACGCCATCTCCGGCTCTCAACCGTTATGTTCTTTTCCTTCATGTGGGCAAACACTTCTTCTAACGGCTCCGGTTTTCCGTAATAATATCCCTGGATCATACCGCAGCCGATCTCGCGGAGGAAATCCAGCTGCTCAAGGGTCTCCACGCCCTCGGCTACGGTCTTTATGCCTATATCCTTTGCCATGCTGACAGTAGATCGCACCACGCTCTTCGATTTTTCGGTAAAGGGCGTAAGGAATCGCATATCCAGCTTCAGAGTATCAAAATTATAATCCTTGAGAAGGTTCAGGGAAGAATAGCCGCTGCCAAAATCATCCATCCAGACCTCATAGCCTGCGTTTCTGAAGCTTTCTATCACATCCCGCATCAGCTCTTCATCGGATGCTATCATGCTCTCCGTAACTTCTATATGAAGGGCGTCTCTCGGTATCTCGTACTTTCTTACCGCCCTCTCCACCTCCTCGAGCATATCCCTGAGCAGGAAATCAAGTCTGGAAAAATTTACGGACACCGGTACCATGGGCTGGTTGTTGAGCATACGCTCCCTGATGTAGGCACAGGCTCTGTCTACCACAAAGGAATCAAGCCTGTCTATAAGACGCTCGTTTTCCAGGGCGCTTATGAACTGGTCGGGGCGCAGGAACCCGAGCTCCGGATCTATCCAGCGCACCAGGGACTCCATCCCGCACAGAGAGCCTGTAAGCGAGCGTACCACCGGCTGGAAATAGATCTTGATCCAGTTCTTCTCGATCGCGGTATCGATATTTTTCGTCACATACTCCCGTATCTGTATCTTATTGGCCAGCTCTCGGGAATAGAAGGTCACATTGACCTTGTCGTCGCGTTTGATGTAATCGCAGGCCAGCTTGGCAAGCGAGACTGCAGATTCCACATCAAGCCCCGGATGAAAGCCGAAGCAGTATATACCGAATTTACAGTTAATGGAATGGCTGCTTCCGTAGCTGCTGCGGAACTGCTTCTCCGCGGTATGGGTCTTCTCTTCTATGCCCTTACTGTCCGTAAATACGGCAAAATGATCATCCGCGATCCTGGCTATGGCCGCTTCCCCGAAGACCCCGCGCAGGGTATCTGCCATGTGCTTCAGGCAGGCATCCCCCTCCGAGGTACCTTTTTCTATGTTAAGAAGCTTGAAATTGACCAGGTTCAGGTAAACCAGGGCATGGTCTTCGGAAGCAGATGTCCCTGCTCTCGAATTTTCCAGTTCTATATATTTATTGAAACGTTTTTTCCCGTAGAGACCGGTGACGGAATCGAAATCCGAACCGATTATATCCGAACTGTGAAGATATACGACGGAATAGAAGATCTCCCCTTCGCCGGGATCGTCTTCCAGGGTCCAGTGCATGACAAGGCGGCGGACGTTCCCCTGCTTTGTCCGTATGTTAAAGAAGAAATAACCGCTGCGCTTTTCTCCCCCCTCCATCTGGAGCTGCAGTTCCCGCCATACTGTGGAAAGATCGGTCTCGTTGACCATCCCGTTGAAGCTTCCTCCGGTAAAGTCAAGGAAATCCTCTACGGAAACACATTCATATAATGCTGCCAGCTGGAAATTTGCATAAAGAAGCCCGTGCGGATGCTTTCTCCTCCAGACGAAGGAGCCGCCTTCCATCTTATCTGTAAAGACGTTCTTATACGTGCTTTCATGCGAAAAATCATTCATAAGCCGTCTTCCGTAATCCCCCATGGATATAATAGACCTATATTATAATATAATTTCTTTTTCTATGCAATCATTAGACATTTTTTTTATGTTATGGTAAAATCTCGTAGTGTGCTGTCAAAAGAGCACAAAAAACAGAAACGGAGAACCGGGATGAGTAAAGGACTGATCATTTTTCTGATAATACTGGTGGTAGTGATCGCGCTGTTCGTGGTGCTCTTCTTCGTAGGAAAGAAGCTGCAGAAGAAACAGGCCGAGCAGGAGATCATGCTGGAAGCCAACAAGCAGACAGTATCACTTCTGGTGATCGACAAGAAACGCATGAAGATAAAAGACGCAAAGCTGCCGGAGGCCGTCATGTCCCAGCTGCCCAAGCTCTCACGCAACATCAAGGCGCCCCTGGTGAAGGTCAAGATAGGCCGGCAGACAATGGTGCTCTTCTGCGACGAAAAGATCTTTGATCTGGTGCCCGTCATGAAGGAGGTCAAGGCCGAGGTCAGCGGCATGTACCTGGTAGGCGTCAAGGGTATCCACGGCACAAAGATAGTCCGCGAGGAAAAGAAGAAGAGCCGCTTCAAACAGGCTGTGGAAAAGCTCCAGGAAAAGGCCGGAGCGAAAGCGATAAAGTGATATCAGGAAGCGGGGCTGAAGATCTCAGCCCCCTTTTCTTTTGAACGTATGCGCAGCTCCACCCTGCACTGGGCGTAGCGGTCATAGTTGATATCAAGATAATAGTTTACGCGGATATCCATTCCGCCTTCCATTTCGTCTATGACGATATCATTAGTCTGTACCCCCATCATAAGCTGTCCGAAGGGAGTATCCATCCTGGTCTGGTTCTTTTCGGAAGGGTCAAAGATCATGCTCATGGCCTGATCCCCGCTGCGGGTGAGTTCCACCCTGTCCTCCCTGGCGCGTATGATGGTACGGGACTGGTCACGTTCATTAGGGCCCTTTTCCTCGTAAACGATATAGTGTGTGTCGTTCTTATAGTAATAGAGCCCGGGAATGATCAGCTCTATGGGTTCCTCCGGATCATCGGAGCCCACAAACTGAAGTCCTCTTATCGCGATTATAACATCCTTTTCCATCTATACAGTCTCCGTTACTGTCACAAAATGATCTGCGTGCCGCTCTGCCACGATACGGGCAGCTTCGGCAGCTTTTTCCTTTTCATCGAATATTGCAAATACGGTAGGGCCCGAGCCGCTCATCAGGGCTCCTGCCGCCCCGAGCTCCGCAAGCTCCCTTCTGAGCGCGGCGATGGTAGGATGGATATCCTCGCTCACCGCTGAGAGAGCGTTATACAGTCCTGCCGAAAGCCCTGCGGCATCAGCCTTTCCTGCCTCAAGCAGCGAAAGCAGCCTGTCGTGGCTGTTCTTTATCCCGCATTTTCCCGTCTCGTCAAAAGCTGTATATACAGCCTTTGTGGACAGAGCCACAGGAGGCTTTACCAGCACGACGGGTATGCCCTTTACGGGCGGCAGAGCACTCAGTTTTTCGCCTATACCCTCGCAGAGCACGGTGCCGCCCATTATGCAGAAAGGGACATCGGCTCCGATACGGGCCCCGATCCCGATAAGCTCTTCTTCCGGCATATCCGGAGCGAAGATGCTCTTAAGACCTTTAAGCACGGCAGCCGCATCCGTACTCCCGCCGGCCAGTCCGGCCTCCGCGGGTATACGTTTTATAAGCTTTACGGATATGCCCGGCGTTATCCCCGCAGCCTCAAAAAAAGCGGCAGCGGCTTTCCAGGCGATGTTCCGCTCATCCACGGGCACGGCGCTGTGGCCGAGGGCGGATGCGGATCCCCTCTCAACCTCAAGGCTGATGCCCTCCCCGGGCTCCAGTATCACGTTGTCGTGGAGGGACAGCTGCTGCATGACGGAACAGAGCTCGTGATAGCCGTCCGCCCTGCGCCCGCATATCTCCAGCAACAGGTTTATCTTTGCGTATGCCTTAAGTTCAGTCATCCTATGTATGAACAGGCTGCGAGAGCCGCTACGGCGCCGTCTGCTGAGGCTGTGGTGAGCTGGCGAACCGTCTTTGTGCGGCAGTCACCGGCCGTGAAGATACCCTTTGTTCCGGTAAGGCAGTCTTCCCCGGCCTTTATATAACCGTGGTCATCCAGCTCCACCAGTCCCGCAAAAGCGGCATTATCCGGCATCTGGCCAATGGCCACAAAGAGCCCCTTTACTGCCAGATCCTTTTCTTCTCCGGTCTTTACGTTCTTTACGCTGACGCTATCAAGGGCGTCCTCTCCGTTAAGGGCGGTTATGACGCTGTCCAGCACGAACTCCACATTTTCCTTATCCTTTAAGCGCTGCACCTCTTTATCATCCCCGCGGAAAGCATCCCTGCGGTGAATGAGGTAAACATGGCTGCAGTAATTTGAGAGGAAAAGAGCATCCTCCAGAGCGGTATTGCCGCCGCCGTTAACGGCCACGTCCTTTCCTCGGAAGAAAGCACCGTCACAGGTAGCGCAGTAGCTTACGCCCGCTCCGGTGAGTTCTTCTTCCCTCGCCAGCCCCAGAGGCCTGTTCTTGGCGCCGGTGGCAAGGATGACTGCCCTGCATTCGTGGCTGCCCTCTTCCGTCACTACTTTCTTGATATCGCCATCCTCTATAGAGACAACCTTCTCTATGAGCACCTCAGCCCCCAGGGCCGTTGCCTGCTCGTATAGTCCGGTCGCGAAATCAAAACCTGAGATATTCCTTATGCCCGGATAATTCTCTATCTCAGGCGTGTTTATTATCTGTCCGCCGTAGCTGAGCTGCTCCAGCACCAGTACGGTCTTGCCGGCGCGTCTTGCGTATATGGCTGCAGAGAGCCCGGCGGTCCCCGCTCCTATGATCACTATATCGTTCATACGCCGATGAACTCCTCGATCTTTGCCTTGGGTATCATACCCACGGATTCCTTTACTACTGCCCCGCCGTTGAAGAGCTTAAGAGCCGGAATGTTCATTATGTTGTATTTTTCGGCCAGATCCGCCTCGTCGTCAACGTTCACCTTGCCAACCTTGAAGTTCTTCTCTTCGGCCACCTGGTCCACAAGGGGAGAGAGCATTTTGCAGGGTCCGCACCAGGGAGCCCAGAAGTCTACAAGTACAGGCTCACTGCTCTTTAAGACCTCCTCTTCAAAGTTTTCGGAGGTAAGTGTAATAACTGCCATGATCCTTCTCCTTTCGTATTAAATATTTGTGCTTGATTATACCTTAATCCGGGTCTGCTTTCAAGCGCCACTCTTTTCTTTGGACAAGTATCCTCAGGAGGCTGATGCCTGCAAGCGGCAGGAATGACAGTATATACGGGATCTCTCCCGTCTCCCCGCTCATGATGAGATACACGGCCGCTATGATCAGGTTCATCACCGAAAGCACTATCAGCCCCGTTACGGAACGGTCCATACGGCGCACACTGTGGTCGTATTCACGGCGGGTAAGAGCCCTGCCGTTCGTGACAAACTCAATGGCTCCCAGCAGAAAATAAGCCGCCGGCAGAAAACAGCATACATAGGGAAGAGTCACCCACAGAACGTGGGATCCCGGGTGATCCATAAGCCCGGGCAGCACGGCCGTGCCGATAAGGAACACTGCCATAAGGATATGAATGCAAGACGCTTTCTTCTTCTGCGTCTCATCCATGGGAAGCTCATGAAGCTCCCCCTTATAATAAAACTCATCGTGAAAACGGCCCTTTTTGTCCTTTACCGGACGGTGGTCGTAATCATCTTTGTAGGGATCGTTAAAGATCATCAGTCATCGTAAAGGTGGCAGGCCACGCAGTGTCCTCCGCCCACATCCTTCATCTCGGGAGCCTGCTCCTTACAGCATTCCATGCAGCGTTTACAGCGGGTATGGAACTTGCAGCCCGACGGCGGCGCAGCCGGGGAAGGTATATCTCCCTCAAGAATGATACGGTCTTTTTTGATATCCGGATCCGGCATGGGTATAGCGGAGAAAAGCGCCTGCGTATAGGGATGCAGGGGTTCTGCGAAGATATCGTTGGTCTTGCCGGTCTCCACCATGCTGCCCAGATACATGACGCCCAGGCTGTCGGAGATATGTTCCACCACGGAAAGATCGTGGGATATGAACAGATAAGTCAGCTTTCTGTCCTCCTGCAGCTTCCAGAGCAGGTTGATTATCTGTGCCTGTATGGACACGTCAAGGGCACTGACAGGTTCATCGCAGACCACGAAATCCGGATTGAGGGCCAGGGCCCTTGCTATGCAGATCCTCTGCCGCTGTCCGCCTGAAAACTCATGGGGATAACGGTCCTTGTGATAAGGCTGGAGGCCGCAGTCCTTCATGATATCAGTGATATAATCGTCATACTCTCCCTTTGATACCAGCTTATGCTCACGCACAGCCTCACCTATTATCTCCCCGACGGGAAGACGGGGTGAAAGGGAGGAATAGGGATCCTGAAAGATGATCTGCATCTTTGTGCGCAGCTCCCTCAGGTTCTTCTTATCCATCAGCGACACGTCCTCACCCTTGAAGAGTATGGTGCCGTCGGTCTTTTCTATAAGCCTCAATATCGTGCGGCCCGTTGTGGATTTACCGCAGCCGCTCTCTCCCACCAGTCCCATCGTTGTTCCTGCGGGAATGGAGAAGCTGACGCCGTCCACAGCCTTGACATAGCCTGTGACTCCACCGAAGAATCCGCCCTTTATGGGAAAATACTTTTTTAAGTCTTTTACTTCTACTACGTTTTCCATATCACTTATCTACCTGTGCCTGACAGCCGCGTCTTTATAATACCATCGCATTATAACAGCTCACGAAATGTGTCTCCGAAAGCTTTATCATCTCCGGATAAGCTCCGGAGCATTTTTCCGTGCAGCGTTCGCAGCGGTCGCGGAAATAACAGTAATCCGGCATGTCCACGGGATTGGGGACATTTCCGGGAATGGAATAAAGCTGCTTTACATGCTTTCCTACGACAGGCTTGCTCTTCATAAGCCCCACGGTGTAGGGGTGTCTGGGATCCTTGAAGATCTCCGCTGCCGTACCTTTTTCCACCACGCGTCCCGCATACATGACCACCACCAGATCCGCCATCTCTGCCACCACGCCAAGGTCATGGGTGATGAGCATTATGGAGGAACCTATACGGGATTTCAGTTCCCTGAGGAGGTCCAGTATCTGGGCCTGTATGGTCACGTCCAGAGCCGTCGTGGGCTCGTCGGCTATTATGAGCTTGGGATCGCAGGAAAGGGCCATTGCTATCATCACCCTCTGCCGCATACCGCCGGAAAGCTCGTGGGGAAACATCCTGTAAACGCCTTCCTTATTGGCTATGCCGACCATGCCGAGCATCTCAATGGAACGGTCGCGCACCTGCTCCTTTGTCCACTTCGGGAAGTGCAGCTTTATCTCCTCGTCCAGCTGCGCGCCGATGCGGAATACGGGATTCAAGCTGGTCATGGGCTCCTGGAAGATCATTGCCATCTGGTTTCCGCGGAGCTCACGCATCACCTTTTCGGGAGCATTCACCACGTTGACCACGCGGTCACCCGCGTCAAAGCGTATCTCTCCGCCCACGGTCTGCCCGGAAGGCCTCTGCACCAGCTGCATCAGTGAAAGCGAGGTGACGGATTTTCCGCAGCCGCTCTCTCCCACTATGCCCACGGTCTTGCCCTTGGGCACGGTAAAGCTAACTCCGTCCACGGCCTTGACCGTACCTATATCGGTGAAGAAATGAGTGTGCACGTCATCGAATTCCACGCAGTTGGCGGGATCCTTCATCTGCGTGATATACTCGCTCTCCGGTATACGTTTTCT
Organism: Lachnospiraceae bacterium; assembly: GCA_017518185.1. Lineage (GTDB taxonomy): Bacteria > Bacillota > Clostridia > Lachnospirales > Lachnospiraceae > NK4A136. The sequence goes on from JAFWWB010000058.1 coordinate 22,143, forward strand.
GTTACGTTTCTTTTCTATCTGCGAAGTGATCTTCCTGTTCTCCCTGGAGATGCGCCTCGATTCCCTTGCAGATATGTAATTCGAGTTTTTAGCCATCTTACCGCCTACCTTTTCATCTTGGGATCGAAAGCATCCCTGAGGCCGTCGCCGATAAAGTTAAAGGCGAGCACGGTGAGCAGGATGAACATACCCGCCGGCAGCCACACAAAGAGATAATTCGTCATAACGTTCACGTCATTGACAGCATTGATGATGCTGCCCCAGGAAGCCGCGGGATACTTGATGCCCAGACCCAGGAAGCTCAGTGTGGCCTCCGTAAGGATGACATCGCCGAGACCCATGCTGGCGAAGACTATGAGCTGGGGAATGACGTTCGGCACCAGATGCCTGAATATCCTGCGATGCACGCTTATGCCCGTAGCCTCGGTGGCGATCATGAACTCCTGCTCCCTGAGGGAGAGTATCTGGCCGCGGACTATACGGGCTATGCCCACCCAGCCGATGACTGCCATGACTACGCAGAGCAGATAGATCCTGGCTGTGGGAGGCGCCTGGTAATAATCCATTATGGAACCGAGTATAAGGAATAAGGGCAGGGAAGGTATGCAGTAGATAACGTCCACCAGACGCATCAGCAGATTGTCCACCTTTCCTCCGAAGAAACCGGCGATGCCGCCGATGATGGTGCCTATCACCACTTCTATCGCTATTACCACAAAGCCGATCAGCAGTGAAATACGGCCGCCATACATAAGCCTTGCCAGCAGATCCATGCCGTTGCCGTCGGTACCGAATATATGCTCTTTTGAAGGGAAGGCATAGGTATCGATGATCTGGGTCTCCTGGTTGCGGCGCACCAGATACTGGCCATTCTTGTTCTGCAGTATGTAGGTCGTCTCTGTGCCGTCCTCTTCGCTCACCGTCAGTGTTTCCTGCCCGTTCTCGATCATCTCGATGAGGTCCAGCTTAAAGGCCGGGCTTAAGTAGCTGCCCGAAACCGGGTTAATGCTCATATCGGAAACAAAGGCGTACTCATTCCCTTCAGCATCGTACACCAATGCGCCGTGATTTCCTGCCGCATTCAGGGTATAGCTGATACCGTCCGCCTCCATGCTCTCCTCTTCATTGCTTATGGCAGTGAGCGCACCCTTGCGGAACTCATATGAAAGCTCCTGTCCGGATCTGGCGGGGGTGAAGCTCATAAGGGCTCCCACTCCGATCTCCCGTTCCGTGATATCCTTGGGCTTGGGGCCTGTCTTCTCCTTAAAATAGATAATGTAGACTGATTCCCCGATGGGCTCAAGACGGTAATCCCCGCCGGCTCTGGCCGTGAACTCATATTTCCCGGTACTGTCGGCGATGATCGTCTTTGAAAGGATATCCTTGGGAAGCGTCTCGCCGGGAGCCGTCACGAACAGGAACTGGTCTATGGCCGTGGCTCCGGCATAATCCTTCAGCATCTCCTCCGTGGTGTAGAACACCTGACTCTGGGAATAGGGTATCAGCGCCCCTCCCAGGAAGGAGAAAAGGAACATGCATACTATGATCACCATTCCGAGTATGGCTAGACGGTTCCTGAAGAAGCGCTTGGCCACCATCATGCCGGGGGAAAGCTGCTTTACCCTGGCCGCATCGTCAAGGTGCATCTCTTCTATTTTCAGTTCTTCGTTATCTGCACCCATAGCTTCAACCCACTCTCACCCGCGGATCCACCGCGGCATATAATATATCCGCGATCAGGTTACCCAGAAGGGTAAGGACCGCGAGAAAGACCATATAGAACATTACAAAAGGTATGTCTCCCTGCATGATAGAGACATAGGAGGTATATCCTATCCCCGGTATCTGGAAAAGCTGTTCCGTGATCATGGCGCCGGAGAAAAGAGCCGGCAGAGAGCCTCCCAGAAGGGTAACGATGGGGATCAGCGTATTCCTGAAAGCATGGTGATTGATGACCCTGCTCTCGGGAAGGCCCTTCGCACGGGCCGTACGGATATAATCGGAATTCAGCACCTCCAGCATGTTGGTACGGACATAACGCATCATACCGCCTATGCTCACAACAGTGACGGTGATCACGGGCAGGATCATATGCTTTCCTATATCCAGATACTGCTGGAACGGCGTCATGGACTGGTGCATACGGCTTACGGTACCGCTCAGGTCGAACCAGCCAAGCTTTATCGAAAAGATATACTTAAGAATGGTAGCAAAGAAAAAGCTGGGAAGTGAGATACCGATAAGAGCCACCACCGTGACGGTGTAATCGGTAAAGGAATACTGCTTTCTTGCAGCCGCGATCCCCAGCGGTATCGCTATGACATTCTCCAGTATGAAGGAGGCGAGACCCAGCGCAAAGGAATACCAGATCACATCCTTGAACTTGTCCAGGATGGGCTGGTTCCAGAACCAGGAATCGCCGAAATCAAGGCGGACCGCCCGGGCGACCCAGCGGAAATATCCGCGGAGCACGCCCACATCCAGTCCGTACTGTGCGTTAAGCTGCGCCACCCACTCCTGGTAGCTCTTGGCGCCGGGCCTTGTTGCCAGGGCCCGGGCCTGATTCTCCACGTAGGAAGTGGGCATGCAGCGCATGATAGTGTAGATGATCAGTGATACAAAAAACAGCAGTACCACCGAGATAAGCAGTCTTTTCAGTATAAATTTTTTCATCTCATCTTCATTGTGTTGATTTCACGGGCCCAGCCGTAGAAGGTGGTCATATCCTTTGCGATGGTATCTGTATTGATACGCTCGGCAGAGAAGAGCACGCAGTCCTGACGCTGATATACGGGGATCTCCACCGCATAGTCAACGATGTAGTCCAGGCACTCCTTGTAGATAGCCTTACGCACCTTCTGGTCGGTGGTGCTCCTTGCCTCTACGATCATCTGATCCAGCTCGGGCTGGTTGATGCGGTACATATAAGCGCTTCCGCCTTCGGAGTGGTAAACCTGGAACATATCCGGATCGATGGTTGCCTGCCATGCAGCACACCAGAGCTCTGCGGTACCGCCTTCGGTGCTGCTCCAGAGGATGGAAGAGTCGGAAAGGTCGTTGATCTTAAGCTCAAAGCCTATGGTCTTCAGAGCCTCGGAAGCCTGGGTAAGGATACCGAAGGAAGGATGATCGCCCTGGCCTGCGCCGCCGATGAGTATCTCATAGGTAAGCTTCGCGCCTTCGGGAGCAGCGGTAAGCTTGCCGTCAGCCACGGTATAGCCTGCTGCCTCGAAGAAGCCGAGAGCCGCATCAAGAGCAGCCTTGTACCTGTCATCATCGCTCATTCCGTCGGTGTAGATGGGATTGCCGTTCACATCGGTCGAGAAAGCGATGGCATAATCCGCATCGGAAGGCTGGGGTGCTGCCCAGCTGGTGTTGGAGATAGGATAGTTGATAACGGATGCAGCATCGCCGTAGTAGGAATCGATGTTCACATCACGGTATACGGCAAGCACGGTGGCGATAGCCTTACGGAGATTCTTGGATGCCTCACTGCCGGGATCCCCTGCCACGCATACGTTCTCAGAATTCATACCGATGTAGCCGTAACCGAGCACATCCACAAGAGAGGTCATGATCTTGTCGCCGGTAAGCTCGCCGTTGCTGTTCTCGCTCCTGACCACTTCAAGACGCTCCTTGGAAGCGGAAGGATCGGAGATATCCAGGGTACCCTGCGCCACACCGGGCTCCTTATCGGGATCCAGGGTCACACGGAACTGCAGCTCCTTGATGAAAGGAGCTCCCGCCCAGTAATTCTCATTTGCCTTCATGTATACGGTCTTTGCTTCATACTTATCAAATACGTAGGGGCCTGCGCCAAGGGGCTTGGTAGTCTTCTCACGCACGATGGAGAGGTCGCCCTTGGGGAAGCCGAACTTATTGTTGTCATAATCATACTGCGCCACATCGCCATAGTAATGGAGAGGGATAACATAGCCGCCGATCTGGTATATAGCAGACGCATCAACCTGATCCAGGGTAACGCTGAAGCTGTAATCGCCGGTCTTAACAATACCTTCTATATTGGGTGCGCTCTCGCCGGTCTCGATGGCGTTCTTGTACACATCGGGAAGGAAATCGGTGACAGGCGCGTCTGCCTGCTCGGTATCGGAAAGAGCCACTACATCCCCTTCGTAAGCCGCCATCATCTCGTTCCAGAAGTCCACCTCATTGGGCTCATCATCGCCCTCCAGGGTGTAGGTGGTCCCGGTCACGCCGGTGGTGATGGAGCCGTCCTCGTTAACGGAAGCAAAGCCCCAGTTGACCATACCGTTCGCGATAACATGTTCTTCAACGCTCTCCTCGATATAGCCGTTTGCGATGCAGTACTGGGCTATGCTCTTGGCGAACTGCTCGCCTGCAGCCTGAAGGTCATTCTCCCAGAAGTCCTTCTGCTGCTGCTCGGTGAAATAGGTGAAATCGGTATTATCCTCGCCCGCATCAAGAAGCAGGGTAAGAAGAGTCTGGCTTCCGTCCCTGTACTCCTGCATACCCTTGATGGGAAGTGAATAAAGTGAAAGTCCTCCGTCATAAGAGGGGTCGCAGATAACATAATAGGTAAAGATGACGTCGTCAGCCGTAAGAGGCTCGCCGTCGGAAAACTTAACGTCGTCACGGAGCTGGAAGTCGTAGACTACGCTCCCGTCCGCATTTTCGGTAACATCACAGTCTGCGATGCCCTTGTAGGTATAATCGGTACCGTTGTAGGACTTGGTCTCGCCCTCGATGCCGTGATAGATTATCTCGCCTGCGCGGTCATTCAGAAGAAGAGATACGGAAACCATATCCGCCACCCCCTGATCGGGCACGCTGCCTGCAAATATCGAATTGAACTTCTCGGAAAAATCATCGCTTGCCACTACCAGGGGCACATCGGAACCCGGATCCTCATCCGCAACCGGTGTGGGTGTTTCCGTTTCCTTGCCGGATTCAGCCTCTGTGGGCTGCTCTTCTGTTTCAGGCGCTGTGGTGGGCTGTGCGTCTCCGCCGGTCTCCCCGCAGGCACTGAGAGCGAGCACTGCAGTGAGCAGCATCGCCGTGATCTGTCGCTTCTTCATAACTTTATCCTCCTGTCTAACATGTACTGCCTCCCTTTTGGCAGGCAGCATACCGGTCAGTCGCACGGAAAAAGGCGAGGCCTTCCCCCGCTTAACCCGTGTATTGTAACATATACTTTTTTTTATTACAAGAGCTGTCTTTTCTCCTTGAATGATACCCTGTCTTGTGGTAAGCTGATGCTGACGTCTTCATTTTGAAAGAGAAAGGAATAATGACATGGCTTTGCAGGAATCCGGTGAAATGTACCTTGAGACGATATATGTTCTTTCCCGGCGTTCAAACGCAGTGCGCTCCGTTGACGTAGGCGAGTATATGGGCTATTCAAAGCCTTCGGTGAGCAGGGCTGTAGGTGTCCTGAAGAAGGAAGGCCTGGTAAAGACCGATGAAAACGGTTATCTGCAGCTTACCGTTGCCGGGCAGATACTGGCCGAACGTATTTATGAACGGCATACCGTGCTTTCCGGCCTGCTCATGGGGCTTGGGGTGGACGAAAAAACGGCGACGGAAGATGCCTGCCGTGTTGAGCATTATATAAGCGACACCACCTTTGAAGCCATAAAGAGACATATGGAAAAACACGGGAAGCATCCGGTAAAGTAACCTCATAATGCTTCACGGGAGGTAAAGGAAGTTTTCAAAACCTCCCTTACCCCCCGTGCTTAAAACTACAGGTTAACGTTCTGTCAGGACAGCTTGAAGAATTCTATAGCTGCTCCCATTTCCTCATTTATGCTTCTCATATCGGCAGTAGACTGCTGTGTATCCATGCAGGCATTCGTAACGGTCTGGCAGGATGCAGCCACTTCCTGTGCGGAGGCGCCAAGCTCCTCGGAGATGGCTCCCAGCTCGGTAGTTGTATTGGTAAGCTCGATCTTTATGGCATCAAGCGCTCCGGCCAGATCCCTGATGGTGTCGATCTTGCTGATGGAGCTTTCAACGGATCCTGAAAGCACATCGAACTTCTTCTGGGCCTCCTCGATATCCTCGCGTTCCCTGCTTATTACCTCCAGTACCCTGTTGCTGGTCTCGACGGTGCCACCGGACATCTCAATAACGTTTTCGATGATCTGCTTGATCTCCTTAGCGGAATTTGCAGAGGAATCAGCAAGCGATCTTATCTCATCGGCGACCACAGCGAAGCCGCGTCCTGCCTCACCGGCGCGGGCAGCCTCTATTGAAGCATTGAGTGAAAGCAGATTAGTCTGGGCCGCAATGGATTCGATAGCCTGGACTGCCGTTGCGATATCGGAGATGACGGAGTTGGTCTCGGTGATCTTGCCGGTGATCTCCTGCATGGCTTCAACGGATTCGTTCGCCCCCGAATAAACGGATCTCATGCAGCTTGTAGCATCATTATTTGCATTCCTGATGGTCTGTGACTCATCATAAAGCTTCTGAACGTTTTCATTAAGGTGTTCGATATCGTTCCCGAGCTCTATAGCCTTCTCAGCCATGGTCTGCGCATTCTCGGCAACGCTCTGGGAGGTGGATGCCACCTCGCCTATGGCCGTGTTGATCTGAGATATGGAATCCACATTCTTGCCGGTCATCCCGTCCACGCTTATGATGGAATCATTCAATACTGCAGCGGAATCCTTGACGGATCTCATGGAGGAAGCAAGCGCGGCTTTCAGAGACCTGAAGGATTCGATGATGCTGATGGTCTCTTTGATATGCGACGAAGCATTGCACTCCACCGTAACGTCACCGGTGCCAAGTCTGCTGATGGACTCGGAAACAGCAACAAGAGGTACATAGATGACCCTTGCTACCGCAAGAGCGATCACCGTAAATGCCGCCACGCAGAGGATGGAGATGATTATAGTCCATCTGTTTATGGCCCCTATGCCTGAGAGTACATCCTTCTCATCGGCAGTCAGCACTGCGATATAGCTTTCTCCTTCTCCCACATAATATGCAGCATATTTTGTTGCGCCCTTATATTCATATTCCACACAGTCACTGGTGGGATGCTTTCCTGCTGCCAGGTCAGCAACCAGGCCCTTGACTGCGGCATTCTCAACAGGATTACCGATCTTGGACTGATCCGGGTGATAGAGCATGGTACCTTCCCGGTCTACATAGTATATGTACGCACTGCTCTTGTTAAGGCCTGAAACATCCGAGATCTTTTCTGCAACGCTTACCACGAAGGTTCCTGCCCCTACGTAACCTATGGGATTCCCGTCATCCATCACGGGATAGTACAGGGACATAACAAGCTGCCCGCTGGAGGGCGAAGTCATGATACCGGTATTATACACGCCCTTGGCACCGAGGATCTGACTGCGGAGAGTCTCACGGGAATCCCCCTCACGGAGCACTTTGCCTATTATACCCTCCCCGGCCGAATGAGTCATGACCGTTGTATCCCAGTCCGCAATATACAGGCCTTCCCAGCCTTCAATGGCCGAGAAATATTCAACCGTATACTCCTGCGCCTTCGCAGCAAGTGCAGGGTCACCCGGCTTTTTCAGGAACTCCTTGACAACGGGAGCGGCCGCAAAGGACTGAAGTATGGTCTCATTAGTGGCAGTTGCCTGGTCAAATGCGTTCCCGGTCTGATTTATGGCCTGCAGCAGAGAATCATTGGTCCATATCTTCATCTCTGAAGAACTCTTTATGTTGATGACCAGACTCAGGATGAGTGCGGAGCATACCAGCGGAACCAGCGCATAAAGGATAAGCGTCAGCCTCATGTTCAGTCTTGCCTTTAAGTTAGTAGTCTGCATATATGTGACCTCCTGTCAGATATTTATTTTATGCCCTGGTACAAGCAAAAAAGCTTTCGTAATTATACCATGCGGCAGGGTCGGAAGCAAGCCGCGGATAGCCTTCCTCCGGCGTCCCCTTTCACCGACGGAGCTGCCTTTCCGGTGACCTTTGCCGCTGCGGCGTCCTCATCCCGCCAGCAGTCCCGCCAGATAATACAGCAGCGCGCGCTCGTTCTCCTGCCATATCCTCATACCTCTCTTTACTGCGCAGACCAGATACCCCGAAACCAGTTCTCCCTTTCTTATCGCCGCCGACATCACCGATTCAAAACCGTTGTTCTTCAGCGCAGCATAAAAAAGCGGTGCATCCTTTTCCATACGTTCAGAGGTATTGTCGTAAAACATATCCTCTTCCATGAGACCAACGATATCGGAAGCCTCACCCATAACGTCGTTATTGCTCACCGCTCTGAGCTTCCCGTCACTGCCGACATAGTAAAGCTCGCTGAGCTGAAGCCCTTCCGCCAGCAAAGGCGCGACGGCCCGGAGTTTTTCTTCAAAGCCTTCCGCCCCATCCGCCGCGGCACGGAGCCTCTGCATGGATGAGAACACGCCCGGATTGGCAAGTTTCTTTATCTCCACATTTTTATGTTTTTCCGGATCGTAGACCGAATAGCAGTTACGCCCCCTGCTCTTTCCCAGGTAGAGCATCTTATCGATCAGTCCGAAGAGATCATCGAAATTGTCCGCATCTTCCGGATAGGACGCTGCCCCCGATGTTGCGGTGATATATGAGGAACCGTTCTCAAACTCGATATTGGTGCGGAGCACACAGGCATCGGAATAGAGTCTCTCGAAAAAGGATCTCTTGTCCTTCCGGGCCGTGTTATGCAGGTCTATGAGCAAAAGCTCATCTCCTCCGAAGCGTCCCACTATGCCGTAGCCGTCGGTGTATCTCGCAAGCCCTCCTGACACAGTGATCAGGACGCTGTCCCCTGCGCCGTGGCCGAAGGTATCATTAAAGTATTTGAAGTTGTCCAGATCGATCATGGTAAAAGTGAATGGTCTGTGTTCATCGATGAGGCTCTGCGCGAACTGAACCGCATAGGACCTTGAGATGACCCCTGTCAGAGGATCGAGTATCTCACCAAGGCTTATCTTCTTATCGATGATCCTGTCAAAAAAGCTGTATTTCCTGAGCTTATCTATTGTATAGACTTCCTGTCTCCCTCCCATGGGGTTCTTCTGTCTCAGTACATCCGTTATATCGATGAAGCTGCCTACGAGGCCCACGATCCTGTCGCCGTCATACAGCGGCCGTTTAGAGGCCACGATATCCCTCTCCTCGCCCCGTATGATGCACTTTCCCTGCACCTTGTATGTGCTCCTGCCGGCAAGCGCCCTCAGCTCATCCTGCTTAAAGGGCTCGGGATCCGAATGCCAGCCCATGTCTTCGTCCGTCCTGCCTATCAGTATATCCGCCGATTCGAAGCCATAATAATCCAGGAAAGCCTGATTTACACCCAGAAAGCGTCTCTCACTGTCCTTCCAGAAAACACAATCCTGCGAAGTATTGATTATGCTGTCAAACAGCTCCACAGTCATTTCCATTGCCGTCTTGTCCTTCCTTGCTGCACATATAGAAATACACCGGAGATTATCATACCATAAAATTGTTTTTTTGGAAAGAACAGCAGCTTGACCCGTCCCGGCATATCTGCTACACTTCGCTTATCATTCCGCAGGATCTTCGGGTATCCGATGTTCACTCCCAAAGGGAAGACCGTCTTTGTTCAAAATGTATCATTTTCTCACCGGTTTTTTGTGTCATTTTTTAATGGTCGATCTTTGAGGCATTCTGTTTCTGAAAGCAGAGGCTCTAACCAACCGGCAAAGCAGAAAAAAGGCTCCCGTAGGAGTCCTTTTTTGAAGAATAAGGTCAATCAGAGAAGTCACAGGCTTCCCAACGATGGATTGTAATGTCATAATCCATAACCCGTGCTATACCAAGAAGATCTTCAGAGCGCTTCCATTAACCTTTTTACACTCATATACGCCTCTGTCCGCAAGTTTATAAAGCTCTTCAAAGGAACTCTTAGTGTCTTCACTGAAAAATACAGCACCGGCGCTGACGCAGACTTCTCTTTCTCCGAGTTCCGGGATATCCATCCCGGCGATCTCATTAAAAGCGCTGTCCATCATCGCCCTGAAGGCCTCTTCATCAATCATGTTCCTGACATACACGGCGTACTCATCACCGCCCAGACGGAAGATGATATCCTCATCCTTAAAGGTTTGTTTTAACACATCCGCGATCCCGCGGATCACCTTATCTCCGACATTATGGCCATATTCATCGTTGATATCCTTGAACCTGTCAACATCCATGATGCAGAGCATGCCGTTTTTGTCTTTAGCCATGGCGTCGATCACTTTCCGCTCGCCACTGCCGCGATTCAGAATACCCGTCATGATATCGGTGCTGGCCAGGATCTCAAGATTCTGACGTTCCTTTGCCGAGGCCACGATATCATCTACATTCTTAAAACCGGCCAGCATATCGCCGTTGGGAATATTGGCATTGATCAGGATATACGTAAATTGATAATAATGTACCTCACCGTTATCCATAACGCGGTAACTTGATACATACTCCGAATTATCCAAAAGCTTGCTGTTGATCGTATCCAGAGATATGGCGTCATACATCCACTCCTGGTCCTCGGAATACACACGATCCTTCACGTACTGTTTATAGAGCACGTCGTAGGAATATACCTTTTCGCCTGCACCCTCCATGCCCTTTGTAACATAGCCGTCAAGCTTCAGGATCACCACATCGCCCGTCCTGGGGTTGATCTTGAAGATATTGTAGTAATCCCGGCTTAAGGTTTCCACTATATCCAGCTGTTCTCGCAGATAGCGCTTATCGGAAATGTGCTTACGGATGGATCTGTCAATATCCCGGAAGGCCAGGATAAAATTATCCGTTTCTCCGGGCTGCCCGGCAAGTGCAAAAGCCATCTGATGATAGGACATATTTCCGTCATCAGCCAGGCGCATATAATCAAGAGTAAACAGATCTCCGTCTTTGATCCGTGAAAACACAACATCCAGTTTCACATCCCTCTGGATGCTCTCTATGCTGTTTACCACGCATCTGTCTACGTATTCCTCGATAAAACGGTCATAATTGTCAAATCGGAATCCCATTTCAACCGCATAACGATTGGTATTCTCTCCGGTTGAGCGGTACAGATACATCTTCTTTGTAGTGGCATTAATGACCCAGATCGTATGATATTCTTTTCCGATCCCGGTAATGATCCCAGTCAAACGTCTTATCCTTGCATTAAAATCCTCTACCAGGCCGCGCTGCTCCTCAGGATATGCCGATGGATCGATCAATTCATTTTCTTTTATTACCAAATCTGATTGCATATCGTCTCCAGCATGTACTTTCCAGTCTTTTATGGTTCTGAATCGGATTATACAACACAATGCGCGAAGAGACAATACCCATTAGACTGATAAGCATCAGGAATATGACTCTCTTTCTTCAGCCAAAAAACCTATGACATTCCTCTGCAGGTCCGGAAAAAGACCTCTTTCTTTATAACAACATGCTCCCCCGGTTCAATTTCGGGATATACCATATTTGTTAAGATCCACACGATCTTTTGTTACTTCGATCCCGTCTTCTTCCAGAAGGCGTTTCTGCACACCGGCTCCACCGAAAGCAAATTCATCCGCCAGCTCCCCTTTTGAATTCACCACACGATAACAGGGTATATTATCAGGATCGAAATTCCGATGCAGCGCATTTCCCACAGCACGGCACATTCTTGGATTACCGGCCATCTCCGCGATCTGCGCATAAGTGGCAACTTTACCGCGCGGTATCTTCTCTACAGCTTCATAGATACGCCTGGTCGGCGTATCCGTCACAAGATCATAGCTCTCCGCTATCATCCGCTTAACATCCTCATCAGGAACACTTCCATCCAGGATTATGGTATTCCAGTGGTCTTTATTCTGGTGATATCCGGGGATCACGGATCTGTATTTCTGCCTCCAAAAGCGCCCCCACTCCGGATCCACCTTTACATTGATCCGAAGCTGCCCTTCCATCTCATAGGTCCAGAGAAATGCCCTCTTACCCGGGTGGACACGTACCAGCTGCCAGTTCTGATCGTGAAACGGCGCTTCCTGATAGGTATCCGGAAAAGATAATCCATATGTCAGGATCCCGCTTCTGCTCTGAAGAGAGGGCGACTGACCTTTTGCACTCATACATATACCTCCGCTAATATCTTTTCAGCATTATCCGCTGCAGATACCTTCCTCACATTCCCGCCATTTCTCCCGAATGCACATAGGAAAGTTTCGCGCCCATGATTTTTTTCATGATATCATAAGCATCTACCCCCGTACAATGACAAGTAATAAAAACAATGATTTTTACCGCAACTGTATCAAAGCACTTTCCGCAACAGACTATCAGGTGATCGTTTCCATGGGAGAAAATACCGATCATTTTGATGATCTGCCGGAAAATATACAGCTCTATGAGTCTGTAGATCAGATGGCTGTTTTATCCATTGCCGATGCATTTATTACTTACTGCGGAATGAATTCCGCTTCCGAGGGACTGTATTTCGAAGTGCCCCTGGTTCTCTTTCCGCAGACACCCGAACAGGATGCCGTAGCAAAAAGGACCGAAGAACTCGGCGCCGGCGTCCGATTAAGATCGATCTCCGAAACAGACATCCTTGATGCTCTGAAAACGGTACTCAATGATACGCAGTATAAAGAGTGCGCCGTCCGGGTATCTGAAAGCTTCAAAGCCTGCGGCGGAGCAGCGGAAGCAAAGGATTTTCTAGAACAGATTTCGGGGCAATAGACGAGACCCATGGTTTCCGCCATAAGAGAAAAACCACGACGCCCGTCCCCGTGGTTTCCCCGTGGTTTCTTTCAGCAAACCGTATCGCAATACAGTTTGAAATCGATCACAACGTTTCCGTATATTTCCCGCCGGTCAGCCTCTGCAGGCGGTATTCCCCTCCTATATAAGCATCTTCACTGCCGTTATTCGTTATAAAAACGGTTATGTAATTACTGTAATCCGTCAGTTTGTAATTGA
>JAFWWB010000059.1 GCA_017518185.1 Lachnospiraceae bacterium
AAAGGATCCTCCTTTTGATTGGTTGTTACATCCGCCAAGATGCAATTCAATCGTAAAGGTTGATCCTTTTTTATGCAACTGTCAATGTACTACGTCGCCAAGCATGTGGCCGGGGTATCACATAGAAAAAGTGATTGACCCCGAAAAAATAAACGATAAAAGAAAGAGGAAAAAGGGGCGCGATCAATGAGATATGATATCAAAAATGAAAAACTGATTTGTGAGATCGATGTGCACGGTGCGGAGTTAAAGAGCCTGAAGCGCATATCGGACGGGAAAGAATACATGTGGAGCGGGGATCCTGCCTATTGGAACAGGACCTCTCCCGTGCTGTTTCCTTTTGTAGGCGGGGTTAAGGATAAGTTATACAGGCATGAAGGAAAGGAGTATACTATCGGCCAGCATGGCTTCGCCAGGGATATGGATTTTACTTTGGAGTCACAGTCCGGAGATGAGATATGGTTCTCGCTTTCGGAAACGGAGGAAAGCCTTGGAAAATATCCTTTCCGTTTTCTGCTCGGGATCGGTTATAAGATAGAGGATACAAAAGTAAAAGTTATGTGGGAGGTTAAGAACACCGATGATGATACCATGTTCTTCTCTATCGGCGCCCATCCGGGATTTGCTGTCGAGAGTCTGAAAGGACATGCTTTCATGCTCCGCGATAAGGAAGGCAAAAAGGTCACTTCTATAAAGAACCGCGTCTTTGGCAAAGGCGGCTGTGTGACCGATAGAACGGAAGAGTGCGAGCTGCAGGATGGTGTGCTCTTACTTTCAGAAGAACTGTTTGATAATGATGCGCTTGTTCTTGAGAATGACCAGATCGGCAGTGTCACATTATCCGATGATCACGGGACTCCGTCACTGACGGTAAAGTTTGATGCGCCGCTGGTGGGACTGTGGTCACCTCCGCATAAGAATGCGCCCTTCGTCTGTATAGAACCCTGGTACGGCAGATGCGATCCCGAATCCTTCACCGGGGAACTGAAGGACCGCGACTATGAGCAGAAGCTCGCCCCCGGAGAGGTCTTTAAGGCTTCGTATGAGATCGTGATCGAAGGGGAATGACCTTTGCGGGATTATTTGACGGGGACAGTGATGACGTATGAAAAGTAAGAAATTCAAAGTAACATTCAATGCACCGGTGGTGCTCAGTATAGTGGGGATAAGCTTTGTTGCCACGCTGTTGAATTATATCACGGGCGGGGCCTCGGGCAAGCTGCTCTTCATGACCTATCGTTCGCCGCTGCTGTCGCCGCTGACCTGGCTGAGAGCTTTTACTCACATCTTCGGACATGCGGACTGGGCACATCTCGTGGGGAATATGAGTTATCTGCTGCTGCTAGGTCCGATGCTGGAAGAAAAATACGGGTCCCGGACACTGGCCGTTGTTGTGGCGATCACAGCCGTAGTCACCAGCCTTGTGAACTATATCTTCTTTCCGTCAGTGGCACTATGCGGGGCCAGCGGCGTGGTATTCGCTTTTATCCTCATGTCTTCTTTTACAAGCTTTAAGGAAGGCGAGATCCCGCTTACGTTTATCCTGGTGGCGGTATTCTTTATCGGACAGCAGATCATTGAGGGGATAACGGTCCGGGACAATATCTCCAATGTGGCGCATATCGTTGGCGGTATCGTAGGAGGCATTCTGGGATACGGTCTGAATGTGCGGACAAAATCCGACGGATGAAAAACGCGTAGACAGAAGGGCGGATCCGGGGGATGACCGGCATACAACATAAGAATGTATGCCGGATCGTCACCGGAACGTCCGGGTCAAAGTGGTTCCTGCGCTTCAGGGATGCTCATGAAATCCTCGTGGCTATTAACCAACTTGTGGTTGATATTTATAAATTCCCGAAGCTATTTGCCCCGGTCTTTTAATGGCATTATATCCATGTGGGGCTGTACAATGCCTGGATGGAAGTGTATCTGCTGCCGTTGTAGTCCGAAGAGCCGGATAAGGGCTATTATCTATTTTCCTATGAAATGACCGCCGCGCCGGAGGCTGAAACGCTTGCGGATCTTGCGCCGGAGATAGCGATGCAGGTACTGCAGATCACCATGAAGCTGCGTGAGACTCCGGATTTCAGCGCGGTGATGAACTCAGTCATCCATGAGATAAGGCTGAACTGCGAGGCAGAAAGATGCTGCGTCCTCCTCATGGATCCCAATGAGAAAAGATGTTCCGTACTTGCGGCGGATGCTTCCGCAGGAGGGGCCTCGGAAGAGGAACTGGCAATGCTTCAGGAAGAGGCCTTCTATAAGTGGCTGGATCGCCGGCGCAGTGATAAGTTCAGAGGAAAAGCCACAAAGGAGGTATCCCATGAAAAAAAGAGCGTTGTTCATTGGTGGAACGGGAACTATCAGCACAGCCATAGTCAGGCGGCTGGTCAACGAGCTGGACTGGGAAGTGTGGGTCCTGAACCGCGGCAACCGTGCGCAGGTACTGCCTGAGGGCGTGAAGCAGGTCATCGCGGATATCAATGATGAGCAGGCTGTGCTTGAGAAGCTTGGAGATGAGCGCTTCGACTGTGTGTGTGAGTTCATAGGGTTTACCGTATCCCAGGTGGAGCGTGATTACAGATTATTCAAAGGAAAGACAAAGCAGTATATCTACATCAGTTCGGCATCGGCATATCATAAGCCGG
The DNA here is from genome assembly GCA_017518185.1 of Lachnospiraceae bacterium. Lineage (GTDB taxonomy): Bacteria > Bacillota > Clostridia > Lachnospirales > Lachnospiraceae > NK4A136. The sequence continues at coordinate 2,652 of JAFWWB010000059.1, forward strand.
CCGCGGGTTATGTCATAACAGAGGGTACCACCCTCGCAAATCCCTACTGGCAGTATTCGAGAGACAAGATAGAGTGTGAAGAGTTTCTCATGAAAAAATACAGGGAGGAAGGCTTCCCTGTCACCATAGTACGTCCTTCCCATACCTATGATGAGAGGAACATCCCCCTGGGAGTGCACGGGAAGAACGGTTTCTGGCAGGTCATAAAGAGGATGATGGAAGGCAGGCCCGTTATCATACAGGGCGACGGTTCCAGTCTCTGGACACTTACCTGGAACAGCGATTTTGCCATAGGTTACACCGGGCTCATGGCCAACAGGCATGCCATCGGCGAAGCATTCCAGATCACTTCCGACGAGACCCTTTCCTGGGATCAGATATATGCCACCATTGCGGATGCGCTGGGTGTGGAGCTGAAGGCATATCATGTATCCACGGATTTTCTGGCGGCTGCCGGCGATAAATACGGCTATGATTTTACCGGATCGCTTAAGGGTGACAAGTCGGTCTCCGTTGTTTTCGACAATTCAAAGCTTAAGCGAGTGGTGCCGGATATGAGTACCAATGTGAGGTTTGATATGGGTGTGAGGATAGCGCTGGACTACGTGCTGGCCCATCCGGAGGAGTGCCAGCAGGAGGATCCTGAATTTGACGGGTGGTGCGACCGTGTCATCGCGGCGCTTGAGAAGGCAAAGGCTGAGATATAAGGAGGAGGATACTCATGTTCGGCGCGATCAGCTCCTTTATACTTTTCTTCGGCTGTTTCGGTTTTATTCTGGCTGCCATACTTGCCGTTCTCGCGGTCCTTATCCTCGTTCATGAGGATAAAAAGGGAGAGCTGAAGGTATATTTCGTGAGACGGCCTGTCATAAGAAAGTATACCACTACGAGCTATACTGATGAGGGCGATGAGTTTTTACTTATGTACGACAAATACAACAATAAGCTTTCAGATGTGTTCAGTGTCAAAGAATATGAGCTGGCGCCCACCATGGAATTAAGACAGTATCCGTAAAAGAGGAGGAGAACGGGATGCAGACACTTACGCCCCCTATGGGCTGGAACAGCTGGGACTGCTACGGAGCAGCGGTAACCGAGGATATAGTAAGACAGAACGCGGAATACATGGCGCGTAACCTGAAGCAGTACGGCTGGGAATACATCGTCGTGGACATACAGTGGAGCGAGCCTGAGGCAAAGAGCCACGAGTATAACCCCTTTACAGAGCTCTGTATGGATGAGTATTCAAGGCTGATACCTGCGGAGAACCGCTTCCCCTCATCTAAGGGCGGAAAGGGCTTCGGTCCTCTGGCTGAGTACGTCCATTCGCTTGGACTTAAGTTCGGGATCCATATCATGCGGGGGATACCCAGACAGGCGGTACACAGGAATACTCCCGTACTTGGCTCCGAATATACAGCGAGGGAGATAGCCAAGACCGCGAGCATCTGCGCCTGGAACACCGATATGTACGGGGTGGATCCGGAAAAAGAGGGCGCGCGCGAGTATTATGAGAGTCTCTTTTCGCTTTATGCGGAGTGGGGCGTGGACTTCATAAAGTGTGACGATATCGCAAGGGAGCTTCCCCATGAGGAGAGCGAGCTCGTGCTGCTTAGCGAGGCGCTGCGCGGCTGCGGCAGGGAGATGGTCCTGAGCCTTTCACCGGGGCCTGCGCTCATTGAAAAAGCGGAGCTCTATAAGCAGACCGCGAATATGTGGCGCATAACCGATGATTTCTGGGACGAGTGGAAACTGCTCTATAACATGTTCGAACGCTGTGAGGTCTGGGCAGGACACAGCGGAGCGGGCCATTGGCCGGATGCGGATATGCTGCCGGTGGGAGCCATAAAGCAGGACTATTCACCGGATAACCGCACGGCTTTTACGATCGAAGAGCAGAGGACCATGATGACACTGTGGAGCATCTTCCGCTCACCCCTCATGATAGGAGGAGAACTGACAAAGCTCGATAAGGATACACTGGAGCTGCTGACAAACAAGGATATCCTGGACATGAACAAAAATGCCAGGCATTCGCATCAGGTGTGGAGACGGATGACCGGGGGGACCGAGCTTATACTGTGGGTGGCGGTCTGCAGCAGGGGCGGCACGTATGCGGTCGTGTTCAACGCCGGGGAAAAGGCATCGGAAACCGAGATCTCTCTTGCGGAGCTGGAGATATACGATCCGGTTTCGGCAGCAGAACTGTGGTCCGGAGAAAAGCAGGAAGCCACTGACAGGCTGAAGATAAAGCTGTCTCCCCACGACGCGGCGGCATTTATCATCTTACCTGCGTGAACCCGGCTGCCGAAAAAGGGATATCCGGTGCGGATTTAGCTTGCCTAAGCCCGCATAAAACTGTATAATTACGTAAATGTATTGAGGTTACAGGGGTGGGGTAATATGATCCAGAAGAAGTTTTTATGTAAGGATCTGAAAGCGGCTATGGATGCTGCGGTTCAGATCGGTGACATACTGATGCAGACGGAGCACAGGGCTGCGCTGGTCACATTCTATGAGAAGGGTTTTTCCGCACAGGAGATGGAGGGGCTTAAAAACCTTCTTGCTGCCTGCGGCGATCATAAGCTTAAGATAGCGGGTATCTCGCTCATGCTGGTGGCGGAGCTTCTGCCGGAGGGCACGGGCATAATGCTGAACCTGGTGCTTACCGAGGAAGCCGATATCGAGGTGCTATCCCTTCCCTGTCTGCCGGGAGGAGAGCCGGCTGCGGCGGAAAAGCTGAAAAGCCGTCTGGATGCCATAGGCAACGCAAAGGCTGTGGCGCTTTTCGGCAGCAATATGAGACTGAAGACCACCCTCTTCATGGAAAAGTCCATGGAGGGACATGAGGATGTGCCTCTTTTCGGAACGACTACCATCCGCGGTCTTGCCACGTTCTCCATGGAATATGATGAAGATACCAACAGCGTCGAGCAGGTCATCCCCGATGAGGCAGGAGATGAGTTCGTTGCGGCAGACGATGTTTTTTTTGACGGCTTTGTGGCCGTTATTTTTTCGGGCGAAAAGCTGAAGGTCAAGGCCAATTATGCCCTGGGCTGGAAGCCTATAGGCAGGAGTCTTCCCGTTGAGCTGAGTACGAGGCCTGCCAAGGGAGAAACGGGGATCACAAGGATCGACTCGCGCCCCGCGGTGGATATTTACAGGGAGTACCTGGGTGTATATCCCGACGAGTATCTTATAAGCAACATTTGTGAGTTCCCTTTTATGGTTGAACGTGACGGCATTAACATATGTCTTATCCCGATAGAGAGCGGGCCTGAGGGAGTGCTGTACTTTATGATGACGGTCCGTGAAGGGGAAAAGGTGAGATTCTCCTTTGCCTCCCATGATGAGGTGCTGAATGCCAGCAGGGAATCCCTGGAGAGCATGGGCGAATTCGGACCGGAGGCCCTGTTCCTTACCGTTTGCGGAAACCGCCTGAGTTTCCTTCAGGGGGATGCCCATCTGGAATGGGATGGCTTCGAAAAGGTCGCGCCGGATTATGTGCTGATGCACGGAGCGTGCGAGCTTTTTTATCATAAAGGAAGCGGCGGTATCCTCAACAGCGCCCATCTTGCCATAGGTATGAGGGAGGCTGAGGAGACAGAGGAAAAAGCGGCTTATGAGCACCGCACCGTTGAGAGCCTCAGGCAGGGACGCACCCTTTCCCTTGCGGACAGGATGTCCACCTTCCTGGACAAGATCACCTCGGAGCTGGTGGATATGGCTGAACGGGCACAGAAAGCGAACAACGCCAAATCGGCCTTCCTGTCCCATATGTCCCATGAGATACGCACTCCGATAAATGCGATCATGGGTATGGACGAGCTGATCCTGAAGGAGAGCAGCGAGAGCGTGACGCTGGAATATGCGGATGATATACGCTCCGCCTGCAATAACCTTCTTGGCATAGTGAATGATATACTTGATTCTTCAAAGATAGAAGCCGGCAGGATGAACATAGTGCCGGCGGAATATGAGCTCAGGTCCCTGGTCAAGGATATGTACAATGTGGTCCACTTAAGGGCCGAGGACAAGGGGCTTAAGGTGGTGATGGATATAGACGGCAGCCTTCCCTCCGTAATGTTCGGGGATTCTGCCAGGATAAAGCAGGTCATCACCAATATACTTACCAATGCAGTGAAATATACCGAGACGGGTACCGTTACCTTTAAGGTTAAGAAGGTTTCGGAGGGCGGCGCAGCCGATGCGGCGGAGCTTGAAAAGGCCTGCCCCGGCGATAAGCGGCCGGATAAGTCCGTCAGGATAAGGGTTGCCGTAAAGGATACCGGGATAGGCATCAAGCCTGAGGATCTGGAAAAACTCTTTGATGAATATGCGCGCTTCGATGAAGACCGGAACCGTTCCATAGAAGGCACGGGCCTCGGCATGAGCATCACAAAGGAGCTGCTGGAGCTGATGGGGAGCAGGCTTACCGTGGAGAGTACCTACGGGGAAGGCTCTGAATTCGGCTTTGAGATAATGCAGGGCGTGGTCAATGAGGTACCTATAGCGAAGGCCGGAAGCGCTATGAAAAAGAATGCCGCACCGAAAAAGCGGGTGGGCTATACGGCGGAGGATGCACGGATACTTGTGGTGGATGACACGCCCATGAACCTGGTCATAGTGCAGGAGCTTCTGAAGAATACCAGGATATGCGTGGATACGGCGGAATCCGGAGCAGAAGCACTTGAGCTTGTGAAGCAGCACGCCTACGATGTTATACTGCTGGATCATCTGATGCCGAAGATGAGCGGACCGGAAGTGCTGCGGAACCTGAATGAGATGGAAGATAACATTTCTGCCGGCGCGGCTGTCATTTCACTGACCTCCAATGCAATGGAGGATGCGAGAGAAGAATACCGCAAAATGGGCTTCAGGGACTACCTGTCGAAGCCTTTCAGGCCGGACGAGCTGGAGGACATGCTGTTTTACTACATACCGGCGGAGAAGATAAGGACGATAAGTGAGTGAAGATCCCTCGACTTCGCAGGCTGCGCCTGCTGCGCTCGGGATGACAAAAGGTTAGTTTTAGGGGGTTACCGTATGGGTGAGAAGAAAAAGATCCTGATGATCGATGATGTGTATCTGAATCATGCGACTGCGCGGTCGGTGCTGGAGGATACCTACGATCTCTATGAGGCATCTTCGGGAGAAGAAGCTTTTAACGTCCTGAAAAAACTGGAACCGGACCTGATACTTCTTGACGTCATCATGCCTGAGATGAACGGCATGGAAGTCCTTAAAAAGCTTAAGGCGATCCCGGCCTATAAAGAGATCCCGGTCATCTTCCTTACTGCTGACACGAGCCCGGAGGCCGAGGTGGAAGGCTTCCAGCTGGGCATAGTCGATTATATAACCAAGCCCTTTGTTCCCATGGTCATGAAGAAGCGCATCGAGACCCAGATCGAGCTTTCGCAGTACAAGAGGAATCTTGAGGAGAGCGTGAGCAGGAAGATCGAAGAGATGGAGAAGATGTATGACCTGGTCACGGTCTCCTTTGCGGGACTGGTGGAATCAAGGGACGGCGTGACGGGTGTGCATCTGAAGAACACCTCCATTTATTTCTCGGCGTTTATCAGCCATTTAAAGACCGTGGCAAGGTACAAGGATTATCTGCCGCCTTCGGTGGTGAAAAAGGCCTGCCGCTGCGCGCCTCTCCACGATGTGGGAAAGATCGCCATCAGGGATTCGGTGCTGCAGAAACCGTCCTCTCTGTCCGATGATGAGTTTGAGGATATGAAGTTTCATGCCATCATAGGCGGGGAGCTTTTTGATTATCTTGAAACAAAGATACCCGATGCACAGTTCGCAAATATAGCTAGCCAGATAGCCAAGTCACATCATGAGAGATGGGACGGGAAGGGCTATCCCTACGGCCTCAAGGGAGAGGAGATCCCGCTGCTGGCCCGTATCATGGCTATCGTGGATGTGTATGACGCCATGACCTCGAAGCGGCCCTACAAGGAGCCTTTCTCCCATGAGAAGACCATGGCATTCATAGCTGCAAACAGCGGCACCCAGTTCGATCCTTCACTGGTAAACGAATTCCTGAACATCAGCAACGTTATCAAGGAGTGTCTTGATACCAAGGAGGAGATGATAGAGAAAAAAGAGTACTTTACGCCGAAGGAGCAGTTCGGCAGAAAGGAACAATAGTTAAATTAAGCGGCCGGCCGGCCGCTTAATAGTTTTGATCAGTAATCTTCCTGTCTGTGGTAGACCTGTATGCCGTAGGCGTATGTACCGTCGCTGCGCTGCCAGTCCCAGGTGAGCTGGAGACGGTTGCCTATGCAGTGGTCGATGGTGATGGTCACGTTTGAATGATCCTCGGCCTCGGTGGTGTATAAGGGCTTGCCGTTCTCACTGATACCGTTGTACTTAAGGTCGTATACTGCGGGCTGTCCCACGGATACGTTAACGCTTATGGTGCCGTCCTCCTCAAGGGTAAGTATAGCGGGAGCGGCATCTTCATATATCTGATATGCGCCTTCTGTCTCGGAGGAGTACAGATCCCAGGTTCCGGCAGCTTCCTCAAAGCTGCTGCGGAAAGTATCAAGGAAAACATAATCAAGGGTATTCTTTTCTTTGGGAAGACCGTATTCGTTAAGGTCTTTGCCTGCAAAAGGGATGACCTCCACAGTCATGTCAAAGGGCCCCCAGCAGGATCTCCAGCCTACGTCTGCCTCTTCAACCCTGAAGCCGCGCATCCTCATGATAAAGGCCTTATTGTCAAATACAGCGGAAGCCTGTATGAAATCCTTCCACTCGTTGGGACCGCCTTCACCGTCATGTCTGTAGAAGTAATTCTCCCAGAGCTTGACAGTGGAAAAGGGGCTGTCGCGGTAGATAAGATCGCCGTAGCCCACTTCGCTTAAGTAGATCTCATCATGGAGACCGGGATAGACCACGGCTTCTCCTTCTCCCTCTACGAGAAGCCAGGGCAGTGAGTCCACGAGGTCCTCCGGGGTGGAAACATCATAAGGCGTGCTGATGGTACTGAGACTTCCCTCCAGGAAAGGATCGCACTTTACGGCGAGCCAGGAGGAGAGGAAATGGCCGGTGCCCTCGAAGTAGCCCAGCAGTATATAGGCATTATCCTTTTCCTGTTCGAACTGGATGAGTTCGGGATAGGGAGTGTTGTAGGGTTCCCCGATGGGATTGCTGATCTCCCCCATTTCGGTGATCTCGCCCTCGGGGCTCATAGCTGCGAGATAAAAGTAATTATCCTCCTTGAAGCAGCCAATAAGGAAGTCGCCGCAGAATCCGTAGAATTCCAGGATGCCGTTTTCATTGCTGCTGACATCGCATAGCTCACGGCCATTGTATATCACGCGGTAATGGGGATCGTAGTTGTCCCAGTCGGGAACATAACGGACAGCAAGAAACTGACCGTCAGGCGATACGGCAATGGGCTTACCGTCGCAGTACTTTATCTCCTCCCCTGTCACGGGATTTACGAGAAGGGTGGAGTAGTCCTCGGCGGTGCCCAGGAAAAAGCCGAAGACGGAAGCGAAGAGCTTTCCGCTGCCGTTCACTTCGCAGAGCTCCGTGCAGTCTTCCTTTGCCAGATCATAGCAGTATAGCTTTGAAGCTGCGTTATGGTTTTCGTAACCGAGGAATTCGCCGAACATGGCGGCTGAGTCGAGAGCCATGGGGGAAAGGTCGCGGAAGTAAACTTTGTTACCCACGCGTACGAAATAATCACCGTTATTCTCTACCTGGAGGTTAATGAATTCGGAAGAAAACACCGTATCATAGACGGGGGCATCCGCGGGATCGGGTTCTCTTTCGGAAACGGGATCAGCCGGAGTGACATATTCCGTGACTTCGGTTTCTTCGTCCTTTTCAGCAGGCTTTTCGCTGCTCTCATCTGTTTCTTCCTCACTTTCATAGCGGGTCCTTCCGCTGTCCGGTCCTTCTGCTCCGCAGCCTGCAAGCATCACTGTGGCGGACAGGCCGGCAATGAGTAAATCCCTGAGCTTCATGTCGTTCTCCTTAAAAGTCTATTCTGCGGTGCGGTTCACCAGGGTTCCGGCCCATTCGATCGCGTCATCGATGTGGGGACGGAAATTCTCCTTGCCGACCAGTTCGGTGAAACCGCTTTTTTTCATGGTATGCATGGGCTGGTCGTTTACGTGTGACATCACCAGGGTTATGCCGTTCTCGCGGCAGCGGTGATGGAACTGTTCAAGTGAATGCATGGCGGTTGCGTCCAGTGCCGGCACGCCACGCATACGCATTATGATGACCTTGGTGTTCTTGCTGAAATCTATGGCCGCTATACGCTCGGCTGCGCCGAAGAACATGGGACCGGAGATCTCATATACACGCACATGCTTCGGAAGGGGCTTAAGGTTCATGCCGTCGGGATCTTCTTCGGGATCGTAGGACTTCCAGCCCTTTACCTGCGTCTCCTCGCTCATGCGCTTCATGAAGAGTATGAGCGCAAGGCCCATGCCTATCTCTATCGCGATGACCAGGTCAAAGGCCACGGTCAGCACGAAGGTGGAAACGAGCACGATTATATCACTCTTGGGTGCAGTTTTGCAAAGGTGTACGAAGGTACGCCAGCCGCACATATTGTAAGCCACCATAAAGAGTATAGCCGCTATGGTGGGCATGGGTATATGGGCAGCGTAGGGCATGAGCACTACCAGCACCAGTACGAGGACGATGGAATGTACTATTCCCGCAACGGGAGTGCGCCCGCCGTTCTTGATATTGGCGGCGGTACGGGCTATGGCTCCGGTGGCGGGGATGCCGCCGAAAAGAGCCGAGCCTATGTTGCCGCAGCCCTGGGCGATGAGCTCCATATTGGAACGGTGGTGGGAGTTGATCATACTGTCCGCCACCACGCAGGATAACAGGGATTCTATGGCTGCAAGTATTGCTATGGTGAAGCCGTCGGAAGCCACGTTCCTGACAGCGGCCAGTGAGAAGGCCGGCATATGGAAGCTTGGAAGCTTATTGCTGATCTGATAGAGGTTTCCTATGGTGCTGACCGGCAGCTTTGCAAGCTCTACCATGAGTATGTCAACGATGACGGCTATGAGTGAGCCGGGGATCTTCTCGCTGATCTTCGGCCAGACTATAAGTATAAGAAGGCTTACCGCTCCCACCAGAAGGGCCCAGGGGTTGATGGTGCCGAAATTGGCGGCCACGGCCTTTATCTTATCGACTGTCTCTATGGTCTCGGTGCCCTCGGGATAGGTAAGACCGAAGAAGTCCTTCAGCTGTCCTATCAGTATGGTGACGGCTATGCCGGAGGTAAAGCCGGTGGTTATGGTATAAGGTATAAAGCGGATCAGGCCGCCGAGACGCAGAAGGCCCATGAGTATGAGCAGCACGCCGGCGACTATGGTGGCCAGCATAAGGCCATCCATCCCGTTCTTTGCGACGATGCCGGCCACTATGGTGGCGAAGGCTGCCGTGGGACCTGCGATCTGGACACGGCTGCCGCCCAGGAAAGAGATGATGAAGCCTGCCACTATCGCGGTGTAGAGACCTTCTTCGGGACGCACGCCGCTGGCCAGGGCCAGGGCTATGGAAAGGGGAAGCGCGATGATGGCCACGATGACGCCGCTGATAACATCAGATACAAACTGCTTGCCGCTGTAGCTCTTCATGGTGCTGAAGAGCATCGGTTTAATCTTGTCTTTATGCATAATAATCAGCCTCTTAATATGTAAAATATGACGAAACAGCAATAAAGAAGTATAACACTTGACCGCGAAAAAGCAAGAAAAATTTCATATGTATAATGCTGCCTTGCAAAGCCTGCCGGAAACGTGGTATCATAAAGTGTTATATTATACGCAAAATATGCGTATACCGATCGGAGGATATGCCGTGTTTGAGCTGTTTTCAAATATTTATGCCATGGGTATGAATCTGCTGGGGATACTGGCTGGCCTTATCTGTTATATAACAAAGCCAAGGCGTCAGTGGGTCTATGTCATAACCTTCAGTCTCTGCACCATGCTTTCAAATTATTACTGGGGAGTTTATGTAATGGTGATGGGTGACGACCCCAACACCTCGTCACTGCTTGCCTATTTCGGCTGGAATGCTTCCTTCCTGGTACTGGCGCTTATGCATATCATATTCAGGACGGAGGAGGAAAAAAAGAATTTCTCTCCCATTGCGCTCTTACCGATACCGCTCAATGTGATCCAGTTCATAGTCTGGCTGCCTTACGGAGGCATATTCAACAGCGTATGGCAGGGAAGCCTTTCCACTGTAGTGGCATGTTTTGCACTCAATTCAGTGGTACTCTGGCTTAAAAAGAAGGAAAAGACGAAGCCGCCCTACATTGCCATGGCATCGCTCTTCTTCATAACCATGGAATATGTCATGTGGACATCCACCTGTTTTGACTGGCCTTCGGAGTGGCTGCATCCCTATAATTACGCCTGCATACTGGATTATCTCTACTATGTGATGCTTCCCGTTGCGGTGATGAAGACCTACGGCGACACCTTTAAGAACGATAAGACCGCAGAGCACGAACCTTTCCGCAGGGTGCTGAGACCCTTCTACGCTGCCTTCATTACGCTCTGCTGTGTGGGCGGTTATCTGATGGCGCTCTGGATGCGCAATACCCTGACCGAAGGCATAGGTGAGGTGGGAAAGAAGGATCCTTACAGCGTCATAGCGGCCATGCTCTTCGTAGTATCGGTGGTCATAGTCCTCTTTACCCTGATGGTCATACTTGTCGTAGGACTGGAAAAGAGGACCAGGGAGGGACGTCTCTTTAAGGAAGCCAAGGCGGCTGCCGAACAGGCCAATGTTGCCAAGAGCGAATTCCTTGCAAACATGTCCCATGAGATCCGCACACCCATAAACGCGGTGCTGGGCATGAACGAGATGATACTCCGTGAGAGCCTGGAAGCCCGGGATAAGCTGCCGGAGGACAGGGAGCGGGTAACGGAGATCTTTTCGGATATCTGTAATTATTCCGGAAATGTGGACAGCGCCGGCAAGAATCTGCTGTCCATCATAAATGACATCCTTGATTTCTCCAAGATAGAATCCGGGAAGATGGAAATAGTGGAAGGCGATTATAAGCTGGGCTCGGTCCTTAACGATGTCACGAACATGATAGAGTACAAGGCCCGAAGCAAGGGGCTTAAGTTTGACGTGGAGGTGGATCCGGATGTTCCGGACGGGCTTCACGGAGATGAGGTGCGTGTCCGCCAGATCATGACCAATCTGTTGAACAATGCGGTCAAATATACGCACAAGGGCAGCGTGAACCTTTCGGTCAGCAGGAAGCTCCGTGAGGGAGCAGGGGATGAGCCGGAGATCGACCTGGTCATTGCCGTGAAGGATACCGGCATAGGCATCAGGGAAGAGGATATCGCAAACCTCTTCGGTAAGTTCGAACGCGTGGATCTTAAGCAGAACAGCAGCGTGGAAGGTACGGGACTGGGACTTGCCATCACCAGGAGCCTGCTTGAGATGATGGGAGGAAGCGTGGAGCTTAAGAGCGTCTACGGAGTGGGCTCCCTCTTCACTGCGGTCATACCACAGAGAGTGGTCTCGGATGAGCCTATCGGGGATTTCCGTGAGAAATTCGAGAACAGCATACGTTCACTTAAAGCGAGAAAGGAAAAACTGCATGCTCCGTCTGCGGTGATACTGGTGGTGGATGACACAGCCATGAACCTTATGGTGGTGGAGCATTTCCTCAAGGATACGGGTATAAAGATCGATACGGCAGCAGGCGGAGACGAAGCCATAGCCCGCGCCTCGGAAAAGAAATACGATATCATTTTCATGGACCAGCGCATGCCGGGGATGGACGGTGTCACTGCCATGCACCGCATAAAGGAAAAGGAAGACGGCATGAATAGTTCCACAGCTTTTATCTGCCTTACGGCGGATGCGGTCAGCGGCGCCAGGGAAAGGTATATCGCGGAAGGCTTTGAGGATTATCTGACCAAGCCCATAGACAGTAATGCACTGGAGGAGATGATCATGGAATATCTCCCCGAAGAGAAACTGGAATGATCTCCGGGGGAAAAGCGATGAACAAGAGTGACGTCTTTATCAGCTACAGTTCCAAGAATAAAAACGTGGCGGATGCCATAGTAAACGAATTCGAGCAGAACGGCATAAAGTGCTGGTATGCTCCCAGGGATATACTGCCGGGGCAGGCCTGGGTCAGCGCCATAAGGGAGGGGCTGGAATCCTCAGCCGTTCTTGTGCTTGTCTATACTCCCGAATCCAACGATTCCAGACAGGTAATGAATGAAGTGGCCCTGGCCTTTAATGCAGGCAAGACCATCGTTCCCTTCAGGCTTTCAGAGGACCAGATGAACGATGAGCTGGAATACTATCTCACGCGTGTCCACTGGCTGGATGCGATCTCCGAACCATTAAGCAAATACATAACCGAGCTTCGGGAATATATTGAGGTGATACTTCAGAAGGTTCCGGAGAAAACAGAGGCCGGTAAGACGGAAGCCGCCGGGGAGGGCAGTAAGCCTGCAAAGCTTCTGCCTGTATTTGCGGCCATTCTGGTGCTGGCTGCTGTCATAGTGCTGGTGCTGGTCTACAGGAAACCGGAGGATGCAGCTGAGGCCCGGACAGAGGCGGAGCAGATCACTGAGGCGCCTGCCGGCAGCGCCGCAGAGCCGGATCCCGTCAGAGAGGGAAAAGGCGGGACACTTCATAATGAGCTTGCGGGGACGGAGTTCAGCGTAGAGGATATCATGAGTACGGCGAGCTTCGGCTCCGTCCACGGGCGGGATGAAGTCTCTACCATAACATTTCTTTCTGTCCTTCCGGAAAGAGAGGATAAGGGACTGGATATCTCGGAGGAGGCTGACGGCAGCGTGCTGGCCTGGTTTGATGAGAACAGCGGGGGACTTTACGATCTTACTGTGGCCGCTGACGGGATCATACGCCTCCCGGAGGACTGCAGCGGATTGTTTGCCGGATATTCGAAGGCAGGCTCCATCGATCTCGGCGGGGCTGTGGATATGTCGGATGCAGCGGATCTGAGGGCGATGTTCTCGGGCTGTAAAAGCCTGCGGCATCTGGATCTTTCCGGGCTTGAGGGTACCGTGCCCACGGATCTTTCGGAAATGTTCTGTGATGATAACGCACTGGAGCAGCTGGTGCTCGGAAAGATGGATACCTCAAAGGTCACCTCCATGCGCTGCATGTTCTGGAACTGCGGGGCCATGAGGTCTATAGATACCGGGAGCTTTGACACCTCCTCCTGCACGGATATGAACAGCATGTTCTGCGGCTGTTCCTCCCTTACGGAACTGGATGTGAGCAGCTTCGACACCTCGGAGGTCACGGATATGTTCAGCATGTTCTACGGGCTTGCTTCCCTTGAAAAGCCGCTGGAGCTTTCCGGCTTTGATACTTCGAAGGTGACTGACATGTACTGGATGTTTACGGGCTATCCCCTTGCGGAGCTGGATGTGAGCAGCTTCGATACATCAAAGGTGGAGAATATGAAGAACATGTTCGGCAACTGCGTGAAGCTGCGTACCCTGGATCTGAGCGGCTGGGACTTTTCGAAGGTGGAGAATGCGGAGTATATGTTCGCTAATGATACGGAGCTGAAGGTGACAGTGGATATGGAGCAGCCCGGCTGGGAGAGCTTCAGCACACTGGAGAGGCTTACTGAAGATGCGGAGAGTGTGGAGTTTGTTGGGAGATGATGAGCCTGTAGTAGGCACCCTTTTTCCGCATCAGCTCGCTGTGGCTGCCGCTTTCCACGATACCGCCATCGTCGATGAACATGATCCGGTCACAGTTCCTTATGGTGGACAGGCGGTGAGCGATTATAAATGAGGTACGGCCCTTCAGCATGGCGTCAAGCCCTGCCTGGAGGGCTTTTTCAGTCTGTACGTCTATGCTTGAGGTGGCCTCGTCCAGTATCAGTATCTTTGGATCGGAGAGCACTGTGCGCGCAAAGGATATGAGCTGTTTTTCACCTTCGCTCAGTGTGGAGCCCCGCTCCTTTACCTCGGTGTTGTATTTATCGGACATCCTTGAGATGAGATCATCAGCCCGGACCACGGCTGCGGCATGTTTTATCTCCTCATCCGAAGCATCAAGCCTGCCGTATCTGATATTGTCGGCAATGGTGCCGGAGAAGACAAAGCTGTCCTGCATCATGATGCCCATCTGACTGCGGAGGGAACGGAGTGTCACATCGGAGATATCCTGTCCGTCTATGAGTATGCGGCCTGAATCCACGTCGTAGAACCTGGAAAGCAGGTTCACTATGGTACTCTTGCCGGCGCCGGTAGGCCCCACAAGGGCGATGCTCTCTCCGGCATGAACGCTGAAGGAGACGTTCTTAAGGACGGGTTTACCGCTCTCATATGAGAAGGAGACATTCTCGAAGCTGACATCGCCCTTTATCTCCGGCATGGTCTTTGCATTCTCTTTATCCTTTATGGTAACGGGTTCGTCTATGGTCTCGAATATCCTTTCAAGATATGCGATGTTGTTTATGAAGTTGTTGAAGATGTTGCCGAGGTTCATTATGGGCTGCCAGAAGTTTGCGGCATATGAGGAGACCGCCACAATGGTGCCCAGGGTCTTATTCCCCTGTCCGAAGAGAAAGAGGCCGAAAAGGAAGATGGAGGCCCGGACGCATACGGATATCACGTCTATGCCGGGCCATACCAGGTTGGAGTACATTACCGCGGTATGCCAGGTTTTGCGGCAGTCCTCCGTAAGCTCCTTAAAGATGGCGGCATTTTCATCTTCCCTGGCAAAGATCTGGGTTATCTTTGCGCCTACGATGTTTTCCTGCAGGTAGGCGTTAAGATTGGAATTCTTGTTGGACACTGCCTGCCAGGCCTTACGCTGCCGGTTCTTTATCCAGAACATGAAGGCTGCAAGAACAGGTACGCCGCACATTACCACAAGTGCCAGCTGCACGTCGGTGATGAACATGAAGATGATTATAAAGCCCAGGTTGAAGCTTTCAAGCACCACATTTATAAGACCGTTTGACAGCATGTCGGAAACGGAATTCACATAGTTGACCACACGTATGAGTATCTTTCCGTGGGGCCTTGAGTCGTAATAATCAAAGGGCAGCTCCTGGAGGTGGGCGAAAAGGTCCTTCCTGATATCATAGATGATGTTCTGGCTGACATTGACCATTATCCGGCTGCGTATGGTGGTGAAGAAGGCGCTGAGTATGTAAAGTCCCGCCAGGATGCAGGCAAGGGTCAGCAGCAGCTTTGTATCCTTTGCGGGAACGGCTGTGTCTAGGGCCTGCCTTGTCACCATGGGCGCAAGGTAGCCGAAGCACCCGCCGATACCGCTGAGTACCAGGGCTGCGATCATCACCTTTATGTACTTTCCGATGTAGGAGGAGGCCCTGAGCAGATGCTTTATATTAAAGGCCTCGGTCAGTTCCTCATCCTGTCTGTAGGTATTCTTTGCCATTGTTTTACCCGTTATCTCCCAGCTGCAGCTTTACCAGCTCGCTGTAATAACCGTTTTTTCTGACAAGCTCTTCGTGGGTCCCTTCTTCCGTTATCCTTCCGTCACGTATCATGAGGATGCGGTCCGCCTCCCTTGCGGTGGATATCCTCTGGGCGATGATCAGCTTTGTGGCGTCGAAATCAAGTTTCCCCAGCGCGTCCTGTATCTGCTTTTCGGTTTCCATATCCACGGCAGAGGTGGTATCGTCAAGCAGGAGTATGGATGGACGCACTGCCAGTGCCCTGGCCAGGGATATGCGCTGCTTCTGGCCGCCGGAGAGTCCTACTCCGCGCTCGCCGACTATGGTGTTATAGCCTTCGGGCATCCTGCTGATGAAATCGTCGGCTGCGGAGTATCTGGCGAAACGCACGACCTGCCTGTGCTCCAGACTCTCATCACCGTAGGCGATGTTGCCTTCTATCGAATCGGAATAGAGGAGAACGTCCTGGGTGGCGAGGCCTATGTTCCTCCTCAGATCCTTGAGCCTGTAGGCCTTAACATCGACATCGTCGATCAGCACCTGTCCGGAGCTGGCCTCAAAGAACCTGGGGATGAGGTTTATCATCGTGGTCTTGCCGCAGCCGGTCTCCCCCATTATCGCTATGGTCTGGCCGGGGGCGGCGGTAAAGGATATGTCGTGGAGCACGGGAATGGTACCGTCGTCATATTTGAAGGATACATTCCGGAATTCGATCTTTCCCTTAAGGCGTTCGGGATGGGGGATGGCATGTTCGCTGTCCTTTATGCCGGGCTCGGAATAGTATATCTCCATGACTTTGGCTGACGCGGCGGAAAAACGCTGGAACTCGTTCATTATGTTCCCCATCATGCGCATGGGGTTCTGAATGGCCCAGATAAGGCCGGAAAAGGCAACATATTCACCCATTGTAAGCTCTCTGCTTATAAGGAAGAGGCCTCCCACAGCCATCATGACGACGGGCATCAGGTTCGCGATGCTTTCCATGTAGGGGAAGAACCTGATCCAGACCAGATTGGTGGCTTTGGCGGTGTCGCGGTAGTCCGAATTGGAAAGGTCAAATTTTTCCATTTCATGATCTTCCCTTGCAAAGGCTTTGACGACCCTGTTCCCGGAGATGTTTTCCTGGGCAATGGTATTCATCCCCGCCAGCTTTTCCCTGAGAGCGGCATGCATGGGAGCGACCCTTCTTTTGAAAAGCACGATTATGATGAATACAAAGGGAGATATGAGCAGAAGGGAGAGCGCCATCTTCCAGTTGAGGATGAAAAAGTATACCGCAACGGCAAGAAAGAGTGAAAAGGATTCTATCAGCACGCGCACGACCCAGGCACACATATGCCTTACGGCATCCAGGTCTCCCGTGACCCTGGTCATAAGGTCCCCGGTGCGGAAGGTGCTGTAAAAGGTCATATCCTGATGCTCGAGCTTATTGAAGAGATGATTCCTTACGCGGAACAGTACCTTCTGGGATACGTGTTCATAGGCCATACAGTCTGTGTAGACTATAATGGTGCGCAGTATGGTTATGCCGATCATAAGGGCGAGGAGCGTAAAGAAAACGTCCCTATGGGCGGAAAGGTTCTCCGCAGCATTGGGACCGCTAAGGAATTCATCAATGATGCGTCCGGAAAAATAAGGGACGGTGAGCTGCATGGTGTTGTAAACCACCGTGCCCAGCATGGCACAGATATAGATACCGTGGCAGCCCTTCATGTTCTCCCACAGCCATGCGATCTTCCCGGCAGGATAAGGTTTTTCGATGACTTTTTTCTTCATTTACACTTACAGGCTGCGGCATCGGCAGGCATGAGATCGTGTGGGCAGCACAGGATATTTGGGTTTTGTGCCGTATTACAGAACAAGAGGGGGGTGGATGTAAACAGGATTTTTTCGCTTTTATACAGCTAAGCTCAGGAGACGACGAAAAGAGTTTTGCCGTTTGCCGGACATGGTTGACACTCCGGGAGAGTGTGGATAGAATTGTTCATAGATATGTGTCATCGGAAAGAAAAGGAGGCAGGATCGTGAAGATGAAAAGGATAGCCGCGGCGCTGGCGGCGGCACTGTTACTGACAGCGGCGGCATGCGGATCGGATGCGGGCAGGGACGGCACAGCATCAGTAAACAGCGGAGTGCCGGAGGGCAAAGGCAGTGGGAACATAGTTACCACAAGGCCGGTGGGTGAGCTGCCTGAGGTCACGGAGCTCACCCTTGAGCAGAAAGCCTCACAGATGCTGCTTCCGGCCTGCTATAACATCACCCCGGCCATGATGAAGCAGAACTGCTACGGCGGCACTCTTTCCAAGCCCTGGACCTTTACCAGCGCGGAATGGCGTGATTATATAGGGGATTTTCAGGAGGCGGCCGTGACCTCGGAGGCCGGCATACCCCTTATATTCGGACAGGACGATGTCCACGGGGTGAACTATGCACTGAACACCGTGATCTTTCCCCATAACATAGGCATGGGAGCCGCAAATGATGAAGAGCTCATGTATCAGGTGGGCCTCATCACGGCAGATGAGGCTAAGCTCTGCCATATGCTCTGGAATTACTCTCCCGTGGTGGCACAGTCGGCGGATCCGAGATGGGGCAGGACCTACGAAAGCTACGGCTCTGACCTTGAGATCATAAAGAGGCTTGGAACAGCCTATACCAGGGGACTGGTGGACGGAGGACTGGTGGCCTGCCCCAAGCATTTCCTGGCAGACGGAAACGTGGCCTACGGCACGGGAGAGGTATCAGACGTGTACCGTCTTATAGACAGGGGAGATGCAAGGCTCAGCGATGCGGAGATAGATGCGCTGCTTGACGTGTACAGGGCGGAGATAGAGGCCGGGGCACAGACGATCATGATAAGCCACTCCTCGCTCAACGGTGTAAAGATGCATGAAAACAAGAAGTATATAGATATCCTCAAGAATGACATGGGCTTTGAGGGCTTCATAGTCAGCGACTGGAATTCCGTACAGAACACCTCTCCCACTTCCTATTATGACCAGATGGTGGCCTCGGTGAACGCAGGCATAGACCTGTTCATGGAGGTGGACCGCTTTGAGGAAGCAAAGAATATTATCGTTGAAGCGGTGAACAACGGAGACATCCCTGAGGAAAGAGTGGATGACGCCGTAAGACGCATCTTTAAGGTAAAGGCGGACGCGGGCATATTTGACGATCCCTTCTGTGAGAAGCTGGAGACAAAGCAGTCAGAGACAGGCTCCGCGGAGTACAGGGCCGTGGCAGAGAAAGCTGTGGAGGAGAGCCTCGTGCTTGTAAAGAATGAAGGTGAGGCGCTGCCTTTTAAGGAGGGGATGAGCATCTATATCACCGGCCCCGCGGCACAGAATGACCCGGCACAGTGCGGCGGCTGGACCATTGACTGGAACGAGAGCGCCATGGAGGATATTCCCGGGGTCACTTCGATACTGGAAGGATTTTTGCAGAAGGCGCCGGAATACGGCATAAACATCATAACGGATAAGTCGGAAGCGGAGAACGCTGATGTGGTTCTCCTTGTGGTGGGTGAGCAGTCCTATGCTGAGTGGAACGGGGATACCCCGGATCTGCAGCTCTGCGGCATGCTGGGGCTGGAAGGAAATAAGGAGGCCATCGCGGAAGCAGAGAAGCTGGACAAGCCTGTGGTGGCCTGTATCATCGCGGGACGGAATGTGATAATCTCGGATCATTACGACGATTGGGATGCAGTTGTCATGTGCTATCTGCCCGGTTCGGAAGGACAGGGCGTGGCTGATGTGCTCTGCGGAGGAGAAAACTTCAGGGGAAAGCTTCCTTCACCCTGGTATGATTCCATAGAGGGACTGGAGGCGGGGAAGCCCTGGCTTCAGCAGGGTTACGGCCTGACTTACTGATGTTCAGGCAAGGACGGCTTCTTAATGAAGAGCATATAGATTAAGACTGCCAGGGCGGCGAAGGCGGCAATGAGTCCGGGGATGTTCATCCGGCCGGCAAGGGCTTCGCCGAACTGGTTTATCATAAGTGAGATGGCATAAGCAAAGCAGCACTGGTAGCTTACTGCGAAAAGGGTCCACTTCCTGTTGTTCATCTCCCGGCTGATGGCGCCTATGGCCGCAAAGCAGGGGGCGCAGAGCAGGTTGAAGACCAGGAAGGCATAGCCGGTGACGGGAGTGAAGACATTTACCAGCTCCTCCCCCAGGGATGTGCTGCCGCCACCGTATAGCACGCCCATGGTGCCCACGATGTTCTCCTTGCCCACAAGGCCGGTCACGGAGGCTACCACGGCCTGCCAGTTTCCGAAGCCCAGGGGAGTGAAGATCCAGGCCATCACTCCGCCCAGAGCGGCAAGGATGGAACTGTCTATCTCGTTTTCTTCGAGCATTCCGAAATGCCCGCCTTTAAATCCGAAATAGGTCATGAACCAGATGACCACAGTGGAAAGCAGGATCACG
This sequence comes from Lachnospiraceae bacterium, assembly GCA_017518185.1. Classification (GTDB taxonomy): domain Bacteria; phylum Bacillota; class Clostridia; order Lachnospirales; family Lachnospiraceae; genus NK4A136. The sequence continues at coordinate 22,533 of JAFWWB010000059.1, forward strand.
GTACCTGCTTTTTTTACGAAGGACCAGCCACGTTCCCACATGGAGCGGAGCACGTTTTTCAGGGGCGGCCAGTGGTAGGCCGGAAGCTCCATCACAAAGGGGGAAGGCTCGCTGGTAAAAGGTTTTGTCTTCTTGAGCATAAGTCCGGAGATCACGATGGCGGCCATGCCGATGAGATATGCTGAGGTGGCCACCAGGGGTGAGCCGCCGAATATGGCGCCTGCCATCATCGATATAAAGGGAACCTTTGCGCCGCAGGGCATGAAGGAAGTGGTGATGATGGTCATGCGCCTGTCGCTCTCGTTTTCCACGGTGCGGCTGGCCATGATGCCCGGCACGCTGCAGCCCATGCCCACAAGTATGGGGATGAAGGATTTGCCGGAAAGGCCGAACTTGCGGAAGAGCCGGTCCAGCACAAAGGCTATCCTGGACATGTATCCGCAGGCTTCCAGAAAGGCCAGCATGAAGAAGAGCACGAACATCTGGGGTACGAAGCCAAGCACCGAGCCTACACCGGCCACGATGCCGTTGAGTATAAGGCCTTTTATCCAGGGGGCGGCGCCGGTAAGCACGCCCTCCAGGAGGACGGGGATGCCGGGCACCCATTTATCGGGAGCTTCGATGCCAAAGAGATAGAAGCCCTCGCCGAAGAGCTTTTCGTTGGTGAAGTCCGTCAGGGACGCGCCCACGCCTACCATGGAGATCCAGTAGACCGCAAACATCACCAGGGCGAATACCGGAAGACCGGTGATACGTCCGGTAACTATGCGGTCGATCTTATCCGATACCGTCATTGCAGAGGCGTTCTTTTTCTTAAAACAGCCCATGAGGGTCTCGGTTATATAATTGTATCGTTCATTGGAGATGATGCTCTCCGCGTCGTCGTCCAGTTCCTTTTCAGCCCTGCATATATCTTTTTCTATATGTTTGAGCTTCTCCTCCGGGAGCTTCAGCTCCTCCAGCACCCGCATGTCACGCTCGAAGATCTTTATGGCGTACCAGCGCTGCTGCTCCTCGGGCATGTCGTGCACCGCAGCCTCTTCTATATGGGCCAGGGCGTGCTCCACCGGGCCGGAGAAGGTGTGCATGGGAACGGTGTTCCCCTCCTTCGCCATCTTTATGGCTACCTCGGCGGCATCCATTATGCCGTCTTCCTTAAGGGCGGACATGGCCATGACCGTGCAGCCAAGCTTTTTGGACAAAAGTTCGGTATCGATGGTGTCCCCTCTTTTATCGAGGACGTCCATCATGTTTATAGCCACCACAACGGGGATGCCGAGTTCCACCAGCTGCGTGGTAAGATACAGGTTTCGTTCGGGATTTGTGCCGTCCAGTATGTCCAGGATGGCATCGGGACGTTCGCCCACAAGATAGTTCCTGGCAACAACCTCTTCCATGGTATAGGGCGACAGGGAATAGATACCCGGAAGGTCCGTGATTATCACATCATCATGTTTCTTGAGTTTTCCCTCTTTTTTTTCGACCGTGACTCCGGGCCAGTTACCGACATACTGGTTGGAGCCGGTAAGGGCGTTGAAAAGGGTGGTCTTTCCGCAGTTCGGATTGCCTGCCAGCGCGATCTTAAGTCCCATCTCAGCCCTCTATCTCGATCATCTCGGAATCCGCTTTGCGTAAGGAAAGCTCGTAGCCACGGACGGTCAGCTCAAAGGGGTCGCCCAGGGGCGCCACCCTGCGGATGGAGATCTCCACGCCCTTTGTTATGCCCATGTCCATGATGCGCCTTCTTACGGCGCCTTCGCCGTGAACCTTTATTACTTTTACCTTTTCGCCTACGGAGGCTTCTGCCAATGTTCTCATGACCACCATTATAGACGCATCCACAGCCTTTAGCAAGCCTTGAAAATGAGATCCGCTTAAAGACGGCTGTTGTAATTCGCTGAACGATATGATATTATAAGCCGTTAAACAAAGGGGATACTGTTCTTTCCGGTGAGAGGGGGAGTAAGGTTGCAGAGCTTTGATGAGCTGAACGAAGTGATAAAGCGCTTAAGGGCAAAGGACGGCTGTCCCTGGGACAGGGAGCAGACCCACGAAAGCCTCAAGGCTGCCTGCATAGAGGAGGCGGCGGAGGTGCTCTGCGGCATAAACGTGCTGACGGAGAGCGGCAATGCTGAGAACCTTAAGGAAGAGCTTGGGGATCTTCTGCTGCAGGTGATGATGCATGCGGCCATAGCAGAAGAGGAAGGGCTCTTTACCATAGATGATGTGATATGCGGCATAAGGGACAAGATGATACGCCGTCATCCCCATGTGTTCGGAACGGCACAGGTTAAGGATTCCGAAGAGGTGCTGCTTAACTGGGAAGAGATAAAGAAGAAGGAAAAGGAAGGGAAGGAGGACGTGAGCGGCTTTCTCCCGGAGGCGTTTGATGAGGCGGAGGCCCTTATAGACAGGGCAAGAAAGAGAAAGGGCTTCGGCTGATCAGCGGTGCTTCAGCACATCCATGTAGATCTCCATCAGTCTTTCATAATTGACCGCAGGTGAATACTTCTTCATGTATTCTGAATAGGCACGATCACCCATGCGCTGACGGTCCATAGTTTCAAAACGTTCCACGGCGGAGTTCAGGCTCTCTGCCGTGTTTTTGCATATAAGGCCCGTGCGGCCGTCGGAGACAAGATCCTTTATGTTCCCTATATCGTTGCAGATAACGGGGAGGTGCATGGAAAAGGCCTCTATCACAGTCATGCCGAAGGTCTCATACCACTGGGGCATGGCCAGCAGGGCTTTTGCGCCGCACATGAGCCGGGCCACGGTGTCAGGATCCACCTGACCGCAGAGCTCGATGTTCTTAAGCTTATGCTTTACGATGGTGCGTTCAAGCTTTTCAAGGTATTCGCCGCTTCCGGCAAGCACCAGCCGTCTGCCGCTTTTAGCGAAGGCGCGTACCATCAGGGCAGTTCCCTTGATATGCTCAAGCCTTCCCACGGCAAGGTAATAGCCTTCGTCACCGCTTCCCGCAGCGGGGCGGAAGGGGGTGAAGTTCGGTTTTATATAGACACGTCCGGGCCTTACGATATCGCTCTTAAGGAGCAGCTCTTTATTGAATTCAGTAAGGGAGATGTAGTTTATCTTCTTATAGATGCCGGTGGCCCTGTGTATGGTCAGCATCAGGGACATTGCAAGTGTCTGCATAAAGCTGCCCCTGTAGCAGCTGTGGGCCAGGGCGCAGCGGAAACCGCCTTTTACGCAGTCGCGGCAGATATGGCCGTCTCTGTAGAAAATGCCTGCGGGGCACTGGAGACGGAAGTTGTGCAGGGTCTGCACCACGGGCACGCCCTCCGCGGCAGCGGCATAATACACAGCCGGACTGATGAGATGCAGGCTGTTGTGGACGTGGACGATATCCGGCCTTTCCTTGCGGATGATATGTCTTATCTCCCTGTAGGTCCTGATCGAAAAGACCATGGTAAAGGGCAGGGCGAGCTTTCCGGCGGGGCCGGAGCGGTCCATCTCGCTGTTGCGCCTTATGTACTTTATGACCTTATGGCCATGGCTTTCCAGCAGGGAGCATTCGTTATTGAATACCGTATCCTCCCCGCCCGGGATCTTATAGAAATTGTGGACCGCAAGTATCTTCATTTATTTCAGGAACATACGGAGCATTGCTTCGTAGAGTTTTTTGTAGGGCTGGTAGCGCATGGGAAGATCCAGCCACTGTTTCTTGTCGAGTATGCTCTTCTTATGTGAGAAGGTGTCGAAACCGGCGCGGCCGTGATAGGACCCCATGCCGCTCTCGCCGAAGCCGCCGAAGGGCAGATAGGGCGTTGCAAGGTGTACCACCACATCGTTGATGCAGCCTCCGCCGAAGCGGCAGCGCTTCATGATATAGGCGATGTTGTCACGGTCCTTTGAGAAGATGTAGAGCGCCAGGGGATGGGCATGGGACTCCACCGTCTCACGCACTTCCTCTATCTTTTTGAAGGTCAGCACCGGCAGTATGGGGCCGAAGATCTCCTCCTTCATTACCGCGTCATCCCATGTAACACTGTCCAGTAAAGTGGGTTCGATCTTCAGGGACTGCTTGTCGCTCCTGCCGCCGAAGACCAGCTTATCTTCATCTATCAGCTTCTTAAGCCTCAGGAAATGCTTCTCGTTTATGATCTTTCCGTAGTCCTTATTGCCCAGGGGATCTCTTCCGAACTGTTTTATGATCTCCTTCTTCAGAAGGGCGACAAATTCGTCCTTTACATATTCCTCGCAGAGTATGTAGTCGGGAGCAACACAGGTCTGTCCGCAGTTTAAGAACTTGCCGAAGACTATGCGCCTTGCGGCCAGCCTCAGGTTTGCGCTGCCGTCTATTATGCAGGGGCTCTTTCCGCCCAGCTCAAGGGTTACGGGAGTGAGGTGTTCCGCTGCCTTGCGGAGCACTTCTTTTCCCACGGCCTGGCTTCCGGTAAAGAAGATATGGTCGAATTTCATTGAAAGCAGCTTCTGGTTCTCGGCTCTTCCGCCTGTGACGCAGTAGACGTACTCGGGATCGAAGGTCTCGTCTATTATGTACTTTATCATCTCGCTTGTGGCGGGAGCGTAGGCACTGGGCTTGACTATGGCCGTGTTGCCTGCCGCAAGGGCGTTAACCAGGGGCTCGAGAGTCAGCAGCAGGGGATAGTTCCAGGGGCTCATTATGAGCACGTTTCCCTTCGGCTGCATCTGTATCAGGCTTAAGGAGTGGAAGTTGGTGATGGGAGTTGGCACCAGCCTTGTGGCGGCGTAGCCCTTCAGGTTTTTCAGCATATGGGTGATCTCTGAGAGCACCAGTCCCACTTCGCACATGAAGCCTTCCATCCCGCCTTTGCCCAGATCCATGGTAAGGGCGGCCAGGAGCTTGTCCTCGTTATTCCGTACCGCACGGTAAAGCTTTTTAAGGGCGCCGGCCCTGACGCCAAGAGGCAGAGTGGAGCCCGCATCAAAAAACTTCCGCTGTTTTTCAAGTACAATTTCAGTATCCATCAGTCTTCTCCCTCGTATGTTTCATAGTAGAATCTTTCAAGTTCCTTTGCGTCCATGAGCACGGGAACGGGGTAAACGGGATTGCCTTCCTTATCTGCGAAGGAAGCCATCTTCTTTATGTCAGCAAGCTTTATGGCGGGGATCTTCGTGCCTATGCCTATAATGCTGTTCAGCTCCTTAACCGCCTTTATGAACTTCCTTGCGGCAAGGCCTTCATCTGTATCCATCGATGCCACTCCGGCGGCAATGGCCAGGGCCTTGAGCTGGGGATAGATCTTCGAGCCGTAGGCTTCAAGCACATAGGGCAGCAGTATGGCAGTGGTCTCTCCGTGGGGCAGGTTATACTGTCCGCTGAGGGAATGGCTCACTGCATGCACATAGCCTACGTAGGAAACGGTAAAGGCGTGGCCGCCCAGATAGGAAGCGCGGAGCATGCCGCGGCGGGCCTTCATGTCATTACCGTTCTTACATGCGCGTTCCAGATACTTAAATACAAGCCTTACGCAGCGCAGGGCTTCCTGCCTGGTGAGCCTTGTGGTAGATCCGCCGATATAGGCTTCAACCGCATGGGCGAGCGTATCCATGCCCGTGCCTGCGGTGACGGAAGGGGGCAGGGTGCGGGTGGTCTCGGGATCCAACACAGCAACATCCGGTATCAGGGGGAAGTCCATAAGCGCATACTTATGGCCGCTTTCCTCATCCACAACGACGGCGGCCACGGTGGTCTCGCTGCCGGTCCCGGCAGTGGTGGGTATTGCTATGGTGTAAGGCGTTTTCTTCCAGATCCTGAGCATGCCGCCCAGGTCTTTGAGAGTGGCTTCCGGTCTTGCTATGAGCGCACCCACGGCCTTGGCACAGTCCATGGAGGAGCCGCCGCCGAAGCCTATGAGGGCCTCGCAGCCGTCGGCCAGATACATGCCTCTTGCCTCTTCAACTATATGCACCGTGGGATTGGACTGTACCTTGTCGTATACGGTGAGCTTTATGTTTTCCTTTACCAGTATCTCCTCGAGATGTGAGGTGATGCCGAAACCCCTTATGCTCTTGTCGGTCACCAGCATGACGTTTCCGATACCCTGCTTTTTCAGCAGTGAAGGGATCTCGTCAACGCTGTTGAGTATATCGGGATTCCTGTAGGGAAGAAAGGGTATGGCTGCCTTGAAGCCAAACTGAAAGGTGCGGCAGAAGGCCGCTTTCAACGGGTTCATTATTTTTGTATTCTCCTTTCGTGAAGGGCTTATAAAAGCCCGACTATACTGTTTATATCCGCTATGCCGTGGCGCTTCATGTATTCCTCTATGCCCTTTACCGTTTTTACGGCGGTATCGGGATCGTGGAAGTTCATGGTGCCTATGGACACGGCTCTTGCGCCGGCAAGCATGAACTCTATGGCATCATCGCCGTTTGCTATGCCGCCCATGCCTATGACGGGTATCTCCACGGCGTGGGCCGCTTCGTAGACCATCCTGAGTGCCACGGGCTTTACCGCAGGACCGGAAAAGCCGCCGGTCTTATTTGCGAGCACGAAGCACCGGCGCTCTATATCTATCTTCATTCCGATAAGCGTATTGATGAGGGAGATGGCATCGGCGCCGCCGTCACGGGCAGCTATGGCCATGTCCTTTATGCTGGTGACATTGGGAGTGAGCTTCATTATCACCGGCTTTTTTGAGAGGCGCTTTATCTCCTTTGTGGTGTGTTCCAGGATCTTCGCGTCCTGTCCGAAGGCCAGGGCGCCCTGCTTTACGTTGGGGCAGGAGACGTTTATCTCCAGCATGTCAACATCCGTTTCGTTAAGGCGTTCCACCACGTTCAGGTATTCCTCAAGGGAATGGCCGCAGACATTGACGATGATCCTTGTGTTATAGCCCTCCAGAAAGGGGAGATCCCTTTCCAGGAATACGTCTATGCCGGGATTCTGAAGGCCTATTGCATTCAGCATCCCGCCGTAGACCTCAGCCACACGGGGAGTTGGATTCCCCTCCCAGGCTTTATCCGCCACGCCCTTGGTGACCACTGCGCCAAGCGCGTTGATATCCGTGAGCTCACTGTATTCCATGCCGGAGCCGAAGGTTCCGGAGGCCGTCATCACGGGATTCTTAAGTTCTACTCCTGCTATGGTAACTTTTGTGTTCATATCCTATCCTTTATGAAGTGTGTCATAAACTTCCCTCTTGGGGATACCGCGTTCCAATGCCACCTGCTTCATGGCGGCTTTATGATCCAGCCCCTCAGCCTCCTTCATGGCCACATGTTCTTCTATTGATAGTTCTGCGAAGCTGTCACGCTTTTCCCGGAGGAGCTCTTCCGGATCACGGCCCTCTATAACAAGCACGTATTCGCCTCTGGGCTCGTTCTCGCTGTAATGGGCAACGGCAGCAGCGAGGGTCGTATGCTCCACCTCTTCGAACTTTTTCGTAAGCTCCCTGCAGAGCGCCAGCCTTCTGTCTCCCAGGGCTTCCTTAAGCTCCTTTAAGGTGGAGAGCAGATGGTGGGGGGCTTCGTATATGATGAGGGTGCGGGTGTCGCTCTTAAGCTCTTCCAGTATGCGCTTCCGCTCCTTTTTGTCGGAGGGAAGGAAGGCTTCGAAGGAAAAGCGCCTTGTGCTCAGTCCCGAAAGGGTCAGGGCCGTAATGCAGGCCGCGGGCCCCGGAAGGCTTGTTACGGCTATCCCTTCCTCTATGCAGCGCCGTATCAGCACTTCCCCGGGATCCGAGATACCGGGAGTCCCGGCATCGGTTATCAGGGCGATATCAGCGCCTTCCTTAAGCTTATCGATGAGAGTCTCCGCCTTATCGAAGCGGTTATACTCGTGATAGCTTGTAAGGGGCGTGTGGATATCGAAGTGGTTCAGCAGTTTTATGCTGTTCCTCGTATCCTCAGCTGCTATTATATCGGCCTCCCGCAGGGTGTCAAGCACGCGCTGTGAGATGTCGCCGAGGTTGCCTATGGGGGTTGCGCAGATGTAGAGCATTATGCCTCCTGTATAGTGAGCGGCAGAGCTGTCCGGCGTTTACTGTGATATCCAGTCAGGGCGTTTTCCGGCTCCGGGGCCGGTGCTTCCGTATTCTTCAAAGCGGACCGTGGCCTTCCGTTCATTCCAGTCGGCAAAGCCTTCCGCCGCTATATGGGCATCCAGAAAACAGTTCTCAAGCCGTACCTTTGCAAATTCGCGCCAGGGTCTTGCGATATATGTGCTGCCGTCCGGAACTTCCTCCGGGGAAGAGCGCAGGAAGCGGCAGTTTAGGGCTGTGAAGCCTGTATCGCAGTCCTCGGGCGTGCAGGGTGCAAAGACGTAGCCGGGCTCGATGTTTATGAACTCGCAGTCCCTGAAGAGGGCAGTGGCTCCGCCGAAGATAAAATCCACTCCGCCGTATATCCTGCAGCCTTCAAATAAATAAGAACGGCGGGTGCGGGGCGTAAACTGCTTCGGCCCCAGAAAGCCGTCCTTTTCAAGCTCCTTCGGAGGGAGCGGTGCCAGGAAAAGAGTGTCCTGATGTCCGTATATGCTGCAGTTTCGGAGAACGATGCCGTCCCCGTCCAGATATAGGGCTATGGCCTGGCCGGCCTCCGCGCCGGGGCCTGCTGTATTCTCAAAACGGCAGTTCTCAAAGAGAAGCCGGTCGCCGTCTGCAAGGAGCGTGGCAGTGCGGAAGGTGTGATAAGGCCTTCCGTCTTCATGCATCTGCCTCGCTCCGAGAGAGTTCGACCAGCTCCGGTCCCTGTATATCCTGTCGTTTTCCGAAAGTACGTACTGCAATTAAAGCAGTTCCAGGGTCTGGCGCGCGATGGCCAGCTCCTCGTTGGTGGGTACTATCATCACGGTCACTTTGCTGCCGGGATCGGAGAGCACCAGCTCCTCGCCGCGGATCTTCAGCTTCTCCTCATCATAGCTTACGCCAAGATACTTAAAGTAGGGCATGAGGCGGGTGCGCACGCCGTAGCTGTTCTCGCCTATGCCTGCGGTGAGGGCGATGATATCCACGCCCTGCATGGCCATGATATAGGAGCCGATATATTTCGCGACCCTGTAGCAGTAGGTATCAAGGGTCATGGCTGCAAGCTCGTTGCCGTTGTCGGCCGCATCGCAGAGATCCCTGAAATCGCTGGACAGACCGCCGGAAAGACCCAGCACGCCGCTCTTCTTATTCAGCACGGTGTTCATCTCGGCGGGACTCAGGTTCTCTTTTTCACAGATGAAGTCGAAGACTGCGGGATCCATATCGCCGCTCCTGGTGCCCATGATAAGGCCTTCCAGGGGAGTGAGGCCCATGGAGGTGTCCACGCACTTTCCGTGATCCACTGCGGAGATGCTGCCGCCGTTGCCCAGGTGGCAGACGATGATCTTAAGATCCTTACGGTCTTTGCCAAGGATCTCTGCCGCACGGGCGGAGACGTAGTCATGGCTGGTGCCGTGGAAGCCGTAGCGGCGGATCTTGTACTTCTCATAAAACTCATAGGGAAGGCCGTACATATAGGCCTTCTTCGGCATGGTCTGATGGAAGGCAGTGTCGAAGACCGCTGCCTGGGGCACGCCCGGCATGTTCTCTGCGCAGGCCCTGATGCCGATGAGGTTGGCGGGATTGTGGAGAGGGGCAAGGGAGCTCAGCTCCTCGATGTCCTTCATCACAGAGTCATTGATGAGCACTGCGTGGTCGAACTTCTCACCGCCGTGGACCACTCTGTGGCCTACCGCGCCGATCTCCGAAAGTGAGGAGATGACGCCGTGCTCCTTATCCGTAAGGGCTTCGATGACCATGCGCACGGCCACGGAGTGGTCGGGCATGGGCTCTTGGCGGGTGAACTTATCCTTTCCCGCAGGGGAGTGGGTCAGTACGCTGCCCTCGATGCCTATACGCTCCGCAAGGCCCTTTGCCAGCACATTCTCGCTCTCCGAGTCGATGAGCTGGTACTTCAGCGATGAACTGCCGCAGTTGATGACTAAGATGTTCATGTTTAAAAATCCTCCATTGTATTTTTTCTGTTATCGTCTGACGTACGCCCGTCGCCGCTGCAGCCAAACTGCGGCCGGCCGGATTACGTCGTTAAGCTTTATCCAACTATTCCCATAGGCTCATAACGTAACCGAATAGACGGCAGCTTCGTCATGGTGGCGCGGTAGTTGGTTGCCCAGTCCTTGTGGCCGTCTTCCACGTTGATGCCCTCTGGAGGCGTTGCGAAGATCCTGAGGGGAAGAGTGCAGCCGTCGGCTACGGGCTTCTCAAAGAATGCCGGCATCAGGTCTATGGTCTTTGTGCCGGGAGCCTTGTAGAACCAGCGCCCGTTTATCTCCATCATAAGGGAGAGCTCTTCTTCGAAAGTGATCTCCATGAATTCCGGGCTGTGCTCGAAGTATACGTTCATTGCAAGGCCATCCGCGTCGTCGGCGCCGCCCCAGCGGAATTCAAAGGGAAGCTCAAGCTCTGCGCCGTTCTTCATCGCAGGACGGCAGTAAGGGTCATTCAGCAGCTCCTTATATTCCTTCATCATGGGCTGTGCGATGCCCACATTCACGTTATTGGGATCCTGTACCTCGAGGCCGAGCCTTCCGCGGTCGCGGAACTGGTACATGGTGAGGGCTTCAAGCCAGTCTGCTTCCTCAAGTTTTACCTTCTCCACGTAGCGCTTTATTATATCGCCCTGGTGAAGAGGGCCCACCACATCGCCGTCGGCGTTGAATTCGCTCATTACCACGGGCTTATCCTGGCCCGTTATCTTCTTAAGCCTGTCATGGGTATATTTGAAATGCTTAAAGGTCTTGTCCACGCTCTGGTAATTGAAGCTGCCGTCCTCGTGGCCCTTTTCGGCAGTGTCCAGAGGCCAGCCGTAGTGGAGGGCGATATAGCGGTCCGCGCTCCATACATCTGCGGTCTTATAAGCTTCCAGGAAGTCATCCTCGCAGTCTACCTTTCCGCCTGCTTTCACGGCAAAGCCGGCGCAGAAGATGGTCTTTACGTTAGGGGCTTCCTTATGGATGATATTTGTGAAGCGTACGTGGAAATCAGCGATCTCTTTGAAGGTATAGCGCTTGTTATGGGTGAACCACGCGCCCATGCATTCATGATTTATACGTAAGCGCATGCGGCCGTAGGGACGGAGCTTTCTGGCAAATTCCTTAAGTGCCTTGTCTCCGATCTTGCAGTCCGCGGTCAGGGTCAGGGTCACGTCCTGCCCGTGGCGCCGCACGTCCTTCATGCATTCGAAGGCTTCATCGGTAAAAGGAAAATAGTCGTCATAGGGATAGTCCCAGACGGAGTTTATCTCCTTGCCTTTGAACTTTTCGGACATCCGTGCCGGCCAGTCCTTATCCCTGGGGTACCAGGTATACATGAGATTGATGTTCCTGTGGGGACGGCCGAGGACATTGAGTATATAGTCCTGATCAACGTATTCCGCCCTTTCGCTGCCGTCGGAAAGATCCAGGGCCAGCGGGGCCTTTCCCATGTGAACGGAAAAGAGCTTATCGGTCATACACGGAAGCCTCCTTTTTGGATTCTTTATATCCGTCCGGAAAGCGGACGGACACTCCTTACAAAGATAAATAAACTTTCGGGGTTTGTCAATCGGGGCTTTTCAGTAATGAGCGTAATATATACACAAAAAACGGTATAAAAAATCGGCAGGTGTGATAATTCACATTTTTGCTCTGTGATTATAAAATGTAAGTGCTTACATGTTCTGCGCGGGCAGAACAGGGAGCCGCGGGGCAGCGGCTTTTCGAGGCACAAAACAGCTGTGCCCGTCTACCGGGAATCGGGGCCGGTTAATTAGGGACGGGTACACTAATATGCGATGAGAGGAACAGGATGAATATCTATCAGGTAGCAGAGCTGGCGGGTGTGTCCATAGCCACCGTATCCAGGGTGATGAACGGATCCGACAAGGTCAGCGAGAAAACCAGGAGCCGTGTCCTGCAGGTGATCGACGAGGTGGGCTTTACCCCCAATGTCTTCGCCCAGGGACTGGGCCTCAATACCATGCATACCATAGGGATACTGGTCCCCAACATTTCCGATATCTACATGTCTTCTGCAGTAGCCTATCTGCAGGACAGCCTTGCCAAATACGGATATGACCTGCTTTTGGGCAACAGCGGTTTTGAACAGGAGAAGAAAGAGCAGCAGACGGCGCTCCTCCTTTCCAAGCATGTGGATGCGCTGATATATGTGGGCTCCACCTACGCCGGCAGCGGCAAGGACGAGAGAGAGACGGATTACATCAGGCGGGCCGCGGAGCAGGTGCCGGTCTTTGTCATCAACGGAGGTGTTGACGGAGATAACATCTACAGCTCGGTCTGCGAGGATGAGGCGGCTGTGTACAATGCGGCCAAAGTGCTGATAAAGAAGGGCTGTTCGAAGATCTGGTTCCTCACGGATTCCAGATCCTACAGCGCCATAAAGAAGCGTACGGGCTATGAGCGCGCCATTGAGGAGGCCGGCCTTAATCCGGTGCAGCTCCATGTGGACAACCGCATACACAAAGTGAGGGACTATCTGCTGCAGCACGATGACCTGAACTTTGACGCGGTGATAGCGGGCAGCGATGCCATAGCCATAGGAGTGATGAAATACGCGGTACAGAAGGGGCTGTGCGTCCCCGAGGATATCGCGGTCATAGGCTACAACAATTCGGAGCTGGCGCTGGCCTGTGAGCCGGAGCTCACCAGCATAGACAATCACACCGAGCAGATCTGCAGGGATACGGTGGAGAGGATGATAAAGGTGTTTGAGGCCGGTGGGGCGGAGAACAACATAAAAAGAAAGCTTACCGTGCCCTGTGAACTGGTGGAGCGCGGGTCGAGCTGATTTTTTCAAAAAACAGTTGACAGGGAGCGGATAAGCTGATATAAAGAGAATGTAAGCGCTTACATAAAGCAGGAGGGTTACCCGATATGAGAAAATTTATGGATAAGGATTTCATGCTGTATTCAGAGACAGCGAAGCATCTCTTTCATGACTACGCGGAAGCACTTCCCATCATCGATTATCATTGCCACATATCCCCCAGAGAGATCTATGAGGACCGCAGGTACAACAACATAGCCGAGATCTGGCTTGGCGGAAAGCAGCCGGACGGTTCCTATTTCGGGGATCATTACAAGTGGCGCGTGATGCGTTCCAACGGCGTATCCGAGGAGAGGATCACCGGAGACGCGGAACCCTATGAGAAATTCCTGGAATTTGCAAAGGCCCTTGAGATGGCCATCGGAAATCCCATGTATCACTGGTCGAATCTGGAGCTCAAGACCTATTTCGGCATCGACGAGCCTCTCTGTGAAGAGAATGCGAAGGCAATCTGGGACAAGACCTCTAAGATGCTTCAGGAGGATCCTGAGCTTTCGGTCAGGGGCATCATACGCAAGTCTAATGTTAAGTATATCGGCACCACCGACGATCCGGTGGACACTCTTGAATGGCACGAAAAACTCGCCGGCGAGGATCTGGGCTTCATGGTATGCCCCAGCTTCCGCCCTGATAAGGCGATAAACATCACCAAGGACGGTTTCGCGGATTACATCGCAAAGCTGGCAGCGAGCGTGGGTAAGGAAAGCCTGACGAGCACGAAGGAAGTATGCGACGCGCTGAACGAGCGCCTCGATCACTTCAAGGCCCACGGCTGCAAGGCTTCGGACCACGGTCTGGACTACATCATGTTCAGGAAGGGCAGCGACGCAGAGGCGGATGCCGCTCTTAAGAAAGCGCTGGCAGGCGAGGCCGTTACCGTGGAGGAGGCTGAGATCTACCAGACAAAGCTGCTCCTGTCGCTGGCAAGGAAGTATCACAAAGAGAACGTGGTCATGGAGCTCCACTATTCCTGCACCCGCAACGTGAACGGCAGGATGTTTAAGCTGGAGGGCCCCGATACGGGCTACGACATGATAGCAAAGAGCAGCTGCGGCGATGAGCTGGCCATGTTCTTTTCCGAGCTGGAGCTTACGGGAGAGCTTCCGAAGACCATCGTGTTCTCTCTGGATCACAACGATTTCAACCAGATAACCACCTGTCTCGGGGCATTCCAGAGCGACGAGGTCCCCGGAAAGATGCAGCTGGGAGCTGCATGGTGGTTCCTGGACAGCAGGGACGGCATGGAGGAGCAGATGAAAGCTCTCGGTAATCTCGGACTTCTGGGCAACTTTGTGGGCATGCTCACGGATTCCCGTTCCTTCCTGAGCTACACCAGGCACGATTATTTCCGCCGCATCGCCTGCAACCTTATCGGGAAGTGGGTGGAGGACGGCGAATACCCGGCAAACGAAAAGAGTCTGAAGAAGATAGTGGAAGGGATCTCATACAACAACGCAGCGAGATATTTCAACATAGAGTGAAGGCTGCGGTATCGTTCGGAGTCCCGGTAACAGAGGAGAATAAAAATGGCAAAGCTGAATTATGAAGTGTTGGAAAAGTCAGGTTATGACGGATATATCCTGAAGGATGCTCCCGTAAAGCTCCTGCAGTTCGGGGAGGGAAATTTCCTCAGGGCCTTCGTGGACTATTTCTTTGATATGTCAAACGAAAAGGCCGGCTGGAACGGCAAGATAGCCCTGCTCCAGCCCATCGCGCAGGGCCTTTCCGATATGATAAACGAGCAGGAGGGACTCTACACCCTCTATCTGAGAGGCTCGGAGAACGGAGAGAAGGTTGACCGCAAGCGTGTCATCTCCGTATGCAGCGGCTGCAGCAATCCCTACACTGAGTGGGACAAGGTCATAGAGCTTGCAAAGAGCGATGATCTGGAATACGTGGCCAGCAACACCACTGAGGCGGGCATAGTATACGATGCGGATTCGAAGCCGGACCAGCAGCCGCCCGTATCTTTCCCGGCAAAGCTGGCGGTGCTCCTTCATGAGCGTTTCCTTGCGGGAAAGAAAGGACTTGTTATCCTTTCCTGCGAGCTCATCGACAACAACGGCAAGGAGCTTCAGAAGATAATCGAGCGTCACACCGCAGAGTGGGGCTGGGAGACGGAGTTTAAGAAGTGGCTGGAGGAAGAATGTCTTTTCTGCTCTACACTGGTGGACCGCATCGTTCCCGGACGCATCCGCGATCCCAAAGAGGTGGAGGAACTTGAAAAGATAAACGGCTATGAGGATCCGTTGCTGGATGTGGGCGAGGTCTTCGGCGTATGGTATATAGAAGGACCGCAGTGGCTGGAGGAGAAGCTGCCTTTCAAAAAGGCTGGAGTCAACGTTCATGTGGTACCGGACGTCACGCCTTACAAGAAGAGGAAGGTGCGCATCCTCAACGGCGCCCACACCGGCTTCGTGCTGGGAGCCTATCTCTCCGGGCAGGACATCGTCAGGGACTGCATGCACAACGAGACCATAAAGGGCTTCATGAACAAGATGCTCTTTGAGGAAGTCATCCCCGTGCTGCCCCTTGATAAGAAGGACTGTGATGATTTCGCGGCGGCAGTTACCGACCGTTTCAACAATCCCTTCGTGAATCACGAGCTTATGAGCATATCACTTAATTCCACTTCCAAGTGGAAGGCAAGGAACATGCCCTCCTTCCTTGAATATATCGAAAAGTTCGGGAAGCTCCCGGCAGCGCTCACCATGAGCCTTGCAGCTTATATAGCCTTTTATTCAACGGGCATAGCAAGACGCGAAGCCGACAGCCTCATCTGCGTGCGCCCGAAGGGGAATGAATACAAGGTGCAGGATGACGGCTGGGTGCTGGACTTCTATTACGAGCACAGAGATGCCGCTGACGCGGAACTTGTAAAGGCAGTGCTCTCCAATGAGAAGATGTGGGACAGGGATCTGACAAAGATCGAAGGCCTCTATGACACCGTGCTGGCGGACCTTAAGAAGATACGTGAGGATGGAGCCGAGGCCGCCTATAAGAGTGTGCTCTGAGCCGGAGGAAGAATGCAGATAATAAAGATACATCCCCTTGATAATGTGGCTGTGGCGCTGGAAGATATCCCGGCCGGAGCGGAGCTTTCTGCGGAAGGCGTGAGCATAAGGGCCGCGGAGCCGGTGGCGCGGGGGCATAAGATAGCCCTTAAGCCTATCCGCAAAGGGGAAGAGATAATAAAATACGGCGTGACCATAGCCGGCGCCACGGAGGATATAGCGGTGGGGCAGTGGGTCCACAGCCATAACGCGAAGACCCTCTTAAATGAAGGCGGCGAATATAAATATGATCATAAGGTATATGCGCTGCCGGAGGTGGCCGAAAGGAGCTTTAAGGGCTTCAGGCGCAGGGACGGCAGGGCGGCTATCCGGAACGAGATCTGGATCGTGCCCATAGTGGGCTGTGTCAACGGGATCGCAAAACAGATCGCGGACAGTACACAGGTGCTTGTGAAAGATACCCTTGAGGGTATATACTATTGGGGGCATCCCTTCGGCTGTTCACAGCTAGGAGGTGACCTGGAACAGACTAAAAAGCTTCTTGCGGCGCTGGTGCGTCATCCCAATGCAGCCGGCGTGCTTTGCCTGGAGCTGGGTTGCGAGAACCTGACCCACGAGCTCTTTACGGAGGAGCTGGGAGAGTACGATCCCGAAAGGGTGAAGTTCCTGCGCTGTCAGGATGTCAGCGACGACGTGGCGGAAGGCGTTAAGCTGGTCACGGAGCTGGCGGAGTACGCATACGGTTTTGAAAGGGAAGACATACCTGCCTCCGAGCTGGTGGTGGGGATGAAGTGCGGAGGCAGCGACGGTATGAGCGGCATCACCGCAAATCCCGCGGTGGGACGTTTCTCCGACAGGCTCATTGCCCTGGGAGGCTCCACGGTGCTCACCGAGGTACCTGAGATGTTCGGGGCGGAGAACATACTCTTCAGCCGCTGTGAAAATGAAGAGGTGTTTGGCAAAGCCGTTAAGATGGTGAACGATTTCAAGGATTATTTCGTGAGCCACGGACAGGTGGTATACGAGAATCCCAGCCCCGGGAACAAGGCGGGAGGGATCACCACCCTAGAGGACAAGTCCTGCGGCTGTGTCCAGAAGGGTGGCAGCGCACAGATAGTGGACGTGCTCTCCTATGCCGAAACGGTGACGAAGAAGGGGCTTAATCTTTTAAGCGGACCCGGGAATGATCTGGTGTCGGCAACAGCCCTTACGGCAGCAGGCGCACATCTGATACTCTTTACAACAGGACGCGGAACTCCATTTGGTGCGCCGGCGCCTACGGTAAAGATAAGCACGAACACCGCTCTCTTTGAAAAGAAGGGGAGCTGGATCGACTTCAATGCCGGGACCGTGGCTGAGGGCGAGAGCCTGGACGACGCAGGTGACAGGCTGCTGGAGCTGGTGCTTGAGATCGCCGGCGGCAGGAAGACAAAGTCGGAAGAAGCCGGAATAAGGGAAATATCCATCTTTAAAGATGGGGTTGTATTATAGGAAAGTGCACTGCACACTAATTAAGGAGGGTTATAGATTATGTTCGGATTCGGAGCAATGATCCAGAAGCTGAAGGCAAATCCCAAGACCATAGTCCTCACTGAGGGCGAGGATCCGAGGATACTGGAGGCTGCCAGCCGTCTGCTGGCCAGCAACTTCCTGACGCCCATACTTCTGGGAGACGAGCAGGTGGTCTCATCGGCAGCTGAGGAGGCAGGCTATAATATCAGAGGGGCCACGATCATCGATCCCCTCAAATATGAAAGGCTTGACGAGGTCACCCAGGAATTTTACGAGATCCGTAAGGAAAAGGGCATGACCATGGAGAAGGCCGCAAAGACCATGCAGCAGCGCAACTATTTCGGTACCATGCTTGTGAAGATGGGCATCGCGGACTGCCTTCTGGGCGGCGCTACCTATTCCACGGCGGATACCGTGAGGCCGGCTCTCCAGATAATCAAGACCAAGCCCAGCAATTCCATAGTGTCGTCCTGTTTCATACTTGTCCGTCCCGGCGCGACCGGTGAGAACGAAGTGCTGGCAATGGCGGACTGCGCCATCAATATACAGCCCAGCGAGGACGAGCTGGTGGAGATCTGCGGGGAGACCATCAACTGCGCAAGGATATTCGGCGTGGATCCCAAGGTGGCATTCTTAAGCTATTCCACACTGGGCTCCGGCAAGGGTGATTCCGTGGACAAGATGAGGAATGCGGCGCAGAAGGCAAAGGAAGAGTTCCCGGATGTGCCCATTGACGGCGAGTTCCAGTTCGATACCGCCGTGTCGCCCCGTGTGGCAAGGCAGAAGGCTCCCGGAAGCGGAGTGGCAGGCTATGCCAACACCTTCATCTTCCCCGACATCAATGCAGGCAACCTGGGCTACAAGATCGCACAGCGCATGGGTAACTTCGAAGCCTACGGTCCCATTCTTCTGGGCCTTAACGCACAGATCAATGACCTGTCCCGCGGCTGTAACGCACTGGAGGTCTACTCGATGGCGATAATCACGGCAGCGCTGACCTGAGTAATTATATAGAAGGAGGTAAAAAATGGAACTAAGGACAGCAGCATCCCCCAGAGATGTAAAGTATTATGATACCGCACGGCTGAGAAGTGAATTTCTGGTCGAGAAGGTTTTTCATGAGGATGAGATCTATCTGGTGTACAGCCACATAGACCGTATAATCTTCGGCAGCGCCATGCCGGTGAAGCAGGCGCTTAAGCTCACGGCAGGTGATGAGCTCAGGGCGGAGTACTTCCTTCAGCGCCGTGAGATGGGTGTGATCAACATAGGCGGCGCCGGCAGCATCACCATAGACGGAAAGAAGTACAGCGTCATTTCCCGTGACGGCATGTACATAGGCATGGGCGCAAAGGATATCGTCTTCGAGAGCGATGATCCGGCAAATCCCGCCAAGTTCTATATCAATTCTGCACCTGCCCACAGGACCTGCCCCACGGTACTTATAAAGAGGGAAGGAACAGCCGGTGAAGGCGAGGTAGTAATCAAGGAAGAAAACAAGAAGCATCTGGGCTGCATGGAAGATTCCAATGAACGTACCATAAATAAGTACATTCTCCCCGGCCAGGTGGAGAGCTGCCAGCTGGAGATGGGCATGACCTGCCTTGAACCCGGCAGCGTCTGGAATACCATGCCCTGCCATACACATGACAGGCGCATGGAGGTATATCTGTACTTCGACCTCCCCGAGGACGCGTTTGTGATGCATTACATGGGCGAGCCCCAGGAGACAAGGCATATAGTAATGAGGAACGAGCAGGCAGTCATAAGCCCCAGCTGGTCCATTCATTCGGGAGCCGGTTCACGCAACTATACCTTTATATGGGGCATGGTTGGCGAGAACCAGGATTTCGATGATATGGATGGGGTGAGAAATCAGGATCTGATGTAGGCAGGTAGAAATGAGGATAAGATCCCTCGACTACGCTTCGCTTCGCTCGGGATGACAGAAGGAATGTAACATATTTTGTCATCCTGAGCGGAGCGGCCACAGGCCGCGGAGTCGAAGGATCTTAACAACAAGAACAGGAGGAAAATAAAATGGGTGTAATGGAGAAATTCCGTCTCGACGGCAAGGTGGCCTGGATCACGGGCGCCAGCTACGGCCTGGGAATGGCCTATGCCAAGGCTTACGCCGAAGCGGGAGCAAAGATCGTTTTCAATGATGTTAATCCCGATAATTTCGCAAGAGGAGTAGAGGAATACAAAAAGGCAGGCATCGACGCCTACGGCGCCATCTGCGATGTGACCAAAGAGGATCAGGTGGCACAGTTCGTAAAGGATGTGGAAGCCAACGTGGGTCCCATAGATATCCTTGTCAATAACGCGGGCATAATCAAGCGCATCCCCATGCACGAGATGGCTCTCAAGGACTGGCAGCTGGTCATCGATATCGACCTTACAGGTCCCTTCATCTGCTCAAAGGCAGTGCTTCCCCATATGATGGAGCAGAGGAGCGGTAAGATCATCAACGCCTGCTCCATGATGAGCGAATTCGGACGTGAGACCGTATCCGCATATGCGGCTGCAAAGGGCGGCCTAAAGATGCTGACCAGGAATATCTGCTCCGAATACGGACAGTACAACATACAGTGCAACGCCATAGGACCCGGCTATATAGCCACACCCCAGACAGCGCCTCTCCGTGAGAGACAGGAGGACGGCTCCATGCATCCCTTCGACCGTTTCATCCGTTCCAAGACCCCCGCACAGCGCTGGGGCCATACTGAGGACCTGATGGGACTGGCGGTATTCCTGGCTTCCCCTGCTTCCGATTTCATCAACGGACAGGTGGTCTACATCGACGGCGGTATCTCGGCCTACATCGGCCAGGATCCCTCGAACCTGGATGAGAGCAAGTTCGCGGCTGAGGAAGAGGTTGAAGGGGATATTAAGGTAAAGGATTAAGAAAAGATCCCCCGGCTTCGCTCGGGTTGACAGAATGGAGGATAATATATGAATCTGAATCTCAGAGACAGTAAAGACTGCAAATATGACGCCGTATCACTTGGGGAGATAATGCTCCGCCTGGATCCCGGCGAGGGCCGCATCCGCACCGCAAGGCACTTCACTGCCTGGGAAGGCGGCGGCGAGTATAACGTGATCCGCGGCCTTCATAAGTGCTTCGGCCTCAATACCGCTGTTATCACCGCTTTTGCGGATAACGAAGTGGGAAAGCTCATGAAGGACCTGATCGAGCAGGGCGGCGTGGACACTTCCCTTATATATTGGAAGAAAACCGACGGCATAGGACGCATCTGCCGCAACGGCCTGAACTTTACTGAGAGGGGCTTCGGCATAAGAGGCGCCGTGGGCTGCAGTGACAGAGCCAATACTGCCATCAGCCAGGCTACCGCAGCCGATTTCGATTTTGACTATATCTTCGGAGAACTGGGGGTGCGCTGGCTCCACACCGGCGGTATCTACGCGGCGCTTTCCGAACAGGCCTGCGAAACGGTCATAGCCGCCTGCAAAGCCGCAAAGAAGTACGGCACTGTCGTTTCCTATGATCTGAACTACAGGCCTTCCATGTGGAGCGCTATCGGCGGACAGGCCAAGGCCCAGGAAGTGAATAAGGAAGTGGCAAAGTATGTGGACGTCATGATAGGCAACGAAGAAGATTTCACCGCCTGCCTCGGCTTCAAGATCGAAGGCAACGATGAGAACCTGAAGGAGCTGAACCTTGACGGCTACAACAAGATGATCTGCGAGGCGGCCAAGACCTATCCCAACTTCAAGGTGGTTGCTACTACCCTCAGGACCGTGCGGACCGCTACGGTGAATGACTGGAAGGCCATCTGCTGGGCGGACGGCGAGATAAAGATGAGCAAGGAGTACAATGGTCTTGAGATAATGGACAGAGTGGGCGGCGGCGATTCCTTCGCCAGCGGCCTTGTCTACGGCCTCATGACCACAGGCGATGCTGAAAAGGCAGTAAATTACGGAGCAGCCCACGGCGCTCTGGCAATGACCACACCCGGCGACACTTCCATGGCTTCTAAGGAGGAAGTGGAGGCTATTATGGGCGGCGCAGGAGCGAGAGTGAAGAGGTAGGATTATGAGTGATGTATTTGAAAAGTTTGAGAAGATAGGCATTATCCCTGTGGTGGTGCTGAATGACGCGAAGGATGCGGAGCCTCTCGGCCGTGCCCTTATGGAGGGCGGCCTGCCCGCGGCAGAGGTGACCTTCCGCACAGCGGCAGCCGAGGAGAGTATACGCATTATGGCGGAAAAGTTCCCCGACATGCTGGTGGGAGCCGGCACCGTCCTCACAAAGGATCAGGTGGACAGAGCGGCAGCAGCCGGAGCGAAGTTCATCGTATCACCGGGCTTTGACGCGGAGATCGTGAAGTACTGTCAGGAAAAGGACATACCCGTATGCCCCGGCACCCAGACGGCAACGGAGATGATCGCGGCCCTGAACCTGGGGCTCGATAAGGTGAAGTTCTTCCCGGCGGAAAACGCGGGCGGCCTGAAGATGATAAAGGCCATAGGAGCAGCTCTCACCGCACTGCGCTTTATGCCCACCGGCGGCATCAATGCCGACAACGTTAAGGAATACCTGAAGGATCCGAAGATCTTCTGCTGCGGAGGCTCCTGGATGGTGAAGGGCGACATGATAAAAGCCGGAGAATTCGATAAGATCCGGGAAAAGGTGGCCGAGGCAGCCGCTATAGTGAAAGAAATAAGAGGATGAAGCCACAGCCGGGGACTTTCCGGCTGCCCAAAATGCATCTTCCGAATGCGCCGGAAGGGACGCCCCCCGGCGCATTTTAATTATTTGAAAAATTTTTCAGATCTACCCCGTTTTTTTTACCCCACTTTTCGAATATATTAGTATGAGCGTTGAAGATCCGCCCGGACGATGGCTCAACGGACGGATAAAAAGGATGCAAGGTTTACATCCGGAGGCCTCTGTATTATAATGAGCGAAAGTCTTACTACTATTATAAGAAGGGGACAGCCGGAAAATGGATGAATTTTCCAAAGCTGCGGTGGCGGTTAAAGGCGATGATGAAGCCTTCGGCCGTTTCGCACTGGAAAAGAAAACCTTCATAATGAGCTGCGCATCCAGAAGCCTCCACAGATTCATCAATGACAGTGACGACGAATGGTCTGTGGCGCTCATCGCCTTTCATGAGGCGGTGCGTACATTTGAGCCGGAAAAGGGAAACTTTTCCGCTTTTGCGTCTACTGTGATCAAAAGACGCCTTCTTGACGAAGAACGGCGCAAACTGAGCTACAGCAACGTGGAAGTGCCGGTGATGCCGGAACTCCTGTCGGGAGAAACGCCCGATGAGGAGGAGGAATCAGCCGGAGGCAGGATCGCTTCGGAGATCAAGCGGAGCGGGAATGCCGGAGAAGCCGACACAGTCGGGAGTACCCCCCTTCAGGATGAGATCGCATCTATGCAGGAGGTACTCGGAGCCTACGGATTTTCCTTTTTCGATCTCACAGAATGCTCCCCGCGTTCGAGCAAAACGAAGGACGCCTGTATACGGGCAGTACAGATGATCTTGAGTGATGCAGAACTGTGGAGACGCATGCAGAAAGGAAGGAATCTGCCGATGAAGGAACTATGCGGCGGGACGGGCCTCGCAAGAAAACTCCTGGACCGCCACCGCCGCTACATCATCGCTGTGGCAGAGATCCTCAAAGGAGACTATCCCCTGTTAAGGGAATACATAAAAGGTATGATGGAATGAAAGCAGTCGTATTGGAAATAAAAGGAAAATATGCTGCTGTACTGAGGACCGACGGCGAAGTGTGTAAGGTACCGGCCGGTAATTTACGGGTCGGGGATGAGATCGATTTTGTCAAGGAGACCGGACACAGGAACGGAAGCACCGCTGCTCTCAGGACACTGGCCGCTGCCGCGGCTGTGCTCCTTATCGTGACGAGCGGGCTTGGTATCTACAGGAGCAACAATAAGGAGAGTGCATATCTCACTCTGGACGTTAACCCGTCCCTGGAATATGCGCTGAACTCCAAATGCAAGGTTTTGAAGGTCACACCGCTGAACGAAGATGCGGTTGACATCGCCCGCTCTCTTGAGGAAAGAGGCATCAAGGGCGAAAAGATGGAGAACGCCCTTGAATCCACTAAGGAGCTTCTTTATGAGGGCGGTTATCTTGGAGAAGAAAAAGAGAATATCATGCTCATGGCAGTCGTCACCGATGACAGCCGGGTGAGGCAGAACCTGATACAGACCGCGGAAAGCGCAGCCGTTAAGGATGAGGTTGAGGTCTATGTGGTGGATGCCTCCTTCTCAGAGCGTGAGATAGCCATAGAACAGGGTGTGAGCACCGGCCGTTACGAGGTCTCAAAGAAAGCCGAGACCGTGGCGGCAGAGAAAGAAAAAGAAAGCAAGCCTGCACAGAATAGTACTGTTGCGGCTAAAAAGGAAACGGTCAAAGTAGAAGCGCAGACCAGCAGCGTAAGAGAACTGGTGGAGAGCAGCGAGCTCACTCCGGTCAAGCCGGTCGCAACGCCTACTTCCGCAGCGATGGCTACGGCAGCCGTTCCTTCACAGGCAGCTAAGCCGGGTACGGGAGAGAAGGTTCCCACACTCACCCAGGCACCCACTGCCCAGAATGACAGCTCAAAGCCTTCCGGCAAGAAGCCCGGAAAGGATACCAACAGTGACAACTCGGCAGAAAACGGAGGGGCAACGGCTACCCCCACTGCGGCAGCAGCTCCCACGGGAGAGCCGAGACCCACGGTGACAGCTGCGGCAACTGCAACAGCCACACCGACCGCAGCGGCAACAGCAACTCCGGCGCCCACCGCGACGGCAGCTGCTACGCCGACACCTACTCTGATACCTACGGCAACGGCGACACCGGCAGTAACGGCAACGCCCACGCTGATACCTACGGCGACGGCAACACCCGTGCCTACGCAGGAGTCGATCGTAACACCTGCGCCTACGGGAGACCTGCCTACGGAAGCGCCGAAGCCCACGCTGATACCTACGGCGACGGCAACGCCCATACCTACAGCAACGGCAACACCTACGCCCACGCCTACGAATACCGTTACGCCTACAGCGACGGTAACACCTGTGGCAGAGCCTACGGCCATCGCGACGCCTATGGCCACACCGGTACCTCTGCCCAGCCCGGCAGAGCCTGACAAGGGTGAGGAAGACGGGCCTGACCAGCAGGCTGAAGACGCAGAGTAAAACTTGACTAACAGGCCTCTGCACCGTATAATCTACGGTTGAGAGGGTGTAAGCTTTAAAATCCGGCCTGCCCTTAATGGGCAGGCCTTTGTTATGTGCGGGATCAATGCCTGCACGATCATACATGGCTTTAGAGGTTTATTTGAAAGGAGAAGATAAAATGTATCGCAAGGTAGCAAAGGATCAGGATTTTGTGACAAGGGAAAAGGAAGTTGAGCAGTTCTGGAAGGATAAGGACATCTTCCGGAAGAGCATCAGCGAAAGGGAAGGCTGCCCTACCTATATGTTCTATGACGGGCCTCCCACGGCAAACGGCAAGCCGCACATAGGCCATGTGCTCACCCGCGTCATAAAGGACATGATCCCCAGATACCGCACCATGAAGGGTTATATGGTCCCCCGTAAGGCGGGCTGGGATACCCACGGGCTTCCCGTGGAGATCGAGGTGGAAAAGGAGCTGGGCCTTGACGGCAAGGACCAGATAGAGGCGTACGGCCTTGAACCCTTTATAAAGAAGTGTAAGGAAAGCGTCTGGAAGTACAAGGGCATGTGGGAGGATTTCTCCGGCACCGTGGGTTTCTGGGCGGATATGGATAACCCTTATGTTACCTATGAGGATGATTATATCGAGAGCGTATGGTGGGCGCTCAAGGAGATCTGGAACAAGAAGCTGCTCTACAAGGGCTTCAAGATCGTGCCTTACTGCCCACGCTGCGGCACCCCTCTGTCGGCCCAGGAAGTGGCACAGGGCTATAAGGACGTTAAGGAGCGCAGCGCGATAGTCCGCTTCAAGTGTAAGGACGAGGACGCCTTCATCCTGGCCTGGACCACCACGCCCTGGACCCTGCCTTCAAACGTGGCGCTCTGCGTTCACCCTGAAGAGGAGTACTGCAAGGTAAAGGCTGTGGACGGCAATACCTATTATATGGCAAAGGCGCTGCTGGATACGGTGCTGGACCAGCTGCTTACAAAGGAAGATAAGGAAGCCGGAAAAGCTTCCTATGAGATACTGGAAAGCTATAAGGGTAAGGATCTTGAACACAAGGAGTATGAGCCCCTTTACGACTGTGCGAAGCAGTCGGCGGACAGGCAGAAGAAGAACGGCTTCTATGTGGTCTGCGATGAGTATGTCACCATGACAGACGGTACCGGTATAGTCCATATCGCGCCTGCCTTCGGTGAAGACGACGCCAATGTGGGCCGCAAGTACGACCTGCCCTTTGTCCAGATGGTGGACGAGGCCGGCCGCATGAAGCCTGAGACTCCCTTCGCGGGCCAGCGCTGCAAGCCTACCGAGAAGGAGATAAAGGAAGGTGCAGTTAGTGCGGATCCTGAGGTACTGAAGGATCTTTCCGCAAGGAAGCTCCTCTTTGCCGCGCCGAAGTTCGAGCACAGCTATCCTCACTGCTGGCGCTGCGAGACACCGCTGCTCTATTACGCGCGTGAGAGCTGGTACATAAAGATGACTGCGGTGAAGGAGAACATGATCCGCAATAACAATAAGATACACTGGATCCCGGATTCCATAGGAAAGGGACGTTTCGGCGACTGGCTGGAGAACCTTCAGGACTGGGCTATAAGCCGTAACCGCTACTGGGGCACCCCTCTCAACATCTGGGAGTGCGAGTGCGGTGAGTTCCATTCCGTGGGCAGCCGCGCAGAGCTGGCAGAGCTTTCCGGCGATCCGGAGGCAGCAAAGGTGGAGCTTCACAGACCCTACATAGACGCTGTCACCTTCCCCTGCCCCAAGTGCGGCAAGACCATGCACAGGGTGGCGGAGGTCATCGACTGCTGGTTCGATTCAGGCGCCATGCCCTATGCACAGCATCATTATCCTTTTGAGAATAAGGAGCTCTTCGAGGCACAGTACCCCGCGCAGTTCATCAGCGAGGCCGTGGACCAGACAAGAGGCTGGTTCTACTCGCTGCTGGCGGAATCCACCCTGCTCTTCGACAGCCCCTGCTACCAGAACGTCATCGTCCTCGGACATGTGCAGGATGAGAACGGTCAGAAGATGAGCAAGAGCAAGGGCAACGCCGTGGATCCCTTCGATGCGCTGGCAAAGCACGGCGCAGACGCGATCCGCTGGTATTTCTATATCAATTCCGCACCCTGGCTGCCCAACCGTTTCCATGACGGAGCGGTGACCGAGGGCCAGAGGAAGTTCATGGATACGCTGTGGAACACCTATGCGTTCTGGGTGCTCTATGCAGAGATAGACCAGTTCGACGCCACGAAGTACAGCCTTGATTATGATAAGCTGCCCGTAATGGACCGGTGGCTGCTGTCCCGTCTGAACACCACGGTCGGTGAGGTTGATGATGACCTTGAGAATTACAGGATACCGGAGGCAGCAAGGGCACTGGACCAGTTCGTGGATGAGATGAGCAACTGGTACGTGCGACGCGGCCGTGAACGCTTCTGGGCAAAGGGCATGGAGCAGGATAAGATCAATGCCTACATGACCCTGTATACCGCGCTTGTGACCATCTCCAAGGCTGCTGCTCCCATGATACCCTTCATGACGGAGCAGATTTACCAGAACCTTGTCTGCGGCCTGGATCCCAGCGCAAAGGAGAGCATACATCTCTGCGACTTCCCCGAGGTCAATAAGGCGTGGATCGATAAGGAGCTCGAGGCACAGATGGATGCGGTGCTGAAGGTGAAGACCATAGGCCTTGCAGCAAGAAATGCCGCAAATATAAAGAGCCGCCAGCCTATAGGCAGGATGATCGTGAAGGCTCCCTTCACCATGGAGGAGAGCTACGCGGATATAGTCAAGGACGAGCTTAACGTAAAGGAGATAGTCTTCTCCGATGATATAAGGGAGTACAGCTCCTACAGCTTCAAGCCCCAGTTAAAGACCGTGGGACCTAAGTACGGCAAGCAGCTGAAGGGCATACAGGAGTATCTGGCTTCCGTGGACGGAAATGCGGCAATGGATACGCTGAAGAGCGAAGGCGCGCTGAAGTTCGAGGTGAACGGCACCGAGGTGAGCCTGGCCGAGGAGGATCTGCTCATAGCCATCGCACAGAAGGAAGGCTACGAAGCAGCCGCTGACGGGGATGTGACCGTGGTCATGGACTGCAACCTTACCGATGAACTCATCGAAGAGGGCTTCGTGAACGAGCTCATAAGCAAGCTCCAGAATATGCGTAAGGACAGCGGCTTCGAGGTCATGGACCGGATCCGCGTATACGTGGACGGAAACGACCGTATCGCAGGCTTCTTCAAGAATAACGAAGAGAGCATGAAGACCAAGCTGCTGGCAGATACCGTGGAATACGGAAAGACCTGCGCAGCCTCAAAGGAGAACAACATCAACGGCGAGACCGTTATGCTGGGCGTAGAGAAGGTATAAACCGTATTTGTCATCCCGAGCGAAGCCCGCAAAGCGGGCGGAGTCGAGGGATCTTTTGAAGCAACACATACATTATCCCTCCCGCAGGGAGTGAAGCCGGGCGCACACGGACCGGGGAGGAGGACATAAAGCAGTTTTTGAAGCGGGCTATGGCCGCCATGGCGAAGCCATGCCAATAAAAAGCAAGGGGGATCCTTTAATGTGGTACGCGATCTGGACCGAAACCGGAAAAGAAAAAGAGGCGGCGGCCGAGCTAGCCTTTTTCTTGCCTGAAGAAAGCTTTAAAAGCTGCTGGGTCCCGACCCGGGTGGTGAGGCTCAAACGCCGCGGAGTCCTGAAGGACGTTGAGAAGGCTCTCTTCCCGGGTTATTTCTTTATCGACTGCGACGATCCAGGGCCTGTGATAAAGATCATCCGCAAGCTGGAACGATTCAGGATCATCCTCAAGCAGGGCGGAGTCTACACACCCATCACTCCCGAAGAGGAGAAGCTCATACGCCGTCTTACCGACAGGCATGGCCGCGTGAACGTCTCCCTCTGCACCATGAACGAAGACGGCCTCCACGTAATGGACGGTCCGCTGAAAAACATGGAGCCATATATAAAAAAGGTTGACCTCCACCGCCTCCGCGTCCTTGTCGAACTCGACATGTTCGGCAAAAAACACAGCTTCTGGGCCGCGGTGGAGATGGTGTAGGGAATGTAATATGATAAAAGGGTAAATGAATAACGATCGATCAAGGAGAAAAACATGGCAACATATCTAAATCCCGGGACAGGAAAATTTAAAAAAGCTCTGGATTCAGAGATATATGTTGACAAGACGCGGATGATATCATATCTAAATTCCGTGGTGAATACCGAGCAGTGTTATGTCTGTGTATCCAGACCAAGACGGTTCGGTAAGAGTATGGCTGCCAGTATGATATGTGCATATTATGACAGAGAGGCGGATAGCAGAGAATTATTCAAAAATACTGCGCTGTGTGTAGAAAGCTTGCCGGATGAGGAATGGGACAGATATCTTGGCAGGTTTGATGTTATCAAGCTGGTGATGACGGAATTTGTCGGCAAGGATAAAGATATAAGCGGCTTTACACGCAGGCTGAGCAACAGCATTCTGAAGGAACTTGAGGAAAAATATCCTGATGTAGAATATGATCCGGATGATCTTGCACTTAGCATGGACAGGTGTTACAGGAAAAGCGGTATCGGTTTTGTCATAGTGATAGATGAATGGGATGCCATTTTCAGGGAGTACAAAAATGATAAGGAAGCACAGACAGGGTATCTCGATTATCTCAGAGATTGGCTTAAGGATAAAGAATATATAGCTCTTGCATATATGACAGGCATTCTCCCGATAAAGAAATACGGCAAGCATTCGGCATTGAACATGTTCTATGATTATTCTATGATATCACCCATGCAGATGGCAGAGTATACCGGTTTTACGGAGGATGAAGTAAGGAAGCTCTGCAGCAGGTATTCGATGGATTATGAGCAGATACGGGACTGGTATGACGGATACAGCCTCAGAAGGCCAGTACCGGTGGATAAGAGAGCGGATTACAGGATGGGGAAATACGATAATAAAGTATCCGTATACAGCCCTCTTTCCGTTGTTAATGCAATGCATACCGGCATCATCGAGAATTACTGGAATAAGACAGAGACATATGAAGCGCTTGCAGAATATATCCGTATGGATTTTGACGGGCTCAGAGAAGTGGTAGCCATTCTGATGGATGGTGGAAGATGCAGGATCGATACAGGGACATATCAGAATGATATGTCCAGTTTTGCTTACAGGGATGATATACTCACCATGCTTATTCATCTGGGGTATCTTTGTTACGATACCGAAACGTCGGAGGTGTATATCCCCAATAAAGAAGTCCTTGATGAGTTTAAATCTTCCACCAAGGGCAGCGAATGGCAGGAGATATTCAGGGAGTATCGTCAGTCTCAGGAGCTTCTTGAAGCTACCTGGGCCGGAAATGAGGATAAAGTGCCATAAGCCAGATCAAACGCCAGTGCTACCCCGAACGTCTGGAACATTACAAAGGCAATCTGTTGCTTGTAGGTATCGATTACGATCCCGGCAAGACCAACACCGATCCGGACTTCAAACACCACAGTTGCAGGATCGAGAGAGCGTGACAGCATCATTAAAAACAAGGGATGATCATTACAGCGTATTCCGTGCGGGGGATCTTGCCATTCAACGTCTGAAGAACTGATCGAGGATTATATCGATCTGCTGATCATAGCGAAAAGGCTGCATTTACCGGAAGATGTTTTTCAAGGAATTGAGGAGGTGGATCTGGAATGAATTTATATGAATCAACAGTTAATATGATGAGTACACTCCCTGAAAGTGACATTTTGATCATCAAGGAGTTTATTTCAAGATTATCATCAAAAAAAGAGTACAGAAGAGAACTATATAATCCGTATAAGCCTCTTACAAGAGAGGAAATTCTTGAACAGCTTGCAATTGCAAGAAAGCATGCTGAAGATGGCAGGATTATAGATGCTCATGAAGCATCAGCCAATATCAGGGAAAAATACGGATTATGAAAACATACAGAGTAGTGGTCACTGATAATGTTCAGAACGACCTCGACAATTTTGTTTATTACCTTTTAGTTGAGAAACTAAATGAACAGGCGGCATCGGCTTTGCTGGCTGATTATGATGAGACAATAGAAGAATTGTCAAAGGTCGCTGGCTCATTGAGAACGATTGAAGATCCGGATTTATCAGAATACAGGAAAATGAGATTGAGATGGCATGATTATTATCTGTTGTATCGTATAAATGGGGATACAGTGATAGTTGATAGAATGTTCCATTATCTACAGGATTTGGACAAAGCATTGAAGTGATGAAATTCTGATAAACTGAAAAATCAATGAATTCTTTCGGCCTGAGAGAAAATGTAATACCGGAAATAAGACAGCTTGCAGAGCGGAACGGTTTGCAGCGTCTTTTTTTATTTGGATCCAGATCCAGAGGGGACTATAAGCGTACCAGCGATATAGACCTCGCCGCAAGCGGCGGCAGGATTGCCTCCTTTACCGCAGATCTTGAGGAAGAAGTAAATACTTTGCTGACATTTGATGTTGTGGATACAGCCTTGCCCATACAGGATGAGCTCAGGGACTCCATAGAAAAAGAAGGGGTGCTCATATATGAAAAAGTTTGAAAACTTCAGCAAGGCACTCGATAATCTGGCTCTTATAGAGCGTTACGAGCCGCCATTTGATAAAGTAGTTCTTACAGGCCTGGTTGGTCTATATGAGATCTGCTTTGAACAGGCTTGGAAAGCTATGAAAGAGATACTGGAGGAGCATGGCTTTTCAGAAGCAGCAACAGGTTCTCCCAAGCAGGTGTTAAAGACAGCTTACAAGGCCGGGATGATATATGATGAGGAATTGTGGCTTGAGGCACTGCTGTCGAGAAATAATGTGGCACATTCGTATAACGAAGGTATTGCATTGGGTATCGTTAATAATGCAAAAGAAAAATACCTGGATATGTTCAAACAGCTGAAAGAAGAACTGGCAGCGAACTGGATCCAGAGTTGAAAGATGTCAGAAACAGAGCATAGAAGAGAGTTGTACAATCCGTATAAGCCCCTTACAAGAGAAGAAATCCTGGAACAGCTTGCAATTGCAGGAAAGCACGCTGAAGAGGGGCTGGTTTTAGATGCACATGAAGCATCGAATAGTATCAGGATAAAAGCGAAAGGATTTTAATATGATAAAGTATCTTTTTGCGAATAATTACAAAACATTTGTTAATTTCAAGGTTGACTTCGGAAGATCCAGCCTACTGATAGGGAAGAACGGATCGGGGAAAAGTAACGTTCTGACACTTATTGCATCGATCAGGGATGTGGTAATGGGCGGACGAGCTGTGAGGGAACTATTTCCGGCGACTACGGTCACCAGATGGATGAAGAGTAATATACAGACATTTGAGTTGGGGCTTAGCGATGATGACCATGATTATGTATACAGGCTGGAGATCGAGCAGAGTTCAGAAACTAGGGTGCTTTCCGAAAGAGTATATTGTGATAGTAAAGTAATCTACCAGAAGACGGACGGAAGTGCTGAAGTATATGATGATGATCTCCATGCGGATCGGGTTCTGGCCGATTCCGCTTCGTCCGGTATCGCTTTTGCACCTACGGACAGCAGGCATAGCCTGCTGAAGGGTTTTCGTTCTCTGATCGGAAGTATAATTCTCTGCACTCCGAATCCAAAAACAATGTCGGATCTGGTACAAAATGATGTGTTTATCCCGACGATAGATTTTTCTAATATAGCATCTACGTTCTGGGGAGTGGTACTACTGGATCCTGATGTGTATCGAGAACTTGCAGACACGTTTGGTGAAATGAGCTCCGGATTCACCAAGGCCAGGATAGCGGTGGAACCATTTGGAAAACATCTTGCTTTGGACTATATGTATAAAGACGTAAGCTGTACCTATCTCTTTAGTGAACTATCAGATGGTGAAAAAATGCTCTTTGCTTTATACATACTTTTGTATGGTTACATAGGAAAGGGAATGACTGTGCTGCTTGATGAGCCGGATAACTATGTTTCGCTCAGGGAAATACAGCCGTGGTGTATCAATCTCGAAAGGAAGCTGGAGGAGGCTGGGCAGTGTATCATTGTTTCGCACCATCCCGAGATCATAAATTATATGGCCGAGACAGATGGGATCTGGTTATCGAGATTAAGCTCCGGTGAAAGTAAGATAATGGATAAACCTGATGTAGGGATCAATGAGGAACTGCTTACCTATTCCGAAATGATATCCAGAGGATTGTTAGATGAGGCTGAGTAAGGATTACCAGTATCAGATTTTATGCGAAGATGCGCAGATGAGATCATTCATTTTAGGTGTCTTGTCTCATCAGGGAATAAATGCCAGAAAGATAAGAGTAAAAAACTATCCATGTGGTGATGGCTGCGGAGAAGCTTTTGTAAAGAGAGAATTTCCTAAAGAGGTAAAGATCCTCAGATCCACGGGCTATAACAAGAAAGTGCTTATCGTATGTACAGATGCGGATAACTTAAGTGTCAATGAGCGTAAAAGAATATTGATGACAGGACTTGAGGATGAACAAAGCTGTAGAGATCTATCCGGGGAACAGATCATAATCTGGGTTCCCAAAAGAGAGATAGAGACGTGGATATACTTTTTACGGGGAGAAGATGTGGATATCGAAAGGTCTTACAGACATTCCGGTAATCCTGTACGTTGCAGGGAAGAAGCAAAAGTCTTTTCTCTTTATTGTCAGGGGATTAAGGATATCGATTGCAAAAATGTCATATCGCTTGAAGATGCCAAGGCGGAGTATACCAGGGTTTGTGAATTGCAAAGGGAACGTTCATAATGGATGTGAAAAATTCATGTTTAATATGTAAGACCGGTATATGGCAAAAGAAATTCAGGAATTAGCGGAATTAAATGATGTGATCGGATTGTGGAGTATTCCTGCTGGGGAAAGGCGAAATGCAACAAAGGTGAGGATCACCGGTAAAGGAACAAAAATGATCTGTACAGTGGTTGTATCCAAAGATGATGATATGTATATCGCAAAGGATCTGCGGACCAACATAGCAGATCAGGGAGAGACGGCTGAGAAAGCGCTTTCGAATCTGAAGGAAGCTTTAGAACTGTATTATGATGGTAATGGTATCGTAGAATCAGTAGTGATAAAATGAAAAAAACAGTTTTTGCCGGCGACTGGACAATGGAAAAGGTCGTGGGTGTGCAAAGATATGCAAGCTGCATACTTACGGAACTGGATAAGATGATCGGGCGCGGTGAGTATAAAGGAACCGTGGAACTTTTGATCCCGAGAAACGCGGATTGGAAGAGCCCTTATAAGCACATCCATGTTGTCCGCCGCGGAACGATAAGGAATAAAGCGGAGAAGCACCTCTGGCAGCAGCTGGTCTTTCCCGCATATGTGAGAGGCAGCAGAGCTGTTGGCGTGGATCTTGCCCAGGCACTGCCGGTATGGGGCTGCGACATCTGTGCCATACATGACTGCATACATGAGACATTTCCTGAGAACTTTGCCGATCATAGCACTTATCTGAAGATATATCTGTTAAAGGCAAGGATCGCCGCAGGGAAAAAGAGCAGGATCATCCTTACGCCCAGCAGGCATTCCGCAAAGGAAATCCAAAGGTTCTATCATGTTCCGCAGGAGCGTCTACGGATAGTCGGAAACGGCTGGGAACATATGAAAGAGATAAAGGCAGATGAGGGGATCTTTGAAAAGCTTCCTCAGCTGAAGGATAAGGATTTCTTTTTTGCGCTGGGTTCCCGATACAGACATAAGAATCATGAATGGATAATAAGATCAGCCGTGAGGAATCCGGCTTATTATTTTGTAGTGACGGGAAGTGACTCTTATTCGTCAGAAAACAGAAGGCTGGCAGATAAGCAGCCTGAAAACCTCATCTATACCGGCTACATCTCAGACGGTGAGGTAAAAGCGCTTTATCAGAAGGCAAAAGCCCTTATCCAGCCGTCCCTGTATGAAGGCTTTGGTATCCCCCCACTGGAGGCGCTCAGCGTTGGCGGGAAGGCTATAGTATCCAATGCAAGCTGCCTGCCTGAGATATATGGCGACAGCGTGTACTATATCGATCCGCATTCCGATGGCGCGGATATGGATGAGGTGATGAAAAGCGATATATCACTGTCCCAAAATGTGTTGGATAAGTATACTTGGTCGAATGCAGCTAAAACATTAGCTGAAGTGATCAGAATGATGAATAAGACATAAGACAGGGACTAAGGAAAAAAGGGAGTCTGAACAATGATCTGGAAGTTTACATATGAAAACTTTAAAAGCTTTGAAAAAGCAGAGTTTTCGGTACAGCAATTGACAACCATGATAGGGACCAATGCATCGGGAAAAAGCAATGCTATAGAGGGGATATGGATCCTTTCGATGCTTGCGTCCGGAATTGATCTTAGCGTGGTGCTGGATGGTACACAGAACCTGGAATCATATGTACGTGGCGGGAGCCAGGGCTGTAAACGCTTTCGCACATCAGCATTTAAGCTGGGGTGTCGTATGACTTCCTATGAAGAGGATCGTGATCTCCTTTATGAGGTGAAGATAGGGATCAATGGAAGGATAGTGATCGAAGAAGAAGGGTTGTACCTTATTGATCATAACAGTAGTGATAGCCGGGCTGAAAAGATTTTCAGAACCAAATCCCCTGCTAAGGAAAGCTCTGATATAAAGGTAGAATACAGCAATGGGGCAAGGGGAAGGAACCCGGACATTTTGTGTACGAGAACGGCTTCAGTTCTTACGCAGATGGTTAACAGGATCCCGCGTGCAAGCGAGGATGAAATCTGTAATGCCCATCATATGGAAAAAGCTATAGAAACATTGAGAAACGTTATGATCCTCAATCCGGATCCGGCGGTTATGCGTGAATACAGCAGGATAAACGATAAAGAATTAAGAATGGATTGTAAGAATATATCAGCAGTGTTGATGGACCTTTGTAAAGATCCAATTAAAAAGAAAACCATTCTTTCATTTATGCATCGTCTTCCGGAAAACGAGGTGGAGGATATCTCATTCATCAGAACAAAGATAGGGGACGTGATCTTTGCTTTAAAAGAAAGATATATAAACTCATCGGAATTGGTTGACGCAAAAAAGCTTTCGGACGGAACGCTCAGGAGCATAGCTATCATTTCTGCGATGCTGTCAGCGCATAAGGACAGCCTTGTGATCATAGAGGAAATAGATAACGGTGTTCATCCTGCAAGATTGATCGAACTGATCAAAGAGATTTATGAGCTGGCAAGGAAAGGAAACTGCGATATCATAATGACAACACATAATGCTGCTATGCTTGATCGGTATATGAAAGATGAACTGGCAGGGGTGATCGTTGTGTACAGGGAATCTGCAAAAGGAACAAGCAGGTTTCTGACAGTAACAGAAATAGCAGAACTTCCGGAGTTTGTATTGGGAGGCGGTCTTGGAACTGCGATGATCGAGCAAAAGCTGCTCAACGCCATTAAAGGGAAGAAAAGAAGGAAAAGCATAAAATGGATGGAGGAAGCGATATGAATATCCGCTTGATCGATACAAGTATTATGCTTAACCTGCTGGGGGTGCCCAAAAGAAACAGTCAGGAAAAAGAGATCAGAGAAGAATTCTTAAGAGTGATAAAGACAGAAGAAACATTGATCCTCCCGATGGCTACTATTATAGAGACAGGAAATGAGATAGCTAGGATCAGTGGCTCCAGAAAACGGGAAATAGCTGTGAGATTTGCAGATTATTTACGGAAGACGGCTAATGGTGAAGCGCCCTGGTCTCCGGAATTGACAGAGATTAAAATGGAAGATCTGAAATTTTTCGCAGATGAGTTTGTTTCATCGGCTACGATCGGTGTAGGAATGGGAGATCTTTCCATAATTCGGACATATGAGAAGTGCAGGGCTGTACTCCCTGCAGACCGCATCATGATATGGTCCACAGATAAACACCTTTCCAGTTACAAGGAGGAGAAGGTGTACAGTCTGAAACGTAGAAAATGATGGGACAACCTAACAAAACAAAAATTTTCGCCGCATATCTTCCTCAGTTTCACGAAACAGAAGATAATAATCGCTTCTGGGGAAAGGGGTTTACTGATTGGGACGGTGTAAGAAATGCCAGGCCCCAATACGATGGACATGATCAACCACGGGTGCCCTTAAACGGAAAATATTACGATCTGTCAGATGTAAATGATATCAGCGAACAGGCACTTATTGCAAAGAAATACGGAATAGACGGTTTCAATATATATCACTACTGGTTCAAAGACGGTAAACAGGAGCTACAGCTTCCGGCAGAACTATTACTGCAGCACAAAGAGATCAATATTGAGTATTTCTTTACCTGGGATAATAATTCCTGGAGGAGAACCTGGAGCAGCATCAAAGGTAATGACTGGGCGCCGTCAAATGATGATTCAAGAAAACAGGGGCCGGCTGTCCTCTGTGAACTTGATTATGGAAATGAAGAACAATGGGAAAAACACTTCCAGTATCTCCTTCAGTTTTTCAAGGATGATAGATACTACAGGATCGATGGAAAACCCGTATTTGCATTTATGACTTATCAGTATGCACCGGTGATGAAGTGCATGATAAGATACTGGAAACGAAGGGCAGTGGAGAACGGGATTAACGGTATATATATCCTGACTAATTATGAGCATATGAAGGGGAGGTTCAAGGAAGATAAGTATTTCGTCTATCAGCCGTCCTACAGTGCATGGTCCGCGCGTTCACGATGGGAGAATCGTCTGGAGAGATATCTGAAGATCAAACCGAGATATGATGCGCCTGTCAAATATCTGTATGATTATGATGATGTGTGGCAAAAGATCATAAGCTTTTCGAAAAATAACACAGATGTGATACAGGGGGCTTTTGTTTCTTATGACGATACACCAAGAAGAGGAAAGAAGGCTTTGATCATTAAAGGATCTTCCCCTGAACTGTTTGAAAAGAATTTCAGTAAGATGTATATCGGCTGTTGCAACAACGCGCAGCCGTTTATTTTTTTTACAGCATGGAATGAATGGGGAGAGGGAGCATATCTGGAGCCGGATGAAAAACACGGATATTCATATTTGGAATGCATAAAAAGGGTAAAAGAAAAGATATGCTGACAGAGATCCGAGAAAAACTGCTCATTCAGAAGAATAAAAGAAAATGGATAAAGGCTAACCGTCATAACGGAACGTTTCCGGTCAGTGTTTTCCCACTTGATCTGGTAAGTGTCGGAAATGCATCCTATGGTGAGCTGAACGTAGTAAGCTTTAATGAAAAAAGCCGGCTTATCATCGGCAATTATGTTTCGATAGCAAATGAGGTCGTCTTTCTCCTTGATGTAGAGCATCATACGGACCGGATATCTACATATCCTTTCAGAAAGAAAATACTGGACGAAGCAGACGAAGCTTTTTCGAAAGGAAATATCGTTATAGATGATGATGTGTGGATAGGATACAGAGCCACGATCATGTCAGGCGTGCATATCGGTCAGGGGGCCGTGATCGCCGCCGGAGCAGTGGTGACAAAGGACGTTGAGCCATACGCGATAGTAGGCGGGGTACCCGCAAAACTGATAAGGTACCGCTTTGAGCCTGATATAATTGAAGAAATGAAAAAGATCGATTACAGTAAGGTTGATAGGGATTTTATCATAGCCAATCAAGGCAAGCTGTATGGAAAAGTGAATATTATAACGGATGTAAAATTTTTGCCCGGAATAGGATCTGTAAGATCATAAGACCATGAGAATCCTTAAGAGCTGGTAATATTTGACAGAAAGATAATCTGTAGAAAATAGAGATATGAAATAGTATACAATGGACAACATAAAAATAAAAAAACAGGTTGTTTCAGGAACTGTATGGAGGTTCATGGAAAATACTATAACACGCGGTGTATCGTTCATTGTATCAATGATCCTTGCCAGATTACTGGTGCCTGATGAATACGGTAAAGTGGCAATAATCAGTATGTTTCTGGGAGTATTCACTATTTTGATCGACGGAGGCTTCGGAGCTGCATTAATACAAAAAAAAGAAGTGGATATGACAGATTATTCCACAGTTCTTTTTGTCTCTTTTGGCGTGTCTGCATTACTGTATCTCTTTTTGTTTTTTGGATCGCCCCTGGCAGCATGGTTTTACAAGATTGATGAATTAAAACCGGCAATGCGTGTTATGGGGTTAGTGGTTTTTCCGACAGCTATCAAATGTGTAGAAAATGCCTACTTATCCCGGAGAATGGAGTTTAAGAAGTTTTTCTTTGCAACATTAGGTGGAACACTGGCTTCAGCGGCTGTGGGTATCTATATGGCTGTAAATGGTTTTGGCTTGTGGGCGTTGGTCTTTCAGACCTTGACTAATGAATTGATTGATACTGTGATCCTTACTATAGTAGTAGGTTGGGATCTGCATTTGAAGTTTTCAGTCGAGAGAGTAAAGCCGCTGTTCTTTTACGGATCAAAGCTGATGCTTTCCAGCTTGATAGCCAGCGTGTATTCGTATCTTAGGGGATTTATGATAGGGAAGGTATATACAACAGAGGATTTGGCATATTATGAGAGGGGGGAGAAAGTCCCTAGATTGTTATCGGACTGTATTGATGCTGCCATGGGTTCGGTATTATTCTCTGCATTTTCAAAATATCAGGATTCTATAGAACTACTGAAAAAAGGGGCTAAGCGAGCTGTGCGGCTAAGTGCATTTATGATGGCGCCGGTTATCTTTGGCGTTCTAGGAATAGCAAAAGAGGGTATTATTGTTTTGTTTTCAAATAAATGGATTGGCGCAATACCGTATATGTATATATTTGCAATATCATATCTTTTTATGCCGGTTAATTCTACGAACCTTAGAATAGTGTTGGCAAAAGGAGAAAGCGATCTTTATTTCCGGATGACAATATATAAAATGCTATCTGGGTTGTTTGTCATTATATTTTTTCTAAAGCGTGGAGTGCTGCTCTTTGCGATGAGTAGCTTAATATCAACAGTTATTTCTACATATATTAATAGTTCGAATTCGAAAAGACTTGCAGATTACGGAATACTTGAGCAAGTACGTGATATTGCGCCGTATTATGGAAGAGCGTTGCTAATGTTTTTATGTATTAAACTTGTTGATTTGCTTGAGTGGAGCGAGCTACCTACGATGATAATCAAGATTATGTTAGGTGTTTTTGTCTATGTAGTTTTATCTGTGGTACGAAAAGAAGAAAACTTGTATTACAGTATTGGCCTTGCAAAAAGCTATTTGAAGAAAGGTTAATCATTATCATATGGTATTTGCACCGGTTACAATAGCCACATTGAACAGATATGATCACTTAAAGCGCTGTATCGAATCACTAAGCAGGAATAAGTGGGCAGATAAGACGGATATATATATTTCCCTTGATTACCCACCTTCAGAAAAATATGTAGAAGGATATAAAAGAATAAAGGAATATCTTTGTGCTGGGATAAAAGGATTTAAAAGTGTAAAGGTATATTTTCAATCCCATAACCTTGGCGCGGCAGAAAATGCCTACTTTATTAGGGAAGAAGCATTTAAGGAATATGATTGTTATATAGGATCAGAAGATGATAATGAATTTGCTCCGAATTTTTTGGATTATATGAATAAAGGATTAGAATTGATAAAGAACGATGATTCTATTATAGCACTTACAGGACATTCCTATCCGGTTGAATGGCCTGAGGATGAACAGAATGTTGAAAAAATCTGTACATTGTATGATTGCTGGGGAGTTGCCTTGTGGAAGGATGATTACTATAAAGCGAAGTATTATATTGAAAATGAGATGGAAAAAGAGATAAAAGAGAAAGGAGGGCTCAATAAACTCTTTAAAAGGCAACGTTTTTTGATGTGTGCTACTATAGATTATTTTCAAGGGAGAAATAAGGATATGGAAATAAATGGTCACATGAGGATGATGGATACAACTATGGCCATTTACTGTATTATGAAGGGAAAGTATATGGTTATGCCCAAAGTATCTTTGGTTAGGAATTATGGTGCTGATGGTAGTGGTGTGCATACGGAAGGTTTAGGATATTGTTGGCATAAGCAGATAATTAGCGAAGATAAAGAATTCGAGTTTAGAACATTATCGCCATTTGTATATAATACGGGAATTGATAAAGTTTTCAATTCATATATTTTCAGAAGCGTAAAATCTGCTGTGATACAGAGAATAAAGTACGAGTTGGATTGTTTGATGCATAAATGATGTTACATTTGAATGGAGAAAAATATGAAGAAGCTCATGATTTTAGGTGGTTCAAGATACGCTATTCCTGTGATAAAGAAAGCGCATGAGTTGGGATTGTATGTTATTACTTGCGATTATTTACCAGATAATATAGCCCATAAGTATTCAGATGAATTTTGTGATATTTCAATTATTGAAAAAGAGAAGGTTTTAACAGCTGCAAAGGATAGGAAAATTGATGGAATTATTTCGTTTGCTTGTGATCCGGGAGTTGTGACAGCAGCATATGTAGCAGAAAAGATGAACCTTCCATTTCAAGGGCCGTATGATTCCGTTTGCGTACTACAAGATAAAGGGAGATTTAGAGGTTTTCTTACGGAAAATGATTTCAATTGTCCACATGCAGGAAGTTACAAGAAAATTGAAGAAGCATTAACTGATATAGATGTATATAATTGGCCGGTGATAGTTAAACCAACGGATTCGGCTGGGAGTAAAGGGGTTACAAGGGTTGAGAATCCGAAGGGTTTAGAAAAAGCAATTCAAATTGCTATCAAAGAGTCCCACAATGGAGAATATTTGGTTGAAGATTTCCTGACTTTTGATGGTTATCATTCCAGCGCGGATGCGTTTACGATAGATGGGAAACTTGTGTTTATATGCTATTCTGATCAGTTATTTGATCCTGAAGCAGATAATCCGTATACACCCGCATATATTATATGGCCTTCTACTATGAAAAAAAAGCATCAAAATGCCTTGTCATCAGATATTCAAAGATTGATGAGTACTCTTGATATGAAAACAGGCATTTATAATATTGAAACCTGCGTGTCGGGAGATAAGCCATACATTATGGAAGTATCACCGAGAGGGGGAGGTTGTAAAATTGCCGAACTGCAGCAAATGGCATATGGGGTTGATCTGATTGAAAATGAAATCCGTATGGCAGTTGGGATGGATGTTAAAGATATTCCTCAATCGGGATGTGATGGACATTGGTGTGAGATGATTGTACATGCTGGGCGTGGACAATCTGGTGTTTTGGAGTCAGTAACTGTTGACGAGGATATCAAGAAGAAGTATTTAAAAGTGATTGATTTATCGGTGAAACCAGGAGATTATGTTTATCCATTTACGGGTGCTAACAGGGCATTGGGGGATATGTTTTTTAGGTTTAGTACGAG
Organism: Lachnospiraceae bacterium; assembly: GCA_017518185.1. Classification (GTDB taxonomy): domain Bacteria; phylum Bacillota; class Clostridia; order Lachnospirales; family Lachnospiraceae; genus NK4A136. Next base: position 64,439 of record JAFWWB010000059.1, read on the forward strand.
AGACGAGTTAAGAGAAATAATGTCAAAATCAAAGGAATGGTTACATATTAATTTGATATGAGGTGTTGCTAGTCTTGATTATGAATATGAAAATGTTATACGAGGAATCATAAAGAGTAGTCTTTTTCTTGCTTGGAAGGGGTAAACAATTGGAAATAGGTGGATATTTTGAATGCGAAAAGTATTACGGAGTAGAATACCATACAGGGTGTAAAAGGTTGAATACTGCTAGGAACTGTATCAAGTATTTAATTGAAAGCCGCGATATAAAGAAAATCTGGATTTCAAGATGGAACTGTTCGGCAGTATTAGATACCTGTAAAGATAATGGAGTAGAGTTGCGTTTTTTTAATTTAGATGATGACCTCAAGCCGGTTATGCCGCCAGATTTTCATCCATCAGATTATGTTTATGTTGTAAATTACTATGGACAGCTATCAAATGTGAATTATGAACATATAATTATGGACAATTCTCAAGCTTTTTTTCAAAGACCTATAAAGGGGGTTGATACGATATATAATTGTAGAAAGTTTTTTGGCGTTTCAGATGGGGCATATTTATACACTGATAGTCAGATTACACGAGCATTAGATCGGGATTATTCGTGGGACCGTATCGGATATATAGCGGGGCGCATGGAGAAAAATGCGACTGAGTTCTATTCAGCATATCGGAATAATGAGAATATGCTTGATTCTCTTCCTGTTAAGCTAATGTCGTGTTACACAGAAAATCTACTAAGAAGCCTTGATTATGATAAAATAAAAAAGCGAAGGGAAGAGAATTATCGATATTTAAATGATAAGCTTGGTAAATACAATATAATTTCCGCAAAAGAAACGGAAGGACCGTTTGCATATCCATTAATGGTTAAAGATGGCAGAGCACTAAGAGAATACTTGAGAGAGCGTGAAATATATATAGCAAAATTGTGGCCAAATGTATGGCAAGGAAAAGAGGGGATATTGGCAGAGCAGATACTGCCGCTTCCGTGTGATCAACGCTATTCGGTTTTGGAAATGGAAAAGGTTGCCGAGTTGATTATATGCTATTTGCGTGGAGGTATAGAAAAATGAGAAGCCTGTTATTTGTTCCTGCAATCGAAAAAATGATGAGTAAAATCGCATCTTTTTCAGCTGATACATATATTGTTGATTTGGAAGATTCTATTGTCCCAGAAAAGAAGGAAACTGCATTAAAAGCTATACAGTCCTTTCTGACATCAAAACCTCATAATGTTTATATTAGATTAGATGGAAATTTAATGAAGGAAGAATTGTCAGTTTTAAAAGATTATGAGTTTGAAGGATATATGATTCCTAAATTCGAAGATCCTGATGATTATGAAGAATCAAAACCTTTAACACTGAATAAGAAGATAATAGCACTCGTAGAAACCCCTAAAGGAATAATTAATATAGAGAGAATAGCATCATGTGAATGGGTTGATGCCATTGCATTTGGCGCAGAAGATTTTACGTCTTCTATGGGAATGATAAATCAAGATAACTATCTAATTGGGGTGAGAATGCAGATGGTTCTATATGCAAAAGCATGCAATAAACCCGTATTTGACTCGCCAAGCTTTGCTCTGGATGATCCCCAAAAGTTTCGTGAACAGGTTCAAATGGCTCAAGAAATGGGGTTTGACGGGAAAATGGCCATAAACCCCAACCAGATAGCTGTTATTGATGAAGTATTCAACGCATGTGATGAAGAATATATGAGGGGTGTAATTGAACAGTATGAAAAATCTGGTGAAGCGGTAGTTAAAATAAATGGAAAAGTATATGAAAAGATGCATATCAACCATTTTAAAAGAATTTTAAGAGAAAGGATATAAGAGAAAATGAATCTATACGGAAAAAAAGTGGTTTTACGTGCGGTTGAAGAAGATGATTTAGATATGTTAAGAGAGTTGACTAATAGTCCAGACTATGAAAAAATGATCGTCGGATGGTCATTTCCTATATCAAAGAAAGAACAGGATGAATGGTTTTCTAATTGTCATAATGGATTAGAAAGGCTACGTTTTACAATTGTTACTGAGTCGGACGGCCCTGTAGGAATGATTGGCTTAAAAGATATTGATTGGAAAAATGGAGTGGCTTCTGGTTTGGGAATGCGTATAGCAAAGAAAGAAATACGAACAAAAGGATTAGCTACTGATGCTTGGATGACATTGATGAGATATGCCTTTGAAGAACTACGGCTGAATAGGGTAAATGGAAGTGCATTGGATTATAATGAGATATCTCAGCACGTATGTAAAAAAGTTGGGTTTAAGGAAGAGGGGCGCCAAAGGCAGGCAGTATATAAAAATGGGAAGTATCATGATTTGATTCTCTATGGATGCCTAAAAAGTGATTATGAGGAACTAATCGTTACAAACCATTATTGGGATGATGAAAAAGTATGAGAGGGATAATTTCGGATACTGCAAAAATCATAAACTCGCAGTATGATGAAGATATTAAACTGTATCGTAACGTATTATTGAGGGATTCTGTGTGTGATACCGGCGTTTCAATTGGTGATGACAGTACAGTTGAAAGATGTGTGATAGGTAAAAAGGTATCAATCAATCGTAGAAGCTATATTAATGATAGCAGTATAGGGGATTATAGCTACTCGGGGATTAATACAACAATCAATTATGCTCACTTGGGAAAGTTTTGTTCAATAGCACGTAATGTAGACATAGGAGGGTTTGATCATGATTATAGAAAATTCACAACTATGCCGCAGTTTCGTTTTGTCCAATTGAATAGTGGAGAAAAGCCCAGAGTCGAAAATGATGAGTACTGTGAAATTGGTAATGACGTGTGGATTGCAGCTGGCGCGCAGGTGCTTCATAAGGTTACAATTGGTGATGGCGCGGTAGTAGGTGGGGGAGCTGTTGTTACAAAAGATGTTCCTCCATATGCGATAGTTGCTGGCGTGCCGGCGAAAATTATAAAGTATAGGTTCCCAGAAGAACATATTGACGAGTTGCTCGATATTAAATGGTGGAATTGGCCGGAAAGTGTAATAATCCAGAATATGGATTGGCTAATTAATTCAGATGTAAATGCTGATAGTATTATGAAACTGAGAGAAATCGGGAAGAGTATAGAATTGAACAAATAAGTATGGGGAGTTGTATCAGAGTGTGCAGGGGAAAGTATAATTATCTACGAGTGGTTTTGTAATTGAAAGGAAAACAGATGAATAATATTTGGGTAACCCGTTCTTCAATGCCGGGGTTGGATGAATATGTAAATGAAATAAGAGATATGTGGGATTCTCATTGGCTAACCAATATGGGACCTAAGCATAAACAGTTCCAAACTGAACTGTGTAGATATATGGGTGTTGAAAATGTTGATCTTTTTACAAATGGTCATATGGCAATAGAATTAACACTTCAGGCGATGAACCTACAGGGAGAGGTGATAACTACACCCTTTACCTTCGCTTCAACGACACATGCTATTGTTCGTAACGGACTGGAGCCGGTTTTCTGTGATATAGATCCCGAAACATTTACCATGGAAACAAATATGCTGGAAAAGCTTGTCACGGATAAAACTTGTGCCATTTTGCCGGTTCATGTTTATGGTAACATCTGTAATGTGGAGGAGATAGAAAGAATAGCCCGAAAATATGAGCTGAAGGTTATATATGACGCATGTCATGCCTTTGGAGAAAAATATAGGGGTGAAAGTGTGGGCTCATTTGGAGATGCATCATGCTTTTCGTTTCATGCGACAAAAGTGTTTAATTCTATAGAAGGCGGCGCGGTATGTTTTAAGGATAAGAGAATTGGAGATATTTTATATGACTTGAAGAACTTTGGAATACATGGCCCTGAAGAAGTAAGTGCTGTTGGTGCAAATGCGAAGATGAATGAATTCTGCGCTGCAATGGGTATTTGCAATCTGCGCCATATAGAAGCAAATATAGAAAAGCGTAGAATAGTGGATGGACGATATCGATCTCGATTGGAAGGAGTTGAGGGCTTGCAGTTGAATGCGATACAAGCTGAGGTGCAGAGCAATTATGCATATTTTCCGATTATTATCGAAGAAGATAGATTTGGTGCTAGCAGGGAAGAGGTGTTCGACGCATTAAAGAAGGAAGGTATATGTTCCAGAAAGTATTTTTATCCATTGACAAATACTTTTTCGGCGTTTCATGGAAAATATAATGTAATGGAGACCCCTGTGGCGTTACATATCAGCAAACGGGTGTTAACATTACCGATGTATGCAGATCTTGACATGGAAACGGTTGACACAATATGCAAAATTATTTTAAAGCATAAAAGATGATAAGGAATTGATGTGATGTGTTGTTTTTAGCACAATGAAATGGCTACAAAACGAGGTAAAAATATGCAGAACATAAGTAATTTCATGAAGTGGAGACGATATGAGATATTTAAATGGAGAGATAGGGAAACCAAAAAAAACATAGATGCGAAAAACAGAAAAAAAACTGCACGCTACAAATGCTTTGTGTGTGAGAGAGAGTTCTATTCCTACTATCCTTTAGAATTGTCCTATATCGCATTACGGTCTATGTATACCAAAGAAAAGATACAATTGTCTGAGGAGGCAAAACAATATAGTTGTCCTTATTGCGGGGCGTTAAATCGTGTCAGAATGATGTTTATGTATCTTGAAAGATCTCGATTTGCAGGAATAAAACATGTTTTATATATGTCTGCTACCCATGCGGGACTTGAGTATTTCAGAAAGAATCACCCAGACATAGAAGTGATAACTAATGATCTTTATGTTGACGAATATGATTATCATTATGATATAGAGAATATGTATGGATTTGTGGATGGGCAGTTTGACTTGATTATTTGTTCACATATTCTGGAACATGTCAATAATGATATTAGAGCATTAGAAGAAATGTATCGGGTAACAAAACGAGGCGGAAAGATTATAATAATTGTACCGCTACAATTGAGGGAAGGATTTGATGAAGATACTAAACTTTCTGAAGAAGATAATTGGAAGAGATTTGGCGATGGCACGCATGTTAGAGCATACTCAAAGACTGCAATGAAGGAAAGAATTGAAAGTCTTGGGTATTCTGTTGAGTTAATAGAAAAAGAATCCTTTGATAACACGGAACAACAACTCAATGCACTTAGAGATTGCGATGTAATATATGTGATTAATAAGTAGATGGATCTATGAGGGTTTTTTCGTGGTGTATAATAAAAAAGATGTAATTACTAATCGATGACAAGCCGAGGCATAAAGTGGTTTGTCAATTAGATTGTTTTTCTCGGGTGGCAGGATAATAAGAATTCAAAAACATAAATTGAATGCTGTGGAGAGAGATACAAAATGAAAAACATTACCAGTATTATCACAAGAAGACTGGAGATAGAAAAAAATAGGATATCTAACATTGTAAAGATTAAGAGAATTGATAGTGAGCGGAAGAATAAAACATCATATAATAATCTTAACAAGGTGAGTGAAGCCATTATATTGGTACATACCGGTTCACGCCCTGTTCCAGAATACGTTAAGGACTGTATTCAACAGATTAGGCTTTTTGATAAAAGTATACCCATATATTTCGTGTGTAGTAAAAAAACTGTCTCAGTTGATCATATAGGATGTTGTATTGTTATATATGAGGAGGATCTGTTGGTTAGTGATGTGCATTTGGATTTTTTGCGCAAGGTATCAAAAATGCAGATCACAAAGTTTTTTCAGGTCACGATAGAAAGATTCTTTGTTGTATATGATGCGATGCAGACGTTAGGGATAGACAGTTGTTTGCATCTTGAGAATGATAACTTATTATACGTTTGTGCAACGGATTTGATGAGAAGACTATCGAAGATCTATTATCAGATAGCTACGCCTAGGGCATGGTTAAAGATTTCCTATGCTTCCATAATGTATATTCCAACACAGAAAGCGTTGATGGATTTCCTCGAATATATTAATTGTGGATCGCAGGATGTGTATTTTAATGATATGGAGTTGTTACCGACGCATGTAGATACAGGACGAGGGATGACGTTGCCTGTAGTATTTGAAGAATATTCTTCTAAGTATGGTTTGAAACTATTAAATGGTGATGGACCAAAGAAAACTGAGAAGGAAAGCGATTATTCTAATTTTTCAAAGGAACTGGAAGGAATCTTTGATTGCGCATGTCTGGGACAGTATCTTGATGGATGTGATTTTATTTATCATCCTGATAAAAGAGCGGGATATATCAATGAAGAGGCATATATTGATGCTCGCAATCTCCCGATTAGCTGGGTAAAAGAGGATAATTTATATGTTCCGTATGTAGAATATTGTCAGAAGAAATATAGGGTGTTCAATTTGCATATTCACTCAAAAAGACTAGGTTTGTTTAGGTCTGATTGCGAAGAAATAGGTAACAATACCTGATGGATCCGAGGTGTGGTTTATGAAATACACGGTGGTATGTCCCTTAGCAGTTAAGGATGTGGATTCGTATTTTATCGGACTTGACATGCTGGATAAATACATTGATGTCAAAAGATTTGTAGTAATAGGAAATCATGAAGTTGAGGAGCGGATAAATAAATATGGCGATTCGCGTGTATGCTTTGAGAATGAGGAGCAGTTCATAAGTTATTCTGCTTTAAGAGAGATTATTGCAAAGTATACAGATCGTGATGAAAGCTCCATGAAAAGGACGGGGTGGTATTTACAGCAGTTTTTGAAATTATCATACTCTCTAATCTGTGATGACGAGTATTATTTGCTGTGGGATGCGGATACAATACCTATTCATAAACATGAAATGATAGAAGATGGACATCCGGTCTTTGATATGAAGACGGAACACCATGAACCGTATTTTGCAACATTTTCAAGAATCTTTCCCAATTATTGGAAGAGGAATAAGCTTTCATACATCTCGGAGCATATGTTGGTAAGGACTTCGATAATGAGAGAAATGATAAATGAGATTGAAAAATCAGATCTTTCGGGGGCATCCTGGCACGAAAAAATAATCAATTGCATAGAAAAAAAAGACATCGCAGAAAGCGGATTTGCTGATTATGAAACGTATGGGCTTTATTGTTTGAACAAATACCCGGATTTATATAGAGAGCGCATATGGGATTCTCTGAGGCCGGCAAGTTATTACTTTGCTTTTGATGAGATGAGGGAATGTGATTATGAGTGGCTTCGAAAGGATTATGATGCAGTATCTTTTGAAGCAAAACGGGAAGTAAAAAAACATATCAATATCATTTGCAGAAACAAATGGATACAAAAGCATTTTTCATGTAAGAGATTATTAAAATCCTTGCATCAGTTTACTATTTGATCGGTGAGTTTAGGATATAGGAGAGTATTCATGATCAAGAAAAAAATCAAACAATTACGATTTAGATGGCATAGAGATATTTTTGAACAGGATAGCTTATACAGACCTGTTTTAAATTCTTTGCTGTCGTTTTTATACAATGAAACACTTGCTCGACAAGGAATTAATTGGGATGATAATGCAATTTATCAATATGCGAAAGAAATACATAAAATCCTGGAAGTAAAAAAAGTGACTGAAGGGAAATTGATCAGAGTTGGGAACAAAAATGATGGTGGTTACATAATGCATGACTCTTTTTCACAAAACAGAATAGCTTATTCAATTGGGATATTTGATGATGTTACATGGGATAAGGAAATGGCGGAAGCGGGGTATGATGTATATATGTATGATCATACTATAGACAAATTACCCGAGAATAATGAAAGATTTCATTGGAAAAAACTTGGCATATGTGGGAAAGGGAGTGCTGATGTTGCACTAAAAACATTGAATGAGATGTTAAATGACAATGGCCACTCCAAAGAAAATGGAATGGTACTCAAAATAGATGTTGAAGGATGCGAGTGGGAGGTGTTGGAGAGTATAGAAGAAGATATGTTGCATAAGTTTGATCAGATTCTTATAGAGTTACATAATCTTACTGATACAACAATGGATGAAGCGACGTATAAGATTAAATGTTTAAAAAAGCTTACTCGTCATCATGAGGTGATACATATACATGGGAATAATAATGGTTGTTGTCTCTTTAGTAATGATTTGATTACGCCACGATATATTGAGGTGACATTGTTAAATAGAGACAAGTATGAGTTTGCAGAGAGTGAAGATGTTTTACCAATAATCATTGATGCTCCATGCACAGACAGATTCCCAGAGATTGAATTGGGAAGATGGAATCTGAGATAGAAAGTCAAATGAAAACTGGATTTGTGTTTTTTTGACGATGGGGATGTGCAATGATTATTATCAGCGCTGGCGCAGGCCTTGGAAATCAAATGTTTGAGTATGCCTTTTATCTGGCGATGAAAGACAGGTATCCGAATACAAAGGTTTGCATTGATCCTGACTATGCCTTTGTGTCGGCACACAATGGGTACGAGGTAGAAGAGATCTTTGGACTCAGAAGTGACAGGGCCGGGATAAAAGATATTGATCGTATCGGAGATGTGGCATATCTGGCAAATGCGGAAAGCTATGGTTCTCTGTTTAGTAAGTTGCGTCGCAAGCTGAAACTGAAAAAAGCATCATTTCTTATGCAGAAGGATTTTACAGAGTTTTATCCGGAATACTTGGATCTTGACAGCGGTAAATCTTGGTATCTATTCGGGCCATTTGCAAATTACAAGTATTTTGATGATATAAAGGAAATAGTGACACAGGCGTTTATCTTTCCGGAAATAGACGAAAAGAATAGACAAAAAGCAGAGTTGATAATGAATAGCACTTCAGTTTCTGTTCATGTGAGAAGAGGTGACTATGTTGAGCAGGGGGTTAAAACGCTTGACAGGGAATTCTATGATGCTGCAGTAAATCTTATTTGCAGAGAAACAGGCAAGTGTGAAGAAGAAATTACATTGTTTGTATTCAGTGATGATGGGGATTATGTGAAACGGTTGTTTGACGATAAAAAGAAGGTTGTTTTCGTAGGAGGTAATACCGGGAAAAACAGTTTCAGAGATATGCAGTTGATGTCATTATGTCAGCATAATATAATTGCAGATTCAACGTTTAGCTTTTGGGGGGCTTATCTGAATCGTAATCCTGACAAGATCGTTATCGGACCAGATAGACCGTTTAAGGGGTTTAAGAATCCCTTTTCATGTGATGATTGGATAAGACTGAAGGTTTAGAAAGAGAGTGGCCGTTATGTGGGAATCACCCGGGAGATGGGGCGGAATTAGATAAGGACAAATGAAATAAAATATACCAAGGTGTTAAGCTGGAACCGGAGAACTTCATTGATTGATAGTGATAACAGGATATCACTACGGTGAGATGATAAAGAGAATGATCAGAAATTGTATATTATAGGGGCTGCTATTAAGCGGTTTGGAATTGATGAGAAAATCAGTCTATTCAAAGCTGTGATGGTATATGCCATATGTGTTGCAATTATCTGGATCGAAATGATTGTGGAACATGGGTGCTCTTCAACGGTTTGCGGAGGAGCAACCGCATACTGTAATCCATTTGTTATTTGTGAAGCTTGTTCCATTTTCATAGTTTTCATGAAGCTTAAGATTGGAAGTATACGCTTTATTAATTTATTGAGTTCAGGCGTATTCACAGTATTCTTGCTACATGGATACTTCTTTGATTTTCTAGGAATAAACAAAATGGCTAATGTCCCCATGGCGTTGCTTATTATACATATAGGTGTATCAGCAATTTGCATTTTCTTGATTTCTGTAATCCTGAGTTATATATATAGGTTCGTTACTGAACCATTCTTGAATATAGTGTTTCGAAAGTGGAATGGGGAAGTGATTAAAATACAAAATTGTGATTAGGGGACTTGTCTTATCCGAATTCCAATTTATTAAAATTGTTGTATTTTGGTAATAGATATGGAATCAATAGGAATGTTCAATCCATAGTGTCATATGATGATACATGTTGTAACAGTGATATGCAGGGCATAGATAGTGGCTGCTAAACAAATAATACGTTGATTTAATATTCGGTATATATTGCCTTTCGCTTTTGGACGGGGCTGTGCTATAATTGATGCAAGGAAAATAGGTACTAACTCCGAATAACCTTGCATCAGATGGAGACTTGCCATGTACAGAGCACCGGATCAGCAGATATCATTTACCGATTTTAACCAGTCCTGCGGTATGCAGCTGGATAGTGAAAACGAGTGGATCAAACTCGCCGACAGCATCAACTGGGGGATATGGGAAGAGAGGTATTCCCAAAAGTTCAAGTCAACAAAGGGGAATCCGGCGAAGCCTTTTCGCATGGTACTTGGTTCTCTTCTTATACAGAAGCGAAAAGGGTTGTCAGATAGGAAACTGATCAAAGAAATCGTGGAGAATCCGTATCTGCAGTATTTTATTGGACTGAAGTCTTTTTCTAAAGAGGCACCTTTTACAGC
>JAFWWB010000060.1 GCA_017518185.1 Lachnospiraceae bacterium
CCACAGCCTCTGCTGAGCCGTGAGTCTTTACCACCAGGCCGTTAAGTCCCAGAAGGGGCGCTCCGCCGTACTGCTTGACATCAAAGGTGGTAAGCTGTTCCTTGAGTGCCGGTTTCACCATAAGGGCGCCCAGCTTACTCCTGAAGGAGCTCATCATGGCTTTCTTGATAGCCTTTAAGATCCAGCTTGCCTCACCCTCGTAAAGCTTAAGTATCACGTTGCCTACAAAAGCTTCCGTTACTATAACATCAGCTCCGCCGAAGGGTATCTCCCTTGCCTCGATGCTTCCTATGAAATTGATATCGTCGCATTCCTTGAGAAGGGGCATGGTAGCCTTTACAAGGGCGTTGCCCTTCTCCTCCTCAGCGCCTATATTGACTATAGCCACCCTGGGATTATCGATCTTAAGGGCGCTGGCTGCATATATGCTGCCCATCCTTGCAAACTGCACCAGCATCTCCGGCTTTGCATCCACATTGGCTCCACAGTCTATGAGCAGGGCCGGTCCCTTATCCGTGGGGATCACGGGTGCAAGAGGCGCGCGCTCCACGCCCTTTATACGTCCGACTATGAGCTGTCCGCCCACAAGTATGGCACCTGAAGAACCGGCAGATACAAATGCATCGCAGGAGCCGTCCTTCACCAGATGAAGGGCCTTTACTATGGAAGAATCCTTTTTCCTCCTGACGGCCATCACCGGAGGTTCGGCTGTCTCTATGACCTCGGTGGCGTTGACCACCTCTATGCGCTTATCATCATATTCATAATGTGAAAGCTCCTCACGGATCACTTCTTCCTTTCCCACAAGGTATACAAAGATGTCATCCGCATCCCGGAGAGCGTCCACTACACCCTTTACTATCTCGCCGGGAGCATTGTCCCCGCCCATGGCATCTACTGCCACACGAACTGCACTGTTCATAACATCCTCCTGCACGCAAAAATACAGGCTATATTCTATCAAAAACAATGGGGATTTGCAACAAAAAAAGAGCATGTATTTGTAAAAGACACACAAAAAACAGGCACCCACAGGATGCCCGTTAATTGATCTTCCTTAGTGTTCTCCGTGTCAGTCGACCTCGAGGATCTCCTTCTTATTGTATGAACCGCAGTTCATGCACACACGGTGAGGAACCATAAGCTCTCCGCACTTGCTGCACTTAACAAGCGTAGGAGCAGTCATCTTCCAGTTGGCTCTTCTTTTATCTCTTCTTCCCTTGGAAGACTTGTTCTTAGGACAAATTGACATCTCTACCACCTCACTTTCTGTCACGCACTTGGATATTCTCTCATATGAAAGTTATTTTGTCAAGTACATTTTTTATAAACTTATGTAATCCTTTTTTACCTGTCAGGATAGGGCTGTCCCTTTTATTCTCCTTCCTCTTCCTTCTTCATCCTCTCCAGGTTCTTCAGGAAGGGATTTTCCTCTGTATGAGGTCCTACAGCTCCCGATGAGAAGTTCACCGGAGCAAACATGGACGCATTGGAAGGTCCGCTCTGTACAGGAGTTACCGTATTCTGAACACCGAAGTTCAGCGGAGCAGGTTCCGGTGCATAAGTCTGCTTCGGTGCCGGTCCCTGTACACTGCTCTCAGCTGCCGGAGAAGGTCCTGCGTATGCTTGTGGAATATCAGTCATCTCCGCCGGAGCCTGCTCCTGCTGCACGGATGAAGCTTCAGCCTGGAGAATATCTGCCGCAGCACCGGCCATCTCAGCATTTCCGTTATCAGCGCCCTTAACAGGCATATCTATCTCTATAGGCTGGCACATGTCGCTGACGCTGGTTATCACCGGTGCTCCGGGTTCCGGAGGCAGTGAAAGAGCCGCGTTTCCGGGGAAACGCTGGAAATAGGGATTATCGCTCTGTCCTCCGGGGCTCACGGGCTCCGGATGGGCAAAGGGATTGGCCTGCATGTACGGACTTGCCTGCATAAAGGGAACCTGCTGTGTATATCCGCTTCCCACCGGCACTCCCAGGTTCGGATTCACTCCGGGGTTCATTACAGGCGGTGCCGGACGGTTCATTCCCGGATTTACAAAGCTGTTCATACCGGGATTTACGCCGGGATTTATGCCGGGATTCGGCATATTCACGGGAGTGGGCATTCTCATGCCTCCCGCAGGGGGAAGAGCTCCCTTCTTAGCCTTACCGCTCCTTTCGGGAACGCCTTTAGCCAGCAGTACTATAAGTACTGCGAAACCTGCAATTATCCCGAGCGCTACAATTATCAAAAGTATCATTACCATAGAAACTCCTCTCGCTGGTATGGCTGCCACAGCAGTATCCTCCTCATCTTCTTCGTCCTCATCCTCAGTGTCTTCGTCCTCTTCCCCGTCAACACTCTCCGTGGTATCGGTATCGTCTTCGTCGTCATCATCTTCACCGGGGACCACGGTCGTGCCCCCGTCATCTTCGCTCTGCAGCCTGTGATCGTCCATTCCCAGATAATACCTGATATCCTGTGCGTAAACGTCGAACCTGGGATTGGCTATGGGATTGTTGAGTCCCGCATTAACAAGGGTATCCTGGAAGCTGTCCTGATACTCCGCATCCACCAGGCCAAGATAGGTCTCTATACCCTCATCCCTGTCATCCAGTATCTTATCAAAAAGCTCAAATACCGCAGCAACAGACACGGAGTAGCTTATGTAATACACGGGGGCTTGGAATGTATGGGGGATGAGGACCCATTCCGGGCACTGCCCCGAGGGCAGATATCCCATCGTGGAAAGGAACATCCCGTCACTTGACAGCATGGCATACTTACCGCTGTAATCCTTACAGACCTCATAGTAAAGCTCGTTCAGCCTCTCAAGGGTAAGACCGTCAGCCTCGGCATAAAGCCTGTACTGGAATTCATCCTCCTTTGCCCCGCCGACAGCTGCCGCCGCAACGAACTGGAAAAAATCGAAGAGGTTCATTGCATGACCGTATTCATCCCCGTAAATATCATCCGCATAATCCATAAAAAGGATCTCCATCCCCTGCGAATGGATCTCGGCTATATCTATATCGCTGCTATCAAACCTCCATGTATCCTCGGTCTGGTAATACATCTGGTTATAGTGTCCGAATTCATGTATCAGCGTACGCATGTCCAGGAAGGTGCCGTCAGCGTCATTGTATATAAAAGGTGCCTTTTTATCGCAAAGGGATATGGTATACCCGCCGGGAGCTTTCTTATCATTTACAGACAGATCACTGAGACTATGTGCCTCCATATAATCCAGGCTCAGCAGAAGATCCGATGATATCTCCGGAAGGAACTTCCTGAGATTGGATCTGCAGGTCTGTTCGTCCATCTTCTGCTCGATCAGTTCGGAAACATCCACGTTGCCTTTTATATATAACTCCGAGAGCAGCTCATCGTAAAGCGGAAGAAGATCATCCTTTATGCTCTGCCTGTATGCGGCAAGGTCATCATAACTGTAATCCCGCGAAAACACGTTTTCATAGGCATAATCCGCGTAATTATCGTAACCGTAGGTATCCGCGATCTTATCCCTTACCTCCACCAGCTCCAGGAAAAGCGCTCCCATCTCCTCGTTCTTCTGATTTAATATATCCGCATATCCCTGAAGGAATTCGGTATATCCCACATTACCCTTATCATATTCCTCATCCAGTTCATCAAAGGTATACTGCGTATTTCCTACAGTCGTCTTATATTCCTTATTGTATAAGATGTCATACTGCAGAGTCAGCTCGGTCTCCTGTTTAAAGAGCTCCTTCTGCTCGTCCGTCATCTCAACATAATCCAGTATAGCCTGCCACTCATCCTCATCGTCGATACGGTCATGGAGCACATCCGAGCAGGTCGAAAGAGCGATAGTCTTATAGCTCGTCATGATCTTATCATAGATACTCTTCCGGATCTCGTCATTATACTTGACCTCATCATCCCAGTACTGGTCATCCGCCACCAGATCTCCCTTGATATAGGATATACAGTACATGGTATCCAGATGGGTATAGAATTCTTCCATGTCGACGATGACCTGCAGTACTGCCTGATCATTGGCGCTGTCCTGTGCAAGATCCTCCAGACCGTCTATGATAGCATCGAAATCAGCCTCTTTAAGGTGCTCATACTGATAATCTTCAAAATCATCACTGCTGTGCTGCACCCTGTCGGTGAGCCTTCCGTCATGCTCACCTTCTGCATAGACGCTGTTCGTGGAAAGCATAATAACGCTCATCCCGATCATCAGCGCGGATCCCAGCTTTTTCTTAAGTTTCATTTTTTAATATCCTCCGGTGAAAAACAAGCTGCGTTTTTTTATCTTAAACTTCACGGTCTTCTGCCCGCAATAGACTCCCGTTCCCTTTATGGTAAGTGTCGCGGTGCCGCATCTGTCATTGCCTGAATATCCCGTTATCTCATAGGATGTATATCCGTCCAGGTATACGTAGCTATTTCCGTCTTTTATCATGACATTGAGCTCATCCGCGCCGGGGCATACTGCCCGGCCCGAGAACAGGTATGGCGTCCCGCCGTTTACCGTAACCTTAGCCTTGGCAATATCCGCAAGGCCCACCCTGTACTGTCCGGTAATGCTGCCCTGATAAGAAGCCCCGGCGGCATATACGGATATATTTATAGGCACGGCACCCGTCTCTTTTATGAAATTGGCGCTGATGATATCGGAATCGTTAACCTTATCACCGCTCTTCCTCAGTGTGCCGTTTGAGAGCCAGCAGTCCTCAGCATAAGTGTATCCGTAGTTCTTTGCATAGTCTTTTCCTGCACTGAGTTTGCTTCCGTAGTCATCCTTAAGGACAGGTTTTGAATAAAAGGCTCCTGCCTTATCCTTCCATACAACATCGGAGGCAGTGATGACACAGTTGCTCCCCATATCTGCCTTCGATACAGTAAAGCCGAAGCTGAGCTTTCCTTTGAAATTGCCTTTCCCCTTGACCTTAACGGTCCTTAAGCTCCCGACGTTCTTACTGCCGCTGTAGCTTAAGCTGTAATCAGTGCCCTCTGTGAGAGGGATGCCGTTAAAGGACAGGCTCACCCCTGCCCTGGCCCCCTTCTTTTCATACGGAGCCGTCTTATCCGCATGGCTTCCCTTAAGGACAGAGATATCCAGGGGTTCTATCTTAAAGCTGCCCTTCTTAGTGCCTCTGTATATGCCTTTTCCTTTTATCACGAAGGAGGCTTTCCCGGCGTTGACATTATCGGTATAGCTTACCGTAAAGTCCACGCCCTCCTTAAGCATGATATCTCCGTCATAGAGCCGGAGGGTCTGTGTCCGGGGCTCTCCGTTATAGATACGTATGAGTATGCTCGAATTATCGGTTTTTATCTTTTTTATCTCACGGGCCTTTATCGTATACCCGAGCTTTATGAAGCCCCGGTATTTCCCGATGCCCTTTACGGTCACATATGCAGTACCGGGTGTATTGTTCCCGGCGTATAAAAGCTCATAATCTCTTCCTTCCTTTAACACCGTATCATTCGGCATTGTAACGGTAAGGCCCTTCTGTACAAATACGTTCTCTTCTCCGGGCGCACAGTCAAAGCTCTTTATAAGTCCCGTTACCGAGGCATTTTCGATACCTATGCTCTCACCGGCTGTATCTACCCTTATCGTGCCCTGAAGACAGCCCTCAAAGTTGCCGCAGCCGATGACATAATAAACGTGATCACCGGATACGCTTAAGTCCTCACCGTCTCCCGGCAGCACATTATACTCCTTATCCTTTTCCAGGGCTCTTCCGAGCTCGACAGACCAGACATAGGGATCCGGCTCCGCAGGGCTTCCCCCGGTTACCGCAGAAAGGCTGAGGATATTTGCGCTGTTTTCCGACAGGCCCGCAGGCAGTATCGGGAAATAACAGGTGGCGCTGCCGGAAAAGTTTCCCTTTCCTTTTATCACCGCCGAAGGCCTGATGCTCACCGGGCAGGATTCTGGATCCGGGCAGGCATTGATGTTGTTCTTAAAACTTATGCTGTAGTCGGTACCGGCCCTGAGAAGCTTTGTTCCCATGTAGACCCTGAGCTCCGGCTCTATTGCTTCTCCCGTATATCTGAGCACCCCTGTATCTCCCGCCCAGAGCTTTCCTTCGGTCTCCTCCGGATATTCCCAGCCGGCGCGGTCTTCAGGAATAACATCTCCCCAGTCGGGGGTATAGCCTTCGGGTATGCCCGTGAAGGCGATTATACCGAAATTACCTCCGTAGGTAGGATCGGTGCCGAAATCCTTCCATGTGCCGCTGCTGTCCTGCTGTCTCCAGCTCTGGTTAGCCGACGCGGATACATGGGTGGTAAGCGCATTGGGCCAGGTGCCGGTCACCAGATCTCTTTCATAGCAGGGCGTATACTTATCGTCCGATTCCACGACCACAGCAAAAGAACTGCCCCTGGCAATGGGAACAGGCTTGTTCAGCTCGATGGTATAATAGCCGGGGGCCGTAAGAACTTTGGCTGTAGTAGCCGTATTATACAGATTCCCCGAAGCCGGTCCCCTCGAAGGATCCACATCCGTATATACCTTCACCGTAACACGAACATCCCTGTCCGTGGTATCTATCCTGCAGTAGTTTACTGCCACCGATTGGAGAAACTCATATTTGCTTCCTTCAAGTCCTGCCGCAGTGTAGATATTTGCTGATGCCCTGGTATTCTTTACCCTGGTGAAATTATGTATCTGGGAATCATAATAATATTCATGTTCAAAGTTCTTTTCCTTTTTCTCCATCTCGAAGACCCAGGCCGTGTCGGTAAGGCAGCCGTCCTCATAGGAGATCCAGAAGTAGGAATTGTAATCCATCTTTGAGACAGTGCTCCAGGAATTGCGCACAAGCCAGCCGCCGCCGTTTTCGGGTACATACTTATCACCCAGACCGCTGGCAAAAAACTCCGCAGGGAGCTCATCATCCCAGCCCACTATCATGACAGCGTGATTGGTCTTGCCGCTCCTTACCTCCGGAGGCATATAATAGCTGTTATTATCGCTGTTATAGGCACTCCTGCTGGCATAAATGGATACGCCAACAGCCCCATTCTCCACTATAGTAGCCTTGGTCCTCTCCCTGTCGGAGAGGCTGAGCATATAGGCGTTCTCCAGGCATGAGCTGTTCATGCTGTTTTCGGTTTCAGGCGCCAGGGAGCCGCCTTTGTTTACGGAAGCAGTATCCCTGTAAGGTACAACCTCCTCGTCAACATAGCCTATGCGGTGCATCAGGGCCTGGGCAGAGAAAATAAGGTTGCCTCCGAAATTGGCCTTGCTGTTGGAGCCCGTGCCTATGTATTCCATGCTGTCACCGCTGCCTCCGGCCACGCCGTCTGAGCGCATGGAATAGCACCAGTAGACCATATGGAGCTCGCTGTAGTCCACGTTTTTGTCACTCAGGCCGTGATTGATGTTATAGAATTCGCCAAGACCTATGGTTGAATGGGCCCAGCAGGTGCCGAAAGGATTCTGGTCCCTGGTATCCGGGTACTTATCAGTTAAATATGAGAGTATCTCATTATCGGATACGTCAACATGCGGCATGGGAAAAGCATCCCCCTCCGCAGACTCCGCTGCTTCGGAATCTGCCATGACTGCGCTTATGCCCAAGAGCATATCAGGATCCGAAAGGTCATCCTCTATCCGTCTGGGATGGGCCACCGGCGCATCTGCCAGCTCCACGTATCCGTAGTTTTCTTCCTCCGCATCCAGCATTGCGCGGAGTTTCTCTATGGAAGGGTCAGGATCAGAAGGATCAGATTCCTCGACTTCGCTCGGAATGACATTGGTGCTCACTTCATCTGCGGAAACTACCTGATCATCCCGAATGTCGTCAGCATCAGTCGCCTCTTCATTGTCATCCCGAGGGTCGTCTGCAGAAGTAGTTTCTTCCTTGTCATCCCGAGCGTAGTCTGCAGAAGCAGTTTCTTCCTTGTCATCCCGAGCGTAGTCTGCAGAAGCAGTTTCTTCCTTGTCATCCCGAGCGGAGCAGTCGTCAGACTGCGCAGTCGATAAGAGAGGCAGATGATCTTCGATCATCGTAGCCGAACTTATGCTGTGGCTGGGATCTTTCTCCCCCTCCGCATAAACCCTCACCGGCGTAATACTGCCCGCCAGCAGCGTCATTATCAGTATGAAGCTTATCCCTTTTCTGAATCTTCCCAAAAACATAAAAATGACTCCGTATCCTTTTTCGCATACGGAGTCATTCTATCACATCTTCAGTTTTTCGGCAACATCACTTGGTATTGGTTATGGTAACCTGTATCGTCTCGCTCTTCTTGCTGCCGTCCCTGGCAGTGACTGTCATGGCTGTAGTCTTGCTGCCTTTTTCCCTGTACATGGGATAGATGTCTATGCAGCCTGTCTTTTCATTATATACAGCCGATGCCACCGTAGGATCTGCGATCTGGATGCTGACGCCTGCAAGCACAGCTTCAGCCTTACCATTGCTGCACTCATTTGCGCCCATCACAGGCAGACTTTCAGTTCCAAGATAGATATCGATCTTCTCACCCTTTATGGACTGAAGATCCTTTACTGCAGGAGCCGCGATATAGGTGATGCTGGCCTTCGCTTCTGAGCCGTCCTTTGCTGCAGCCGTAACAACAAAGGCTGCAGCATATCTGTCAACATCACTGCCGTTAAGCAGGCTGCTCACAGCCGTTACATCCTTTTTGCTGCAGAGGGTCAGCTTTCCGTTGCTGAGACTTACAAAACTCTTGATCTTAGCCAGATCCTTACTCTTGGGATTATCCTTAAGCTCAAAGCCGGTAAGCTTTCCGTCTGTATATACAGGGAACACATCCTTTATCTCCAGAGACCATTCCGCATCCCTGTTTGCGGCTTTCCCGTAAGATTCAAGCATGGAAGCCTTTATATCAGCACTGCAGCCGTAGCCGAGATAGTGGTATTCGCCTGTCTGCCCGTCCTGAGGTATAAGCTTCACGCCGGAAACCGGTACCTGCACATTAACAGTCACGGAAGCCTTCTTCTTTGTACCGTCCTGGGCGGTGCAGCTGATGGTCACCTTGCCGGCAGCCTTTGCCTTTACGGTCGCGCTGAGTCCGTCTTCAGAGGGAACAACCTCAGCGATCTTATCATTGCTGCTCTTCCAGAGACCTGCGGTATAAAGGCCGTCAGCTTCCAGCTCGATCTCGTTGTCGGGCGCTTCAGTGCTGTAAGCATCAACCGTAAAGAGTCTCACTGACTTAAGTTTTTCCTTTTGTCTTGTGATCTGATATACGTTATCGGTATCCGGGGTATCCATGGTCACCTTTGTGCTCTTGGAAGAGGTGATGATGAAATCCATGCTTCCCGTAATGCCGCTGCCGTCAGCTGCGGTAGCAATGACCGTGACCACACCGGAGCTGCCGTACACCGTAACCTTACCGGTCTTCTCATTGATGGTGGCTCCCTGGCCCTCAACTCTCCAGGTGACCTTCTTATTACCCGCGGTCGAAGGCAGCACCTGTGAAGCCTTGAAGGTGGCGCTCTTTCCGCTGGCAATGGCTGACTGTCCGCCCACGGTTATGGAATCCACGGGCTCATGTACCTTTACCTTCACGGTGGCCTTCTTATTGCTTCCGTCTGCAGCCTTGCAGGTGATGGTTGCCGTACCCTTGGCTACAGCCGTCACCACACCGTTCTCATCGACCTTCGCGACCTTTTCATTACTGCTGGTGTAGATGCAGCCGAAATCCATCAGCTTTGAACCGGCATAGCAGCTGCCCTTGAGGGCGATGGAACCCGCGGATACGCCGCCGCCCGTAACCTTTGTGAAGAGCCTTATTGCGGTTATCTTATTCTTGTTGTTCCTGGTGATGCCGTAAAGCGCATCGACCTTTTCCTGTGCTGTATCTATACGGACCTCGGTAACCTTATCCCTGATGAGCATGACCTTCTTGCAGCCTTCGGTCTTGCTGCCGTCACCGGAGGATGCGCAGATGGTGATGGTGGTTCCGTAATCGGACTCTGCAGGAGACTTCACCACCTTCAGCTTGCCGCTGGTAGGATCGATCTCAGCCCAGCTCACATTCTCGGAAATAGTCCATACTACCTTCTTTGTGCCTACATTTGAAGGAGTAAACTCCGCTTTATAGGTGGATGTGGTATTGGCCCTTACATATTCCTGTCCGCTGATCTTAATGCTGTCTATCATCTGGTTGACCTTGAAGGTACAGCTGACGCTCTTCTTTGAACCGTCCAGCGCTCCGCAGGTAACCTTGGCCGTACCGGGACCCACAGCCTTGACCACGGCGTAGCTGCCGTCATCCATAGCCGTCACTGTAACTACGCTCTCATTGCTGCTCCTCCATGCAACGGATACTCCCAGCGGCCTGCCGGGCACAAGAAGAGGCGTGTTATTATCATCAAACACTTCATTAAGGGAGAGAGTGTAGGTCTCGGTCTCGCTGTTCTCCGAGAAGCCCAGGGTAACGCTGTCATCTCCCTTGAGCGTCATGGTCTTAACCTTTGCATTGCTGGTCCCTCTGATGACCATTATCTCCACCGGTGCCGATTCCATCACTTTTCCGTTGATCTTCGGCCCGTCAATGTAGCAGTACACCCTGACCACACCCCAGCCTTTAGCTGCGGTCACCTTGCCTGCGGTAAGTATACCCTTGTTTTCATCAAGAGTGGCGTCCACACCGCTCTTCGTCTGAAAGGCCCACTTGAGCTTACCGTAGGTTGTGCCGTTGATCTCGGCTTCCAGCTGTATAACATCATTTTCACCCATATCCATGGGCGCGTTTATTATGCTTATACCGGCTTCCTTACTTATAAGTCCCGGCTCTATGGTGATGATCATGGTGGCCGGCTTGCCCAGAACGCCCATGCCGGTAACGGTAGCTGCCTTGACAGTCACCTTCTTGTTCTTTTTGCTGTCGCCGAGAAGCTCTTTTACCGCAATACCTTCACCGTCATACACATCACCGTTGACGGTAACGCCGTTCTTTACTGAAGGAGTCTTGCCGTTTACAGTGTAGATCACTCTGGATCCGGAGCTTGTACCTTCGCCCGCAGGCTTAAGGAAGATGTATGAATCCTCGGGAACGGTAAAGGATACCGTAAGGCTCTCGCCGTTTTCAACCTCCGAAAGAGTATAGCCGAGGCCGCTCACAAGACTTATCTTCGGTGAACGGGTATCACCCTCAAAAAGCTTTGCGCAGCTTATGACACCTGATCCCATGCCGCTCTCGCCATTAGAGACTGCCGCAGCCTTAAGTGCCTTTTTAAGGGTATCCGCGGTATAATCAGAGCCCTTACCCTCAGAGCTTAAGTAAAGCGCCGCGGCACCTGCCACGACCGAAGCAGCATAACCGCTTCCGTTAAAGTTAGAATATCCGTCATCCAATCCTGCTGTATAGATGTCCGCACCGGGAGCGGCTATATCTACATGGCTGCCGTAACCGGAGAAAGGAGCACGCTTGCCGCTCTCATCCGTTGCCGCCACAGCCATAACACTGTCATAGCTTCCGGGATAGGCCGCGGAGTTGCCGCTGTTATCACCGGCTCCTGCTATCACCAGGATCTTAGCATCCTTAGCCGCCTTAAGCTCATCCTCTATGACATTGGAATAGCCGTACCAGACATCGGGGAATACTATGATATCAGCCTTTACGGTCCTGGCCATGCTGATCGCGCTCTTGATGCCTTCCGTAGTGCTCTTTCCTTCATCATCTATAACACGGATACTTAAAAGACTTACTCCGGGAGCGATACCGGCGCCGCCCTCTCCGTTACCCAGGGCGCCTGCTATGATAGAAGCCGCCGCCGTACCGCTTCCGTTACAGTCGGAAACAGACCTGACTCCTTCCACCATATTAGCTTCAACCTTACCGGATTCTTTTCCCGCAAGTTCAGGATGATCCGCATCAACACCCGAGCCTATGATAACCACCTTAACGCCTTCGCTTCCGGTGGTAACACCCCAGGCACTGTAGCTCTTTACCGCATCGTGCATCCACTGATAACGGCTGTCTGCGGGATTCAGGAAGGGATCGCTGTCCTCATCCCCGTTATACCAGTCACTCCAGTCCTTGGGCACGGGAACGGCTTCGCCGCTGCCCACAGCTGAAAGTCCGCCGAAATCCAGGATATAGTCAGGTTCCACTCCGGGAAGACTGTCATCAAAGGCGCTGAGGAAGAAGCTTTCTGCCGCATCCTCAACCTTCATGAGTCCTGTGCCGTCCTCAAAGCTTATGAGCTCGCCGTCAAATACCGCAGCCACTTCTTCAGCCTCGGCCTTATCCTCTGCCATAAAGAAGAGTCTGTCACCGACTATGTCTATGCCGTTTTCCACAGACTCTGCCCTGTCGAATACGCCCTTGGACTCAAGCTCCGCCCTGTACTTTTTCTGGAATGCGCTGAGCTCGTATGTATCATCGTCTTCGACACCCTTATCAGAGTCTGCATCTTCCGTGTCCCCATTGTCATCCCGAGGGTCGTCTGCGCCAGCAGACGCAGTCGAGGGATCTTCCTCCTCTTCAGCCTCTACCGCTTCCTCTGCTTCGTCAGTTTCCTCACTGAACTCCTCTTCATCTTTCTCTGCGTCAGTCTCCGCCTCATTGTCATTCCGAGCGTAGTCTGCGTCAGCAGACGCAGTCGAGGAATCTTCCTTCTCATCTTCTTCAAAGTCTGCGTCATCCGCACCCTCTTTGTCATCCCGAGCGTAGCAGTCGTCAGCCGTCCCCTCTTTGTCATCCCGAGCGTAGCAGTCGTCAGACTGCGCAGTCGAGGGATCTTTCTCTTCTTCCTCCTCCACACACTCTACCGTCTCCCCTTCATAAGCCAGCGCCTGGGGGGCCTGCCCTGCCAGCATGGTCATGGTAAGCAATGCAGGCAGTATCCTTCTAACCTTGCCGTATTTCATATATACCTCCAAAAAAATATATGGCATAATGCTCTGGTTTACATAACCTACAACATTATACCATATATTTTGTTTTTGAAAAGACTTAAATCACAGAATATTGTGACTTTTTTGTGCTTTCAGGACTTCCCGGCGGTTACATAAGAACCGCCGGTGTCCGTCTTTGGTCAGTTCGTGGCTGCCAGCTTCTTCGCCTTGATCTTCACCTTAACGGTCTTGGTACCGCTGTAGCTTCCGATACCCTTCAGGGTCACGGTCATGGTACCCTTCTTCACGTTATTGGTGTAGCCTGCGATCTCGAAGTTTTCGCCAAGTGTAAGAGGAGTTCCGTTCTTGCCGCCTGCCCTGACATCGATCCTGCCTGCGCCGAAATCCTCCTCATCGAGGGTGACGCCTTCGCCGGTGTATTCCTTTGCGAAGTTCTTGTCAGCCTTAGCATAGACCTTTGCAAAATCCTGACCGACGGTGATGGGAACCTCTATCTCGCTGCCGAGGACAAGATTTGCATCGGTCGCGGTGATCACAACGGTATATTCTCCTCCGGCCACAAGAGCAGCACTGTCTGCCATTCCGTCTACACGGACCTTGATCTGCTTCTTGCCGAGGGCATTGCCGTTAAGATCAAGTACGGTCGCGCCTATCTTGCCTGCCTTGGTGCCGGCCTTGAACTTGAGTGCCACGCTGTCGGGATCGATATCGCCAAGATCCAGCTGATCGATACCGAAGTATACAGCATTGGTCTTCTTGGTATAATTGCCCTTGCCGGTGATCACAAGGCTGCTGCTTCCTGCCTTCTTAAAGGACTTCTTATCATAGCTTACTTTGTAGTCCTGACCCTCGATGAGGAGATTACCCATGTACTCGACGGTTATCTTGGGAGTCGCTCCCTTTACTGCATATACGGTATCCTCTACATTGATCTCAAGATCACCGGCCACGGTGCTGAGATCTACCGGCTTGATCTTGAAGCTCTTCTTTACGATACTGTTGTTAGCGCCGAGAAGTGTGATCCTTGCGGTACCCTTGTTGACGTTATTTGCAAAGGTCACGATAGCAGGGAGCTTATCCTCTCCGTTATAGTAATCCTCGCCGTTATCATCAAGAGTGTAAGACACGAAGCTTCTGCTTCCCTTTGCCTTGACCTGGATGACCGCGGGCTTGATACTTTCGCCGGTGTAGGTTACGGCATCAGCCTTTACATTCCACCCCTTGACGTCAGCAAGTGCCTGAAGCTCCTCCTGGCTGAGATTCTTCCTGGGATCCACGATCTTAAAGGTAGCTGTGGTATTCTTTCCTTCGTAGTTGCCTTTGCCCTTAACGGTAATGGTACCGGTTCCTTCCTTGTTGGCACCGTAGCTTACGGTGTAATCAACGCCCTTTGCAAGGAATTCGCCGCGCTCCTCATCGATTATGTTGAAGGCGGGAGTGATCTTATTTCCGGTATAATCATATTCCTCCTCAAGATTAACGATGACTATATCGCCGTAAAGCGGGCTGATAACAGCATCAGGTGCATAGACCATCCTGCTCTCGGAAGCTCCGATAAGTGCCTTAAGTCCATCGGGATCGACGTTCACATCACCTTTGATACCGGTAACTTCTGCAGTCCATATCCTGATGCCCTGTGCCTTTGCATCGTTATAGCTTAAGCTGAGCTCCAGATCCCTGGTCTCATTTCCGTTAGCGCAGACCGCAACAGCAGTAACGTTGAAAGCGCTTCCGTCGTAGCTTACGGTTCCGGTCCAGTTGAAGCTTACTGACCACTTATGATCAGTGTGGCTGTAAACTGTGAAGTAATCATTTTCCTCGGTCTCATAAACCTTGCCGTCCCATGTAAAGGCTGCCTTCCATGTAGTTGAAACGCCGGACTCTTCGCTCACTAACACAGGCACGATATTTTCAGAGATGGTCTGTTTGTGATCCGCATTCCTGGTACATACAAGAACAGCGTTAACGGAAGGAGTTTCGCCATAGCCGTTGCTCGTCCATGTAAATACAGGCTTATAATCATGTCCGATCTCAGCTACCCATACTATATTTTCGGAAACAAACGCAACTTCGCCATCCTCATCATACCACGTTGCAGTGTAGATAATGTTTCCGGATGCAGCACAGTCGCTGCCCTGTACTTCAACAGTCACATTGTCAGCAGATACAGTCTCCATCTTATTTCCTTCATGGAAGCTGTTCTGGCAGATACGGTCCACAGTTGCACTGCTGTAATCAGCTGCCCATACAACGTTCTCGGAAACATACTTCCAGTTGTGGCCGGGAGCTGCGTTAACGCTTACCTGTTCAGCTGTGTAGTATCTTCCGATAGAAGATGCGTTTGCGCTTGCGGTAGCAGTCACTGCTCCGTCCTTTTCGCAGGTGTAGATAACACCGTTTATGCTGATAGAGATGTCATTACCGGATACGGTGATCTTACTTCCCTCTCTGTCCACACAGTTCTCGCTTGTACAGAAGATCTCTACATAGGTACCGGCATATTTTTCTGCAACATCGCCCCAGTGCCATACAACATTAGCAGAATTCTCGCTGCCACTTGCAGGATACTGATGCTCATGCCAGTTTGCGCTGACGGTGATGTCTTCGGTGATGACATTGCCGGATACATCAAACGCCTCGCCGTCTACAGTCCAGCCCTCCAGACCGAAACCGAAATTCTCAACCACAGGCATTGCTTTGAAGCCCTTCGCATCACTGAGCTTGCCGCCTACGGGAACAAGTGCAGCCTCGATCTCGGCCGAGTTAACGCTTACGCCCTTCCAATCATAGGTGAACACACCGCCGTTGGCATCGAAGTTCACAACCTGCTTGAAGTCGAAGCATACGCTCTTGAATGCAGGATATGCAGCGGCATCGCCATCGCTGACAGAGATTCTGGCCTCAGCAGCGCTAACGGTATTGGTGGAAAGTGTGGTAAGCACACCATCCTCATACTTAACATCATAGGAAGCATCGTCTCCGCTCACACTGCCGTCAAGGTCGATCAGGTAGACAGCACCGTTCTTGCTGACTTCCTTTCCGACTCTTGCGTCCAGAGCATTTTCGAGACGCTCTATGAATCCAGCACCTACTGCTTCGCCCCTGCCGGTAACATCAAAGTGCATGCTATCGCTTGCATTGACTACGAACTCTATTGTCACACTCTTGTTTTCCATGTTGTCGGCAGAGAAAGTAAGTACTGCGGTATACACACCATAAGAAAGATTCTCGCTTACACCTACGGTGAAGGAAGCAGTTTTACCTTCCGAAAGGAATCCGACAGTTTCGGGATCAACAGTGAATGCATAAGCATCGTCACCGCTGATAGATGCCCTGATATTCAGCACGGTATCGGTGTTTTCAGTCGAATTGTTGCTGAGAGTGAACACGCCCTTGTAAATATCTGCATTATAACCCTCAAATACCTCAAGAGTATTGATGCTCACAACATTCTCACTGGGTGTGAGGCTGACAGCAGTCACATTATCGTTAAGAATAGTGTAACCTAAGGTGATATTCAGTTCCTCATCTCCGAGAACTAACTTAACATATGCCTCGTTGACGCTTATCGCATCAGGACCTGCATAGTTGATGCTGATAGTCGCGGTCCCGTTTCCGGAAACGACATTGGCGCTCTCTGAAGAGATGTTCAGTAAAACATTTTCGGAAATGGCCTTGCCATTTTCATCAGTCTCATACACGAAGACCTTACCGTCCGCGTCACCGCTGTTCAGGAAATCAAGATAAATTGTCTCAAATTCTCCTTTACCTTTGATGATGGTATCAAAAGGATGAACAAAGCCGTTTTCGACTTCCACACCATCGATGCTCACGCTCACCTTTGCTTCGGGAGCCTTTTCGCGGGTGAAGCTGATCTCCACATATGTATAAGCGCCGTCTTTAACTCTGAAACCAAGCATTCCATCGTATTTTCCGGCCGCGGAAGCCTCTGTAAGATCAACGCTCACAGTAAAGATCACAGAATTTCCGGAAACAACCGTATCCGTGTCAGAATCGCAGGTAATACTAAATTCATTTCCTGTTATAAATCTTGCATCGATATCATCTACTGTAATGCTGGTATCAGAATTGTTTATAACCTCGAACTGTACGTTGAGTGCAGGCTCTTCGTAATCATTAGGCACGCTGTTGAAAGCAAATGCGGTGACATTTCCGTCTGACACGGTAAAGGTTCCGACGTTGCTGCTTACAGCGCAGACAGAAATACTGTAATGCTTAGGAGGTTCAACAGGCTTAACCACATTAATGCTTACAGGAACCCTGATCTCGTTAACGCTTATGCCGTTGCCGGAGATCACCAGCTCATCAGTATATACACCGATATCAGTGATCTTGTTGAGGCTTACGCTGAGAGCAAATTCACAAGTTTCATTATTTGAAACTGCAGCTGCCTTAGCAGGGGTTACAGTGAAGATGCTTCCTGCCGAAAGCGATGCAGTAAGAACGTTTGCCGCTATATCATCGCTTACGTTCTTTATCTCAATAGTTGCAACAGGCGCCTCAGTGGTCTCACCAAGAGTGATATTCTCAAACTGAACACCTTTTTCTTCATCATAAGTACCATAAGCTTCCGCCACAGTCACATCGTTCAGGGAAATGCTGTATTTCGGTTCAGGATCAGTAGTCTCGTCCTTAACAACAGTGAAGCTGACAGTAATATTGATCGGCTCTGCAAATGCTGCAGAATTGATGCTGATGGTATCTTCGTAAGTACCTACTCCACGCTCGGTCTTAGGCTTAACCATTATATCATAAGTTGTACCGGTTGCAGCAATAGAAGCCTCTGCTACTGATCCCTCAAATTCAAAATCCGAATTACCCCCTTTTACAAGAGTTATATCCAGATCCACCTTCTTGTCAATTTCAGTCGTCTTGGTTAAGGTCACCTTCTGGGCAGATACACTGTCATAATTAACCTCTACCGTACCAAAATCGACACTTGCCGGAGAATGAGTTGCGGTCACAGCTGCAGCTTTTATCTGTACAGAGAACCAGTCACTCTTTACGCCATTATCCCTTCTGGTAGCCTGAATATATACAGTATTATCACTGACTTTATCAGGAGTACCGCTGATCACAAGGCTCTTTCCGTCCTCGCTTGCGTTAAAGGAAACTCCGTCAATAGAAGTGATCACACTGCCGGCTCCGTTATCCTCAGTCCGGACAACCCAATCACAGCTTACTGCATTCTGGCTTGCATTCTTAGCTGTAACAGTCTTGGAAGTAATAGCCTTGCCCCAAGTGCCATTTATCACACTTTCGCCTTCAGTGGTAAGATTACACTCTGCAAGGTTGTTCACTTTGACCGTGATGTTTTTGACATCTTTTTCGGGCGGCTTAAGAGTAAAATGCTTGGGATTTGCAACTACGTCTTCCGCTCTGAGCCACAAACTCACCCAACCTGCACCCATATTATTATCAGCAGCAATTGCGACCTCTCCTTCTCCCAAAGCCGCACCATTATACGATACATTAGCTACATTGTCAGAACATGTGTATAATCCCAACAAAAACCATTTGCAGTCCCCATGTGTAGCCTGTCCTGCATCATCACTAACAAACGCATCCATCTTATCGAGATCAACATTAACTGTGATAGTTACATTGCTCTCTGATGCCCCGTCTAAAGAAACACTCTTAATAGCTTCATTATTTGCTCTCTGCTTATCAGCATAGACTCCCTTAAAGGTAAGCCCATCACTTGTAGGATTAGACTTCACTTGCAATATCCAATTTGTACCTGCTCTGTCCGCCTCGACCTCTTCCTCGTCTTCAGCGTCATCTTCTGCATATGCGTCCTCAGCCTCAGCATCGGAATCCTCTGCTTCTGCCTCATCAGTGTCCTCGTCTTCTGCTTCTGCGGCTTCTTCAGCCACTTCCGCTTCAGCGTCTTCGCTGTCTTCAGCTTCTGAAGCATCTTCCTCGTCAAGCTCCTCTTCCTCAAGGATGACCTCTTCTTCATCCCCTTCGTAGGCGTAGGAGGCGATAACGTTGCCCTGGAAGTTGCCAAGAAGCATAGCTGTTGTCAGCACCCAACTCAAAGTGCTCTGCCATTTTCTTCTTTTCATCTTTCTACCCCATTTCTTGTTTTTTAAGTGTAAATTAAATAAGACGGAAGAAACTTCCGCACCGATCGGATAAGAAATTCGCCACCTGTCTCGTTATAATATTCGTCCCTGCAAGCCCGGGCATTGGCCGCCGGCGCACGAAAAAACGGCTTTATGGTCGATCAGATACCGATACAAATCAAATCTACCACACCCCTCCGCCCCTGTCAACCACTTTTTTATATACTCCAAGCAGAAACTTATGCGCAGGAACCACCCTGATCATCAGTCCGTCTTTCTGTATGGTTCTCTCCTCTTCATTTGTTACAATCATTAGAGTCTCGACGCCTTCCGTTTTCCGTGCAAAGCTTACAAGACTGTTTATCTCCCGATCTTCAGCTTCTTCAAGACTGTACGCCACCTGTATTGCACAGCCTTCGCCGGGGAGATAAAAATCTATATCCACCCCCTTTTTTGCAGACTTATAGAAATAAAATCCCTCCCGATATTCACGCATCAAAAAAACTGCCACAGCGTTTTCCAGCAAAGCAGATGCTTTATTCACCAAAAAAAGAGAAAGAATACCGTTATCATAAAAATAATACCTGGGAACACTCTCCTTTTCTGCAAACTTTGACACATAGTTTTCTGTTCTGAAAACAAGATATGCGTTTTCTGCATATGAAGAATACTCGATCATTGAATCCGTAGATGTCTTTATTCCGCTTGCCTTTATATTTCCCGCAAGCGTATTGAATGAGATTTCATGCATCACAGTCTCGGCGATCTTTTTGATCATGAGCCGCAATGCCATCTTATTCTTCACCTGCTCCCGTTCTATGATATCCCCCAGCAGAACCTTTTCATATACGCTCTTTATATATTCTCTCCTGTTGTTCAGATTCTGAGCTTCAGGGAAACCGCCGCCGGATATGTATTCCTGACACGCTTTTTTGATCTTACCATTTTTTGATGTGGTAAGCAGAGCTTTCTCATCATGATCAGTTTTTCCATACTCAAGACACTCGCTGAATGAGAAGGGCATGATCATTTTAGCAAGATATCTTCCTCCGAGAATGCTTGCCATTTCGGAACTGAGCATTTTTGCATTGCTGCCGGTAATATACACACGCCTTTTCTGATCAGCCATCCTCCTTGCGAAGTGTTCCCATCCATCCACTATCTGGATCTCATCAAAAAAATAAATAATCTCATCAGCATCGCTAAGTTCATATGCGGTTTCAATAATGTCATCAAAATCCTCTTTAGTGAATCCAAGCAGTCTGTCATCTTCAAAGTTTATATATATGATCTGAGACCAGTCGCAACCTGAAGCAACAAACTCTCTTGCGATCTTATAGAGGAGCGTGGATTTTCCGGCCCTTCTCAGACCGACCAATATATAATTGACGCCATTTTCAAATGAATACTCCCGGTCTATGATCTCCGCCGCCCTGATCACTTCAATCTGTTCCAGTATAACCCTTTTTAGAATTTCGTGATTCATACCTAACCTCCGACAGGATAAAGCACATTGGATCTATGTCTTCGGTCATTTTATCGTGTATATGCGATAAAGTCAATATTTTTTGTCGTGTGCACACGACAAAAATAGCATTATGAGGCCTTGCTCCCCGGCCGATCATTGTTTGACACTATCCCGTGCTTTTAGATGACTTTCCGCTTCACGTGCTACTGTCAGCCAGCTTTTTGGCCCATATTTTAACCTTGATGGTCTTGGTCCCGCTATATTCTCCGAGCCCGGTCAGGTAAACTGTCATGGTACCCTTCTTCACATTATTGGTATAGCCGCTGATCCTGAAATCCACCCCAAGGTCAAGACTCATACCGTTTCGGGCAGTCCTGATATCGATATAACCCGACCCGAAATCAGCATCATCCAGCGTTATACAGTTACCGGTATAGGTTTTACTGAAGTATTTGTCTACATTTACATATACTTTACTGATATCCAGACCAACATGTATGGGAATACGGATCTCGCTTCCGGTCACAAGGTTATCGTCGCAGGCAGAAACGAGAACGGTATAGTCTTCTCCAGGCTGCAGTACTGCATCGTCCGGCATTCCTTCAACACTTACTCTGATCTGTTTATTTCCGAGAGCATTTCCGTTATTATCAAGAACAGTTGCCTTGATCTTTCCCGCTTTTGTCCCTGCTTTATAAGATAATGCAACGTTTTCCGGATCGATATCATTCAGATCCAGCGGCTTTATTGAATAGTATGCAGCCGCAGCCGTTTTCGCATAGTTACCTTTGCCGGTTATAGTAATGATGCTGGATCCTGTATTCTTGAAGGTCTTTTTATCATAATTTACCTTATAATCCTGTCCCTCGATAAGTTTGCGTCCATCATATGTCACCGCTATCTCCGGTGCCGCTCCTTTGACTGCATATACAGCATCACTGACATCAATCTTTAGCTTATCACCGGCGTATCTTAGATCGACCGCATTTATCTTGAAACTCTTTTTTACGATAGAGCCGTCCTTACCGAGAAGAGTTATTCCGGCAGCGCCTTTGTTTATGTTATTCCTGAAAACAACTACCGCACCAAGCTTGTTTCCGGCCGCATCATAATATGCCCCTGTCTTCTCATCGTAATTATAGGTCGTGAAGTTCCTGGTGCCCTTTTCTTTGACTTCTATCCCTACAGGAATGATCTCCGAACCGGTGTAAGTCTGTGCTTTCACTTTCACCGTCCATCCTTTAACCACCCTGAGTTCCTGAATATCATCATTGGTCAATTCATTCAGGGGATCGATTATCCTAAAGCTGGCACCGGTATTCTTTCCTTCATAATTGCCTTTCCCTTTTACAGTAATTGTACCCAAACTGTCTTTATCGGTGTTTTTCCCATAAGTGACCGTATAATCCACTCCACGCGCCAGGAATCTGTTATTATCCTTGTCTATGAGATCAAAGGCCGGAGTGATCTTGCCTCCGGTATATTCATATTCATCATTAAGGCCTACGATCCAAATATCCCCGTATATTTCAGCTTCTTTTGACTCCGGCATCTGAGCATAACGGGCGTCAGAAACACCCACAAGACTATTAAGCCCTTCATCATCTATACCGGTATCATCCAGAAAACCGATCACAGTCGCAGTCCATGTAACTACTCCATCAGTCTCGTTTTGGCTAACGGATACTTTGAGACGAATGCTTTCTCCGTCATTTAGACAATTTGCGCTGGCAGTTACCGATGGAATAATATCATAGCTCACACTTCCCCAGCAGAAGCTTACTTCCCACTTGTGTTCTATAGTGCCATGCACCTGCAATTCATCTTCATAGTATTTTCCATCATAGACAAAATCAGCCTTCCACACTTTCGTTGCTTTAGCTCTGTCCTCTGTGACCAGACAGATATTAACGGATGCTGCAGAAATATCTACTCTGTGCTCATTATTTCTCCGGCACACCAACACGGCATTAACCGAAGGCTGCGCATCAAACCCGTTATCGATCCATGAGAAATAAGCCTCATAGTCATGACCCAGCATATCCGCCGAAACAACATCCACAGCCCTGAGTATTTCTTTACCATCTCCATCCTTCCAAAGGGCTGTATATTCTATGGTTCCCGGTGCATCACAATCTGTATCTGTAGTATAAATGTGCACTTCATCTGATGATACCGTCTCTGATCTGTCACCTATATGAATGCTGTTCTGACATATTCGTTCTGTGGTAGCATAGTTGTGATCCGATGACCATATAATGTTATCTGAAACATACTTCCAATCATGACCAGGAGAAATATTAGTACTAACAATCCTTGATGTATAGAATCTCAATATAGAGGAAGCATTTGCGCTCACGGACAACGTAACCGTCCCATCCTTCTCGCACGATAATAACACATCATCCATACTGATAGATATATCATCCCCCGACACAACAACCTTACTGGCTTCCCTGTATGTGCAATCATCACTCACGCAAAAAACCTCAACCCAGGTATCTACATAATTCTTTGAAGCCGTACCTATATGCCATACAACATTTTCAGAATCACTGTCGCCACTGTCAGGATACATGTGTTCATGAAAATTTGCCACCAACGGATGAAATTTAGTGATCACTGTGTTTTCCGGATCAAAAGGTTCACCTGTGTAATAATCTATCCAACCATAGAATTTATACCCCTCTCTTACAGCAACAGGCATTACCTTATAGTTTATAGCATCCTCAAGTTTACCATAATACGGAACAGTCAAATAAAAATATTTCTCATCATATCCATCATAAATCAAAGACGAATAAACCGATGAAACATAATCCGTAAATTTTCCCTTACCGGCCGAGAAACCCACGTCAGCTGTAAATTCAAGCTCTACAGTACCAAAACATCGATATGCGGATTTATCTTCTGAAGTCAAACTCAGCTTTGCTTCAGAAACAGTGATCGAGTTATCTGGAAGGACACATATGTCATGCACAGAAAAATCATTATTATATTCATCCCCATAATAATCCCCGATGAACCTCAAATCGTACAGATTACCGTTTATCGATTTATTATCAATATCAACAAGATAATCTCTTCCATTCCGACTCACGCCATTACCGACTTTTGCGTCAAGAAAATGTTTAAGACGCCTGCCCTTCATATCCTCACCATCTTCTACATAAGCACCATGGCCATAGCCAGTCATATCGATGGTGAAATGCCCTACCGGCATAGGTTTAACATTAAACTCTATCCTATACGTTCTTTCCTGAATATTATCAGCTTTTATGTGAAGATTTGTGGTATATTGTCCCGCCGGAAGATTTTGACTGATATTAAGACATACACCCATATCTGATCCCGCAGAAATATTACTAACACCAATATCATCCAAAGTGAATATATCCGTATCACCTCCACTCAAAGAAAATGTTACATTAATGATCTGATCCGTCTTAGTGAAAGAATTATTTTTCAGAACAAGCGTTCTTCTGCAATCGTATACTTCATAACCTTCTTCCACGCACCCTTCATCCAAAATGATCACGTCACCGCTTGGTGTTGGATAAAAACTAACATTAGTCACATTATCATTAAGCACGGCATATGTAACAGGAATTATAGAGCTCTTATTTCCGCAAGAGATCATCATATATGTACTGTATACTCCGATCTCTTCTTTTAGCGGAGATATACTGAAGCTTTTAGTACCATTAGCTGCTGCTATTCCCGAATCTGACGGAGCAATACTGATCAACCTGTTACTTGAAACAAGCACACCATCCGAATCAACTTCATTTACACTGACTAAACACTCGCCGCTACCGGGATTGAAAAAAGTAATATCAATATCATCAAAACAACCGCCTTTGGCAATACTGCCAAAATTCAACATATCAGGTACTCCAAAAGAATCCGTGCTGATCCGAACGCTTTTGGTCCGGATTGCATGTTCCAAAACATACGTTTCTACAGGCACCACTTCAAGCATTACCGATATTTCCAAAGATCTGCTAACCGCATCCGAAAAACCAACGTATATTGATTCATAATATACTCCCTTAGCCAGATTACCTTTCGGAGAGATCTTTAACTCAAACGGTAAATCTCCCCTTTCCATATCAAATGCATAGCCATCATCCCGATATGTAAAATCAGATTTACTGATATCAAATTTCGAGTTTTGTCCACCGGACATTCTTACGTTGATTCTGGCCTTAACTCCCGGATCGATTTTCGATGGAGAAACATAGATAGTTTCAGCAGAAACCGAGGTATATCCAACAGGTGCATAGAATTTCAGTGCCGTTGGTTCTGATGACAATTCAACCCCCTTGATCCCTATAGTAACCTTATACCATTCACCGCTCGAAACCAGATTGTCTTTTCCGGTCGCTCGTACATATATAATACGCCCTGTGCTGCATTTCGAAGGGATACCGCTTATTATAAGCTTTTTACCATCATCTTTCACACTGGCCGAAAAACCATAAGGATCATCTGTATCAATAATAGATTTCATGGGATCTATACTATAACACGCCTCCCAATCAGCGCTTATAGTATTCCCCTTAGAGTCTTTGGCAAATATAGTGATAGGATCCGTTTCCAAGCCATAAGCAGCACTATATATACTACTTGTCTTTCCGTTTTGTTCAGATATCAGGTTACATACACCATGATTGATCACCCTGATAGTAATGACTTTTTGCAAACCAAATCTTGGCCCTGATACTATTCTAAGAGAGCTATTGATCAGATCTTCCGCACTGATACGCAAACAGTAATACCCGGGAGCGAGACCATATTCTTCTGCTTCTGCTACATCATCATTTTCAAAAACGACACTGTCGCGAGCAGCGGTAAGTATATCATCCGTTCCCGTGTAGATTCCAAGTACCAGCCACTTATGTTCTCCGGACGCGGCATCTGAACCGGCAAATGAAACAAGATCCCCCAGATCCACATTAATCGATATCGAAGCAATATCATAGTTGTCCGTAACGTCAACCGATGAAATAGCCGCATTATTGGCAGCCTGTTTTTTCTGAACAGGATCATCAGAGTCAAATACGAGTCCGGCATATATAACATCCAGGTTCCAGTCGTAAATATCGCCGGTCTTATCCTCTCTCACCTCATCTTCAGCGTCTTCTATATCAGTATACTCCGGATCATCGACAGCAATATCCGCATCGGGAGTCTCCGCCTCTTCATATTCTGCTGTCGTATCCTCTTCATCCGCCTCCTCAGCCTCTTCAGCATCATCTGTAACAGGATCATCATCCTCTGTCTCTTCTATTTCAGACTTGTAATCCTCCATTTCATTATCAAGCTGCTCTTTGCTTTCCGTAAAATCAGGAATGTCGCTCTCATCTGACGCCTCATCGTTTATTTCTTCGGCATCATCTTCGTCCTGCAATAGTATTGATTCCTCATCATTATCATAGGCAAAAACAGGAATAAAACTGCTATAGAATCCTCCAACAATCAATGTCATCGTAAGAACCCAGTTCAGAATGTGATGATATTTTGACCATTTTGTTATTCTCATTTTTAATCCTCCATGTTCCGCTTCCATCATATTACAAATCCCTGTGAAGTTAGACAATACTCCATTGCTTGACAACTATACAGAAAGAGTTAGAATGTACTAAAGGTACTGCCGAGTAACAGACGGTTCACCTTGGTTATAAGTTACTCAAAAAAGCAACCATCACACCTTGGGGAAGGGGCGGTTGCTTTTTTGAGTTAATTATTCAGCTTATTTGCTTCAGGGATATAATCAGCATCTGATACAGGTGGAATTATAAACGAAAAGGTGGTCCTACCTCCCTTTGAAGAAACGCAAAGCTCACCAATATTTATTATGTTCATACCTATCAGAAGCCCTAACCCCTGTTCACCTATATCAGAATCACACACCACAACATCCCCCACCATCACTCCATTAGGCAACAGTATATCTATCAGATATGTATGTACTACTTTTCTTCCGGATGGAGTAAGAATAGAGTTAAAACCTGTAGGGATGAGTTTTAGTAATCTTGCCACCTCATACGAAATACATGTACATGTGGCGCCGGTATCCCATAAAGCCTGGACCGCACAAGTCTTACCTGCGCAACTCACCTCCGCCGTATTACTCAATTTGTCCGAAATGGAATCATAGGTGGTTGTAAACGCATTATATTCGCAGGATATCATCCCACAGCCCCCATGAAATTCATTGATGAAATACGATTCGTGTAGCCTGATTGATCGCCATTACAGTGTTGTATGATAAAAGTTCCTAACTCCTCGTTTTTTTCAGTCGCTCTTAAAGCATCTGCATATGACGCATAAGATCCCAAAACTGCCTTATTTTTTATAGCAAGAAAACAGTCTCCATACTCAGCGAACAAATCAATATAATTGTTCAAAAACCATTCAAAATCAGATGTCTGTATACTTTTTTCCATATCATGACACCTCCCTTTTATATATTTTGTCAAACAATAGACAACTTCTTTCTGCCTATATTATACCGTTTTGTAAGTAAAAAACAAGTCTTCCCTCATTTCCCAAACACCTCCGGCTGTAGGGCGGCGTGGAGGTCCTTCAGGGCCATATCGTTGTGAAAGACACGCTTTTCCGTAACGGAAATGATATGAGCCAGGGTACGTTCCGGCGGCGGGCCGTACTTAGCGGCCCAGAGCATGTAAAAGAGCATGATGAGGTTCATGGAAATGAGCCCGTCCGTCAGACGTCTGTAAGGACTGTAATCCTCATAGCACTGGAGGAAACGGCAGTTCACTGTACTTATAAAGTATTCCGCCAGTATCTTCACCATGTGCGGATCAGACGCTATGTGTTTCTCAAACAGTTCCGAAAGCTTCTTCTCACCCTGCCTGTAGTTAAGTCTGTCGAAGCCCCTGTAATACATTTTACATAGTCTGTACAGGAAGGGTGCAGAATACTGCATCCAGCCCTCAAAAAAGCAGGTGCTCATCATCTCATTTACCGCATTTATCGAAAGCGGGAAAAGAGATGCAGTTTTCTTTTCTGCGCATATATCAGAAAGGACTCCCGTCTCCTCTCCTTTGAGCATTTTCCCCTGGACCTCATAAGCATGGGCTGTTATTGTACTGAGACAGTTGTTAAGCGTCTCCGCTCCTCCCTCTGCCGAGCTTCTGATCCGACTGACGATCTCACGCCGCCAGTCCAGCAACTCCCTGAAATACGTTTCATCATCATTATCTCCGTACTGCTCCGGCAGTTCGCACTGCTCCGCCTCCTTAAGCTCATTCTCATCAAGGTGCTGAAGAAAGAGCTCCGCCATCCTGATGCAGGACAGATCCAGCAGAAACTCCGCCTCCGGTCCGTAATTCATCCTTATACGCGGATACTCGCGGCATACATCAGGGATGAATTCTTCCCCCCTTCTCTTCTGCAGAGAGCACCAGCCGCCGGGAGTGAGAAAAGGACAGCTTATGGACATGGCCGAGAAGATCTTCTGCTCCTTCCCTCGCATGCAGAGACGCAAAGAAAGGCCCAGAAGGCCTTTCTCTTTTAAGAATCTCTGCCTTGCCGCCTCGTCAAGCGGTATGCTCCAGCCGTGGCAGCAGTTATCCGGACACTTTCCTCCGGCGCAGCTGAATTCATCGTAATAGAATATCTTTTTAAGTGACATTTACGCTATCTGGCTTTCCAGCACCTTTGCCGCTTCCTCCAGGCAGGCAGCTATTCCGGAAGGATCCTTTCCGCCGGCCTGTGCCATCTGGGGCTTTCCGCCGCCGCCGCCGCCAACCTTGGGTGCTATGGCTTTGATAAGATTGCCTGCGTGAACGCCTTTCTTAACAGCCTCATCAGGAGCCATTACCATAAGGTTCACCTTTCCGTCAAGGTCGGAAGCCAGCACTACTACGGTGTCCGCATGGCTGTCCCTGATCTTGTCACCAAGCTGGCGGAGTGAGTTCATATCCACTCCCGTCACGCTCTTGATCACATATTTAACACCCTTTATCTCTTTGATCTCACTCTCCACATCTCCGAGAGCAGCGCCGGCAGCCTTGCTCTTAAGAGAGTTGATCTCCGCATGAAGCTCTTTATTCTCGGCCATCAGCGCGCTTATCCTGGATGCCAGCTCCTTAGGGCCGGATTTCAGCAGCGCTGCCGCCTCTTTCAGAAGCTCTTCTTCATTCCTGTAATACTCAAATACCGACTCACCGGTGATGGCCTCTATCCTTCTGACGCCTGCGGCTATGCCCGCTTCTGATACGATCTTGAAAGCCGAGATATTGCCGGTAGCGGAAACATGTGTACCGCCGCAGAGCTCAACAGAATAACCGCCCATGTCCACAACACGTACTTCATTGCCATACTTCTCTCCGAAGAGCGCCATCGCTCCGCTCTTTCTCGCATCTTCAAGGCTCATGAGCTTGGTGACAACAGGAAGGTTCTCGGCGATCTTCTCATTAACCTCGCGTTCCACTGCCATAAGCTCTTCGGTAGTCATAGCCTGGAAATGGGAGAAGTCAAAACGTGTGCGCTCCGCATCCTGATAGGAGCCCTTCTGCTCAACATGGCTTCCAAGCACATTCCTGAGGGCCTTCTGAAGAAGATGGGTCGCGCTGTGGTTCTGACAGATCCTGCTGCGCAGCTTCTGATCAACCTTAAGCGTTGCCTCGGTATCCTTTCTTATCATGCCCCTTTCGACCACGCCGATATGCGCGGTCTTAGAGCCGGCCACATGTATTGTCTCCTCCACACGGAAGAGTCCGTCCTTTGTCTCGATGATACCCTTGTCACCGGTCTGTCCGCCCATGGTGCCGTAGAAGCAGGTCTCGGTGCAGATAACAGCTCCGCGCATGCCGTCGGTAAGCACATCCGTGATGCTGTCGGAAGCTCCGCCCTCCTTCTCTTCATCCGTAGCCAGCTGTACGAGCGCAGCCACGGGACTTGCGCACTCCAGTCTGTCATAACCCACGAAACCTGTATTCAGTGCCGCATCCAGCTCCTCATATATGGTAGCATCGGCGCCCATGTAGTTGCTTCCCTTTCTTGCAGCGCGGGCTCTTTCGCGCTGCTCCTGCATGCAGGAGTTGAAGCCCTCCATATCCAGCTTAAAGCCCTTCTCCTCAAGTATCTCAAGGGTAAGGTCAATAGGGAAACCGTAGGTATCGTAAAGTCTGAAGGCATCGGCTCCCTTGAGGGTATCGCTCCCCTCTGTCTTCATCGTATCTTCGTAATCCTTAAGGAGGCTCAGACCCTGGTCGATGGTGCGTGCGAACTGGTTCTCCTCCTGCATGAGATTATTGAGTATGAAATTCCTCTTCTCCTCAAGCTCGGGATAGCCGTCCTTGCTGCCTTCTATAACAGTCTCCGCAAGCTTTGCCAGGAAAACTCCCTGTATACCGAGAAGCCTTCCGTGACGGGCTGCACGGCGGATGATACGCCTCAGCACATAGCCGCGGCCTGCATTAGAGGGGGTGATGCCGTCGCTTATCATAAAGGTTGCGGAACGGATGTGATCCGTGATAAGGCGGATGGAAACATCCTTTTTGTCATCACTCTGGTATACGACTCCGGCCATCTCGCAGACCTTGTCGCGTATAGCTTTCATGGTGTCGATATCAAATACAGAGTCCACATCCTGTACTACGACCGCAAGGCGCTCAAGGCCCATGCCGGTATCGATGTTCTTCTGCTTGAGCTCGGTATAATTGCCCTTGCCGTCACCTTCGAACTGGGTGAATACGTCGTTCCACACTTCCATGAAGCGGTCGCATTCGCAGCCCACCTTACAGTCAGGCTTTCCGCAGCCGTATTTTACGCCTCTGTCATAATAGATCTCGGAACAGGGGCCGCAGGGGCCGGCGCCGTGCTCCCAGAAGTTGTCACACTTTCCGTCCGCATCCCTATAAAACTTGGTTATCTTCTCTGCGGGAACTCCGATCTCCTCTGTCCAGATCTTCAATGCCTCGTCATCCTCATAATATATGGAAGGATAAAGCCTTTCGGGATCCAGTCCGACAGTCTTGGTAAGGAACTCCCAGCTCCAGTTAAGGGCTTCTCTTTTGAAATAATCACCAAAGGAAAAGTTCCCCAGCATTTCGAAAAAGGTCAGATGCCTTGCGGTCTTACCCACATTCTCGATATCACCGGTACGCACGCACTTCTGGCAGGTGGTGACCCTGCGTCTGGGCGGTATCTCCTGGCCCGTGAAATAAGGCTTCAGGGGAGCCATACCGGAATTGATGATCAGCAGCGAATTGTCATTATGGGGAATGAGGGAGAAGCTCTTCATCTTAAGATGCTCCTTCCCTTCAAAGAACTCCAGGAACATCCTCCTGAGTTTGTTTACTCCGTACTTTTCCATTTATGAGATCCTCCTTAAGGACACTGTTTCTTATATTTACAAAGACCGTATCCCGGAAGATACGGTCCAAAGCTGGAAAAGAGACTCGAACTCTCGACCCCTTCATTACGAGTGAAGTGCTCTACCGACTGAGCTATTCCAGCAGCAAGGGATATTATAAACATAAAGGAGCATTTTTGCAAGCAGTTTTTTTGACTGATATACATTGTAATAATACACCGGATTGCTTCGTTGCGCTGCAACTCCCGCAATCCGGCGAACATTCGCAATCCGCAGAAATGCTTGCAATGCAAGCATTTCGCTACTTGCTCATGTTCGGGCGGCTTCCAAACTCAAGAGGAGCGATGTGCAAGCACACCGCTCCTCTTTAAGTTTTGAAGCCTGTATAATTACAGATCGCTCATGAGCTTGCTCTTGAATCCGTTGAACTCCTCGTCGGAGATTATGCCGCCCTCTTTCAGCTTCTTCAGCATATCAACATTCTTCTGGAACTGCTCCATGCTCTCGTAAGGAGCAAGGATGCCCTTGATGAGGGTCTGCTTCTTCTTCTCGAACTCATCTGCAGTGATGAGGCCACAATCTCTTGCGACCATCTGGAGTCTGGTGCGTTGCACGAAGTCCTGGATATCCTCCACATCCTTGAGGATAGCCACCTTCTTGTCCCTGTAGTCCATCTCATCGCCCAGCCAGCCCTTATCCTTCAGCTGTATGAGGCGGGTAACCTTATTCATAAATGAGGACTCATCACCTGCGGGAAGACTCATGACGCCGGAGACCATCTTTGCCTTCTGCGCATCAAACTCGGACGGACTTGCGGTGCCTGCCTCAACCATGGCAGGCCATCTGGAAAGCTTCATATCCAGGGACTCGACGGAATCGGTAACGCTGGGCGCCAGGAGTTCCTTCAGTTCCTTCTTGTCGCTTTCGAACTCCTCCGCATCCACCAGCTCTGCCTCTACAAGTATGGGCAGCTTCTTGAGCTTTAAGGTGAACACTGCGTCGCTGTCAACAGGATTATAGGCAACGCTCTCCAGCAGTCGTTCCTTCTTCATGTCGAACTCTTTCTCGCTTATGAGTTCGCTCATGAGGATGACAGGAAGCTTGGAAGTATTATCCTTGAACTGAACCAGATCATCAACGTTGGGATCGAAGCACTCGTCAACGATCTTCACCTTGTTATCTTCGAACTCTGCATCGGAGATGACTCCGGAATTCTTCATAACGAAAATGCGCTGGATCTTATCGTAGAAAGCTCCCATGCCCTTTTCTTCACAGATGAGCTTAAGCTTCTTCTCGTTGTACTCCTCATCGGTGCAGAGACCGGATTCGTGCATGACATCCAGCTTCTTCAGCTTCTGCTCGTAGCTCTCGGTCTTCTTGGGCGCAGGAGCAGGCGCAGATGCGGGAACAACAGGCGCCGGTGAAACAGGCACCGGTGTAGGCGCTGCAGGTGCAGGAGCAGGAGTCGCTATCGGAACCGGGGCAGGTGCCGGTGCGGGTGCCGCCTGGGCAACGGGAACAGGTGCAGGCGCCGGTGCTGCCGGAGCAGGTGAAGGTGCTGCAGCTGCGGGCGCAGGCGCTGGCTTTGCTGCCGGAGCAGGCGCAGGTGCGGGTGCAGGCTTTGCAGGTATCGGAGTAGGGGCTGATGCAGCGCTGGCCTTCTTGGGTGCTTCGCTGGCGCCTCCCATGGAAGCCACCAGGCCGTTCAGTATATCAAGCGCCTTGTCCAGATCCCTGAGGCCGGGGAATATGCGCATCGATTTCTTCTGGCCGTAAAGGGTCTGAAGACGAGTAACTATGATAAGGGCATCGGCTCCCTGGAACTCACCCTTTTTAACTTCAAGTATATCCTGGATACCGAAATCGATATCATTGATATATTCGTTCTTTCCTTCCTCGTTACTGACATAGCACTTACCGGACAGAGTACCGGTAGCATCGTCGATGGCGATACGGAGCTTGCCGTCCTTCTTAGCCGAAAGCAGGGACTTCAAGCTGTTACCCCAGTTACAGATAAATTCCTGTTTTGCCATGATAACCTCCCATGTTTTACTTACATATGTTCACGCAGAGTCATCCCCTGCGCGCCTTCATATAATAGCAACAAAAAAACGCCGTTTCAAGGGCATTTTTTGTAAAAAATGACGATTTTGATCTTTTGACAAATATATTTCAGCTTGTACCCCGAAAAACAGGGTCAAATACCGGTATCAGGCTAATATAGTATTATTGAGAAATGCTGCCTCAGTTCTGATGCTTCCTCTCACCCTCTGTCTGCTGATCTCCGCGATCCCCAGTTTTGTTATGTCTTCCAGCCTTGCAGGGGGATAAATGGCCTTAAGCTCCTTTTTCAATTCAGAGATCAATATTGTTTCACTGTCCTTGTTCTTCATATTGATGAAGTCGACCATGATGATACCGGCTATGCTCCTGGCCTGCAGCTGAAGGGCAAGCTCCGAAGCAGCCTCCAGATTGACCTTCAGGAAGGTTTCCTCCTTATCCTTTCCTTTTATGAGCTTTGCGGTATTCACATCCACCACGCACATGGCCTCTGTCTCGCTTATTACAAGCTCGCCTCCCGAAGGCAGGGGCACCCTGCTCCCGAGGACCTTTCCGAGCTTGGTTGTAAGACCGTACATGGCTTTCAGGGGCAGATCCTTATCCTCATATAACTGTATATTTTCGGATGGTACAGCCGTTTTTGCCAGTTCGTAAAGCTCCCTGTCTTCGCTGAGCCACTTTGCGCCTTCAGTCACGGCAGCCTCCGCCGCGCTCCTTGTTATTATATCACCTGCCGAAAAAAGCCTTACACCTTTGACGCAGTGAGCGGAGCGTTCCCTTATCTCATCACTGATATTGGCCGAATCGGCCCTGCATCTGGCAAGCTTGCTCCCGAATGCAAGGGCCGTCACTTCAACGGTAAGCTCCTCCCCGGGCTTATATCTGCCTTTAAGAAAAAGAAATTCACCGCTGCCTATATCCACAAAGGAGGCATCGATGTTAGCGTTGTACTTCTCTACCCTGCCCCTGAAGATGTCTCCGCAGCAGAGTTCTCCCTCCACGGCTGTGCGGATCTCTGTTATTCCCCTGTCCGTTATCTTCAGGACACAGTATTTTGTTTTACCCCCGTCCTGTCCCCTGTAAGCAAGGAAACGGGGCGCATCGAAATTCCGGTCAAATGAGTTCACAGCTGACATAGCGCTACATCTCTATAAGAGGGACATACTTCCCGTCTTTCGTCCCGTATATCTCAAGCCTCCGGATAAGCGTGCACTTACTTTCCTCCGGCAGATAAGTCTTCATGCCCTCAAACACATCCGCGGGCCGGACGTTAAGAGCGCTTCCGCTTAAGAGCTTCATGAAGAGCCGGCTTCCCTCTGCCCGAAGCTCCAGTATGCCCGGCCGTATGTCCTTCGGCTTC
Source organism: Lachnospiraceae bacterium (assembly GCA_017518185.1). GTDB lineage: Bacteria > Bacillota > Clostridia > Lachnospirales > Lachnospiraceae > NK4A136. The sequence continues at coordinate 34,159 of JAFWWB010000060.1, forward strand.
TTTTTGCCGTCACCTGCAGTGAAGAGTTCTTTTTCCGCCAGTATCCTTGAAGCCGCCTCCTGAAGTCCCTCTTCTGCGGAAACGAAGAGCTCATAATCCGCTGCGGCAACGGAAGCCATAGCGTTAAGGGTGCCTTCCCCCAGTATACGCACCTCACGGACATATATGCCCTCATGCATAACGCTGTTCAGCGCTTCCTTCACTTTGCCTGCATCCGCTCCGTCCTTCATCACCAGATCCGCATAGTCCCCGTCCGTTTCCATTGAAACCCCGAGAGGATAGGCAAAGCTCAGCAGCTGATGGGGATGAAAGCCTTCGGAATATACTGCTTCCAGTGAGCATTTCATGACGCAGCGCTGAAAATAGCGCATCATATCCAGATGCCCCAGATATCTCACAGGCCCGCGCCTGCCGAATTTTATCCTTGCGCTTACACTCATATCACTTTCCTACGCATATCCCCACACCGTAACCAGTGCAGCCGCAGCCTGCGCATCTGTCACGGCAGTTGGGTGTTACCACTGCTTCCTTTGCTCTCTGCCATTCCCTGTAAAGGTAGGCCTTGGTCACACCGCAGTCCAGGTAATCCCAGGGGAAAAGCTCGTCGGCAGGTCTCTCCCTGTAGATGTAATCTCCGTAATCTGTTCCCGTCTCTTCAAAAGCTTCTATCCAGCGCTCATAGGAAAAGGTCTCCGTCCAGGCATCAAAGACCGCGCCCTTACGATATACAGCCTCTATGGCGGCGGAAAGCCTTCTGTCACCTCTTGCCAGCACGCCTTCGATGATCGTGGTGCCTGAATCATGATAATGATAAGAGATGCTCTTCTGGTTCAGCTGCTCCCTTACGCATCGCTTTGTGAATGCAGCCTTTTCCAGGAAATTCTCCTTCCTGTCCATGGGCGCCCACTGAAAAGCAGTGAAAGGCTTGGGCACGAAGAAAGATGAACTTGCAGTGATATTGACCCTTCCTTTCCGCTCCTCCTTGGGAACCGTATCATAATAAAGCATGGCTATATCGTTGCAGAGTTCTGCTATGGCCCTTATATCCTCTTCCTCCTCGCCGGGAAGTCCCAGCATGAAGTAGAGCTTAACACGGTTCCAGCCTCCCCTGAAGGCCAGCTCCGCGCCGTTAAGTATATCTTCCTTCGCAAGTCCCTTGTTAATGACGTTACGCATCCGCGGGCTTCCGGCCTCGGGCGCAAAGGTAAGGCTGTTCTTCTTTACATCCTGCACCTTGTTCATCACATCCAGTGAGAATGCGTCTATACGGAGAGACGGCAGTGAGATGTTGATCTTCCTCTCGCTGCAGAAGCTGATGAGCCCCTCCAGCAGCTCCTTAAGCTCGGGATAATCCGAAGTAGAAAGCGAGCTTAAGGATATCACATCATAGCCCGTATTGTCTATCAGCTCTCTTGCATATCTGAGCAGAGTCTCCGGTGACCGCCTTCTCACAGGCTTGTAGATCTGGCCGGCCTGGCAGAACCTGCAGCCTCTGATGCAGCCCCGCATGACCTCCAGCACAGCCCTGTCCTGGGCCGCCTGGATAAAGGGAACCACAGGGGCCGTAGGATAATAGACCCCGTCCAGATCCTTTACTATGGTCTTGCGGACCTTCTCAGGAACCCCGGGGGTATTGGGATACATGGCTTTCAGCCTTCCCTTTTCATCATACTCCACATCATAGAGACAGGGGACATACATGCCTTCGATGGCAGTGGCCTTTATGAGGAATTCCCGCTTGGAAAGCCCTTCATCGCGGCATTTAAGATAAAGGTCGAAGAGCTCGCGGTAGCAGCTCTCGCCTTCGCCTATATAAAAGATATCGAAGAAATCTGCTATAGGCTCCGTATTAAAGACACAGGGACCGCCGCCGATTATCACCGGATCGCTGTCCTCCCTGTCTGCAGCCCTTAAGGCAAGGCCCGAAAGCTCCAGTATCTGCAGTATGTTCACGTAACACATCTCATACTGCAGGGTCAGGCCTATGAAATCGAAATCCTTAAGGGGATCCTGGCTTTCAAGCGCAAACAGGGGTATATGCTCCCGCCGCATAAGCGCATCCAGGTCGGTCCAGGGTGAAAAGACACGTTCACACCAGACGTCCTCATAGCTGTTCATGAGGCCGTAAAGTATCTGCTGTCCCAGATGGGACATGCCTATCTCGTATACATCGGGAAAACACATAGCGAAACGGAGCCTCCAGCTGTCCTTCATGACGCTGTTAGGCTCCCCGCCGGTATAACGCGCCGGCTTTTCTATGCTCATAAGCTGCTCGTGGGTAAGGGCGAGCTTCCGTTCTGCCTTATCCATAGACTACCTGGAGGCCAGTTCCCTGCAGATATCCTCCCAGGTAACGCCTTTTTCGGCCATGAGCACCATCATATGATATAAAAGATCTGAGATCTCGTACTTTATCTCCTCGGGGTCGGGGTTCTTGGCGGCGATGACTATCTCCGTGCACTCCTCTCCCAGCTTCTTGAGCATCTTGTCGATGCCCTTGTCAAAGAGATAATTGGTATATGACCCCTCCTTGGGATGCTGCTTCCGGTCCATGATCACATCATAGACATCGGTGAACACCTTCGAGGGATCCTTCTCATCGAAATTCTTCTTTACTATCTCTTCAAAAAAGCAGCTGCGCTTTCCAGTATGGCAGGCCGCGCCTACCTGGCTTATGCCTGCAAGCAGGGTATCCCTGTCGCAGTCTGCATAAAGTGACTTCAGGTACTGGAAGTGGCCGCTGGTCTCCCCCTTTACCCACTGGCTCTTGCGGCTCCTGGAATAATAGGTCATGCGGCCGGTATGTATGGTAGCCTCAAAAGCCGCCTCGTTCATATATGCCATCATAAGGACTTCCTTGGTGCGGTAGTCCTGGCATATGACGGGAACAAGTCCGTCGGGACCGGTCTTCAGATCCGAGAACTTGAGCTTTGCGTCAAAGCCTTTTACCGTAACGCCCGCCTCAGAGCAGAACGCCTTGATGGAATTCAGCTCCCTTACATTGGAGTTGACAATAGGCCCGTAAAGTCCCGATACCTTATCCTTCTTTAAAAGCTCCACGATCTGGCTGAGCTGCGCATCCGGCATGGGAAGCATGACATCGGTCTTTGCTATATCAAGTATCGCCGCCGCATTCTTTGAAGAATAATGATCGTCGTCCCCTCCCAGAAGCGCAAGCTCGGATACACTCTCCTCATATTTTTCGAAAGCGGTCAGCTCCTCAGCAGTCTTTACGCAGGCAAAGAGCTTTTCCTTTCCGAAACGGCCTGCAGCCTCGGCAAGCAGCTCCAGATTGCTGGCCTTTGAAATGTTTATCCCGGCCCTTGCACAGCCGGCATAGATAAGCTTCTTAACATCCTCAAAACGCTTAACATTTCCGCAGGCAGACACGGGAACCTCAGCGGATGCGCAGATGCGCTTTATGCAGCCTATGGCTTCCTCATGCTCGGCATCGCTCTCCGAAAGGTCAAAGACCACTATCTCATCCGCACAGAGGTCGGAATAGAGATGTGCCAGTTCCTCCGGACTATCCTTAAGAGGACTTAAGTCCATGCGGTTCTTGACTGCTTTCCCCTTATCAAGATATATGACTGCGGCAAATTTTTTCACTTCACTCATTACAGTTCACCCTTTGTGCTGAGCACCCCCTGAAGACGCTCATCCTTACGTGTAGCCATATCAGCTGCTTTTGCAAAGGCCTTGAAGGCCGCTTCAAGTATATGATGTCCGTTCTCGCCCGAAATCTGCTTTATGTGGAGGTTGATCCCCGCGCTGTAGCTGACGGCATAGAAGAATTCCTTCGCGAGCACTGTCTCAAAATCCCCGCAGCGTTCTTCCTTTATATCAAGGTCATATGAGAAATAGGGGCGGCCGCAGAAATCCACGGCGCAGAGCACCAGTGCGTCATCCATGGGAAGGATGAAGCTGCCGTATCTGGCCATGCCCTCCTTGTCGCCGACGGCCTCTTTAAAGGCCTCTCCCAGGACTATGCCGCAGTCCTCCACAAGATGGTGGCCGTCCACCTCCAGGTCGCCCTTTGCCTTAACCTCCAGGTCAAAGAAGCCATGCTTCGCAAAGCTGTTGAGCATGTGATCCAGGAAACCAAGACCTGTGGATACGGAAGCGTTTCCGCTGCCGTCCAGCTTAAGGCTCATGGTGATGTCGGTCTCCTTAGTCTTTCTGCTTATCGTGCTCTCTCTCATATCATTTACCCTCAAAGCGCACTGCCACCGAATTGGCGTGTGCCGTGAGCCCTTCCTTTTCCGCGAAAAACTCGATATCCCTGTGATCCCTCTCAAGTGCAGCCTTCGAATAAGAGATGATGCTGGTCTTCTTCATAAAATCATCCACATTGAGAGGCGAGAAGAACTTGGCCGTCCCATTGGTGGGAAGTATATGATTGGGACCCGCAAAATAATCACCAAGAGGCTCCGAAGACCAGGGTCCCAGGAATATGGCGCCTGCATTCTTTATCCTCGGCATTACGCTCCAGGGATCTTCCGTCATGATCTCAAGGTGTTCTGATGCTATATCATTTACGGCATCCACAGCTGTATCCATATCATCGGCCACAAAGATAAAGCCGTAGTCATCAAGAGACTTCTGTATTATGGTGCTGCGGGAAAGCTTCGGGACAAAGCCCTCTATCTCAGCCTTCACGGCTTCCGCAAGCTTCTCCGAGGTGGTGACAAGTATGGCGCTGGCCATCTCGTCATGCTCAGCCTGGGAAAGCAGGTCGGCCGCCACGAACCTGGCATCGGCGCTCTCATCCGCGAGTACCAGTATCTCTGAAGGACCTGCGATGGAATCGATGCTGACCCTGCCGTATACGGCTCTTTTAGCCAGGGCAACGAAGATATTGCCGGGGCCGCAGATCTTGTGTACTTTAGGGACAGTCTCAGTACCGTATGCCATAGCTGCGATGGCCTGGGCTCCGCCCACGCGGTATACCTCATCCACTCCGGCCACGCTGGCTGCTGCAAGTGTGTCCCTGCTTATGCTGCCTCCCTGCCCCGGGGGTGTGAGCATGATGATACGCTCAACTCCCGCAACCTTAGCCGGGATTATGTTCATAAGCACTGACGAAGGATATGCAGCCTTTCCGCCGGGCACATACACTCCCACCTTTTCCAGTGCGGTGAACTTCTGTCCCAGTATGCTGCCGTCCCCGTTCGTATCGATCCAGCTGATTCGCTTCTGCTTCTCATGAAAGGTACGGATGTTCTCCGCAGCCCTCTCAAGTACTTCGATAAAGCGGGGATCGCTCTCCTCAACTGCGGCCTTTATCTCCTCATCCGTAACCCTGATATTCTCTTTCGTCAGCGTGAAATGATCGAACTTCTCCGAATACTCAAAAAGGGCCGCATCCCCACGGCTCCTGACATTATCGATAATATCCGCGACCTTTGCTTCAAGGTCTCCGAAGCTCTCGGTGCTGCGCTTTGCCAGCGCCTCTGCAAGAGCCTCCCTGTTCTTTTTATCCAGTCTGTTTATCTCCATCATTCATCTCCCAATATACTGTTCAACTCATCGATGAGTTTTCTTATGCGCTCGTTCTTAAGCCGCATGCTCACCTGGTTCACTATCATCCTGGCGCTCAGCGGACAGATCTCCTCCAGCACCGTAAGGCCGTTCTCCTTAAGGGTTCCCCCGGTCTCAACTATATCCACTATGACGTCCGAAAGTCCCACTATGGGTCCAAGCTCCACGGAACCGTTGAGCTTTATGATATCTACGGTCTGGGACTTGACGTTATGGAAGTAATCCCTGGCTATCACCGGATATTTGCTGGCCACCTTTATCATCTCATGGTGCTCCAGCAGCTCTCTTGCTGATTCGGGTCCGCATACGCACATGCGGCATTTTCCCAGCTTAAGATCCAGCACCTCAAAGACCCTGCGGCCTTCCTCCATGATGGTATCCTTGCCGGTAACTCCTATATCAGCCACACCGTATTCAACATAAGTCGGAACATCCTGGGCCTTTGCAAGGAAATAGGAAACGTTATTCTCCTCATCCTCGAAGACAAGCCTGCGGCTGTTCTTCATCTCCGTAGCTTCGATATTGAGTCCGCTCTGCCTGAGCAGCTCCAGTGTCTTGTCGGCTAAACGCCCCTTTGTAAGGGCAAAAGTAAGATGCATCTCTATACCTCTATTCAAACGTGCCGTAGAAACGGATGTAGCTTATCCCGTTCCTTCCGGCATAATCAACATATTCGTCCTTGGTCATGGCCTTGTTCCTGTAGATGCCGGAGACCCGGAGTCCCCTGCCCCTGAGCTTTCTGATCTCTTCCAGGGCCTCTTCACGTCCGCCCTCGTCATACACTATCCATGAAACACTCTCCCCTTCCTCCTTGGCCTCACCCTGGCTCCTGAGAGCGCTCTGGATGTCATCCAGAAGGAAAACGCAGCCCACTGCGGGGGCATCATGTCCGAAGCGCCTTAGCAGGCTGTCATATCTGCCGCCCTTGACTATGGCATCACCCACACCGTAGGTGAAAGCCTTAAAGATTATCCCTGTATAATAATGGAACTTGGAAAGCATCCCCAGGTCAAAGGAGATGTACTCCTCCAGCCCGTATTTCTTTACCAGCTCATATACCTGTATGAGCCTGTCAGCAGCCTTCATGGTCCGCACATTCGTTATATGCTTCCTGGCCGCCGTAAGATCCTCTATGGTGAAGACATCGCCGGCATGCCTGAGGAGCTTCATATAGTGGTCCGCAACTCCGGCCCGCCTCAGGACTTCCTCGGCTCCGTAATAATTCTTAACGGAGATCTGTTCCCTCAGTTCCTCCACGATCTCGTCCTCAAGGCCTGCCTCCTCGCATACGCCCTTGAAGAAATCCACTTCACCCACGCTTATGGTGAACTCCTAAAAGCCCGCAGCCTTAAGAGCCTCCGCCACAAGGCAGAGCATCTCCGCATCCGCATCCGCCGAAGCATCACCTAAAAGCTCGGCTCCGGTCTGTGTGGTCTCCTTAAGCTTTCCCTGAAGGTCCGATGCGTTCACAAAAGCATTGCCCTCGTAGCAGAGGCGCACGGGTATATGGTCCTCAAGGAAGTACTTGGCGGCGCATCTCGCAACGGAAGGTGTGAAATCCGGCCTGAGGGCCAGGGTATTGCCTTCCTTGTCAAAGAACTTAAAAAGATCCTTTGACGGCGTTGTTCCAACCTCCTTCGAAAAAACATCGAAGAATTCAAAAGAAGGTGTTCTTATCTCGCGGTAGCCGAAAGAAGAAATTGCTGAGTGGATACGCTCCGACAGCCTCTTCTTTTCACTGAGCTCCGCTCCGTAAATGTCTCTTACTCCCTCGGGAGTGTGTATAAGCATCTTTTCCATAACTTTGTGATTATAATATATATTTCCGTACTATGTCAACCAAAAGCCCTCGGGAGGCCTGCAGACGAAGTTCTTTTCACTGAGGCGTTCAAAAGCGCCGCTGATCTTCGGAAACACTATCCTGTACGCGTGAAGGTACTGCCCCCTGTGCCGGCCGGCCCTGCGGCCGCCGTATTTTTCATCACCTTTAAGTGGATGGCCCAGATATGCCAGCTGCGCCCTTATCTGGTGTGACCGGCCGGTTACGAGCTCCGCCTCTATAAGGCTGTATCCGTTCTTTATCTCCAGCGTGCGGAATACGGTACATACCCTCTTTGCCCCTTCAGCACTGCTGTCCTTAACGATCCGCACGGTGTTGCTGCCGCCGTCCTTTACCAGGAAGCCTTCCACAGGGCCGTCAAGGGAGCATTCTCCCTCTGCCACTGCCAGATAGATCTTTCCCACTTCCCTTGAAGCTATCATATCACTCAAAAAACGGCTTCCCGCATAACTGGCGGCGCAGAGCAGCATACCGGAGGTGTTCCGGTCAAGACGGTTGCATACGGCCGGCGAAAAAGCAGGATCGGCGCCGCGCTTTTCCTCCAGATAGGATCTCAGCATATCATTGGCGCACAAAGCACCGCTGCCGTCCGGGATGCTCAGCACCCCTGCAGGCTTATTCATTATGATGATATCCTCATCCTCATAGACGATTTCCGGTGCGGGAAGGCATTTATCCGCGGTCAGACGCCCACCGGCAGCTGAAGCAGTCCCCCGCATCTTCTCAAAGGTCTCGTCCGAAAAGAAAAAGAAGAGCCTGTCTCCCCCGGAGATCAGCTCACTGCCATCCGCCTTTTTCCCGTTAAGGGTGATATTCTTTTTCCGCAGCATCTTATAGATAAAGCCGCTGCCGGCCCCGGCCAGATACTTTTTCAGATACTTGTCCAGCCTCTGGCCTCCGTCTTTTCCGGCGATCTCAAGTTCCTTCACAGCGATACCGACAGAACGGAAGACATAAGGGCATCGGCCCGCTCCGTTCTTTTCCCCCTGTCATTCTGCAGTCTGTCCAGGAACTTATCCTCATCGGTAAAGAGCTTTACCGTAACGTTTTTGTGTCCGTCCTTCTTAAGCACTTCCCTTAAGTGCTCCTCGCATTTCGAAACCTCCCCGCAGCCCAGGCCGAAGACCTCGTTGTCATTAACGGCCATGGCATAGACCGGGTGGTTTATCTTATATTCGGTGAAGAAAAGATCGTAAAGAAGGGCTGCCCCGGTCTCTTTACATCTAAGGAAAAGTTCTTCGGGGCAGGCAGTCTTTTTAGCCTTTGCGAACATTATGGCCTGTATGAGGAAACGGGTACCGGGAAGTATCCCCAGGACAGCAGCCACTGTGAGCAGATTATTCCTGCTCTTGGACCAGCTTATATCCGGATTCCTGTATTTTGCTATGATCATTCCCGTAAACAGCAGGGCAAAGGATATAAGAAAACAGAGGGACGCTTTTAATGCCTCCCTCTTTAACTGAGCTCTTATATATCCGTATTCTCCCTTACCGGGTCCTTTCATCCTATACCGTTATCGTTATCGAAAATGCTGTGCACCTCTTCCTCCTTGGGTGCCGGCTCCTGGGGCTCGGCCTGCACGGGAGCAGGTGCCGTGAGTTCGTTTAAGTTCTCCTGGACCGTCTGTCCCACGCCGTTTAAGGATTCCAGCAGCTTGTTGGTGTTCCTTGTGGTGGTATCCACGCAGTCAAAGATCATATCCTGCAGGCTCTTCAGCATATCGGTCAGATATTTCTGTGCGGAAGCCATGTACTGGTCACCCTGGAACTGGGCATCCTCTATGATGCGGTTGGCCTCTTCCACAGCCATGTTGATCATATCGTCTGCCTGGTTCTGGGCCCTGTTCATGATCTCCGATTCGCTGAGGATCTCGTTGGCCTGCTGCTGCACCTGGCTGAGCATACGGTCGGCCTCTTCCTTGGCACTGCGTTCGATAGCCTCCTTGTTGGAGATGATCTTCCTGTATCTCTCCACCTCTTCGGGGATCTGGCTCTTGAGCTGCCTGATGAGCATCTCAAGCTCCTCCCTGTCAACGGAGATGTTGGTACTGGAAAAGAACACGCCCTTGCTGCGCCTTACCAGTTCCTCCATCTGCTCAATGGTGCTCTCGATATTGCTGTTAGTCTTAGCCATCATTCCTCCCCTTTATACTTAGCGCAGATCATGTCTGCAACAAAATCCGGCACACACTGGCTTATATCACCGCCGAAGCTCGCTATCTCCTTTACGGAGGAAGAGCTAAGATACGCATACTCAAGACTCGTGGTCAGGAACAGGGTATCCACGCCGTCATGGGAAAGGATCCTGTTGGTCTGAGCCACCTGGAGCTCGTATTCAAAATCGGTGATAGCCCTGAGTCCCCTGATAACTATCCTTACGTCCTGGCTCCTGCAGTAATCTATGAGCAGGCCGCTGAAGGAATCGATCTTTACGTTACCAAGATCCCTGCAAGCTTCCTCGAGTATTTTAACACGTTCGTCAACGGAAAACAACGGGTGTTTCGTTTTATTGTTAAGGACAGCGACCGTAAGGCTGTCAAACATCTCAGCAGCGCGCTTTATCACATCCAGATGTCCGTAAGTCATAGGGTCAAAGCTTCCCGGATATACAGCCTTCTTCATCATGCTCTCCTCTTCAAAAATACATGCCTGTTAGTCTTGTAGTCCTTTTGTTTTACTATCTCATAGCCCATAGCCTCCGCAAAGGAAAAATCCCTGTTTATGGCTTCTTCTATGATGATGAGCGTATCGGCGGTAACGCTTTTACTGTCAAGGGCGCTCCTGAGGAGCTTTTCATCATAGCCCTGTCCGTAAGGAGGATCGGCGAACACCACATCCACAGCCTCACGTATGCTGTAATTCAGGGCATTTACTGCATCTGCCCTTATGACCATCGCCTTATCGAAAAGCTTCGTATGCTTCAGGTTATCCTCTATACAGCCAAGGGCTTCCCTGTCCGTCTCCACGAAATATGCCTTCTTCGCTCCCCGGCTCAGCGCCTCTATGCCCACTCCGCCGCTGCCGGCGAAAAGATCCGCAAAGACGCAGTCCGGTATATCATTCTGGAGAACGTTGAACAGCGTTTCCTTTATCCTGTCGGTGGTTGGCCTCGTGCCCTCTCCCGCAGGAGTTTTCAGCTGCAGCGATCTTGCGCTGCCGGCGATCACTCTCACTTTATCCTGCTCCCCTTGGCATCCCTCTTCTGGGGCTTGATGAGTCCCAGATCTATCTTCTTCCCGTTAAACTCGATCAGATGTCTTTCCTCGGAAGCATTTCCGAAATGCACCTGCTCTATATAATCATTGCCCGAAAGCTTCATGCCCCTTACGCCTATGGCATTCTTCTTCTTCTGGGGTATCTCGATACCATCCATCTTAAGGAGGAAGCCGTTATGGCTGATGAGCGTCACCCAGGTCTGGTCGAAGAGCATGTTCACTGCAGCAACGCTGTCCCCGTCGGCAAGCTTCGTTGCGGCCACGGTACGTTTGGATACATCGAACTCATCCCCGTCCACGTATTTTATCATGCCGGTCTTTGTTACAAAGGCCAGTCTCGTCAGCTTCAGCTCCGCCTGGTTCACAATAAAGACTATATCCTCTTTGGAGGAATCGTAATTGCTCACATTGTCCACCGGTACGCCTTTATCCCTGAACTTCCCGTGGGGAAGATCCGAGATCCTGAAGGTATGTACATTGCCGCCGGAGGTGAAGGCTGCCAGTTTTCCGGTATTTTTGCAGGGAATGATCCATACGTTCTCCGCCTCCACAGCCTCACGGTTGCGCTCAAGGGTGGCGGGATCTATGGTCTTACAGTAGCCGAAACGGTCCATGATGAAGACCACATCGGTCTCCTCCACCTTGTTCTCTTCATAAACGGCCTCGGCGGCATTCTCTATATCCGTAAGCCTGGGCCTCTGATATCTCTTCTTTATCTCTTCAAGGTCACTGATGATCTGTCCCGCCATGGACTCCCTGCGGTCCAGCAGATCCTCATAACGGTAGATATTGGCAGTGGTCTGCTCATAGTCTCTCTGAAGGGCTTCTATCTCCAGACCGATCAGTCTGTAGAGACGCAGCTCAAGGATGGCATCTGCCTGACGCTCTGCAAAGCGCAGCATACCGGCCATGATCCGTGACTGCTTGCTCTTGAAGTTTATGCCGTCGGTAACGCCCTCCACAAGACACTTCCTGGCCTGGGCCCTGTCGTGGGAGCCCCTGAGTATCTCTATGATAAGGTCGATGACATTGCAGGCCTTGATGAGACCTTCCTGCACTTCCTTCTTTTCTCTCTCTTTTTTCAGCAGGTTGGTATACTTCCTGCGGTTAAGCTCGAACTGGAAGGCCACATTGGCAGCGATGATATCCTTAAGTCCCATGGTCTCGGGACGTCCGTCGCAGATCGCCAGCATATTGACGCCGAAGGTATCCTCCAGCCTGGTCTTCTTGTAGAGCATGTTCGTGAAATTCTCCACGTCCGCATCCTTCTTAAGCTCTATGACGATGCGTATGCCCTCCTTTGAGGACTGGTTGGAGATATCCACTATATCCGTGGTCTTACGGCTCTCCGCAAGAGCCGCCACATCCGTAAGGAACTTCGCTATGCCCGTGCCCACCATGGTAAAAGGTATCTCGGTGATCACCAGCAGCTTGTGTCCGCCCTTTGCGTTCTCAACGCTTACGCGGCCGCGTATCTTTATCTTGCCGCTGCCGCTCTCATAGATATCCGACAGCTCATCCTTATTTATCACTATGCCGCCGGTGGGGAAATCCGGTCCCTTTACGTATTTCATCAGCTCTTTTGTGCTGATATTCTCATTCTTTATGTAGGCGATGACCGCGTCAGTGACCTCCGCCAGATTATGGGGCGGGATCTTGGTTGCCATACCTACGGCTATACCCTCTGTTCCGTTCACCAGGAGGTTGGGGAAACGCGCGGGCAGGACCACAGGCTCCTTTTCGGTCTCGTCAAAGTTGGGCATGAAGTCCACGACATCCTTGTCGAGATCAGCCAGCAGCCCTTCCTCAGAGATCCTGGCAAGCCTTGCCTCCGTATATCGCATTGCAGCGGCGCCGTCGCCTTCGATATTTCCGAAGTTTCCGTGTCCGTCTACGAGCACAGCTCCCTTCTTGAAGTCCTGGGTCATCACCACCAGGGCGTCATAGATGGAGGAGTCTCCATGGGGGTGGTATTTACCCATGGTATCACCGACTATACGGGCGCTCTTTCTGTGGGGCCTGTCATATCTGACCCCCAGCTCGTACATATCATATAATACCCTGCGCTGGACGGGCTTTAAGCCGTCACGCACATCAGGCAGAGCCCTGGCGATTATGACGCTCATGGCATAATCGATATAGGACTTCTGCATCACCTCTGAATATTCTGTTTTTACTATCCTGTCGTTCTGTTCCATTATCTTTTATCCGGTATTAATAATCTAACATTGCATCCGTGGCATTCTCATGTATGAACTGCCGCCTGGGAGCCACATCGCTGCCCATGAGAAGCTCGGTGGTATCCGAAGCCAGTATGGGATCTTCGATGTCCACCCTTTTCAGAAGCCTGCGCTCGGGATCCAGCGTGGTCTCCCACAGCTGCGTGGCATCCATCTCTCCAAGACCCTTATAGCGCTGCAGGGTGAAATTCCCCTTATGGGTCTTCCTGTACTTTGCAAGGGCCGCATCATCGTAAAGATATTCTTCCTTACCCTTAGCCGGAATGGCTTTATACAGGGGCGGCATGGCTATATACACATGCCCTTCCTGTATCAGCTCCGGCATGAAGCGGTAGAAAAGAGTCAAAAGCAGAGTGCTGATATGGGCGCCGTCCACGTCGGCATCCGCCATGATTATGATCTTGTCATAACGCAGCTTCGTTATATCAAAATCGTTGCCGTAGCCCTCGGAAAAGCCGCAGCCGAAGGCATTGATCATGGTCTTTATCTCGGCATTGGCAAGTATCTTGTCTATGGAAGCTTTCTCCACGTTCAGGGTCTTACCCCTGATGGGAAGTATGGCCTGGTATTCCCTGTTTCTGGCGGTCTTGGCGCTGCCGCCTGCGGAATCACCCTCGACGATGAAGATCTCACATTTGGAGGCATCCCTGGAGCCGCAGTTGGCCAGCTTTCCGTTTGAATCAAAGGAATACTTCTGCCTGGTCAGCAGATTGGTCTTTGCCTTTTCCTCACTCTTTCGGATCTTCGCCGCCTTTTCGGCACAGCCGATGATGTTCTTTAAGACCTCCAGGTTCCTGTCAAAGTAGCGGACGCACTCGTCTCCCGTCACCTTGCTGACAGCCTTGGCCGCATCCTGGTTATCCAGCTTTGTCTTGGTCTGTCCTTCGAAACGCGGATCCTTATGCTTTATGGAGATCACCGCCGTCATGCCGTTACGCACATCCGGACCGGTGAAGTTGGCATCCTTTTCCTTAAGGCTTCCCAGCTGCCTTGCATAGCTGTTGATGACCGTGGTGAACATGGTCTTGAAGCCGGTGATATGGGTACCGCCCTCGGCGTTGTAGATATTGTTGCAGAAGCCCAGCACATTCTCATGGAACTCGTTTACATACTGGAAAGCAGCTTCCACTTCCACGCCTTCCTGCTCGCCGCTGTAATAAACCACATCATGAATGGCTTCCTTGCCTTTGTTAAGAGCCTTTACGAAGCCCCTTATGCCCTCAGGCTCATGGAATACAGCCTCATCGGGCTGTTCCTGGCGCAGATCCTTGAAATATATGGTGAGCTCCGGATTCAGATATGCGGTCTCATGCAGTCTGGACCTTATATCCTCCGCCTTGAACCAGGTCTTGTCAAATATTGTATCGTCCGGGGTGAAGTTCACCTTTGTACCGGTCTTCCTGGTATTTCCTATCTCGGGGAGCAGGCCGTTTTTAAGCTTCGTTACTGGCTCGCCCCTCTCATATTCGTCTTCATAGATATGGCCGCCGCGCTTTATGGTGACCTTCAGATGGCTTGAAAGCGCATTGACAACGGAGGAACCCACACCGTGGAGACCGCCGCTGGTCTTATAGGCGCTGTTGTCGAACTTGCCGCCGGCATGCAGTGTGGTGAACACCAGACGTTCGGCGCTGACACCCTTGGCATGCATCTCCACGGGCATACCGCGGCCGTCATCCTCCACAGTGGCGGAGCCGTCCTTTTCAAGCGTCACCCATATATTGTTACAGTGTCCTGCCAGATGTTCATCCACGGAATTGTCCACTATCTCATAGACAAGATGGTTTAGACCCTTGGTGGATACACTGCCTATGTACATACCCGGACGGACCCTTACAGCCTCAAGTCCCTCCAGGACAACTATGTTTTCCGCGCCGTATTCGTCGCGCTTAATATCTTCTGCCATTATCTCCTGATCTCCTCCCGGGAGAAATACATTATTTATCCAAAAAACAACTCGACTATGTTAACATAACTACAAGATCATGTCAATTTGATCTATACCTTGTGATTGTTCTTCGCCGTACTCAGCATCAGCTTGATACGGTTCAGCTGGTTCACCTCGCTGGCTCCCGGATCGTAATCTATCGCAACTATGTTTGACTCGGGGTAGTGTTTCCTCAGCATCTTAATGACGCCCTTGCCAACCACGTGGTTAGGCAGGCAGCCGAAAGGCTGGGTACAAACGATATTGGGTGCTCCCGAATGTATAAGCTCGAGCATCTCCCCCGTAAGGAACCAGCCCTCGCCGGTCTGGTTTCCGATGGAAACAATATCCTTTGCATAATCCACAAGCTTGAATATGGAAGTGGGCGGATCAAAATGCTTACTCTTCTTAAACGCTTCCACGGACACCGACCGCACCATATCCATTCCCTTAATGCCCAGTCTCGCATTTCTGGCCGTCTTTCTGCTCATTCCCAGATGCTTTGCCTTATAGATCTGGTTGTAGAAGCAGTAATACATGAAATCGATAAGGTCGGGCACTACTGCTTCAGCCCCCTCCGATTCCAGCAGATCCACCAGATGGTTATTGGCCGTAGGCGCAAACTTCACCAGTATCTCTCCCACGATGCCGACCCTGGGCTTGCGTTCTTCCCTTATGGGTATCTCGTCAAATTCCTTTATCATCTGCCGGCACATCTTCCTGTATGTACCAAAGGAAGGGCTCTTTGAGCTTATGAACTCATTGCAGCGCTTAAGCCATTTCTGATGGACCTCCTCTACGGAGCCCTCCTTAAGCTCATAGGGACGCATCCTGTATATGCAGCGCATGAAGATATCACCGAAAAGGCAGGCATAGAGCACCCTGAGCCCCAGCTTAAGGCTGAGCTTGAAGCCGGGATTTGCTTCAAAGCCGCTGAGATTGAGGGATATGACCGGTATATGTCCATAGCCCGCCTTCTCCAGTGCCCTTCTTATAAAGCCCACGTGATTCGTAGCCCTGCAGCCGCCGCCGGTCTGGGTCATTATGAGCGCCAGATGATCTGTATCATATTCACCCGAGAGCACGGCCTCCATGAGCTGTCCCACCACACAGAGTGAAGGATAACAGGCGTCATTGTTAACGTATTTAAGGCCCACATCCACGGAATGCTTGTTGTCGTTGGTAAGTATCTTTAAGTTATAGCCGCAGGAATTGAAGGCAGCGGCAAACATGTCAAAATGAAGAGGCGACATCTGGGGCGCCAGTATGGTATAGCCCTCCTCCTGCATCTCCTCGGTAAACAGCGCCCTCTCAAAGCTTGTGGGGGTTATCGTCCTCTCCTCCTGATGCTTCTCCTTGACCTCAAGGGCGGCGATCAGCGAACGTATCCTTATCCTGGCAGCGCCGAGATTGTTGACCTCGTCTATCTTCAGACAGGTATATATCTTATCGGAACCCGAAAGTATATCGTTGACCTGGTCGGTGGTGACGGCATCAAGACCGCAGCCGAAGGAATTCAGCTGCACAAGATCAAGGTCGTCACGGGTACGGACGAAGCTGGCCGCGGCATAAAGCCTGGAGTGATACATCCACTGGTCCGATACGATGAGCGGTCTCTCGGGCTTTCCCAGATGCGAAACGGAATCCTCCGTGAGCACCGCGATATCATAGGAATTGATGAGCTCGGGTATGCCGTGGTTGATCTCGGGATCCACATGATAGGGACGGCCTGCCAGCACGATACCTCTTCTGTGGTTCTCCTCCATATACTTCAGCACGTCCTCACCGGCCTTATGCATATCCTCATGGGCAGCAGCCAGCTCGGCCCATGCCGTCCTCACAGCCTGTGCCACAAGATTCCTGTCGATCTCGCAGAATTCGTCGATGAGTGCATCCCTGACCGTAGTCTCGGAGGCAAAGGACATAAAAGGATGCCTGAATACCACCTCTCCCTTTCCTATCTCTTCAACATTGTTCTTGATATTCTCGGGATACGAAGTGACTATGGGGCAGTTATAATGATTGCTCGCCTCTTTGGTCTCGTTCCTCTCATAGAAAAGACAGGGGTAGAATATGAAATCCGGCTTCTGCTCGATGAGCCACTGTATGTGGCCGTGGGCAAGCTTTGCGGGATAGCACTCCGACTCGCTGGGGATGGATTCTATGCCCAGCTCGTATATCTGCCTTGTGGAGGTGGGTGAAAGTATCACCCTGAAGTTAAGTTCCTTAAAGAAAGTCGCCCAGAAGGGATAATTTTCATAAACATTCAGTACCCTGGGTATGCCTACAGTGCCCCTGTAAGCCTTTTCCGGTGACAGCGGTTCATAGTCAAAGAAGCGCTTGAGCTTGTATTCGAAAAGATTGGGGATATTGTTCGCATTCTTCGGCTTTCCCAGTCCCCTCTCACAGCGGTTTCCGGAGACATATCTGCGGCCGCCGGAGAAATTGTTTATGGTAAGACGGCAGTTATTGGTGCAGCCCCTGCACTTTGCCATGCTGGTCGTATATTCAAACTTATCTATCTCCTCAAAGGAGAGCATGCTGCTCTTCTCTCCTTCTTTGTATCGCTCCCTTGCAATAAGGGCTGCACCGAAAGCCCCCATGATGCCGGCGATATCGGGGCGTACCGCCTCGCAGCCTGCGATCTTCTCGAAGGCCCTGAGCACGGCGTTGTTATAGAAGGTGCCACCCTGCACGACTATGTTCTTACCGAGCTCTGAAGCATCCGAAACCTTTATGACCTTAAACAGGGCGTTCTTTATAACGGAATAGGCGAGGCCCGCGGAGATATCCGCCACGCTGGCCCCCTCCTTCTGTGCCTGCTTCACCTTGGAATTCATAAACACGGTGCATCTCGTGCCCAGGTCTATGGGATGAGGCGCAAAAAGTGCCTCCTTTGCGAAATCCTCCACCTTGAAGCTGAGAGACTTTGCAAAGGTTTCGATAAAAGAACCGCAGCCCGAAGAACAGGCCTCGTTCAGCATGACTGAATCCACGGTACGGTTCTTTATCCTTATGCACTTCATATCCTGGCCGCCGATATCCAGTATACAGTCCACTCCCGGATCAAAGAATGCAGCTGCGTAATAGTGCGCAACGGTCTCCACCTGGCCGTCATCCAGCATAAAGGCCGCCTTCATAAGCTGTTCACCGTATCCCGTGGAACAGGCCCTGGAGATGACCGCTCCTTCCGGAAGCTTTTCCCTTATCTCCTTAAAAGCGCGTATCGCGGTCTCCAGAGGAGAACCGTTATTGTTGCTGTAAAATGAATACAGGAGCTTGCCGTCTTTGTCACAGAGCGCCATCTTTGTGGTAGTGGAGCCCGCATCTATTCCCAGGAAGAGTTCTCCTTCATATGAAGATATATCCCCTGTCTCTACCTTGTGCCTGTCGTGCCTTTCCAGGAAGCTGTCAAAAGCCGCCTTATCGGCAAACAGCGGCTCCATGCGCTCCACCTCGAACTCCATATGGATATCGGAATTCAGTCTGTCGCACATTTCCTTAAGGCTGCACTCGCCTTCCTCCGTGGAATTGAGGGCACTGCCCATTGCCGCAAAAAGATGGGATCTGTCGGTGTTTATGATATGCTCATCATCGAGATTGAGAGTCCTGATAAACGCCGCTTTCAGCTCCGAAAGGAAATGAAGCGGCCCTCCGAGAAAAGCCACATGTCCTCTGATAGGCTTTCCGCAGGCCAGTCCCGAGATGGTCTGGTTCACAACTGCCTGGAATATGGAAGCAGCCAGATCCTCTCTGGTGGCGCCGTCATTTATGAGCGGCTGGATATCCGTCTTGGCAAAAACGCCGCAGCGGGCCGCTATAGTATAAAGCGAGTGGTAATCCTTTGCATATTCATTAAGTCCGGCCGCATCGGTCTGCACGAGTGCCGCCATCTGATCGATAAAGGAACCGGTGCCGCCGGCACAGATGCCGTTCATCCTCTGCTCCACCGTGCCATTCTCGAAATAGATGATCTTCGCATCTTCTCCGCCCAGTTCGATGGCCACATCGGTCTTCGGAGCAAAAGTCCTTAGGGCGGTGCTGACAGCCAGCACCTCCTGAACGAATATGACCTTCAGGTGCCTGGCCAGCGTAAGTCCGCCGCTTCCCGTAATGACGGGGCGTATAGTCATATCTCCCAGTTCCGAGTATGCTTTTTCCAGGAGTCCCTTCAGACACTCCCTGATATTGGCAAAATGTCTTTCATAATCGGCGAACAGCACATTATTCTCTTCGTCCAGAATGGCTATCTTAACGGTTGTGGATCCTATATCGATCCCCAGCCTGTAAATTCCTTCCCGCATTATTTCCTCCGCATCATTCGGCATGAGGCAGCTCCGCAGGAGCCGGAGTCCTGATGCCTGTTCTCTGTTTTCATATTTCTGCCCCCGAGCTATGCTCGGGGGAGCCCGCGCCGGCTTTGAGGCGCTTCAAAGATTTGCCGTCAGGCAAATCTTCCTTTTCTGCCCCCGGGCTCAGCCCGGGGGAGCCCGCGCCGGCTTTGAGGCGCTTCAAAGATTTGCCGTCAGGCAAATCTTCCTTATAAGCTTTACACTGTCTCATATCCGAATTTATGCGCCCTCCGGGGGGCGCATAACGGACAGTAACCTGTTTCTTTTTATCAGCCGGCAGCCATCTTGGCAGCCTCTATCTCTGCCTGCTTGGCAGCCTCGTCCGCCGCAGCCTCAGCCTGCAGCCTGTTAAATATCTCCATGGCCGCCGCAGCAGCCTCCGGATCCATCCCGTTCTCCTCCGAGAACACGTCCTCCGGATTCGGTATGGAGAGATCCGATCCGTCCAGCCCGTAGCCGTAACCTCTGGGGTCGGACTTCGGAAAGGCCGCGACTTCACTCTCGGAGCCCAGCGCATCATTTAAAAGTTCTTCTGCCGCTGCCTCCGGGTCATACTCCGGCTCTTCGTTTTCCTCTGCTTCGGGATCTACCATGTTGACATTCCACCATTTTACCAGGTTGGAATGCATATTGGTATAGAAGTTTATCCTGTCCAGCTTATCAAGACTGTCTATCCGCATCAGGCCTTTTTACCCAGCTGTTTCTTCAGCGTGATGGCATTGCAGTACATCTCTGTATCCGCATGCTTGTAAATATCTTCCACATCCAGCTCGCCTTCGCCGTAGGCTCCGCCCCAGGCAAGACGGCATTCGAAATTATCGGACACACGGTTCAAACGTCCCACACGCTCAACCCATCTGGTAACGATGGAGGTAGCATCCTCTTCATTGTAGCCGGTAAGCACTATAAGGAAATGATCGTCCACGATACGGTAGGTATGTATCTTCTCGGAGGTTATCCTCCTGAGCTCCCTTGCAACCTTGGTCAGTATGCTGTCTCCTGCTTCGGAACCCAGCCTGTCATTCACCACATGGAGGTTCACGATATCCAGGCTTGCTATATAGAGCATGTCCACAAAGGGATACACGTCCTTGCTGCGCTTCTCGAACTTTTCCCGGTTATCCAGCATGGTCATTGTATCATGCTCTTCCTCCCAGCTGCCCTTCCTTATATCCAGCAGGTATTCGGATGTATCCACCTGGAATTTCTGCAGAGCCCTGTACAGCTCCTCCATCTCGTCACCGGAATCGATACCCAGATTCTTAAGCGCCAGACGGCTCTGCTTGCTGTCCCTCTCATCGTAATCTTCAGCCCGGGGATACTCGATGGAGGATATAGCTTCAGTCAGCCTCTTTACCGGCTTTATGATATACATGTCCATAAAGAAGATGCCGACCATCACGAGCAGTATGGCTGCCAGCACCTCCGCGCAGGCAAAGATAACGAAAAAGCTTGTGCGTTCAGAATCGATATCCGCATGGGCTCCCCTGATTATCGCATTGGAATAAAAGATATAGCTTATGGTCGTGGAGAAGATAACGAGAGCTCCCAGTGATATGGTCAAAAGCAGCGCCGTCTTCTTTCTCAGCGTATTTTTCCTTTTCATACCCCCTCCTTAAACATATCGTTTAATTTTTCGACCGCCGCATCAAGTCCCTCTTTGTCGAAGCTGTAGAAATAGCTGTGTTTATCCTCATCGGCGGTCTTTTCAAAGCACAGCGGCTCCGGCCAGATCACAAGTTCCAGCCTGTCCTCTTCCCCCTCAGCCGAATGTTTCATGAGCATAAAGCGCATCCCGTCCGAACTGCCGCTGTATCGTTCTTTTTTCAGAAAATTCAGGTTTATCCTGTAAAGCCCGTCATTTAAGTCAACTGCCACTTTTCCCCTCCGAAGACAAAGCCGCGCTTATGGCAGCGGCCAGCCTGATCATCCGTATCTCGTTCAATATCTCTTTTTCTTTCCTGCGCTGCGCCAGTTCGCCCTTTTTCTGCTCAAGCTCGGCCGAAAGCTGCTCCTTACGCTTCTGGCGTTCCTGCCTGCAGGCTTCCTCGAAACGCTTCCTCTCCCTGTCGCGTTCAGCGGCTGTCCTGCCGCCTGTGGCCCCGCCGCCTATTATGCGGGCCGCAGCCCTGGCCCTTACAGCCTGCGGATCGGTAAATTCCGAATCCTCTATAAAGGCATAAGCCTCCGTCACCAGCGCCATGGCGTCTCTGGTGGTTTCATTCTGTCCTGGATGTGCATCCGGGTGAAGCCGGCGCACAAGTTCCCTGTATGCGCTCTTGATCTCATCCCTCTCCGCCCCAGGTTTAACCCCGAGAACAGCACAGGCCTGTCGGTAATCACGTATCATAGAAATATATTTTCTCATTTTTTTGGTTTCATTTCAAGACTTTTTATGTCAATTGTGATATACTGATGCACATTAACGAAAAAGGAGCCTGTAAAAATGCCTATTAGGGTCAAAAACGATCTTCCCGCAAAGGAACAGCTTGAAAATGAAAACATCTTCGTAATGGACGAGCAGCGGGCCATGCACCAGGACATACGCCCTCTGAAGGTCTGCATACTGAATCTCATGCCCCTTAAGGAGGAAACGGAGCTTCAGCTCCTGCGCGCCCTTTCAAATACACCGCTGCAGGTGGACCTGAGTTTTCTCATGGTAGCCTCCCATGTGTCACAGAACACCTCGCTCAACCATCTGAACAGCTTCTACAGCACCTTCGATGATATAAAGAGCCACCGCTATGACGGTCTCATCATCACAGGCGCTCCCGTTGAGCAGATGCCCTTTGAGGAAGTGGATTACTGGGAAGAGCTTAAAGAGATCATGGACTGGTCCGTGACCAATGTCACCTCCACCCTGCATATATGCTGGGGGGCCCAGGCGGCTCTTTACCACCATTTCGGCATACAGAAGATCGCTCTTCCGGAAAAGCTCTTCGGGATCTACCACCACCGGGTGCTGCATCGGCGCAACCCTCTGGTCAGGGGCTTTGATGATATTTTCTGTGCCCCTCACTCCAGACATACCACGGTATCCCCGGAGGAAGTCCATTCCAAAGAAGGACTTACCGTGCTGGCGGAATCCGATACCGCAGGCATACTGCTTTGCATGACCAATGACGGAAAGCAGATCTTCCTTATGGGACATCCGGAATACGACCGCTACACTCTTGACAAGGAATACAAGAGAGATATGTCAAAGAACCTCCCCATACACATTCCCTTCAACTACTACCCCGGCGACGATCCTGAACAGAAGCCGGCGCTCCAGTGGAGGTCACACTGCAACATGCTCTACAGCAACTGGCTGAATTACTACGTATATCAGGTGACACCTTATGACATAGGCAGCTGATACTTTTCCAGAAACTCATCCTCGGTAAGCACCGGGATCCCCAGCGCAGCGGCACTCTTGTTCTTTGCGGAGGCCGATGCGCTGTCGTTATTTATAAGACATTCCGTTTTGGCACTGACGGAACCTGATACCTTGCCTCCCCGGCTCTCGATGAGTGCTTTCAGTTCATTACGGCTGGCAAAATGATCCAGGCTTCCCGTCACCACGAAGGTCTTTCCCGAAAGCTCTGTATCCGATGCCACAGACAGCAGTGTAAACTTCAGTTCAGGAAGCATGCGCTCTATCTCTTCCCTGTTGCCGGGCGCCCCCATATATTCGGATACGGCCTTTGCCATCACCGGTCCCACACCGTCTACGGCTGCAAGTTCTTCCGCGCCGGCGTTCATTATCTTTTCTATACTCTGATCAAAGCTTAAGGATATGTTCCTGGCATTTGCAAGCCCCACACCGGGTATGCCCAGCGCATGGATAAAGCGGTCGGGGCTCACTTCCCTGCTCTTATCCACTGCAGCCAGCAGCTTGTCAGCCGACCTTGTTCCCATGCCCTCCAGACCGGCCATTACCTCCCTGTGCTCAGAGAGCCTGTAGATATCCGAAAAGCGGTGGATAAGTCCGGCTGCTATGAGCTTTTCGATGGTCATCTCCGAAAGCCCCTCTATGTTCATTGCATCCCTTTCGGTGAAATGTACAAAGCTCTTCAGCTTCTTGGCGGGACACTCCGGATTTTTACAGCGCAGCACCTCACTATCAGCATCCTTCTCTATTGCCGCTTCGCCTCCGCAGACCGGGCATTTATCTGGTATCTCAAGGCTGCCGCTGCCTGTCAGATTCTCGGAGATCTGTGGTATTATCATGTTGGCCTTATAGACCAGCAGTCTGTCACCCACTCCCAGCTTAAGCTGCTTTATGATGCTTATATTGTGAACGCTGGCCCTGGAAACGCTGGTACCCTCCAGCTCTACGCTTTCAAAGACCGCCACGGGATTGATCAGCCCTGTCCTGGATGTGTCCCATTCCACGTATTTCAGCGTAGTCTCCGCCATCTCGTCCGCCCACTTGAAGGCTATTGCCCCCCGGGGAAACTTCTGCGTCCTTCCAAGGGACTCAGCATAGTCCAGGTCATCAAAGGACAATACCAGTCCGTCAGAAGGGATGTCGTTCTTATCCACCTTCTTTTCAAAACGCCCGACGGCTTCTATCACTGTATCCGGCGTTACCCTTTCATATTCCACCACCGTAAAGCCCAATCCCTTAAGGAATTCAAAACGCTTTTCCATGGAAGAGGAAAGCTCAGTGCCTTCGGCGCTCACCAGCTGGAAGATGATCACCTGTACGCTCCTTTTTGCAGTAACGGCGCTGTCCAGCTGTCTCACCGACCCGCTGCAGAGATTTCTGGGATTTTTATATGCTGCTCCCTCCTCGGGCATTGCGGCATTGATGGCCTCGAAATCCTTATAGCCTATGACAGCTTCCCCCCTGAGCACAAGCTTACCCTTGAAGCTTATCTTAAGAGGAAGGTTTTTGAAGGTCTTTGCATTGGCTGTCACCACCTCGCCAACTTCCCCGTTTCCCCTGGTTACGCACTTTGCCAGTTCGCCGTTCTCATATGTGAGCACCACTGTAAGTCCGTCCTCTTTCCAGGAGAGCAGGCCTTCCCGTCCTGAGAGCCAGGATCTAAGCTCTTCCCTGCTCTTGGTCTTGGCCAGTGAAAGCATGGGTGAATCGTGCTTTTCTTTGGGCAGGAAATCAACAGCCTCATAACCAACCTCCCTTGTAGGGCTGCCGGCCAGTACCGTTCCGGTCTCCTCCTCCAGTTCTTTTAATTCGTCATACAGCCTGTCATAGGTGACATTGGGCATTATCTCCCTGTCTTCAGCGTAATAGGCCCTGGCAGCCTCGGTAAGTATGCTGCAGAGTTCTTCCATCCTTTTCATCTTGTCCATCTGTATCCCTCCGGAAAAAAGGCTGTTTTCAAAAGAAAAGGGATCCTATGACCCCTTTCTTAAAACTCACATTTTCATTATCCGATCTCAACCCAGCGCTTCGTTCAGCATGGAGAAGGCATCCTCCATGCTCAAGGTCAGTGCAACAGCCAGCTCGCTGGTGACTATCCTTTCGGCGTAGGTCAGAAGCTTTGCATCGGCGATATTCAGCCCCTTATGATTCCTCTTGTTCTGGCTGCGTAAAAGCCGGAGATGCCTTATAAGATTGGCCACCTCCAGTCCGTCAGCCTCCTGAAGGATGGTGCTGCAGGTATCCCGGTCGGGCAGGTCTCCCTCTATACTGCCCTCCCTTATCTCTTTTACAGTCTTCTGAGCCTCTTTTTTGCCAACTACCTTTCTCGCTATCTCGTCTTCTTTGGCAACAGGGACATATATGGTATCCCTTTCGTCGTAAACCGGCTTCAATGAGTAGTAAACCTTTTCGGGTCCGGCAAATTCAAGAGTGCCTATCTCTACTATCTCGCAGGCCCCTGACATACCGTACATTACATGATCACCGATACTGTATTTCAGCATAAATCCTCCATTTCCGCAAAAAATCGGCTACTAACAATAATATTTTACCACACATCAGCCGCATGAAAAAGTGAAAATTCTGTGAATTCTTTATATGATTTAACTCTATTGAATAAAAAAAGGAGCTTTCTTTCGAAAGCCCCTTCTTCGGAAACATTTTTAAATTATTTCTTCTTTGCTCCGTTCACTGCATCCTTAAGAGCCTTGCCGGCCTTGAACTTAGGAGACTTGGAAGCCTTGATCTTGATGGTCTCTCCGGTCAGAGGATTACGTCCGGTGCGTGCCTTTCTCTCAGCAACCTCGAAGGTACCGAAGCCAACAAGAGTAACCTTTCTGTCACCCTTCTTGTTAGCCAGCTCAGCCTTCACAACATCGATGAAAGCGTTAAGACCTTTCTCAGCAGCGCTCTTCTCGATCTTTGCTGACTTGGCCATAGCTTCAATTAATTCTGCCTTATTCATCTTTACTCTCCTCTCAAAATATTGTATCTGCGGCGTTTTCTCATCGCCAGCTACTACAATATCACTATTTATCGGCTTTTGCAAGAGAAAAACACAATTTTTTCAAGAAAAAGCACAATATATTGTGGTCATTTAGTGCTCAGATACTCCCGTTCACTTCCTGAATCCGTCCATGCCGCTCATCTTCTTCAGCTTTTCCCTCTCGCATTCAAAAATGAAGTGCACGAACTCTTCCCTGGCCTCCTGTTTCATATCCACGAACTGCATCCTGTGATCATAAATGCCTCTCTGGCCGTTCAATAGCCCTGTTCTTATGTGCTTGCCCAGAAAGATATAATTCTTTTTTGCCCCGGTATTGGTAACAGCTACCAGATGGGTTATGACCATTGCGCCGACAGCTATCTCCTTTTCCGAGCGGAAACGGACGCCGCCTCCGCTGATGTCCAGGGTAGTCCCGTTCTCAAAGCCCCTCATCGTAAGCAGAGTGCCGTTCTTTGTTGCCTCCTGGAAATCCGCGGCATTCTCTGCCGTGAGCACCAGATATCTGACGGGTATGGAGGTCTCCAGCCTGAAGAAAGCCCGGCGTTCGAATTTCATCACTGAACCGGTTATGGCTGCCTTCACAAGCCGGAAATTACCCTCGGCATAGCTTTTTTCGATCTCTATGGGCGCATTATAGATCTTGTTAGAAAAGAAGAAGGCGTTATACCTCTCCTTTGCATGCAGGGGTACCAGTCTGGTCTTGATCATCGGGTTGGTGATCACGATGTGGCTGTCATCTATGATGTCATAGACGGAACTCACCATCTTCTTCTCCTGAGCCTCAGGATCATCCAGACTGTACTTGCGCCCCACTATCTCCATAGGCACGCCCGGCCTTAAGACTTTTTCCATCAGCCCTCCAGAAGCTTCTGAGCGCTTACCAGCTTAACACACAGCACAAACAGCTCCGTTGCCGTCTTAAGCTCATTAACGGGAGGAAGGGTAGGCGCGATACGGATGTTTGAATCTTTGGGATCCTTTCCGTAAGGCCAGGTAGCTCCTGCGCCAGTCATTACCACGCCTGCCTTCTTAGCCTTGCCTACTATCTCCTTGGCGCAGCCCTCGAGAGAGTCAAAGCTGATGAAATATCCGCCCTTAGGCTTGGTCCACTCGCCAATCCCGAGTCCTGAGAGCCCTTCCTCCAGCATCTGCTCCACCATCTCGAATTTGGGTCTTATTATATCGGCATGCTTTTTCATATGCTCGGTCATGCCGTGTATATCCTTAAAGAACCTTACGTGTCTGAGCTGGTTCACCTTGTCATGTCCTATGGTCTGGTTCTTAAGCTGCTTCTTTATATCCTCAAGATTGTTCAGCGAAGTTGCAAGGGCAGCTATGCCGCTCCCCGGGAAGGTGATCTTTGAAGTTGAAGCAAACTTGTATACGATATCGGGATTGCCGGCCCTCTTGCACTCTGCGAGTATCTCCACAAGATAATCCTGATCGTCATCATAAAGATGATGGATGCCGTAGGCATTGTCCCAGAAGATACGGAAATCGGTAGCCTTGGGCTTAAGCCTTGCGAAACGTCTCACCGTGGCATCCGAATAGGAATAACCCTGGGGATTCGAATACTTGGGCACGCACCATATTCCCTTGATGGCATCGTCCTCGGCCACCAGCTTCTCTACCATATCCATATCGGGGCCTTCAGGACTCATGGGCACGGGTATCATCTCTATGCCGAAATACTCGGTTATGGCAAAATGCCTGTCATAGCCGGGAACCGGGCAGAGGAACTTCACCTTGTCCAGCCTGCACCAGGGGGTGTTTCCCATGATACCGTGGGTCATGGCGCGGGCAACGGTATCATACATCACGTTCAGTGAAGAGTTGCCGTAAATGATAATGTTGTCGGGATGATTTTCCATCATATCACCCATCAGCTGCTTTGCCTCGGGTATACCGTCAAGGCAGCCGTAATTCCGGCAGTCGGTGCCGTCTTCGCAGCGGAGATCCACTTTGGAATTCAGCACGTCCATCATCCCCATGGATATGTCCAGCTGCTCCTTGCAGGGCTTGCCCCTGCTCATATCCAGATGAAGGTTCATGGCAAGATACTTTTCATACTCTTTTTCCAGTCCGTCAAGCTCTGCCTTAAGCTCCTCTTTGCTCATCTCGCTGTACGCTTTCATGTTCGTTCCTCCTTTGGGTATTCAATCTGTATGATAAACACTCAGCTTCAAAAATTCAAGCCTTTGTTACAGCATTGTCTTTCCTTCCTCCACAACCCTGTCATAGAGCTTCATCAGCGCGCCGTGGCCTTCCTTTATCTTATCCCAGTTTCCTGCCTTACCGGCCAGTTCCAGCTCCAGCGCCGCCTCGGAGAGTCCCTTCGCCCCTATCATCTTCGAATTGCTCTTCAGGGCATGTACCATGATCACATACTCATCTATGTTCTCTTCGGCAAATACGCGGTCCATCTCGGACTTCTTTTCATCCTTCTGATCACAGTACATACCCAGGAGCTTTTTGAAAAAGGCTTCTTTGCCCGAAGCATAACGCAGGCCTTCATCCTTATCTATCAGCTTTTCTCCGGTATCCGGGCTTTCTTCAGCAGCTTCTTCAGACTGTCCGCTCTCCTGCTCCGCATCACCGGCAGCCTTTTCTTCTACGGTGATATATTTTTCAAGAGTGGCTATGAGCTCCCTGTATTCCACCGGCTTGCTGAGATAATCGGTAAAGCCCCTGCTCAGGTACATCTCCCTGGAGCCTGCTATGGCATTGGCCGTCAACGCGATCACAGGCGCATCCTTGGACAGATTCTCGTCTCCCATGGCCTTAAGGCGCTCGAAGGTCTCAAGGCCGTTCATCTTAGGCATGAAATGATCCAGGAAGATAACGTCAAAGCGTTCCTTCCTGACGGCAGCAAGGCATTCCTCCCCGCTGGAAGCCTTCGACACTTTGATGCCCGTATCCCTGAGTCTCTCTTCAAAGAGTATCAGGTTCATCTCGGTATCATCCACCACCAGGACATGGGCGCCAGCTGCGGAGATCTCCATATTTTCATCGATCAGGCCGACCTCATTATAATCATGGTAATCTCCCATGGTTTTTTCCGCCATGACTCTCTGTGTGAAGAACAGGGTAAAACAGCTGCCCTTTCCGTATTCGCTCTCCACCTCCAGTTCTCCGCCCATGGCCTGGACGATGCGCTTTGTGATGGACAGCCCCAGGCCCGTTCCCTGTATGGCCTTGTTCTTCTGTGTATCCAGCCGTTCAAAGCTCTTGAAGAGCTTATGCATGTCTTCTTTCCTTATGCCTATGCCGGTATCCTTTACGTCCACCCTGAGGCTCAGTATGTCACCGTCCCTTCCGTCGGCTGCGATCCGCAGGGAGACACTGCCCTCCCTGGTATACTTTATGGCGTTGGACAGCAGGTTCATCATGAGCTGCTTGATGCGTTTCTCGTCCCCCCATAGTCTGTCAGGAAGATTCGGATCCGCGTCAACCTTAAACACCAGCCCCTTCTTAACGGCATTGAACTCCATCATTGAGCAGACCTCGTTCAAAAGGCTTCCCATGGAATAATCCGCCTCGTCCAGTTCCAGATGTCCGGCCTCTATCTTTGAAAAATCCAGGATATCGTTTATAAGAGAGAGCAGGGTGTGGCTCGCCCTGTCTATATGCTCCGCATAGCTTCTTACACGTTCGCTGTCCGTTTCCTTCAGTATGAGCTCGTCCATGCCTATGACGGCGTTGATGGGGTTTCTGATCTCGTGGGATATATTGGCAAGAAAGTCGCTCTTGGCCCTGTTTGCCTGTTCCGCCGCATCCCTTGCATCACGTATCTCCTCATACTGCCTGTTGATTATGGCCATGTTGCCGAGCTTGGCCACAAGCCATGCCATAAAGCCGATGAATATCATTATCACTGCAAAGAGGTATATCTTGAAGGGCCTGGTCTCAAAGAGCTGCGCATCCTTGACCAGCGGGAATACCTCCTCCCTTATGACCTCTCCGTTGGTCTCATCAAGTATACAGAGGTGGAGGTTGTACTCTCCGTGAGGCAGGTTGGTATAGACCACCGGCACCAATTCATTCTGGTGCACAATGAGACCTTCGTCATCCATCCCGTCCAGATAGATATGCACCAGTGGATTGGAAAGCGAGTAATTCAGCACAGAAGCCTGTATCTGAAGCCTCCTTGTGCCTGCCGGTATAAGATATCTTCCGTCACTGTCGCTGTATGCGGTACCGTCACAGATCACGGAGCTGACCCTTATCTGATAGGGTTCCCCGCGGGAATTGATATCACCGGTGGAAACCATCCTGACGCCGTCATTACAGCATAACAGCAGCCTGTCCCCGTCCACTGCGGTCCAGGCATTGGCTGTAAGCGAAGTGGAAAAACCGCGGCTCCGGTTCAAAAGCGTATAATTAGTCACCTGATTGTCAGCCAGGCTGTCGGCGTCGGTTATGTATATACCGGCGCTGGAGCTTACCCAGGCCTTACCGTCTCCTGTTATGTAGATATCATAGTTATTGCTGTAGGGGAAGCTGTCCAGCCTGGTTATTCCCTGTCCGTCATCGTAATAGATGGCATTGCTGGTGACATAGAAATATCCGTCCCTGTAAGGGATCATCCTCAATACCACAAGGGTCTCAAGACCCTCATCAATGCCTATATGGCCAGTGATCTTCCTGTCCTTTATCACATAGATGCCGTCTCCGTCAGAGCCGGCCAACACCTCTCCCTCCGGAGTAGCGATCATGCAGAGTATCTGGGGAGTCCTGAGGCCGTCCCCTTCCCCGATGGTGGCTGTCACCCTGCCGTCCTCTATATAATTCAGACCCACATTGCTGGCGGACAGTATGCTGCCGTCCGGAAGTTCAATGGTCATCCTGAAACGTCCCCCCAGAGTGGAAGCTGTTTCTTCGTTAAAGCAGACAATCTCTCCCGTAGACTTCAGTTCCACAAGCCCCTGGGCGCCGTAGGTGCTTATCCATATATTGCCTTTGCTGTCTCCGGTGATATTACGAACCCTTATCCCTGTCAGCAGCTCCGAGAGTTTATCCGGCTTCCTCTTATAGCTTCTGCTGTCTAATACGGCAAGACCGTCATCCATCCCCACGTAAAGCTCATCCCCGTTCAGCAGCAGTGCGTTCACCACACTGCTCTCCAGCCCTGCTTTTTTGAAGACATCCGTAAAAGGATTGTGGGAGAATTTTATGATGCCCTGTTTGTTGGAAACAAACCAGATATTGCCCTGATAGTCCCTGAGCACATCGGAAACGGAGTTTTCAAAGCCATTCCTGGTCATATCCGTAAACTCTCCGTCATCGGACATGAAACCGCAGCCGTTCTCGTCACAGATAAAGAAGCCGCCCTCCCTGGGATAATAGCGTATCATGTTGCAGTAGGATATGTTCCCGCTCTTGAGAGTGCTCAGATGCCTGCATTCCCCGTTTGAAAAGCTTACCTTCTCCATGACTCCGGAGGAGGTACCCACCAGAAACTCATTTTTTTCGCCGTGGGTCAGGGATGAATAATATATACCGCCCCCCCCGGGATACTCCTCGCTGTAAAGAAGCTTCCCGTCCTTCAGGAAAAAGAGTGTACCGCTGTTGGTAACTCCGGCCACAATGCCGTTTTCACCGGCCGTAACGGTCCTGATATAGTTTATCTCACTGAAATGCTCATAGTCCGTTACTTCGCCGTCAGAAGATATCATACAGAGTCCGGCAGCGGTACCCACGTAGATATTCCCATAGCTGTCCTCGCAGATGGAACGTATGGAATTCCCGGGCAGGCCGTCAGCTTCAGAGAAGAACTCTATCTCCCCTCTCACCACGTTGTAGCAGGCAGCCCCGCTGTCATTGGTGCCTATCCAGAGCCGGCAGCGTCTGTCTACAAAGAAGACCATGGCATTTCTTATGCACTCGTCAATGTTCACCGCTTCAAAACGGGATCCGTCATAGCGGTAGATACCGGAATAAGTCCCGGCCCAGATATATCCGTCGGCTGTCTGGGCTATGGCATTTATCTCCATGGCAGCCAGACCATCGGCCGTGTCATAAAAGCTGGCCTCGTATTCCGCATTGAAATCAGCCGCTCCTGCATACAGGGAAGAAGCCGCAAAGCCTGCAAGCATCACCGGTATCAGTGCCACCGTGCCTGCCGTACGCGCATGCTTTGCATTTCTTTTTTTGAAGAGATGCATGGCTCTTATCATTATAAGGGAGAGCACAAGACTCAATGTCTTATCCGGCATATCCACGAAGGCTTCTCCCAGAAAGCTGCAGAGTATCCTGATATTGATATGCTGTGAGAGCATGTCCATAAGACTGTCGCCCCATCGGTTCCCGGTATATCCTTCATAAAAGATCATGTTGAGCGGCGTACTCAACAGCACTGCCACAAGGCCGGAGAGCACTGCCGACGAGATTACCAGGAAAGCATCCTTCTTTTTGTTCCTCGGATAAAGCAGACCTACGCAGAGACCTATCCCCATATTTACAAGAGCATAGGCAAAGCTGGCATGATCCGAGAAGCCCATGACAAAATTAAGGGTCCCGCCTGTTATCGCTGCCGCCAAGGGCCCGCACTGTATAGCCACCAGGAAGGTCCCCACCGCATCCAGCCACAGGGGGAGCGCAAAGTGTTCCGAAAGAAGACGTCCGCCCAGATTGAGCAGTATTCCGAACGCCATCATAAGAAGAGTCACGATCGAAAACTCAAAGCTCGGACGGGGCTTTTCCATTTTATCCGCCGCATTTAACTCCGGTCTGTCCTCTCCGGTGCTTTCTTCCGCCGCCGGCTGTCCTTCTCCCCCGGATTGTTCATTTATGCGTACAAGCTCCAGCACGGCGCTGCCCTTTATCTTCTGTGGTATCATGATGACAAATTCACTTCCGGTGCCGTATTCGCTGCTCACCTCTATGCTGCCATTCATGCGGTCAAGCAGATGCCGGGATATGGCCAGCCCGAGGCCGCCTCCCTGTATGCTCCTGTTATTAATTGTATCAAGGCGTTCAAAGCCCCGAAAAAGGTGCTTGAGATCCTCATTCCTTATGCCTATGCCCGTGTCCTTTACGGCTATCCTCAGCACTGCCTTATCATCCCTGCGCTCTTTCTGTTCCACGGTAACGGCAACTTCACCTTTTTCCGTGTATTTTACGGCATTGTTGATGACATTCATCACCACCTGCCAAAACCTCCGCCTGTCACCGCAGAGTTCATCCGGCAGCCCCTCCTGTACCGACATATAAAATTCCAGCCCCTTTTCCAGCGCCATACGGCGTCCCGCTTCCTCGATCTCTTCCAGGAAGCTTCCGAGACGGTATGTCTCCTCCGAAAGACTTATAGCCCCCTCCTCGGCACTGGAAAAATCCATGATATTATTGACCATGGACAGCAGGGTATGTCCTGCTCTGTCAATATGCCCCGCATATTCCTTTATCTTATCCTCACCGCTCTCTTTTACTATGAGCTCGCTCATGCCCAGTACGGCATTAAGCGGGGTGCGAATCTCGTGAGACATGTTGGTAAGGAACTCACTCTTGGCCAGATTGGCCTGCTCCGCCTCAAGTCTGGCCCTCTCGGCCTCATCCCTTGCCGCCTTCAGTTCATCCGAATGCTTTGCAAGCTCTTCAGCCAGTTTTGCCTCTCGTCTGGCCGTATCCAGGTTCTTAAGCATATAATGGGAAACCTTTGCGATCACTATGCACACCGAAGACATCAGTATGCTTTCTATGAGGAAGCCCAGGCTTCTGGAGACCCACCACATAAAGGGAGTGTCATATTCTCCGTGATTGGCTCCGAAGGATCTCGCATAGAGGGAAAGCACAATGAGGATATAGCTTACGATAGAAATGTTCAGCGTGAAGATGTGGTCAAAAAAAAGGAGACTCATGGTCATGGCGAGACCGTAGGTCAGATAAATGCCTATATCAGGATTTGTAGCCAGCATAGCCACCACAGAGCCCATGCCCAGAACGCATAAGTATCTGCGGAGCCTTATCGAGGCTCCCAGCTTTTCCGCAGCTGTCGGCAGAAAGAGGATCAGGGTGGATGCTGCTCCCAGGACCAAAAGAGAAAGATAATCTATCTGAAAGACCCCGATGAGATTTCCCATCAGAACAGCAGGGAATACAACCCACATCCAGCGCATTATCTTTGTGACAGTGGTCAGTACTTTTACGTCATTTTCGAGAAAAATATCCTTTTCAGTCTCCATCATGGCTTCCCTTCAGACGGTATTCCTTATCGTCATCTATCATCTGCAGCATGATATCTGCGATACGGGGATCGAACTGTGTCCCCTTGCCCTTTTCGATCTCTTCCCTGACTATGCGCTGGGGGAGACACTTCCTGTAGCTTCTGTCGGAGCTCATTGCATCGTAGCAGTCCGCCACGCAGATGATCCTTGCGATCTCGGGGATATCGTCCCCTGCTTTACCGTCGGGATAACCTTTGCCGTCGTAACGCTCATGATGCCATCTTGCACCTATGGAAAGGGAAGGCATCTCGGATATGGTCCTCAGTATCTCCGCCCCTTTTATGGTATGACTGCGTATAACGGTAAACTCTTCTTCATTCAGCTTTCCGGGTTTATTGATAATGGATCCGGGAATACCGATCTTTCCCACATCATGGAGCATCGCGATATTGTATATCTCATTCTGCTCCTCCTTATTCTTGCCCATCCTTTTGGCTATCTCCCTGGCGTAATCCGCCACTCTGTTGGAATGGCCGTTAGTATAGGAATCCTTGGCATCTATAGCCCCGGCAAGGGCGAATATCACCTGTTCCGAAAGATTTCTGATCTTTCTGTTACTCTCGCTTAAAGCTTCGGTCTTACGGTTCACCTCATCCTGAAGGGAATCCTGAAGGTGCTTAAGCTCCAGGAGCCTCCTTATCCTCTGCATGGCCACCTGTAACACGAATGGCTTCACTATATAATCGGTGGCTCCGGCCTTAAAGAGCTCTGCCTCCGTATCCTCATCGTCATCTGCCGTAAGGAAGACAACAGGCAGATTCTCCATTCCTTCCTTTTCGTGAATGCGCCGCAGCACCTCAAGGCCATCCATACCGGGCATATGCAGATCCAGCAGCACCAGATCAGGCGGCTCCTTATCTATCATCTCAAGCGCCGCGCTTCCGGAGGTGGCGCTCCGCACGTCATATCTTATCCCGAAGAGCTCCTTGGTGGCTATGAGGTTCATCTGCTCGTCATCCACAGCAAGGATGATCTCCTTACGCCTTGCCTGGAAGGCCTGTCTCACCGAGCTTATCAGATCCTCGGGCAGAGCCGGTTTCCTTATAAAATCAAGAGCTCCGAGACGGATGGCTTCCGTCATGTCTCCGGTCTGGGAAGATGCCGTAAGGAATATGGTCCGTAGATCTAAATACTTCGGATCCTCCCTCAGCTTTTCCAGCACCTCCAGACCGCTCATGTCATCCATATCTATATCGAGGAGCAGCAGGTCACAGTCCTTTTCCTTCAGCTTTTCGAAGCACTCTCCTCCGCTGGAGGCAGTATCCACGTCATAGCCGAATTCGAGTAGCACCATCTCGCTGACCATGCGGTTCATTTCATCATCATCCACCAAAAGTATCCGTTCCATAAGCACTCTCCCAGATCGAGCAAACATAAAACGCATCCCGGCCGCGGCAGTCACTGTTGTGCAGCCCAAAGATGCCTCCACAGGGCAAAAAATCAATTTATTATATCACCTTCAGGCACTTATGTCAGTAGGTTTATACAATAAAAGCGGTTCCCGGGAAGGAACCGCTTTTGGTCAGACATATCTTTTTTTCTTTTATGCAGTAAGCTCTCTCCCGCAGCCGTCCTCAAGCGTTAACTATCTGTCCGAAATCTGCCTTAAGGCTTGCTCCGCCGATAAGTCCGCCGTCGATGTCCGGCTTGGAAAGCAGCTCTGCAGCATTTCCGGCGTTCATGGAGCCGCCGTACTGGATACGTACAGCCTCTGCGGCAGCAGCATCATAAAGCTCCTTTATGATCTCGCGGATCATTCCGCAGACCTCCTGAGCCTGATCGGCGGTAGCGGTCTCACCGGTGCCTATAGCCCAGATGGGCTCGTAAGCGATAACAAGTCCTTTGACCTGATCAGCGGTAACATCGGTAAGATCCCACTTGATCTGACGTGCGATCCACTCCTTATAGGTGCCTGCCTTACGGAGCGCAAGGCTCTCGCCGCAGCAGAGGATAGGCTTTAAACCTGAAGCAAATGCCTTCTTAACCTTTGCGTTGATGAGAACATCGTTCTCGCTGAAGATGTCTCTTCTCTCGGAATGGCCGATGATGATGTACTCAACGCCTGCATCCTTGAGCATGGGCGCGGAGATCTCTCCCGTGAAAGCTCCCTTGTCCTCAATGTAGAAGTTCTCGGCGCCTACATGTACGTTACTGCCCTTTACGGCTTCTGCAACGGGTACGATATCGATGGCGGGTACACAGTATACCACGTCAACATCGTCATTCTTTACAAGATCCTTGAGCTCTGCACACAGAGCCACTGCCTCGCTGGGAGTCTTGTTCATCTTCCAGTTTCCGGCAATTATACGTCTTCTTGCCATGATTAATTCCTCCTGATATGAATTATTCAACTACTCGGCCGCAGAATGCTTTCATTGCTCGACACGCTTCCGCTTGGATTTTGCTCGTAACGGTGCTAAGCTCGCATAGCAGGTCTGCCGCCTTGATAACCCGGGGCGTCAGACCACGCTCGCTAAGCACCAACGGCAAAATACAGTCTCGCATAGAAAGCAATTCTGCGTCCTCGGAGTAGAATCTGTCATCATTACTTACCTGACGTCGCTAAACTCGTACTTCGCCTGAGGCTCGTCCTCGTTAAGCTCGGCAGGTAAGTTCGGACTAAATTCGTGCTTCGCCTTCGGCTCGCACTCATTAAGTCTTATTTACCTGACGTCGCTAAACTCGTACTTCGCCTGAGGCTCGTCCTCGTTAAGCTCGGCAGGTAAGTTCGGACTAAATTCGTGCTTCGCCTTCGGCTCGCACTCATTAAGTCC
>JAFWWB010000061.1 GCA_017518185.1 Lachnospiraceae bacterium
GAGAAGACTCTGGATGTTGTCCAGCTTTTCCTCCACATGGGTCTCGCTGAGTCTGGTGCTCTCAGCAGGCTCCGGGGCGCTTTCCTTTTCTTCCTTCTGCCTCAACTGGTCCACCTTTGCGATGGTCTCCCTGGCTACGCTCTCCCCCCTGTCCATCTCCTCCTCCATGGCCACGGTTATCTCCACCTGCATGCGCCGCAGGAAGGAGAAAAGACCTTTCGGCTTAACATTCCTGGAGTGGATGATGCTTACGCCCTCCCCAAGCTCCGCTTTCGCCTGGGAGAATGCCTCTTCTTCGGTTTTTGCCGTAAATTTTTTGATTATCATGCCGTTACCATCCCGACGCTCTGAAGTTCAACGTCGGATTCCACCTCATTATAGCTTACTACCACCAGATCCCTGAAATAATCCTCCACCAGCCGCCTGAAGTACATGCGGACGATGGGACTGGTGAGCACGATGGGACTTGCCCCCAGTTCATTAAGCTTTGAAAGCTCATCCCTTAAGTTATCTATCATCTTCCTGATCCGCTCGGGATCCAGGGTGATATATGCTCCCTGCTCGCTCTGCTTCACTGATGCCATTATATCCTGCTCAAGCTTCGGGTCAAGTGTCAGTACGTTCACCGTGGTCTCACCTGCGAAATACTTATTGGAGATAGCCCTCTTAAGGGACTGCCGCACATATTCCGTGAGCAGGTCCGTATCCCTGGTGGCGGTGGCGTGATCCGCAAGGGATTCGAAGATGGTCAGCAGATCCCTTATGGAAATGCCTTCGTTCAGCAGGTTCTGAAGCACCTTCTGTATCTCGCCGAGGCCTAAAAGCTTCGGCACCAGTTCCTCTACGATGGAAGGATTGCTCTCCTTTAAGTTGTCCACCAGGGACTGCACATCCTGTCTGGTGAGTAGTTCGGCAATGTGCTGCTTGATGACCTCTGTCAGGTGTGTGGCTATGATGGAAGGAGGATCAACCACAGTATAACCTGCAGATTCCGCCCTCTCTCTCTGGCCCTCGCTGATCCACTGGGCCTTCAGCTTAAAGGCCGGTTCGGTAGTGGGTATGCCTATGACCTCTTCCTCAACATATCCGGGATCCATGGCCAGATAATGGTCGAACATTATCTCGCCTTCGGCAGTCTGTATGCCCTTGATCTTGATGATATACTGGTTCGGGTTCAGCTGTATGTTATCACGCAGACGGATGATAGGCACCACGGTACCAAGCTCCAGCGCGATCTGGCGTCTTATCATGACCACGCGGTCCAGAAGGTCACCGCCCTGGTTTGCATCCGCAAGGGGAATGATGCCGTAACCGAATTCCAGCTCTATGGGGTCCACGGACAAAAGCGAGGTCACGTTCTCCGGCTTTCTTATCTCCTCGGCCTCTGCCACCTCCTCGGCTTCCACCTGTTCCTCAACGGATCCCGCGGCCATGGCCGTCTCCATCTTTCTTCCCGTCATGATGAAGATCACGCCCAGTGGTATGAAGATGAACCACTGCAAAGGAGTGAACACGCCAAGGAAAGTAAGTGTGGCTCCCACAACATAGAGGGCCTTGGGCAGACCGAAGATCTGCTTTAAGAGTACGTTTCCGAAGTCCGCCTCCTTGGAACCCTTGGTCACCAGAACGCCGGTGGCCAGCGAGATCAGCAGGGACGGGATGGCACTGACCAGGCCGTCTCCTATGGTCAGGATAGAGTATCTGTCCAGAGCTCCCGCAAAATCCAGATTAAGGCGGAACATACCCATGAGTATGCCGCCCACGAAGTTGACCGCCGATATGAGAAGACCTGCGGTAGCATCTCCCTTTACGTATTTCACGGCACCGTCCATGGAACCGAAGAAGCTTGCCTCTTCCTGTATCTTATCCCTGCGCCTTTTTGCCTCCGCATCGTCTATGGCGCCGGTGTTAAGGTCCGCATCTATAGCCATCTGCTTACCGGGCATGGCGTCCAGGGTGAATCTCGCCGTGACCTCGGCCACACGTTCGGAGCCCTTGTTTATGACCATGAACTGCACTATCAGAAGTATGGCAAAGACGATGACGCCTATGACCAGGTCGCCGCCGCCCACGAAATTACCGAAGGTCTCCACCACGTTTCCGGGGCTTCCGGTCGTCAGGATCAGACGGGTAGAGGAAACGTTGAGCGCTATACGGAACAGCGTCGTAAAGAGCAGCATCGTGGGATAAAAGCTCATATCCAGTGGTTCCCTGGAGAACATGGCCGAAAAGAGCACGGAAAAGGCCACGGACATGTTAATGGCCAGGAGTATGTCCAGAAGCCAGCTGGGGATGGGGACGATGAGCATGACAAAAGCGGCCAGCACATAAAATGCTACCACGAAATCGCCCTTAAGCATCTTCTTTATCATGGCTCACCCTCCTTTCCTTACGGTATAGCTTTGCGTCGCTTGTTTTCGTTTTGCGCCTGTTAGATCCTTCCCGTATTTCTGTATACTATGGCGAGGACCTCGGCCACGGCCACGTAAAGCTCCTCGGGTATTTCCTCCCCTATCTCCACGTTCGCATAAAGGGACCTGGCCAGGGGCTTGTTCTCCACTATCTCGATGCCGTATTCTCCTGCGGCATCCTTTATCTTCTGCGCCATATAGTCGGCGCCCTTTGCCACCATGAAGGGGGCCTCAGCTATCTCCTTGTCATACTGCAGGGCCACCGCATAATGGGTGGGGTTTGTGATGACCACATCCGCCTTGGGCAGATCCCGCATCATCCTGCGCCTGCTGGCCTCCATCATCCTCTGCTTTATCTTGCCTTTTATCTGGGGATCACCTTCGGTGGATTTATACTCCTCCTTGACCTCCTGCTTGGTCATCTTCATATCCTCGTGGAACTTCCACTTCTGGAAGGCGTAATCCGCAAAAGCGATGACCACGAATACCAGGGATATCTTGAAGCCTATATCAATGAGCATGCGGCCTGCCAGCACCACGGCCTGCATCAGCGGCATATCGTAAAGCGCGAAAAGAATGGGCCACTGATCCCTGATCTCATTATATATTATAATGACCATGACTACAATCTTTATTATGGATTTGAGCAGCTCCACCAGCTTGTTCAGCGAGAAGATCCGCTTTATCCCGTTTATCGGGTTGAGCTTGCTGAACTTCGGCTTGAGGGGCTTACTGGTAGGCGCCCATTTCACCTGCACCAGATCCGCCACGAAGCTCACCACGAAACCTGCCAGAAGATACGGCAGTATTATTATCACAACCCTTTCTATGGCTATGGTCACCAGCGTAGAGAATTCACGCGTATTGTCGGTATATGCCGGAAGTCCGGTAAAATACGGAATGCGCCCGTAAAACCCCCGGAAAAGCTCTCCCAGCTGTCTTCCCAGGGTGCTCGTCCATATACGCAGAAGAAGGAACATCGCAAGCAAGGTAAAGCTGGAGGCAAACTCCTGGCTCTTTGCTACCTGCCCTTCCTTTCTGGCATCATTCAGCTTTTTGCCGGTAGGCTCCTCGGTCTTTTCACCGCCCTCACCTTCCTTGGCAAAAAACTGCAGCTCATATTCAAAACGAAGGCTTAAGTCACTCAAGCGCCTCCTCCCATCGCCTCTATAAAGCTTACAATGGCTGTCTTCATCTGGTCAAAGACCAGATCCGCCGCTGCCGGAAGCAGGCTCACGGTAAGAAAGAGTACCGAAAGCCCCACTATGGCCTTTATCTGCACACCCACGGCAAACATGTTCATCTGGGGGCTGACCTTCGCCATTATGCCCAGAAGGCCGTTCAGAAGGAGTGTCACCGAGAACACCGGAAGCCCTATCTTAAATCCCAGCATCACATACTGCGCCATGAAATCCAGGAAGCTTCTGTACATCCCCTCCAGATCGAACACAGCTTTTCCGATCGGTATAAGCGTAAAGCTCTCGGCCATGGCCTGTACCAGGAAACGGTGCATGCCCGTGGCCATAAAGACCAGCATAAAGCCGTACTGGTAAAAGTTTCCCGTGACCGTAACGTTCATCTGGGTCGACGGATCAAGCTGGGCAGACATGGAAAAACCTATATTGGTATCCACTATCTGGCCCGCGAAGGCTGCTATCTGCATGCTCCAGTTTGCTGCCAGTCCTATCAGAAGCCCGGTTATGCTTTCCTTTATCACAAGGGTCGAATATCCGAGGAGGGTCGAATACTGCGGATAGACATGGGGCTGTATCCCCGTATAAAGAAGGATGCTCAGCAGAACCGCAAAGCTTGCCTTCACCGTCCTCGGCACCTCGCTGCGCCCGAAAAAAGGAGCCGCAAAAACGAACATGGATATCCTGGTGAGTATCAGCAGGAAAAACTCCAGTTCCTCTATGGGAAAGGACATATCTATGTTCAGATCCATGCTTCTAATGTATGTATATGGTGAAATCGGACCAGAGGTTTACCATATAGCTTATCATATTGTTCAGCATCCAGCTGCCGCCTATCATGAGCACAAGGAATATGGCCAGGAGCTTCGGCACGAAGGTCAGGGTCTGCTCCTGTATCGAGGTGACTGTCTGAAAGATGCTCACTGCCAGGCCGATGATCATGGAGACCAGCAGCGGCGGCAGGGACGTTATCAGCACCGTATACATGGCATCTGCCATGATCTGTGTAATGACATCCACACTCATCAGTAAAAGGTCCTCACAAGATTGACGATTATCAGGTTCCAGCCGTCCGCCAGCACGAACAGCAGTATCTTAAAGGGCATGGAGATAGTTGTCGGCGGCAGCATCATCATACCCATACTCATGAGCACGGAACTGACCACCATGTCTATTATCAGAAACGGCACATATATCAGGAAACCTATGATAAAAGCCGTTCTCAGCTCACTCATTACATAGGCAGGTATAAGCACCTGCAGGGGCACGTTATCCGGCTCGCCGTCCCAGTCCTCGTAGCCCGCTATCTCCATGAACACCGACACGTCCTTCACCTCGGTCTGGGGATACATATACTCCCTGAGAGGCTGTACTCCCTTCTCAAAGGCCTCGTCCAGCTCTATGGTGCCGTTATCCAGAGGAACAAGGGCATCCGTGTAGATCTGGTTGAAGACGGGACTCATTATGTACATGGTAAGGAACACCGCTATGCCTATGAGCACCATGTTCGGAGGCGCCGTCTGGGTGTTCAGGGCCTGCCTGGTGAAGTGCAGCACGATGATGATGCGCGTAAAGCTGGTAAGGGTAAGCAAAAGAAAAGGCAGCAGAGATATTCCCGTAAGTATAAGGACTATCTGCAGTGCGCCGTTTATCGACCCGTTGCCGTTATTAAGAGCTATGGTAACGGTATTTCCTATATTTGTATCGTTAAGCTCGCCGGTACTCTCGCTCTCTCCCGGCTCATCCTCGTAGGTACGCTCGTCCGTATCACCCGTATTATCGATATCCGTAGCATATACATATAAGCTGAATACGGAATATGCCAGCATGATGCAGAGAGCTGCCACAAAGATCATCAGGGCTTTTTTACTCTTCTTTCTTTTCCCCATCTCCTGCCGCCCTCTCACGTAAACTGCGGAGCACTGCGGAAAAGCTCCTGTCAGCCTCTCCCGCCGGCTCCACCTCGGAGCTCTCAAGCTCCGTGATCAGATTGACCTCGTCCTTGCCGCAGGCCAGCACCACATATTTGCCTCCGGTGCGCACCAGCTGAAGGAACTTCCCGTTTGCCAGGGGAAGCGTCTCTATAAGCTCAAGGTTCACGCCTTTGACGCGCCCTTTCTGTGTCTTTGCCACAAAGCGGGTGGTCCAGTAGGTCAGGGCCAGCACAAAGATGAAGACAAGGAGCAGCGTGATAAACCTGGCTATATTGTTCACTGCATTGCCGGAAGGCCCCGGAGAACTCTCCTTGAGCTTTGTCAGCAGCATGCAAAGATCACTGTATCCCATCAGTCCTTGATGATCTCCGTAATACGAACGCCGAAGCTTTCCTCTATGACCACAACTTCACCCTTTGCAACGAACTTGCCGTTCACAAGCACGTCTATAGGCTCGCCGGCGATCTTTTCAAGCTCTATGATGGTACCCGGCGCAAAATCCAGGATATCATGTATGGTCTTGGATGTACGCCCAAGCTCCACGGTGACCTCCAGGGGCACATCCATGATAAGCCCGATATTCTCCTGCCCTATCATGGCCGCCATCTCCGGCGTAAATGCCGAGAACTGCGCCGGCTGCACGTTCATCTGAGGCATAGGCTGCGGAGCCTGCTGGGGCGGGTAAGGATACGGGTAGGGCTGCGGAGGCGGATAACCGCCGTAAGGATCCGCCGGAGGAGGCGGAGGCGCAGCTGCTGCAGCGGGCGCCGGTGCGGGCGTGGGCTCGGGTATTGCCGGAGCAGGCGCGCTCTCGGGCTCAGACGCCCCACCCATAAGGGTTCCGCCGGTAAACTTCTCATAAAGTGATTTAGCAAAAGGTATGGGATAGAGCTGCATGATGGTGGAATCGATAAGATCACCGATCTGCATACGGAACTCTATCTCAACAAAGGTATCCTCGGTAAAGGGATCCTGTCTCCTGCCGTCTGTAAGCTCATTGACCTTGACAAGGCTTGCCACCGGGGGAGAGATATCTATCTTCATCTCCATCATGGAGGACAGGGACGTGGCCGAAGAGCCCATCATCTGGTTCATGGCCTCGGAAATAGCCGACAGATGCAGATCTCCCAGCTCTCCGTCGGTATTGGAACCATCGCCGCCCATCATAAGGTCGGTGATGATCTTAACATCCCTCTCATTGAGTATCAGTATATTGGAGCCGGTAAGGCCTATGGTATACTGTATCTCCACAAATACGCAGGGGGCGGGATAATCCGCCAGCACCGTATCCCAGTTGGCCAGTGAGACCCTGGGTGTGGTGATGTTCACCTTCTGGTTCACCAGTGAGAAAAGCGTGGTGGCCGAGGTGCCCATGCTTATGTTGGCGATCTCGCCTATGGCGTCCTTTTCGATATCGGACAAAAGGCTCTGATCCGGAGCAGGCTTTCCGCCTCCTCCTGCAGAATCGCCGCCGGCAGCCGGCGCATCACCGCCGCCGCTGTCTCCGCTCAAGTCCATACCGTTCAAGAGCGCATTGATCTCGTCCTGTGACAGCATTCCATCCATTGTCTGTGGTTCCTCTCCCTTACTCTCATTCCCGCCGTTTTAAGCCACGGCTGTGCTTTTTATGGCCGTATCCCGAAGCTGCTCATGCGTAATCGGCTCCCGCATCTCCGGATCCTTCCTCTTCATCCTCCCGGTAAACACTGGTGACCCTTACCGCATAGCGGTCATGGTCGGTACCGGGCACGGCCGTGAATTTCTTATACATCCCCACATAAACATCCAGCTCGTTGTCCACCCTCCGCTCCAGACGGATGATATCACCCACCTGCAGCGTAAGGAAGTCGCTGACGGCTATCTGGCTCTTGCCCAGCACAGCCTTGACGGGCACATCCACCTTCCTGAGCAGATTCTCGATATCGGCCTTATGGTCCTCGGAATCCGCATTGGTCATGCTGGTGA
Organism: Lachnospiraceae bacterium; assembly: GCA_017518185.1. Taxonomy (GTDB): domain Bacteria; phylum Bacillota; class Clostridia; order Lachnospirales; family Lachnospiraceae; genus NK4A136. The sequence continues at coordinate 7,504 of JAFWWB010000061.1, forward strand.
ACCAGAACTTGGTGTTCAGGTTATCTATTATGGGCTCTATGGTCATGTAGGGTATACAGACGTTCATAAAGCCCTCCACTTCACCCATCCTTATGTTCAGGGTGACGATGGCTATCATTTCATTAGGCGCGATGATCTGGGCAAACTGGGTGTTGGTCTCGATACGCTCCAGCACCGGTTCCACCTCCAGCACGTTACGCCATGGTTCCCTGAGAAGATTCGTGCTTATGGTGATCAACTTCTCAAGTATATCCATTTCTATCTCGGAAAAGTCTCTGAGCTTTTCCAGTGGTTCTCCCGGACCGCCCAGCATCCTGTCGATGAAGGAAAAGCCCACTGTGGCCGTCAGATCCAGAAGGATATTACCGGTCAGAGGCTGGAAATTCACTATGCCGAGTATTACCGGGTTTGAAAGCGCATTGGTGAACTCGTTGAAGGTAACGGTCTCGGAGCTCACCACGTTGACCTGTACATTTTTCCTTAAGTAAACAGGCAGGTTAGTGGAGAGCAGGCGGCCGTAATGCTCAAATATAAGCTCAAGTGTACGCAGATGCTCTTTGGAGAACTTGGCCGGACGCTTGAAGTCATAGTTCTTGACCTGGCGGTCGTCCGCGTTCTTCATCTCCTCAACATCAACGTCACCGGAATTCAGCGCGTTTAAGAGGTTATCAATCTCCTCCTGCGACAGTATGTCGCCCACTCATCTCACCCCCTTTCCTGAAAGTCTTTTATTTCTTTATCAGCCGAACATGATAGACGGGAAGGAGATCTCATACACGATATCACAGCCCAGTCTGGCCTGTACGCGCCTGAGTATCTCATCCCTGATATCATCCTGCATAAGGCGTATCTCGTCGGTGGTGTACTGTCCTATGACTCCGTAGACCTCGCTCTTAATAAGGTCTTCATAATTGGCCATGGCCTCACCGCCGTAGGTGGCATATTTTTCATGAGTCTTGTTTATGGCCAGGGTCACGCTGACAAGGCAGTAGCTGTCCTTCTCGGAGCCTTCGGAGCGCTTGGCGGGTATGGTCATCTCCGCGATGGTATAGTACTCGGTCTCTTCAGGCGAAGGCATGCCTGTCTGTCCGCCGGACTCGGTCCCCAGTTCAAGGGAGAGGACACCGGCGATATCGGTGACTATCTCCGCCGTCTTCTTGTTGGTACCGATGACGGAAAACAGCATGATGGCGGTCATGACTATGTTGACCACCAGCAGCGACAGTATTACGATGGACAAAAGATTCTTCTTCATGATTTACTCCCTCACTCACTGAGATGATTGTATATCTTTATCTCCACGCGGCGGTTCAGAGCCCTGCCCTCCGCCGTTGAATTATCCGCTATGGGGACGTATTCTCCCCTTCCCGTATGCTTTATGATGGCAGGATCCAGACTGGTGTTCTCTATCAGGTAATAGAATACCGCCAGGGCCCTGGCATCCGAGAGCTCGTTATTGCTGGGGAACTGGGCAGACTTCTGGGGCACCGAGTCGGTATGTCCCTCTATCTCAATGGAAGATTCCGCATAGCGCTCTAAAATGAGCCCCACCTGATCCAGCACCGGACCTGCCTGCTCGCTCAAAGTCGCGCTTCCCGATTCGAAGAGCAGGGCGCCATTCAGTGTAAGCTCCACATACTGGGATGTATAGGAAAGCTCCACCAGGTCGTCAAGGCCCGCTTCACTCATAGCCTCGCTGATATTTTCCTCCAGCTCTTCAGAAGCAGCCATCTTCTGCTTCTCGGCCTCTTCCATTATGTTCGTTTCTTCGGCATCCATCTCCTCTGCAGCCTTACCGGTGGAATTGATATAATCATCCAGCTGATTCAGCTGGCTCACACCGTTGCTTATAAGGATACCGTCGCCGATGGCCTGCGCTCCGCCCGAAAAGATGCTGAAGGTGGCCGTAAAGCTGGCCGCCACCTCCTCCCAGCGCTTCTCGTCTATGGAGCTCATTGAGAAGAGCAGCACGAAGAAGCAAAGGAGCAGGTTCATCAGGTCGGAGAAGGTCGCCATCCACGCCGGTGCACCGGCAGGGGGATCTTCCTGTTTCTTCTTTGCCATTTACTCTCCTCCGCCTCCCTCTCCGGCAGGCCTGTCGGCAGGCGCCAGGAAGGATTTGAGCTTCTCTTCTATGACACGGGGGTTCTCCCCGGCCTGTATGAACAGAAGTCCTTCTATCATTATCTGTTTTTCTCCGGCTTCCATGCCGTCATAAACGGACATCTTGCTGGTAACAGGAGCACAGATCCAGTTGGCCAGCATGGAACCGTACATGGTCGTAAGCAGAGCGACTGCCATTGCAGGGCCTATGGCGTTGGGGTCATCCAGAGCCTTGAGCATGTTGACCAGACCGATAAGGGTACCGATCATACCCCAGGCGGGACCCATTGCCGCAACGCCTTCCCAGAAACCTTTCTTTGCCTTGTGCCTTTCCGTCATGGCGTCCAGCTCCGTCTCCAGTATGCCGCGCACCAGCTCGGGATCGGTACCGTCCACCACCAGCATAATACCTTTTTTAAGGAAAGCATCCTCGATATCATGGGAGGCTTCCTCCAATGCCAGAAGGCCCTCTTTACGGGCCACATTGGACATATCTATGATCTTCTGTATAGTATCCACGGGATTGACCTGGGGGGGCTTGAAGATAACGCCGAAGCTCTTAAGCCCTGCAACGAAATCCCCCATGGTATTTCCGGCCATTATACACATGAATGCGCCGCCGAAGGTTATGATGGCTGAAGGCACATCCAGGAAGTTCAGCAGCGAACTGAAATTTACGCCCGTCTTGGCATCGAATACGATACCGAACACCACCAGTACGCCGCACGCGACAAGACCTATGACCGATGCTAAATCCATAATTTATTCCGCTTCCTCTGTCATTATTGCAGCAACACGCATAAAAACACAGTGGCCGCCCCTGGCCCCCATGTCATCCATGATATATTTCCTGCCTATAGCATTTTACAAGATTTTTTATCTCTTGTCTACTCTCTTTTACTATCAACTTGCGTCCGGTGGTCAGCGACACCACAGTATCTGGTGTCTCCTCAACATATTCTATAAGATCGCAGTTGATCAGCACCGTCGTGCCGTTGAGTTTGGTCAGTTCGATCATATTTCACTCCTTTACTCAGCTCTGGTATTTTGGTACAATCTCCATGCCGGGAACCTCCCATGGAAGGAGGTGATCGTCCATGGAATATTTGATCAGTTTTTTTATCTCTGTTGTGGCAAGTATAGTCAGCTACTATATCTGCAAATGGTTGGACAGAGAAGGATAAGACCGGCAACAACCTGAGATGGCTTACTCCAAATTAGCAAGAAAAGCTCCGGGAGGCACCCCGGAGCTTTTCGTTTCCATTGGAACATCTGATCAACTTGTGTCTCTCAACACACTGAAATTATACAATCTTTATATGCCCCTGTCAAGTTATCTCTTCAGGTTCACAAGCTCCTCGAGCAGGGTATCGGATACGGTTATGATACGGCTGTTGGCCTGGAAACCTCTCTGGGTAGTGATAAGCTCCGTGAACTCGCTTGACAGGTCCACATTGGACATTTCCAGTATACCGCTGCTGACCTTGCCGCCGTCGGAGGATACATCCACGCCTATGCCGTCGAACTCGCCCGAGTTAAGGGTTGCGGAATAGAGGTTATCTCCTTCCTTCTCAAGACCCGAAGCATTTGCGAACTTTGCGAAAGCTATCTGGCCAAGGAGCTTGGTCTGGCCGTTGTCGTAAGCTCCGTAGATCTTACCGTCATTCTGTATGGAGACACCGGTCATGGTACCCAATGCCCAGCCTGTGCCGTAGCCGTCGTGATCGCCGCTTATGGCTCCAATGGTGGACTTCTTCTCGTTATTGACGTTGGAAGTATCGTTCATGAAAACTTTGATACCGGGGAAATCAACATCGTCGCCCTGCGCATATTTCATCGAGAACGGATTCTCATCTCCGGATTTCTTGGGCTCTATCAGCAGGAAGAAATTCTCCGCGCTTCCGCCCACGCTCTTCAGTGAGCCGGTAGCCTTGTCATACTGGAGGGTAAGGGCCTTGCCGTTGGGAGCCATGTAACCGCAGCTCTGAAGGGTCTTCTTGGTGGGGTTAAGGACCTCCGCCAGGAGTGCGGTATCTGCAAGCAGCTCATCGAAGGTCTTGGGGGTCATCTTGTAATATGTGGTACCGGCCACCACCTTGCTGTCGGTAGTGAGCGCGTAATTTCCGTCCGCATCCTTCACATAGAGGTTCTCGGATGAAGGGTTATCCGTTGAAGGAGTGGTAGTCTCATACTTGGGGAATATCAGCTTCTGCATGGTAGCATAATCGCTGACGCCCCACTGCTGCGCATACTTGTCGGCGTCGCTTAAGGTCTCGCCATCCTTAACGGTAAGCTGGTCACCGGTAAAGGGAGGCTTAAGCGCCGTTCCGCTGGTAGGAGTGATGGTCATATCCGCGGATACACTGTACTTATCGGAAAGGGTATAGGTCTTGCTCCTTACCACCGGTGTAGGAGCTCCGTTGGGATCAAAGGAGCTGCCGGTAAAGATATTTGCATTATACTTTTCCAGTATGGAATCATTATTGGCATCCCTTACATCTTCAAGGGTAAGGGCGTACTGTCCTTCATAGTCCGTATCCTTTACAGTATATCTTGCGGTGTAGTTATATCCCAGATTATCATAAAACTGAAGGTTGATGATCTTGCCGTCTCCCAGTACCTGGGGATCCATCTTATCTATGATACCGCTCATATTCGCCCGGCTGGTGACCTGGGGCTCGGAGGTCATGTTCTCGGGAGCCAGTATCTTAAGGGCAGACACATTATCCTGCACGATATCGCCGTTCTTGTCAACCTGCCAGCCCATGACATTGTAGCCGTTGCTGCTCATGGCCAGGTTACCTGCAGCATCCACGTAGAAGGAGCCGTCGCGGGTAAACTTGTTTCCGCCGCCGCCGTTAACTATAAAGAAGGCATCGCCGGATATCCTGAGGTCAAAAGCATTTCCGGTGTTCTGTGAAGAACCCTGGGTCGATATCGCGGTAGAGATAGCCGCGCTCTGGACACCGAGACCGATCTGCTTTGCATTCACACCGGCGCGTCCCGTTTCAGCATTGGGGCCGGATGCGCTCTGGGTGGTCTGGTACATCAGCTCCGCAAAGGTGATAGACTGGGACTTGTAAGCCACTGTATTGACGTTTGCGATATTGTTACCGATAACGTCCATTTTTACCTGGTGTGTTTTTAACCCCGCGACTCCGGAGTAGAGTGATCTCATCATAACGGCAGCCCTCCTGTGATCTTTAAGAATTCCGAAAGGAGGGCGAACATCCTTATCTCCTGTTTCCCTTCCCTGGGAAACCTTCCTCTCGCTTACATTTATTTTATCGTCAACCTACGCTTTTAGCTTTATATCAGATTCATCAAAATCTGTATTCTATTCCACTTCATTCCTCCTTCAGCTCCTTCAGCTTCTCATAGTACTCTTCGATCTTCGCGATATTGTCCTTGCCGAGGTACTCCTTTGCGGTATCGCTGATACCCTCAGCCGCCTCATGCAGCTGCCCGATCAGCTCCCCGTGCTTCTCCGGGTCGATCTCATCCACCGCAGGCAGCTTCTGAAGTTCTTCCTTTATCTTCTGTGCAGCCTCCTGTGCATTGTAATCCGCAACGATGGCCATCATCCGCTCGCCGTACTTATTGATCTCGTCTATTGCATCCTGCTCAACAAAGCCCTTCTCATAATCCGACATGCCCGTGAGTATCTCTCCCAGCTCAAGCACGGTATCCTGATCGCTGATGGTCAGGTTCTGCATACCCGGAAGCTTCTTGATGAGTTCACGGATCTGATCCACCTTTTCCTGGGCCTTCATATACTCATCGCTTACCACGGTATCCAGATCCTCTATGGAATAAGGGCTGCCGTCGATATAGAGATAGGCCTTGTTCTCTTCATATCCTATACGCTCCACCATGCCGCTTATAAGATCCGTATTTCCCGTGGAATCCGTCACGCGCATGATAACGTTCTTCCCGACCAGGCCCTGGGCCTGTACTCCGGCCATGGCATCTCCTATGGACTGGATCTCGCTGACCTGTGTAAAGGTAGCGTACTGGCTGACCCACTCTGTGTTTGAAGTGGGCTCCAGTGGATCCTGGTTCTGCATCTCGGCAACCAGAAGTGTAAGGAAAGCTTCGGAATCCACCTTGGATCCACCCTTCTCCTCCTGGGCATTGCGAAGAGATGCGCTGCTGGCATTCTCTGTCTGAAACTGTCCGTCTACAAAAGGTGCTATAAGACTCATATCAATCCCTCCTTACGCCCTGTAATCCATGCGGTTTCCGTCAGCTCTCATCATATCCACGGTGACCGCATCCGCATCATCGGCGGGTTCTCCTTCTACGCCGTATTCACCCAGATCTATCTTTCTGGTAGCCCGGCGGAGACGCTCACGCTCCTGTGCCTCTGCATCACTCTGTCCGTTATTGCCCTGCTCCAGGTTTTCCTCGAAAGCATGTGAGGATACCGTGACCTCCACTGCGGTGACCTTAACTCCCGCCTGCTCCAGGTTCTGCTTAAGCACCACCAGCTGGCTCTCCAGCGCCTCCTTCACAGCCTCGCTCTGTGCCGTAAGCTGTGCGGTCACGCTGCCGTCCTTGCTTGTAACGTTTAGCGCCACATGTCCGAGACTTGCGGGATTAAGCAGCATATCTATACTGGTCATATCCTCCCTGACCTGCGTCCTGATCTGTGTGGTGACCTGTTCAAGGATCTCCTCTGGGCTGCTCAGGTATCTGAGCTGTTCAGCCTCGGGCCTTATGTCCTCCGGCCTGATCTCTGCACTCTCCTTTCCTTCAGGTCTTATATCGTTTCCCGCCGCGTCAAGATCGAAACGGTCCTCCTTTATCTCCCTGCGTCCCGGTGTTTTCTCCTCCGCGCCGTTTTCCTTTTCACCGGCAGCGGCATTGTTCTTATTATTCTGTGTTCCCTCTTCTGCAACTCTGAACGGACCTGTCTCCTCTTCTGAACCCTGTATGACCGGTGCCTCTTCCTTAACTGCAGCGTCAGTCTTCAGTTCGGGCTTCTGTTCGGGCTTCTCTGCGATCTGCGGCGATGCAGCAAGCTTATCCCCGGCTCCGGCTAACAGTTCCTTTACAGAATCCTCATCAAGCCCGGGCAGCTCCTCTTTGATAGAAGCAAGTGCCTCTTCTATGGCTGCTCCCATATCCGCCGCAAGATCCCTGAGACTTCCGTCGGTAACAAGGGCTGACATATCACCGTCTGCAAGGACACCGGCCGTAAGGATGTTTGCCGCACCTGTTTCAAAAAGCTCTGCGCCTGATATCCCCAGCTCCTCCAGTGAAGATGCCAGCTCTTCAGGCGTCATGTCAAGCATGCCGGCAAGAAGGTTCATCAACTCTGTCATCACCGACACGGCCGCTTCCGCCCCGGGATCAGCAGCAGTTTCTTCCGCTGTCACGTCGGAAACAGGCGTATCATTTACGGTCTTATCCGCAGCCGCCTCCTGCTTTACCGCAGGCCTTTCGGTACCCGCGCTTTTCTCCGCCGGCTTGTTTTCTGTTTTTACTGTCTTATTATCGGCACTCTTATCTGCCGCAGGCTTTGCTTCCATGCCGCCCTTATCAGAATTATCAGCAGGATCCTTCCCTTTTGCGCTCTTTCCGGCAGGCGCTGCCGCAGTCTCCTGGCCCCTAGCCGCATCCTTCGCTCCCGCAAAGGCCTGCATGAAGTCCCCGCCCTCGCTCTTTTCCTTGGGCTGAGGTGCCGCAAAACTTAACAGAGCTGCTTCCTTGATGGGTGTTATTGACATAGATCTGCTCCTTCCGCTGATATATGCGGGGCGAACCCGCTCCCGACATCTTATTTATCGGACACGGGAGAGATTTTCTTTAGATTATGTATGATAAGCCTCGATCTATGTATGTCGTGATCAGACCTTTCATGCAAGCATGAACGTCTGACGAGTTTTCGACCCTGGGATCACTCGGGATCCATGATCCTTGTTACCTGTGCAGCGATCTCGGGATCCATCTTGGCCATGATCGCACCGCGCTGGGCGCTGGTCATGCTCCAGAGTATGTCACCCACCAGCTCGAGCGAATTTCCCATAGTGTCGAAGATCTTTGCCGCCTCCTCAGGCGCCATAGCCGCAAAGCTTGCCGCATAATCCGCCATCTCAGCCGATGCTGCGGAATTCTTCACCACCTGCTGGTATAGATACTCCGCCGTGGCAGGATCTATCTGCTCATAATACTTCCTGTATTCCTCGGGACCCGGCCCATTCTCGGCATATACCACTTCCTCATAGAATTCGGTCCTTATCTTCTCGAATTCCGCCTGCTGGTTCTCAAAGCTCTGAAGCCTCTCCACCTCGGCTCTCAGAAGGTTTATATCATTCGCATAGGTATCGTTCGCGGTTCTTGCGCTCTGAAGCTCAAGCTCCAGGGCTTTTATCTGGCCAACCGCCTGTTCCAGTGAAGAGTAGCCGTAGTAAGCCTCAAGGTCCTCTGTCTCAGTAGTAGGATCTCCCGGCAGTATCTTATTCACCAGTGGCACGTCCTTCAGCACAGGCTTGAGTACGCCGCTTCCGAAGCCACCCACGTCCAGCTTCACCAGTATAGCCAGTATGGCTATCCATATAAGGATGATGAAGATGGTGACAAAAAACATGGAGATGCCGCCGCCTGTGGTCTCGCCGTCAAGCTCGGCTTCCTGATCCGCCAGCTCCTTGGCGCGCTTCTTCGCCTCTTTCTTCTGCTGGGCCTGCTCTTTTTTAAATTTTTTCTTCTCGTCCTCTATCTTTTTCCGTTCAGCTTTTATATCCGCCATGGCTTATTCCTCATCCTCTCCGGTCTTATTCCCGTACACGTAGCTGGTAAGCTCGTCTATCTCTTTGATCTCCGCAGAATTCATCTCAGCGATAAAGCGTTCGAATGCCTTCTCCCGCATCTTTTCGTGTATCTTTCTCTCCTGCATGGCCGTCTGCATACGCATCCTTGCCGCATCCAGATTCTTCTGCGCCACGCTCACCTTAAGGCGCTGCCTTTTTACCTCCTCATCCATGAAACGTTTAAGGTCTTCGTTCTCTCTTATCTTCAGCACATCGATGGTAGTGTTCCGGAGCCTTATCCCCTCTTCGATCACAGCGTCACGCTTTGCCAGCACCGCCGCCATCTTCTCCTCTTCCTCCGCAAGGGCCGCAAGCCTTGCCGCGAAATTATTCTTTTCCTGTTCCTCAAGCTTTTCCTTCAGCTCGAGGATATTCTGCATACGGTAATTGAAGCGGGCCATTTATTCAAACAAACCCTCCAGAAGCCTCTCGGTCTCTTCGAACTCAAACTTCTCATTTACATCCTGACACAAAAACTCATTCACCGCATCGATCTTCTCGATGGCGTAATCGATATTCTTATTGGAGCCCCTCTTATAGGCGCCTATATTTATCAGATCCTCTGCCTCATCATAGGTAGCCATCACGGCCTTCAGCTTTGTGGCTGCCTTTCTGTGCTCCTTATCCGTGACCATGGTCATACATCTGCTTATGGAGAGCATGACGTCTATTGCCGGATAATGGCCTTTGGCTCCGAGACGCCTGGAGAGCATGATATGCCCGTCCAGTATACCTCTCGCGGTATCGGTTATGGGCTCGTTGAAATCATCGCCGTCCACCAGCACGGCATAAAGCCCGGTGATGGATCCCTTGTCGTCCCTGCCGGCCCGTTCAAGCAGCTTTGGCATCTCCGAATACACACTGGGCGGATAACCCCTGGTGACCGGCGGTTCGCCGGTGGCAAGGCCGATCTCCCGCTGTGCCATGGAAAAACGGGTAAGATTGTCCATCATCAAAAGCACGTCCTTACCCTGCGAACGGAAGTACTCCGCAATGGCCGTAGCCGTCTGCGCCGCCTTCTTTCTTTCCAGGGCCGGCTTATCGGAGGTGGCGCACACCACCACAGAACGTTTCATACCCTCGGGGCCCAGGTCTCTTTCTATGAACTCACGGACCTCCCTGCCGCGCTCTCCTATCAGGGCGATGACATTGAGCTCTGCCTTGGTATTCCTTGCAAACATTCCCATCAGGGTGGACTTTCCCACGCCGGAGCCGGCGAATATGCCTATCCTCTGTCCCTTTCCTACAGTGATCAGCCCGTCTACGGCTTTTACCCCGAGAGGCAGTGCCTCGCTTATTATGGTCCTGCTCATGGGATCCGGACTCTTTGCATCGAGGGGATACCAGGTCTCTCCCTCCGGAGTAAAATTGCTGATGGGCCTTCCGAGACCGTCCAGTATCTGTCCCAAAAGAAAATCCCCCACCTGCACGGAAAGGGGACGTTCCATATTTTCCACCATACAGCCTGCCCCGATCCCCTCCGTGGCCTCATAGGGCATCAGCAGGGTCATGTTGTTCTTGAACCCCACCACTTCGCTCATGATAACATTTCCTGCGGTGGTGGTTATGCGGCACATATCCCCCATCTTCGCGTCCGGGCCAGCGCTTTCCAGGGTAAGGCCCACCACATTGACTATCTTTCCAAGCCTTCTGTAGTAAAGTCTCTCACCTGCCGCGTCATATTTTGAAAGATCGAAATCATTCATAGCTGAGTATCTTCAGCTGCTGCGAAAGGAGCGCCAGCTGCGTTCCAAGCGAGCAGTCCCAGATCCCTCCTTCGCTCTCTATAAGACAGCCTCCCGATGAAAGGGTGCCGTCCTCCACTATCTCGACATTCTCACTCAGAAGGCCTGAGCCCCTGAGCACATCTTCCTTATGAGCCTTTACGTTATCAAAGTCCGAAGAAGACACATGGACTATGTAATTTCTTCCGCTCTCCACACCGGTAAGGCTCCTGTTCAGGAGATAGAGCACCGTATCCCTGTCATTCTCAAGCCTTGCCCCTGTGACCCTTGAGAAAATCTCCGAGAGCTTCTCAACCAGCAGCGGTTCCAGCTGTGCCCTTTTCTTCTCATACTCGGCTTCGGCAGCGCGGGCACGCTCCTCGCATTCCCGCTCACGCGCTTCGTATCTCAAGCGGCACTCCTCTTCCGCTTTTTTTATCCCGTCATTGTAGCCCTCGGTCATGCCGTCATCCCTGGCAGCCCCGCGGATCTCGTCGGCCTCTCTCTTTGCCTCTGCGACTATCCTCTCCGCTTCGGCCCTGGCTTCTTCCACCATCCTTCCCATCTCCTCGGGAGTGGGCGCGCCCTTTATCACATTACCTTCTTCTTCGGGATCAGCCACAAGCCTCTCCACCAGAAGAGGATCCAGGCCCTCGGAAAAGCCCTCCTTTATGGATTCCGCAGGTTCCTCCTCGATGCGGCTCCTGAGCTCCTCCAGACGTTTTTCCACAAAATCATTGGAATTGATGGTGATCTTTTTATCCCCGGCAACGGTCACATAACCGCCCTTGATGAAATTAGACAATTACGTCGTCACCTCCGCCACGGGATATGATGATCTCACCGGCATCCTCAAGCTTACGGATGATATTGACTATCTTCTGCTGCGCGTCTTCCACGTCCTTCATACGCACAGGACCCATGAACTCCATATCCTCCTTGATCATCTCGGCGAGACGTTTGGAGAGGTTTGTAAAGATGGCGTTCTGGACTTCCTCATTGGTACCCTTGAGGGCAAGCTCCAGATCCGCATTGTCAACATCCTTGAGCACTCTCTGTATCTGCTTGTTATCAAGCAGCAATATATCCTCGAATACGAACATCTTCTTTCTGATCTCGTCCGCCAGTTCCGGATCCTCGATCTCCAGTATCTCCATGATATGCTTCTCGGTACCGCGGTCAGTGGAATTCAATATCTCCACAACCTGATCCACACCGCCGATCTGGGTGTAATCCTGGTTCACCAGATTTGCAAGCTTACTCTCCAGCACTCGCTCAACCTCCTGAATGACATCGGGGCTGGTCCTGTCCATGGTGGCGATCCTCCTGGCCACCTCAGCCTGGCTCTCCTGGGGCAGCGCCGAGATGATCACCGCCGACTGTGTCGCGGAAAGATATGAAAGTATAAGGGCTATGGTCTGGGGATGCTCGTCCTGAATGAAGCTTAAGAGCTGGGAAGCATCGGTCTTCCGTACAAATTCAAAAGGCTTCACCTGCAGCGACGCGGTGAGCTTTCCGATGACATCCAGCGCCTTGTCGGCGCCCAGAGCCTTTTCCAGCAATTCCTTGGCATAACTGATACCGCCTTCCGCAATATACTGCTGCGCAAGACAGATCTCGTAGAACTCATTTATGACATCTTCCTTTACCTGGGGCGACACGCTCCTGGTATTGGCTATCTCGAGGGTAAGATCCTCTATCTCCTCTTCCTTCAAATGCTTAAAGACCGCAGCACTCATCTCCGGTCCCAAAGCTATCAGCAGCACCGCTGCTTTCTGTATGCCTGTAAGGCTGTTATCCTGCTGCGCCATTATTATCCCCAGTCATCGTTCAGCCAGTTCCGCAAGAGATTTGCGGCAGCCTCCGGATTGTCCTCCACAAATTTTTCCACTATCTTTCTGGCCTCGGACTTGTCCTCCAGCCCTATCTCGTCAAGCTCTCCTTCAGGCACCGTAGACTGGAGTATATCGTCTATGGATATCTCCGGCTCCGGCTCCTCCACCTTTGCCTGTCTCATGCTCCTGAGTATGACAAATGCAAGCAGTCCGAGTATCAGCACGATGAGGATGATCTGGAGCACATCCGTCATGTTCAGGTTAAGCCCCTCATGATCTACAAAGAAGGGTTCTTCGTAGGAAAGTATGGTGACGCGGCCCGCGGGTATGCCCGCTGCGGTGCTCACGGCCTGTACAAGGTTCTGGGGTACTTCAAGCTCGCGCCGTACGTCATTGGCAAGCTTATACTGGCTCCAGGTGATGCCTTCCAGGTCTCCCCTCTCCTTGACATCATCCTCACGGATCATATTGTACTTTACAAGCGTCACGGTGACGCCGGAATTCTCAGGATCGATCCGCCCCGCCTGTCCGGTCATGGTCTTTATATGCTCATCCGGCAGGAAATCCTCGGAGCTTTCGGTCACCGTTGAACTCTGGCTGGAATTGTTCTCATATACATATGTGGTCTCAGTGTTGGAGTCGGTTCCGGGCTCGCCTCCGGTGATACCCTCATTCTGGGAATTGTAAAGATCCCGGCTTGCCAGCACACCGTCCTTCTCCTCCTCGGTGTTGGAATAGTCGTGCCAGACCTCCTCCACGTTCTGCTGGTCTATCGCAATATTGGCCGCCACTTCTATAACGGAAAACTCCCCTGTAGCCAGCAGTGCGCTCCTGACCTTATTCTCCACATTCTTGGCATGAGCCTCCGCCGTGCTCATAAAGCCTGTGACGGAGCCTGAAGCTGCGCTCTCATCCGCTCCGGCATACAGAAGCTTTCCGGTGGTATCCATTATGGTGATGTTATCAGTAGTGTCGTTTCCGAGAGCTGTGGCCACCAGCCTTGCCCAGCCTGCAGACTGTTCTGTGGTACAGGGATCCGTAAGGCTCACGGTGACCGCTGCATAGCTTTCCTTATTCTGGGCTATAAGGGTACCGTTCTCCTCCGGGATGTGGAGCTTGACATCCGCATTACGCACTATGTCCTGGCTCTCCAGTGTAAGCTCCAGCTGTTGCTGGAGATAAACGATATATCTTTTCTGGGTATCGGATTCTGTCGAAAAGAAACCGCCGCTGGTCACATTATCAATGGAAAAATTATCCGTGGTGATGGAATTGCTTCCCAGCAGCAGGGTCGCTTTGGTATAGTCCTTCCTGTTTATGGAGATGACCAGGCCATCCTCGGAAGTCCTGTAGGCGATCTCATCTCCTGTCAGAAGGTCTATGACCTCCTGGGCCTCCTTTGCAGACTGGGCCGTATGGATCGTGACGTATTCCGGCTTTGTCACCCAGATTATAAGGGCGATAAAAGCAGCCAGCGATGCTATAGCCAGTATCACGATAGTGGTCTTCTGTTTCTTCGAAAATTTTTCCCACCAGTCAAGAAACCTTGAAGGCAGGCTCCTGAACCAGGCGATTATCCTGTCGACCATTTTCTCTCCTTTTCTGCCCCCGGGCTCAGCCCGGGGGAGCCCGCGCCGGCTTTGAGGCGCTTCAAAGATTTGCCGTCAGGCAAATCTTCCTTATTCATATCTGCATATTGATTATCGTCCTGTACGCTTCCATAAAACTGTTCTTCAGCGTGACAGTATACTGCAGCGCCGTGGAGGCCTTCTGAAGAGCGATGGCCAGATCATGGGTGGAATTGGCCTTGCCCATGGCCAGCTTTATCTCCTCATTCTCCGCATCGGACAGATACTTGTTGGCGCTGCTGACATTGGAAAGGGCGGAATTGAAGATTGCCGAGAACATGTCGTGCTCTGATTCGCCCCCGTCCTTCACCATGCGGCTCACGGCTTTTCCCGTGCGTACGTTCAGCGTATCTATAGGATTGCTCACGGTCTCATGGGCCGCTCTGTCAATATAATGGCTCATGGCTTAAGCCCCCTTTTTCTCACTCCTTTTCTGCCCCCGGGCTCAGCCCGGGGGAGCCCGCGCCGGCTTTGAGGCGCTTCATAGATTTGCCGTCAGGCAAATCTTCCTTACTTACTGCCTGCCAGGCCGAGCCCCGTCTGGGCCATGGACTTGCTGGCGTTGAACACTGTGGCGTTGGCCTCATATGCCCTGTTGGCATCTATGAGGTTCGTCATCTCCGTGATGGTATTTACGTTAGGATAGGTCACATATCCGTTCTCATCGGCATCGGGATGCGAGGGGTCGTACACCATGTTCATGGGAGACTCCGTATCCTCGTGGATCTCCGGTATCTTTACACCGTAGCCGATGAGGTCGTCGCTTACTATGTTCCTGTCATGCCGCTGCTGGGCCCGCCCTGTGCCGACCACATTTGAGAGCACTCGTCCGAAGGACCTTCTGTCCTGCTTGGTCTCCTGTGTCTGGAAGGTCACAACCTTCCTCCTGTAAGGCGTCCCGTCTCCGGTCCTGGTGGTATTGGCATTCGCGATATTCTCCGCGATGGTATCCATGCGGTAACGCTCTGCCGTAAGTCCTGTAGCCGTTATATCAAAAGCCGTAAAGATAGCCATAAAATATCTCTCCTTTCAGCCGGTGCCC
>JAFWWB010000062.1 GCA_017518185.1 Lachnospiraceae bacterium
CATCTTTAAGAAGCGACCTTGCGTCTTTCTTGTCAAAAGTCACCCAGAATCTGTCATGTTTTGCCCAGAAAGGCTTTAACATATATAAATGCGCCAGATGTCCTCCTGATGAACCGGCTAAGCATATCTTCATACAAACTCCGGCTTTTTTGCTTTCAAGCAATTCCGCTCTTGTCATTCCGCTTTTCTTCTTTGATAACATCCTGATCCCACTTTGCTCCCTCTGAATGTCATTTCAGCAGCGGCGCGTTACATTTGCTGCAGCGGTCGTTCTCCAGCGGATTCTTTCTCCCGCATACGACACAGCCGATCTCCCGCAGCCTGCTCTTGTCATAGAGCTCATAAGGGTACGCAAAATGGGGATGATATCGGAAGCTGTCGCCCACAACCAGGTGGTTCCATGCAAACATCTTCCGGTCCGAGCTGCCGTTCCTGTCCGATTCCGTAATGGTCTTCTGCCTGCCATCTGTAGTCTTAACTATGGTCAGGAACTCCGTGTAACTGTCTGATGTACCGCTATCGCTGTTGCTCCTGTCATATCTCCGACGTGATTTCTTATCTATCACCACAGCCTCATAAGAATTCCTGGGATTGCTCTGGCCGAGGCTGATAAGATTCACGATCAGGAATATGGCCGAAATACAGCCGCCTGCCGCAAGAGCTGTCTTCATATCCAGCTCTCCCCCTATAACTGAAATGAGCACGGCCACGATAAGAGGGATAGGAATGACAATAAACATGAATATCCTGCCGATGCTCCGGTTCCTTTTGAGCGCCCGCAGTATCTCCGGATCATATGCCCTGTCAGAGAAGCCCGGTGCCGGGATACCGAAGCGGGGACCGCTGCCGCTGAAGCTGTTTTCCCGGACCGGAGGCGCATATTGCTGCTGCGGTGCCCCGTATTGCATCCCCTGCTGTGCCCCTGTGAACTGCATGCCGGGCTGTGGTGCTCCGTACTGCATCATCGGCTGCGGTGCTCCATATTGCATATGCGGCCGTGATCCCGCGTTCTGCATCATCGGTTGAGGCGCTCCGTACTGCATTCCGGACTGAGCCGGGGCCGCGGCACTTTCCACCCTTGCCCCGCATCCTCCGCAGAACTGCGCCGTATCACTCAGCTGTTTCCCGCACTGTTCACAAAACATATCCTGTCACCTCCATGATCAGTGTCCATTTATACCGGGATCGATCTTTTTACAAAAGCGGCAGACCGTGAAGACTGCCGCTTCAGAAATTGTTTCAGTAAGATTCCTCGACTCCGCTCACTGCGTTTGCTCCGCTCGGAATGACATAAAGTTTGTCATCCCGAGCGTAAGGAGAGAAGCGACTGTAGTCGAGGGATCTTTCAGAACGTCTCCGCCCTGTTATAGGTGAACTTTCCTTTGTTCACCTTGCCGCTCTGCTTAACGCCCTTCTTATCAACCTTGTTGAATGTGATATCTTCAGCTATCACTGTATTTCCGGTAAGCCTGATGTCTCCTGTAAAGGTGATCGTTCCGCTGCCTTCAATGGTCAGGCTCTCATAGCCCTTCTTGGGCAGCAGGAATTTGCCCTTTATGTTCACATCTCCGTCGATGCTGATAACGGGATTCTTATTACCGTTCTTCACTGCGGTATTCACCGCCGCTACGGCATCCTTCCAGAGGCCGTACTTTCCTTCGCCGACGGTGATAGTCTCACCGAAGATGCAGGCCTTGCCGCTGCTTAAGTAATACAGATATGTATCGCCGCCGTTATCACTGATATCACTTACGTCAAAGCTGTTCTTCAGCGGATCGGCTCCCAGTTTCCTTACCGAGGTCTTGAGTATCTGCGTTCCGTCCGGCTGCTTTGCTCCGGTAAGCCTTACCGTTCCCCTTACTATCCCGCCGATGGAGACAGGCCTGTTAAAGCCCTCTTCCAGCTCGATCACACCACCAAGTCCTTCAACATCGCCCTTTATGGTGATCCTGTCGTTCGCAGAGACCTTAAGGCAGCCCTCGGGATCCAATATAAGGTTTTTGCAGTTTACGCTGTCCGTCTCCAGTTCCCCGAACAGACGGAGAAACGTACCGGATTTTACGGCCACGCTCACTGCCGAGAACCGCGTGTCCTCCCCTATCATCAAGCCCTTCTTTCCGTACACGGTAAGCTTTGATGCATCGCCGTTCTTTTTCTTTGCCGTTATCGTAACGTCCTCAAGGATCAGCAGGCAATTGGCTGTAAGCTTACTCCCCGTGATCTCTATGGTATGGCCGTTTCCGTTTATGGTCACGCTTCCGGCAGTCTTCGGCACGGTCAGGTTCACCTCGCCTTTTACATCACTGTCCAGTTCTATCATATAATCCTTACCGGCATCATTCATGCTCTTGAAAGCCGCCTTGAGTGAGTTCACCTTTTCACCTTCCATCCTGATCTCGCCGGTGACAGGCTCAGGCTTATCACTGTTCACGATCCACTCTGCCTTCTGCAGCGGATCGTTCTTTTCACCTATGGTGATCCTGCTCTTTGCCCTGGCAGAATATACCTGCTTTAAGGCAAAACAGTTGTGGAAGGCACACGCCCCTATCTCCTTCACATCAGCCGAGAGCACGAGCTTCGAGACCCTGCAGTATGAGCCGTCTGTCTCTGCCTTGTGCGTTTCAAAAAGGTGAGCCGGTATCCTTTTTACTCCCTCTCCTGCCGTAACGGTAAAACCGTCAACGGATCCCGCATTCCAAAACGGCGCATAATAAGCATAATTATTATTATAGTCCGTCATATCCGTACAGTTTATGGTAAGCTCCCTAAGCCCGGTACAGCTCCCGAAAGCTTCATCTCCGATCTTTTTCAGTTTCTTCCCGAGAACCGCCCGTTCGAGCTTTGCATCTCCCGCAAAGGCTTTCGGCCCTATGAAAGTCAGCTCATCCCCAAGCTCCAGGGATCTCAATGCGGGTATATCACTGAATCCGCTCTTTTCTATGGTCTCAAGGGAACTGAAACCTTTGATCTCATTGAGCTTCGTGCATCTGAAGGCCGATTCCCTTATGACCGTCACGGCTTTTCCGCCTTCTATATCCTGAAGCGCATAACAGTTGCAGAAGGAGCTTGCCCCTATCTCCTTAACGCTGTCAGACAGCACAAGCTTTGAGACCTTGCAATATATGCCTGCCGTTTCGGCACTGTGCGTTTCAAACAGATGGGCAGGCAGCCTATTTACTCCCTCTCCCGTTATGATGGTAAAGCCTTCAAGGGAACCTGCATTCTCAAAGGGGGCATAATAGGCGTAGTTTTCATTATAGTCCGCCATATCCGTACAGTTTATTGTAAGCTCCTTAAGCCCGGTACAATTCATGAACGCACGATTTCCCATTTTTACCAGATTTTTCCCAAGTACCGCTTTTTCAAGTCTCGGATCTCCCGAAAACGCACTTCTCCCGATAAATGTAAGCTTATCCCCCAGCACCGCAGTGCTCAGAGCTGGCATTTCGGAAAAGGCTCCCTCACCGATGTCCTCCAGAACCGGAAATGCCGGCAGTTCCTTAAATGCTGTCCTGGTGAAGGCATATTCTCCTATATTCGTCAGGGATGCTCCTCCCTCTGCCTCACTGAGCATGAAGCAGCGTTTAAAGGCTTTATCCCCTATCTCCGTCACGCTGTCTGAAAGCACCACCTTCTTCACCCTGCAGTATACCCCCTGGGCTTCATCTTCATGGGTTTCGAACAGATGAGCCGGTACCCTTGTCACACCGTTCCCGAAGGTGACCGTGATGCCATCAAGAGCCCCCGCATTGAAAAAAGGCGCGTAATACGCATAATTATTGTTATAATCCGACAACTTCTCGCTGTTTATGATGACTGACTTAAGGCCGGTGCAGTTTTCAAATGCCCTGTCACCTACCTGAAGCAGATATTTGGGAAAGGTCACCGAACGGAGATCGCTCATACCCGAAAAAGCCTTTTTGCTTATGTACCTCACCGCCTTACCGTCAATGCTCTCCGGTATCACCAGATCCACGGCTTCCCCGCTGTATCCGCTTATTCCCACGTATCCGCTTTCTTCATAGTAAGAAAAACCTTCATAGACCGCATCTCCCCCGTCTGCGCTGACATCTTCGTCAGGCTCCGCGGCATCACTGCCTTTGTTCTCAATATCCGTCTCAAACGCAGTATCATCGGAAGCTTCCGTAACGGCAGCTTCCTCCTCCGTATCTGCCTCCTCCTCAGTCTCTTCAGCGGCTTCCTCAGCCTCTTCTGCGGCTATGGCCTCTTCAGCCTCATCGGGAGTATCGCTCTCCTCAGCCTCTGTGGCAACCGTCCCTTCACCCGCATCAGCTCCCTCAGCCATCACCGGCATGGCCTCTCCCGCAAGCAAAAACAGGCTCGCAGCGACCGCAAGGACTCTTCTTACAGTTTTGTGCTTCATTTTGCTTTTACCTCCTAAAAATATTGTGGTGCAGCATTTTGATTATATCATTTTACCCTATTCTTTTCAATTCGCAGTTTTCTATCCCTGCGCTCCAGAAGTCCTTTCTGGAAAGACCGGCCATACGGCAGATGATGGCTGAATTCATGGCACCGTGGCCGACTATGAGCACGTCTTTGCCCTCCCTGACCAAAGGCAGTACACGTTCTTCCAGGAATGCCCCGGTACGTTCAAAGAGCTCATCAAGGCTCTCGGCTCCCTCCGGAGGATCATATGCCTCAGGATCGCGGAAGAGCAGGCTCACCGGGCAGGCCGGATCCGTCCTGTAGTCCTTTGCCCCCTCACATACACCGAAAGCCATCTCCTTAAGACGGTCATCAAAATATATGGGGATATCTCTGCCCCAGAGCAATATCTCAGCTGTTTCCTTTGCTCTTAAGAGAGGTGAACAGAATGCAAGATCAAAGTGTATCTTCCCGTACCTTCCGGCCGCTTCTTCTGCCATGCGTCTTCCATCATCGTTTAAAGGGATATCTGTCTGCCCCTGCAGGCGCATCTCATCGTTCCAGTCTGTTCTGCCGTGGCGGATTATGTATAACATAGGTATTCTCCAAAAAAAGATCCCTCGACTACGCCTTCGGCTTCGCTCGGGATGACATATATGCCTTCGGCTCCGCTCGGGATGACAAATCCGTGTTGCAGCCGCCTGGGATCACATAAGCAATGATCCGCTTAAGTATATCAAAAATTCTCTCTGTACAAAAGACCTTAAAAGCTATATAATAGTTCCCGTCTGATTTGTGTTTGATTTGCTGAAATAAATCATTCTAAATAAATTAAGGAGGTTAACCACATGATTTATTCAACAGAAGTAAAAGCTATGTGTCCGGTTCACCAGGGCGTGCATCATGGCGCGGCACCCATACCGGAAGAGGCAAAGTGGGTCAAGGCTAAGGAAGTAAAGGATATTTCCGGCTATACCCACGGCATCGGCTGGTGTGCACCCCAGCAGGGTTGCTGCAAGCTGTCCCTTAACGTAAAGGACGGCATCATCCAGGAAGCTCTGGTCGAGACCATCGGCTGCTCCGGTATGACCCATTCCGCAGCTATGGCTTCCGAGATCCTTCCCGGCCTTACCGTTCTTGAGGCCCTGAACACCGACCTTGTGTGCGATGCCATCAACACCGCCATGAGAGAGCTTTTCCTTCAGATAGTATACGGACGTTCCCAGAGCGCGTTTTCCGAGGACGGACTTCAGATCGGTGCAGGTCTCGAAGATCTGGGCAAGGGTTCCCGTTCCATGGTGGGTACCACCTACGGTACTCTTGAGAAGGGTCCCAGATATCTGGAGCTCACCGACGGCTACATCACCCAGCTCGCACTGGACGAGGATGATGAGATCATCGGTTATAAGTACATCAACTTCGGCAAGATGATGGACTTCATCAAGGCCGGCGACGATGCGGCAACTGCAGTTGAGAAGGCTTCCGGCCAGTACGGTCGTGTGGCTGACGCGGTCAGGTTCATTGACCCCCGTAAAGAGTGATAGAGGGAGGATAAGAAAATGGCAAAATTTGAGTCTTATGAAAGAAGAGAAAAGCAGATCCTCGCTAAGCTCGCAGAGTACGGGATCGGTTCCATCGATGAGGCCGAGAAGATCACTAAGGATGCAGGCCTTGACGTATATCATATGGTAGAGGGCATCCAGCCCATCTGCTTCGAGAATGCAAAGTGGGCTTACACCGTAGGCGCCGCTATCGCCATCAAGAAGGGCTGCCGCAAGGCTGCAGATGCTGCTGCTGCTATCGGCGAGGGCCTTCAGGCTTTCTGTATCCCCGGCTCCGTTGCAGACACCCGTAAGGTTGGTCTCGGACACGGTAACCTGGGCAAGATGCTCCTTGAGGAGGAGACCGAATGCTTCGCTTTCCTTGCAGGCCATGAGTCCTTCGCTGCTGCAGAGGGTGCCATCGGTATCGCAGAAAAGGCTAACAAGGTTCGCCAGAAGCCTCTCCGCGTTATCCTTAACGGTCTCGGCAAGGATGCTGCACAGATCATCTCCCGTA
>JAFWWB010000063.1 GCA_017518185.1 Lachnospiraceae bacterium
GCGGATATTCATGTAAGCTTACCGATAACAGATTCATCATAGACACGGGATGACCGGCGGACTTAAGGGAAGGTATACCCTTGGGTCCGGCGGTCATATTTTTATGTGGCAGCACAGAGACGTGATATAGCCTTCTCCCTGGGTAGAAGGTGCCCCGAAGGGGCGGATGAGGGGGTGCTCTCCCGGCGCGTCGCAAAAAAAGCAGTGCCCTAAGCCTTCACCACATGATTTACGTAATTCATAAGCACAAGGAGGAACATATGAAAAAACTATCAACCAGATTGAAAAGGTACATAGCAACGGCGCTGACGGCAGTGCTGCTGCTGAACTGCGTCCCGATGGAGGCGTACGCGGCGGGGGAAAGATCCTTCGACTCCGCCGACTCTGTCGGCTCCGCTCAGGATGACAAAGAAGAAGGCGAAGCCTATGTCTCTAACGATGAAGATGACGACTCTACTGTGTCATTCCGAGCGCAGCGCAGCGAAGTCGAGGAATCTTATGACGTAGAAGAGGAAGAGACGGAAGGAAAAGAAAGATCCTTCGACTCCGCCGACTCTGTCGGCTCCGCTCAGGATGACAATGACGAGAGCGAAGTCGAGGAATCTTATGATGAAGAAGAAACTGAAGAAGCTGAAATAGAAGAAGAAACAGAAGAACCCTCCGCCCCCGAGGAAGCCGAAGAAGCTGACGAGGAAGAATTCGAAGAGGCTGAGGAAGAAAACGTGACCGAAGAATCAGAGGCGGAAGCTGCAGAAGATGAGCCCGAGGCGATCGCAGAGGAGGAGACAGTCAGGGATGTAGCGGATGCAGCAACGTCTCTTCCTGCTTCAGTTAACGGTGTGATCACCCTGTCAGAGGATGTGGTGCTTTCAGCAGGCTGGACAGTCAATGATACGGTCACCCTGGATCTCAACGATCACTACATCCTCTACGCAGGCGAGGACAAAGCGTCGGTGATCACGGTGGACGGCGGTAATCTGACGATGTCGGATAATGCGGCGGGAAAGACTACGCGTTATGTGATACTGGACGATAATGGCCGGGCAACGGAAATAACAACGACGAAACCCGAAGAAGGCATAGACTACCGCGCTGTCACCGGAGGCTTTATTGCCGGGGGTACCGGTACGTATGAGTATGGACAAATAATTTCTGATGGAGGCGGTGTGTACATCAAAGAAAAAGGTGTATTTACCATGAATGGAGGTACAATTGTCGGCTGCGCTGTGAATGGCTTTGGAGGCGGTGTATATATCGTTGGTGAAAAATCTAATGCAAATGGTTCAACTTCATTTGTCATGACGGCGGGTAAGGTTATCGGTTGTACTGCAGATTCCGGCGCCGGTGGAGTGTATATCGGTAAAAAAGGAAAGTTTGAGATGTCAGGCAGCGCAGCAATCACCGGGTGTAGCTCGAAATATCTTGATGGCGGCGTCGAATGTTGGGGTGAATTCCGAATGAGCGGTGGTAGTATCAGCGGTAATAATTCACAGAGTGAAAGGATTTCCGGTTGTGAATTATACTTCTGTAGCTATGATGGTAGCAGTTTTTACGTTCAGGGAACTCCCGTGATCAAGGATAATTATGTGAACGGCACCCTGCAGAATGGCGTATATGTAAAAGGTGGAAATGGCAAGGCAAGAAATGTCTTTATGGGATCAGATCATCCCATAGTTATTACAGATACTTTAGGGGAGAACGCAGAAGTCTGTATCACCGGTTTGAAGGGGTATGTGGTTGCACAAAAGCAAAATAAGAGTGCCTTTACATCTGATGAAATATCCATATTTCACAGTGATGATGAAAATCTCTTTATAGCAACGGGCACGGTAGATGATTCTCCTGTATTAAAGTTTGTCTCTCCCTGGGAAGCGCTGCAGGCGCAGTTTGATGCTGCAAGTGAGGATGCGGATGATCCTACGGTGATCACACTGGATCGCGACTATATCTCTGACAGTGATGATAAAGGCTTTACGATCCAGGCTGGAAAGTATGTCACTCTGAATCTCAACGACCACTACATCCTCTACAAAGGCACAGGCAATGCGTCGGTGATCAGGGTGGATAGCGGTAATCTGACGATGTCGGATAATGCGGCGCAAAAGACTACGCGTTATGTGATACTTGGCGATAATGGCCGGGCAACGGAAATATCAACAACGAAACCCGAAGAAGGCATAGACTACCGCGCTGTCACCGGCGGCTTTATTGCCGGTGGAAGTACTACTCAGTCTGGCGCCGGGGTGTACGTTAGTCGATCAGGAAGTTTTAAGCTTCAGAGCGGAACGATCTGTGGTAATAAAACCAATATTGGTGGAGGCGGTGTTTATACTGAAGGAGTTTTCGAGATGTCCGGCGGCTCGATCTATGGTAATACTGCAGAAACAGGTGGTGGCGTATTTGTCGATGCTGCGGGTGGGTTTTCGATGCAAGGCGGTGTGATCAGCGGAAATAACGCCAGTGGAACATACGCGAATGGAGGGGGCGTACATATTTATAGAGATACCTATTCAAGCGGCAAGTTCAGCGTAAGTGGTTCATCTGTTATAAAGGGCAACACATGTAATGGAGTATCGAACAATGTTGAGTTTCTTAAGAATCATGAAACGAAAAGCATAATAGTTAGCGGGGCCCTGACGACAAGCGGTACCGGGAAGGCGGAGATATGGGTAACTGCCGAAAAGAACAGCGTTGTGGCGAAAAAGGGGACAGGGCATAACGGTGATCTGACAGCCGGTGAGGCGGCCTGCTTCCACAGCGATAATGAAGAACTGATCGTAGTGCAGGATGACAATAAAGACGTGAAATTCCTTTCTGCATGGGGAATGCTGCAGGCGCAGTTTGATGCTGCAAGCACAAATTCGGCTAAGCCTACTGTGATCGAGCTTGACCGCGATTACATATCTGATAGTGATGATGTTGGCTTTACGATTCCGAATGGTAAGTACGTCACTCTGAATCTCAATGGTCATTATATCCTTCACAGGGGGAGTGATCATATATTCTATGTCGAGGGGGCGCTGACTATGAAGGATAGTGCATCGGGTTCAGCCAAAAAAACACGTTATGTTACACTGGAAGGCGGGAGAGCGACAGGCGTTGCGGAGACTGGTACGGAAGGTTCAAACTGTCTGAAGGTCACCGGAGGTTTTATCGCCGGTGGAAGTACTACTCAGTCTGGCGCCGGGGTGTACGTTAGTCGATCAGGAAGTTTTAAGCTTCAGAGCGGAACGATCTGTGGTAATAAAACCAATATTGCTGGAGGCGGTGTTTATACTGAAGGTGTTTTCGAGATGTCCGGCGGCTCGATCTATGGTAATACTGCAGAAGACGGTGGTGGTGTATTTGTCGATGGCGCGGGTGAGTTTTCGATGCAAGGCGGTGTGATCAGTGGAAATAACGCCAGTGGAACATACGCGAATGGAGGGGGCGTACATATTTATATATATCACTATTCAAGCGGCAAGTTCAGCGTAAGTGGTTCATCTGTTATAAAGGGCAACACATGTAATGGAGTATCGAACAATGTTGAGTTTTTTAAGGATCATGAAACGAAAAGCATAATAGTTAGCGGGGCCCTGACAAATGGTGCGGATATCCATATTTATTCTTCGGAACCGGGGATTGCCGCACAGCCGGATGGCGTTAAGCGTACAGCAGGTATTACCGCTGCCGAGGCAGGCTATTTCCATAGCGATAACTGTGATCTCTCTGTAGCCCTGGAAGACGGGAAGGTGTGGTTTAAGAAGTCATTGCCTGCATTGACTGCTGCAACAAACGGTACCTATAACGGCGAAGCATTCACACCGGTTCTCACCTTTGCAGGCGATGCTCCGTTGACTGTAAGCACTGATTACACCTTAAGCTATAAGAAGCTGGTTGGTGAGACAGAGACAGCGATCAGCGGGGCGCCGATAAATGCGGGCAGTTACAGGGTTGTTGCCACCGGTAAGGGTGATTATGCGGGCGAAAGCTCTGCGGAATTCACTATAGAGAAGGCAACGCCTGTGATAACGCAGGCACCGCAGGCAAAGAACGGCCTCAGCTATAACGGCGCAGAGCAGGTTCTGATCTCCGGAGGCAGTGTTTCGGGAGGCAGCCTTGTTTATGTCGTGACGGATGGTACGGTCACTACCGCACCCGAAACCGGCTGGGGTTCCTCTTTACCTGAGAAGAAAAATGCAGGAAGCTACAGCGTCTTCTATAAGGTAGATGGCGGAAATAATTATACTGACACAACCCCTGTACGCATAGAGGCAGTGATAGCCGCTAAGCCTGTGGTCGTAAGCGGTATAACGGCGGATAATAAGACCTACGACGGAGAGACGGATGCAACATTTAACTGCTCGAACGCAAGATTCAACGGAAGCAGAATTACAGGGCTCAGTGTTACCGCTACCGGAGCCTTTGCGGATAAGAACGTTGGCAGCAGAAAGACCGTGACGATAAGCAAGCTGACGCTGGCCGGTACGGAAAAAGATAACTACGTGCTCGCAGCAGAGGGACAGCAGACGGAAGCCTGGGCAGGCATTACGGCAAAGAGCATTACCGTAAGCGGCATCACGGCACATGATAAGGTGTATGACAGGAACAATCTCGCCGAGCTTGACTGCTCCAAGGCGGTGTTTAACGGTATCGTCGAGGGGGATAAGCTCACTGTCAGCGGCGATGGTATTTTCCTGGATGCAAATGTGGAAACAGACAAGACCGTGTATATAAGCGGCCTTGAGCTTGACGGTGCGGATAAGGCAAACTACGTGCTTGCAGCGAACGGACAGCAGAAAACGACCAAGGGAAGCATAACGCCGGCGAAGGCAACAGTTTCCGCTCCGGAGATCCTAACGGTACTGTCTTATACAGGAGCTTCACAGGCTCTTGCGGTGGCAGGCTACACAAGCGGCGGCACAATGCTGTACGCAGTTGGTACCGATGATAAAACAGCGCCCACGACCAATTGGAGTATGACAGTATCCAAAGGTACAAACGCCGGGGACTATTACCTCTGGTACAGGGTAAATGGTGAAGATAACTATGAGGATGTGGCCGCGAAGTATTATGGTAAGGTGACCATTGCCAGGATCGCATATACCGGTACGGTAAGCGCTTCCGTGATAGTATCCGCCAATGCGGCAAGCGAGGGTGCTTCAGTGAAACTTCCTGCACTGCCTGACGGAGCAGAGTATGCGGCTACAGGAACTGCAGGCGGAGCGACAGCGGAGCTTATCAGCGGCACTCCCAGGGTGACCGATAACAAACTTGTCTTTAACACCACTGCACAGGATAGCGAGACTACTGCGACCATCACCGTGGCTGTGACCGGGGCGACTAATTACGAGGATTATGAAGTAACCGTTACCGTCATCGCCAGGGCAAGGGATAACGCGGACGTGAGCATCACAGGCGGTGATCAGAAGGCGGTCTATGGTACGGCAGGTCTTAAGATTAGCGGTAATGTCGGCAATGCAGGCACGAACTCCTTCTGGGTATGGACCAGCAGTGATGAGACTGTAGCAACCATAGTAGAAGAGAACGGAAACCTGGTGCTTAAATCCGTGGGTAACACGACTATCACCGGAAGATATGAATCCGACAGCACCGTGGGTGAGGCAAGCGTCACCCTTACCGTAGAGCCCAAGAGCATAAGCGTCAACTGGACGGATACTGAGCTTCCTTATACAGGAGAGGCACAGAAGCCTAAGGCAGAACCCGTAGGTGTTGTGGGTAGGGATGTACTGAACGCGGAGGTCAGCGTTTCCGGCAATGCGGTTAACGCAGGAAAGTATACCGCAACCGTAGCTCTTAAGGGCAGCTCTTCGGCTAACTATGTGCTGGATCCCGCCTATGCACAGTGCGAGTTCAGCATAGTAAAGACTGATATAGCGGATGCAGTGGTGACCCTGGATAACGCACTTACCTATACCGGTGAAGAGCAGACCCAGCTTGTGAAGAAGGTCGAGCTCGGTGAGACGGATATCACTGAGTATGTGACCGTAAGCGATAATAAGGTAACGGATGCCGGAAGCTATCAGCTGAAGGTGACCGCTAAGGAAGACAGCAACTACAGCGGCAGCGTATCCGCAAGCTTCAACGTGGCAAAGAAGGAGATCACCCCTGTTGTAAGCGTCAGCGGAGACTATGTGTATACCGGTTCAGCCATCACTCCCGAGTATACCGTTAAGGACGGAGAGGATGAGCTGGCAGCTGAAGAGTACACCGTGTCTGTATCCGACAACGTCAACGCCGGCAAGGGTAAGATCACTGTTACCGCTGCCGAAGACGGCAACTACAGCTTCGAGACTGTAACCGTGGAATTCGATATCGCAAGGGCAGCGCATGAGGATGCATCCGTTTCAGCTTCCGCGGCTTCGGGCGCGATCGATGCGGTCATCCTGACTGAGCTTGTGGAAGAAGGCGGCAGCGCAGCTGTAGCAAGTGTATCCGGAGACAGCGCGATACTGGCGGGATATGCGGTAAGCGAAAACGTACTCGGATTTACCTTCGTGGACGATATGAAGAATTCCGGCAAGTGCGCGGTGGTTTATGTTACCGTCAGCGGCTGCCTGAACTATGAGGATTACACCATCGTCGTAAGCCTCTATGTAAATGACTGCACACATGCTAACACCGTAAGCAAAAATGCTGTTTCCGCTAACTGCACCGAAGCAGGCTATACCGGAGATATCTACTGCGCAGACTGCGGAGAGCTCCTTGAAGAAGGTACGGCCATAGAGGCCCTTGGCCATGACTTCGGCGAATGGTTCACGGTGAAAGAACCTACCGTATTCGAAGAGGGCCTGGAGAAGCATGTATGCTCACGCTGCGGCGCAGAAGAAGAGAACGTACTTGATAAGCTCGAAGCTACTGAAGAGGAAGAAGAGCTTATTGAGGACCTTGGCGATACAGCGATCAGCAGCAATACCACGGTATCCGTTGATGAAGCCGGTCATGAAGTCACCGAGATCGTGACTACCATCAGCGGTGATGTGGTGGAGAAGGTCATCATAACCGAAAACGGTGAGGTCAGCTATGAGACCAAGATCTGGGTGGTCGGACTTAACACTGAATACCACTTCAGCGGCAGCGCCATCAAGCCTGAGTTCCATATCTATGACGGCCTTACGAAGCTGGTGGAAGGCAAGGACTACAGCGTAAAGATCACAAACAACAAGAACGTGGGTGATACCGCTACCGTTACAATCACCTTCAAGGGCAACTACAAGGATACCCCTAAGCAGGTGCTGCAGTTCAAGATCCTGCCTGCTGTTCTGGGCGAAGATGTGAAGGCTGCCGATACCGCGATAGTTGCAAACGGAAGCAAGCAGAGACCTGTTCCTAACGTATTCTGGGCTGAAAGCGGCAAGAGCATCGACAGTAAGAACTTCAGCGTTAGCTATTATAAGCAGGATGATACCGTATCCGGTGATGCTGCAAAGCTTGACGGCGTGACTGAAGCAGGCGTATACACCGCGGTTATAACTGCAAAGGCAGGCAGCGACTTTTCGGGAAGCACAAGTGTTACCGTGACCGTAGTGGCTGATAAGACAAAGCTGCTCTCTTCCGCAAGCGTAAAGATCGAGAAGATCATCTACACCGGCCAGGCGATAATCCCTGAAGCCAATAAGGTTTCACTTACCCTTGACGGACAAACCCTTACCTATGGCAAGGACTACGTCGTAAGCGAAGCCATTAACAATGTGGAACCCGGCAAGGCAACGGTCATCTTTGAGGCAAGGGAAGGCAACGCAAAGGGACTGGCAGGAACGAAGACAGCAAACTTCACCATTACCAAGGGACGTGTGCTTAATACCGGTAAGGAGTTTGGCTATGAGTATAAGACAAGCGTTCCTTACGCAAAGGGCGGTGCAAAGCCCGCAGTTACCGTCACGGATAACGGCAGGGTCCTTAAGGAAGGCACGGACTATAGCGTTAGCGCTAAGAAGAACAAGTCTGTTACAAGTGACGCAACCCTGATCATCAAGGGCAAGGGTAACTACAAGGGAACGGTTGAGTTCAAGTTTGCGGTAACGCCGCAGAACCTGGCAGCGCTTTCTGATAACGCCATTGCAACAGATAAGGTGGAGTCCAATAAGGGCTACAGGGATCCCAAGGTCACAGTTACCGATAGCGACGGAAAGAAGCTGGCTAAGAAAGACTTCGCGATCGACGCATCAAGCTATGCAGTGAACGGCGTAAGGGGTGCGGCGAGTGCAAAGACCGGCGATACCATCACCGTGGATATCGTGGGCAGCGGTAACTACGAAGGCCGAACCACAGTAAGCTACCGTTACATCAGCGCAGACAAGAACATCGGCAAGGCCAAGGCCTTTAAGATCGCTCCCCAGGAGTTCAACGGACATGAGGTGACGCTGTCCATGGAAGTCATGACCGGAGTAATCTACACCGGAAGCAAGTCTGCTCCGAAGTATCTGGTGCCGGGAGTGGACTTCGTAGTGGAGAGCTATCAGAAGAACACAAAGGCCGGCACTGCAAAGGTTACCTTCAGGGGTATCGGAGAGTACGGCGGAACGAAGACCATGAGCTTTAAGATAACCGCGAAGAACGGTAATTGGAAGGGGAGGGTGTAAGATCCCTCGACTCGCTACGCTCGCTCGGGATGACAAAGAGGGCGGGCGCGCTTGCTCGGGATGACAAAGAGGGCGGGCGCGCTTGCTCGGGATGACAAAGAGGGCGGGCGCGCTTGCTCGGGATGACAATGCAAGTATGACAAAAGCGCCGGCTTCGGCCGGCGCTTTTTCATGTTGGAGGAATTTACAGGTGATTTTTTGATGGTTTTGTGATATAGTGTACTCTATGGCTGAAAAGAAGGGGAAAAGTGAAAAAGCTGCCTGGGTCAATGTTGCGGAACAGGATCTGAAGAGCGGAGAGTATAAGAACGTCTATCTTCTTTACGGAAGCGAGAACGTTATGGTAAGCCGTTTCGGGAAGAGGCTTGTGAAGGCCCTGGCGGGGGATGACGACGGTATGAACCTGTCGTATTTTGACGACAGGACTGCGGATCCGGCGCAGATCATCACCCTTGCGGATACGCTGCCCTTTTTTGCGGACAGGAGAGTTATAGTCGTTAAGGACAGCGGCTACTTCAAGAAGGGCTGCCCGGAGCTGGAGGAGTATCTGCCGAAGCTTCCGGAGAGCACTTACATCATCTTCCAGGAGAAGGAAGCCGATAAGCGGCTTAAGCTCTACAAGGCTGCGGCTGCCTACGGGGGTGTGGTGGAGTACGGTGCCCTGGATGCCGAGCAGCTGAGGATAGAAGTGGTAAGGATACTCAGATCCGAGAACAAGACCATAAGCCGCAATGCTTTTGAACTGCTTACAGAACGCTGCGGCAGTTCCCTTTCGGATCTCCATAACGAGCTGGAGAAGCTGATCTGCTACACAAGAGGCAGGGAAGCCATCACCGAAGCGGATATAGAGGCGCTGGTGAGACCCAGGCTTGAGGATAAGGTGTTCGAGATGATGAACGCCATGGCCGAGAGGAACTACAGAAAGACACTGAAATGTTATTATGATATATTGGCTGCGAAGACCGCTCCCGTGATGCTGCTGGTGCTTCTTTCCAGGCAGTTTGAAAGACTGCTTGCGGTGAAGAACCTGAGAGCTAAGGGTACGGAGCAGGGTAAGATAGCCTCCGTGCTGGGAGTGAATCCCAAGGCCATATATATATATGAAAAGCAGGCTGCGCATTTTTCGTCGGCTCAGCTGAAGGCTGCAATGGAGGATTGCATAAGGGCGGAAGAGGCTTTCAAGAGCGGAAGGATGAGCGACCGGCTCAGCGTGGAAACGCTGATAATAAAATATGCTTCCAAATAGGAGGCAGAGGAGGAAAAAATGGTAACCAAAATAATCCTTTTACTGGTGTTCTTCGCCATCACCGTCGGAGTGGGGCTCTACTCCAGAAGGACTACGACCAACGTGAATGACTTCGTCCTGGGAGGGCGGAAAGTGGGACCGTGGCTTACGGCTTTTGCTTTCGGAACCTCCTATTTTTCCGCCGTGGTCTTTGTGGGCTACGCCGGACAGTTCGGCTATAAATACGGTATAGCCGCCACCTGGATAGGTATAGGAAACGCCTTTATCGGTTCACTCCTTGCCTGGGTCGTGCTGGGCAGAAGGACCAGGATAATGACCAAATTCCTGGATGCAAAGACCATGCCGGATTTTTTCGGGAAGAGATATCACTCAAAGAGCATGCGCATCGTGGCAGCCATCATATCCTTCGTTTTCCTTATCCCTTACACTTCATCCGTATATAACGGCCTTTCAAAGCTCTTTGCCATGGCCTTTGATATAGACTACAGCATCTGTGTTATAGTCATGGCCACGCTGACCTGCCTGTATGTCATACTCGGAGGTTATGTTGCTACGGCCATCAATGATTTTATTCAGGGTATCATAATGATCGTAGGCATTCTTGCGGTAATAGGCAGCATACTCAAGGGGCAGGGAGGATTCCTTGCGGCCCTGGGCAGCCTCTCACAGGTTACTCCGGTGGAAACCGATACATACATCACCGTTCCCGGCATACAGGGAGCCTTTACCTCCTTTTTCGGTCCCGATCCCTTAAACCTTCTGGGCGTTGTCATACTGACATCTCTGGGAACCTGGGGACTGCCCCAGATGGTGCAGAAGTTCTACGCCATCAGGGATGAGAAGGCAGTGCAGACCGGTACCGTGATATCCACAGTATTCGCAGTCATAATCTCCTGCGGCTGCTATTTCCTTGGCGGTTTCGCAAGGCTTTTTGAAGCTCCTGCCGTAGTTAACGGAAAGCAGCAGTTTGACGGTATCATACCCTCCATGCTGGCTACCCTTCCTGATCTGCTCATCGGCGTGGTTATAATGCTTGTGCTCTCGGCATCCATGTCCACGCTGGCATCACTGGTGCTCACCTCTTCATCCACCATCACCATCGACCTTATCAAGGGCAACATCGTTAAGAAGATGGATGAAAAGAAGCAGGTCATAACCATGAGGATATTCCTCATAATCTTCATAGTGATCTCCGTGGTCATGGCGCTCAAGCCTCCCGCACTTATAGCACAGCTCATGGGTATTTCCTGGGGGGCGCTGGCAGGAGCTTTCCTTGCTCCTTTCCTTTACGGTCTGTACTGGAAGGGTGTGACAAAGGCTTCGGTATGGGTCTGCTTTTTCAGTGCCATAGCCATCACTGTACTTAATCTCTTCCCCCAGACCCAGTTCATCAAGAGTCCCATAAATGCCGGTGCCCTGGCAATGGTCGCGGGCCTTATCATAGTGCCTCTTGTAAGCCTTATAACTCCCCGGATGGAGGACGGCGAGATAAAGTTTGTCTTTGACTGCTATGAGGAGAAGCACATGGTCGAGCAGCGTTATGCTCTGGCCGATGACGATGCACCTGCAGCTAAGGGAGGGATAAAGCCCTCAAAGGGCGTGAGCCGTACCGTATATCCCGAAGCAGAAAAGAGCGGGGGGAATGGCGGAAAGAAGAAAAACGGAAAAAAAAAGCCCGAAAATGAGATGAGAAAGCCTGTTAAAGAGTCATCTGACATAAAGCCGGCTGAGCCTGCGGCGAAAACGGAGCCTGCAGCCGGAGCATCGGGGGCACAGCCGGATCCCGCTCTCATGGCATTTCTGGATGCCGAGGGTGATACCGCCAGGCTCAATGCACTTGAGAGCATGAAGGAAAAGCTCACACCACAGATACTGACATCCATGGAGCTGTCTCTCGGAATGGAGGTCTCCGACAGCAGTGTGGAAGAGAGATATCAGGGTATAAGAAAGACACTTATGTATAAGGAAAAATACGAGAAGGGAAGAAGAGGCTGATGGCATACGAGCTGGATAAAAGGCTGGTGATAGGAGTATCCTCCAGGGCGCTTTTCGATATGTCCATGGAGAATGACATCTTTGAGCGTCAGGGAGTGGAGGCATTCTGCCACTATCAGGTGGAGCATGAGAATGAGGTACTGAAGCCCGGACCGGGCTTCCAGCTCATAAGATCCCTTCTTGATATCAACAGCCTCCCGGGACAGGAGGGCCGTGTGGAGGTCATCATAATGTCCCGGAACAGCGCTGACACCTCACTGCGTGTGTTCAATTCCATCGAGCATTACGGACTGAACATCACAAGGGCGGCGCTGGCAAGCGGAGCCCAGCTCGCCCCCTATCTCAATGCCTTTAAGACGGATCTCTTCCTTTCGGCCTACGAGGATGATGTAAAGAGCGCCATACGCTCGGGCATAGCAGCCGGCATAATCTACAGTGACGGCATACATCACTATGACGACAAAAGGCGGGAGGACGGACAGATACGCATAGCCTTTGACGGGGATGCAGTGCTGTTCTCGGATGAATCGGAGAAGATCTTCCAGGAGGGCGGTCTTGAGGCCTTTGAGGAAAACGAGAGAACCAACGCTAAGGATACCCTGAAGCAGGGGCCCTTCGCAAAGCTCCTTAAGACCATATCGGATCTGCAGAAGGAATTCCCGGCGGATAAGGTGCCCATCAGGACAGCTTTGGTGACCTCCAGGAATGCCCCGGCCCATGAAAGGTCATAAGGACGCTCCGGGCATGGAATGTGCGTATAGACGAGGCCTTTTTCCTGGGAGGCATATCCAAGAGGGATGTGCTTGAGGCCTTCGGGGCGCAGATCTTTTTTGACGATCAGGCCGTGCACACCGAGCGGGCCAGTGAAGTGGTGCCTGCGGCAAGGGTGCCGGTAGGAGGAGTGTAGGGAAAAGTCATAAAGATTCCTCAACTCCGCTCACTTCGTTCGCTGCGCTCGGAATGACAAAAAATGCGCAGAATGACAGAAGAGAGCGCAGAATGACAAAGGAGAGACGCCAAAAGAATAGGATGGTGGAATGGAGAAACGGAATGAAAATATCTGAGATATTAAATAAGGGAATACCGACGCTCTCACTGGAGGTGTTTCCGCCCAAGACGGCGGAGGTCTTCGAGAGCGTGGAGAAGGCAACTCTGGAAATAGCAAAGCTTAGACCGGATTTCATGAGTGTGACCTACGGAGCCGCGGGGAGCACGAGAAAGTACACCACGGCCATAGCGGGAGGGATAGAGAAGAGCGGGGTCACAGCCCTGGCACATCTTACCTGCGTTAACGCTTCGGAGGAGAGCATAAAGGCACAGCTTAACTCCCTTAAGGAGGCGGGGGTCGAAAATATCCTGGCACTCAGGGGCGACCTTCCCGAAGGCGTGGAGAGCACGGAGGACTGGGTCTTCAGGCATGCCAGCGAGCTGGTGGAGGTCATTAAGAGATACGGTGACTTCTGCATAGGCGGAGCCTGCTATCCGGAGAAGCACCCCGAGGCATCAACACTCAAGGAAGACATAGCCAACATGAAGAAGAAGACGGATGCGGGCTGTGAGTTCCTTACCACACAGATGTTCTTCGACAACAATATCTTCTATAACTATCTGTACAGGCTAAGGGAGGCCGGAGTCACGGTCCCTGTGATCGCAGGCATAATGCCCGTGACGAACGCGAAGCAGATGGCAAGGATAATAAAGCTTTCCCAGGCCTTCATACCGAGAAGGTATGTGGCCCTGCTTGACCGTTTCGGAAACGAGCCTGCTGCCCTTAAGCAGGCGGCCATAGCCTATGCGACGGATCAGATACTTGATCTGCTGGCCAACGGCATCGAGCATATCCATATCTACACGATGAACAAGCCGGAGGTGGCAGCCGCGATCCAGGCCAATCTTTCGGAGATAATACCCTCCTGCAGGAAGCAGTGATGGACAGCAGGGTCTTTACCTATATCGCCGATGCGGAGAAGCTTGTGATATCGGAGGCTGAGACCGCCAGATATCTGGGCTACAGCAGGGAGGGTATAGCAGCTGCAGGTAACGAGACCCTTATCCTGGCAGCCATCGAAAAGACCCGCAGGCTTACCGCCGGGAAGGGCTGCTACGGCAGATATGAAGTATCCTATCCTGAGGAGGGGACTGTACTCCTTCCCTGGGGGGAGGTCAGGAGCCGGGATCTTTACAGGAATCTGTTCCCGTGCCCGGAGATATATGTTTTTGCTGCGACCATTGGTGCGGCCTTTGACAGGGAGCTTAAGCGGCTGGCTTATGTTTCCATGGCAGAGGCCGCACTTCTTCAGGCTGCGGGAGCATCGGCTGTGGAGGCCGTATGCGACGCCCTGAACGAAAAACTTGAAAGGATGGCGGAGGCCGAGGGAAAGAGGCTCAGAAGGCGCTTCAGTCCGGGTTACGGGGATCTTTCCCTGGAGAACCAGAAGGGGGTGTTTTCGCTGCTCACTCCGGCAAGGTTCATAGGGCTTTCTCTCATGGACAGCCTGGTGATGAGCCCGGAAAAGTCGGTGACCGCCATCATAGGTATTGAAGATGGGACTGTTTGACAGACTGAGAGCCCTGAGCGGGCGTAAGAAGGACAGAAGCCCGGAGCCGGTAAGGAAGACTGAGCCCGTGATAAATATCACACCGGCGGCAGAGGAAAAGAACAGCACCGGGGATACAGGAAGTGAACTGGCGGAGGCAGTGAATGCGCAGGCTCTGGACAGCTCCCTTATGATCTCTAAGCTCCGCAAATACCAGGAGTTCGGTGCCAGATACATATTAAGACAGAAGCATGTGCTGCTGGGGGACGAGATGGGACTTGGCAAGACCATACAGGCCATAGCGGCAATGGCAGATCTTAAGAGCCGCGGCATGAGCCGTTTTCTGGTGGTCTGCCCACTGAGCGTAATGGTGAACTGGGCCAGGGAGATCGAGAAGCATTCGCGTCTTACTGCGGTACCCATCCACGGCTATGACAGGGAGGATGAGTTCCGCGCCTGGACTGAGGACGGCCATGTGGGGGTCACCAGCTACGAGACACTCAGCCGTCTTCCCTTTGACGAGGTAAAGAGCCTGGACATGCTGGTGGTGGACGAGGCCCATAATGTCAAGAACTCAAGGGCTAAGCGCACAGCGAATGTCCTGCTCCTGGTGCAGAGGTCGAAGCAGGTGCTGTATATGACGGGAACGCCGCTTGAGAACAGGCTTGACGAAATGCGCTATCTCCTGGGCTGCATAGATCCGGCTACGGGAGTAAAGCTTAAGGCGATGCCGGATATGATGGATAAGAGCTTCCGGGAGGCTATAGCCGGAGTGTATCTCCGGAGATGCCGTGAGGATGTGCTTACCGAGCTGCCGGAGCTCATAGAGGTGGAGGAGTGGCTGGACATGAACGAGGCTGAGAAGGACCTTTATAAGGAAAGCCTTAAGGCAAAGAACTTCATGTCGGTCAGAAGGCTCTCCTGGAATGCCGGGGAAAAGAGCGGGAAGCTTGAACGTCTGAAGGAACTCTGTGAAGAAGCTGTGGCGGACGGGCGGAAGGTGCTGGTGTTCTCCTATTTCCTGGAAACCCTGGCAGCAGCGGGAGAGGCCCTTGGCGAGCTCACAGCCGGGCTCATATACGGAGGCGTGGAGGCCTCGGAAAGACAGGGCATAATAGATGATTTTGCGGCAAAGGAAGGCGGCGCCGTGCTCTTCGGACAGGTGACTGCAGCCGGGGTGGGACTCAACATACAGGCGGCTTCGGTGGTCATCTTCTGCGAGCCGCAGCTCAAGCCCTCCATAGAGGAGCAGGCCATAGCAAGGGCTTACCGCATGGGGCAGGAGAGAGGAGTCACCGTCTACCGTCTCCTTATGAGAAAGACCATGGATGAGCGCATCACGGAGATACTTAAGGAAAAGCAGGAGCTTTTCGACAGGTACGCGGACAGATCTGCAGCGGGAGAGGCGGAGATGCGCCTTAACAGTCCCGAATACCAGAGGGAACTGATGGAGAGCGAGCTTCAAAAGCTGAGGGCGGCTTGACGGATGCCGTGAAATGGTATAAATTCTATCATGGGTATGAAGGGTCATCTCACGGCAGGATGGGGGAATACTTTCCGGACGGAGACACAGTGAATTGGATGTTTTAGAGAAAGCAAAAAGAGGATACCTGTTTTTTGACGGGGGCTGCGGCACCATACTGCAGGCTGCAGGCCTTAAGGCGGGAGAGCTGCCGGAGCGCTGGAACCTTGAGCACAGTGAGGTGATCGAGAAGCTTCATTACGAATATCTCTGCGCCGGAGCGGATATATTAAAGACAAATACCTTCGGGGCCAACAGCTTAAAGTTCCCGGATGAGGGAGAGCTCAGGAGCCTTATCGAGGGTGCTTTTTCGAATGCACGCCGCGCCTGTGAAAGGGCGGGGGGCGAGAGATATGTTGCTCTGGACATTGGACCCCTGGGAAAGCTTTTAAAGCCGCTGGGGGATCTGGATTTTGAAGATGCCTATAAGATCTTCAAAAAGACGGTGGATATTGGTGTGGACTGCGGTGCAGACCTGATACTCGTGGAGACCATGAACGACATTTACGAGGCCAAGGCAGCGGTGCTGGCAGCTAAGGAGAGCGGGCTCAGGGTTTTTCTGACTACTGCATATGACGAAAGCGGAAAGCTCCTCACGGGAGCGGATCCCAGGACAGTTGTGGCTGTGGCGGAGGGCCTTGGCGTGGATGCGGTGGGCATAAACTGCAGCCTCGGTCCCGACGAGATGATGGGAGTGGTGGACGGCCTCTGCGAATATGCAAGCGTCCCGGTGATAGTAAATCCCAATGCAGGCCTTCCCAGGAGCGAAGGGGGGAGGACCGTCTATGACGTGACTCCGGAGAAGTTCGCGGCATCCATGAAGATCATCGCGGGCAAGGGCGCCCGTATACTGGGCGGCTGCTGCGGGACCACCCCCGCGCATATAGAAAAGATGAGGGAGGCGGTGCTCGGGACCGAGCCGAAGCCTCTGTGCGAAAAAGAGCATACACTTATCAGCAGCTACACCCATGCGGTGGAGTTCGGCCGGAAGTGCATACTCATAGGAGAGAGGATCAATCCCACGGGTAAGAAGCGCTTCAAGGAAGCCTTAAGAGCCGGGGATATGGACTATATACTGGGACAGGGCCTGGAACAGGCCGATAAGGGAGCCGACGTTCTGGACGTGAACGTGGGCCTGCCGGAGATAGACGAGGTCAGGATGATGGAGGAGACGGTGACGCAGCTTCAGGCTGTATGCGACCTGCCCCTCCAGATAGATACAACGGATCCCGCCGCCATGGAAAAGGCGCTGAGACGTTATAACGGGAAGCCCATGATCAATTCCGTAAACGGCAAGGAAGAGGTCATGGCACAGGTATTTCCCCTCGCTAAGAAGTACGGCGGCCTTGTAGTAGCCCTTACCATTGACGAAGACGGAATACCGGAGACGGCGGAGAAGCGGCTTGAGATCGCAAGGAAGATATATGAGCGGGCTGAGGCCTATGGTATAAAAAAGAAGGATATCATCATCGATCCCCTGGCCATGAGCATAAGCGCGCAGCCCGATTCCGGAAATATAACCTTAAGGAGTCTCCGGCTCATACATGAGGAGCTGGGGGGCCTGACCTCACTGGGAGTGTCCAATATATCCTTCGGACTTCCGAAGAGGGAGCTGGTGAATGCGGCCTTCTTCAGCATGGCCATGGAGAACGGCCTTTCGGCGGCCATCATGAACCCTTCATCCATGGAGATGATGAAGAGCTATAAGTGTTATAATGCCCTTCACGGAATGGATGAGAACTGTGCAGAGTACATAGCCTTTGCGGATACGGTCTCGGATGCGCCTGTCCAGGCAGCAGCCGGTGAAAAGAAGGAGAAGCCCTCAGGCGCCGTGCAGGTTGAAAAGGAAGAACTGCGGCCCCTTGCGGAAGCTGTTGTCAGAGGCTTAAAGGACAGGGCCGGAGGGAACGGTCTTGCAAGGGAGCTTCTGGAAATGGGGTTGGAGCCTGTTGAGATCATAGACGGGGCCCTGATACCGGCGCTTGATGCGGTTGGAAAGGGCTTTGAAAAGGGGACCATGTTCCTGCCCCAGCTTCTTATGAGCGCAGAGGCGGCAGCGGCGGCCTTTGATGTCATAAAGGACTGGCTCAAGTCCTCCGGGGCCGGACAGGAGATAAAGGGGCGCATGGTCCTGGCCACCGTAAAGGGGGATGTGCACGATATAGGGAAGAACATAGTAAAGGTACTGCTGGAAAACTACGGCTACGAGGTCATAGACCTGGGAAAGGATGTGGAACCGGAGCTCATAGTGGAGACCGCCATGAAGGAAGGCATAAAGCTGGTGGGCTTAAGCGCGCTCATGACTACCACTGTGCCTGCGATGGAGGAGACCATAAAGCTTTTGCACGAACGCTATCCG
Source organism: Lachnospiraceae bacterium (assembly GCA_017518185.1). Lineage (GTDB taxonomy): Bacteria > Bacillota > Clostridia > Lachnospirales > Lachnospiraceae > NK4A136. Next base: position 18,245 of record JAFWWB010000063.1, read on the forward strand.
GAATGCAGCACGGTGGTAGGAGGCGCCGTTATGACACCGGAGTATGCGAAGATGATAAAGGCAGACAGATACTGTAAGGACGCGATGGATACCGTAAGGTTCGCGGAAGAGTTTTTCAAAAGTTAGATAAGAGAAATAATCATATACAGGAGGGAAAAAAATGTATTCACTTGATGAACTGAAGGCAGTCGATCCGGAGATCGCGGAGGCGATCGTTTCCGAGGAGCAGAGGCAGAACGATCATATCGAGCTCATTGCTTCCGAGAACTGGGTGAGCCATGCCGTAATGGCTGCCATGGGCTCCGTGCTCACAAACAAGTACGCTGAAGGATATCCCGGCAAGCGTTATTACGGCGGCTGCGAATGTGTGGACGTGGTGGAGACTCTGGCAATAGAGCGCGCCAAGGAGCTTTTTGGCTGCACCTATGCTAATGTACAGCCCCATTCCGGAGCACAGGCAAACCTTGCGGTACAGTTCGCCATCTGTCAGCCCGGGGACACCATCATGGGCATGAACCTGGATCACGGCGGACACCTTACCCACGGCAGCCCGGTGAACATCTCCGGTACCTATTTCAATATCGTGCCTTACGGAGTTAATGATGAGGGCTTCATCGATTACGACGAGCTGGAGCGCAAGGCGGTGGAGTGCAAGCCCAGGATGATAATCGCAGGCGCCAGCGCATATGCGCGCACCATCGATTTCAAGCGTTTCAGGGAAGTGGCTGACAAGGTGGGAGCTGTGCTCATGGTGGATATGGCTCATATCGCCGGCCTTGTGGCTACGGGCTATCATCCCTCACCCATCCCCTATGCGGATGTGGTGACCACAACCACCCACAAGACCTTAAGAGGTCCCAGAGGCGGACTTATCCTTTCCAGCGAGGAGAATGCAAAGAAGTACAAGTTCAATAAGGCAGTGTTCCCCGGCATCCAGGGCGGACCTCTTATGCATGTGATAGCGGCAAAGGCCGTTTGCTTCAAAGAAGCGCTCTCACCCGAGTTCAAGACCTACTGCAAGGGCATAGTGGACAATGCACAGGCTCTGGCAAAGGGACTTACGGACAGAGGACTCAAGATAGTTTCCGGCGGCACAGACAATCATCTGATGCTCCTGGATCTCACTCCCCAGAACCTTACGGGTAAGGAAGTGGAGACCTGGATGGATGAGGCCCATCTTACCGCAAACAAGAACACCATACCCAACGATCCCCAGAAGCCCAATGTTACCAGCGGCATAAGACTGGGTACCCCTTCCGTTACCAGCAGGGGAATGAACACGGAGGATATGGACAGGATAGCCGAGGCCATCTCCCTTATAGTAAAGGGCGGCGAGGCAGCCGTGCCCGAAGCTAAGGCTATCGTGGCCGAGCTTACAGCAAAGTATCCTCTGGTCTGAGAATTAAGGAGGGGCATAAGGAAAAAATGTCCGCATACAAAAGACTGCTGTTCATAGTCAATCCTCATGCGGGGGTAAAGAAGAAGGACAGCGCGCTGAGTGATATAATACTCACCTTTTCGGATCATTATTATGAGACCATAGTATGCTTCACAAGGGAGCCGGGAGATGCGGAGACGCTGATACGTGAGCATGCGGGAGAAGAGTTCGACCGCATCGTCTGCATGGGAGGCGACGGGACTCTTTCGGAGGTGATAGGGGGCTGCAGGAAATATGCCATGAACATACCCATGGGCTATATACCCGCAGGCTCCACCAACGATTTTGCCCAGAGTCTCCAGCTCCCGATGGAACCGGCAGAAGCAGCGGAGCGAATAATGAAGGGGAAACCCCATAAGCTGGATGTAGGCATGTGGGAGGAGAGGCAGTTTGTTTATACCGCCTCCTGCGGCCTGTTCACCAGGGCTTCCTATGATACGCCACAGAAGGTGAAGAACGTGCTGGGACATGCGGCTTATGTGCTTGAGGGCATGCGTGAGCTGACCCAGGTACGCAGTTATCACATGCAGATCACAGCGGGGGAGAGGACCTTTGAGGATAACTACCTTTTTGTGACTATATGCAATACGATATCCCTTGGGGGGGTCATGGACCTGAGCAGGGCAGAGGTGAACTTTTCCGACGGGCTCTTTGAGCTGCTGCTGATCCCCATGCCTCGTGATCTCATACAGCTTACGCAGATCGTGAATGCCCTCAGGGAGCAGAGATTCGATACACCGCTGGTGACCTTCATCAAGACAGAGAGGGTCGTCATAAAATGTCCGGAGAAACCGGACTGGTCCCTGGACGGGGAGAAGGCGGAAGGAAAGGAAACAGTAGAGATACGTGTAGTCCCGGGAGGGATAAGCATGTTTTATTAAATATTCGGCAGGGGGGTTACGGATATGAAGCTGACATTTGTAGGTGCCGATCACGAGGTTACGGGAAGCTGCCATTACCTGGAGGCGGCGGGCAAGCACATACTGCTGGACTGCGGTATGGAGCAGGGTATCAATGTCTATGAGAACGTGGAGATACCGGTGGAGGAAGGACTTATCGATTATGTCCTGCTGTCCCATGCCCATATAGACCATTCCGGACTGCTGCCCCTTCTGTATGCGAGGGGCTTCAGGGGACAGATCATGGCCACGGACGCCACGGTGGATCTCTGCAGCATAATGCTTCGTGACTGCGCCCATATACAGATGCAGGAGGCAGAGTGGAAGAACCGGAAGGCAAAGCGTTCCGGCGGAAACGGCGCAACAGAGCCGCTGTATACCATGGAAGATGCCATGGGAGCCATCAGGCGTCTGGTGCCCTTCGGCTATGATGAGATCTACGAGCTCTGCGAGGGCATAAAGTTCCGCTTTACCGATGTGGGACATCTCCTGGGCTCCGCCAGCATCGAACTCTGGATAACCGAGGGGAACGAGACCAGGAAGCTGGTGTTCTCGGGAGACATAGGTAACAAGAAGAGTACCCTGATCAAGGATCCCTCCTATGTGCACGACGCGGATTACGTCATCATGGAATCCACCTACGGCACCCGCTTCCATACGACGGACAAGCCGGATTATGTGGGGAGTCTCGCGAAGCTTATCTCCGATACCCTGGGCAGGGGCGGAAACCTGGTGATACCCTCCTTTGCGGTAGGCCGCACCCAGGAGATACTCTATTATATAAGGGAGATAAAGTCGGAGGGTCTGGTCAAAAATGTGCCGGATTTCCCGGTATACGTTGACTCACCTCTGGCAGTGGAAGCAACCGAGGTATTCCAGACACACCAGAGCGCCTGCTTCTCGGCAGAGGCCATGGCGCTGGTGGAGAAGGGGATCAATCCCATAAGGTTCCCGGGACTTAAGCTTTCCATAACCAGCGATGAATCCAAGCTCATTAACTTTGACTCGGAGCCCAAGGTCATCATATCCGCTTCGGGCATGTGCGATGCGGGCCGTATAAGGCACCACTTAAAGCATAACCTCTGGCGTAAGGAGTGCACCGTGCTCTTCGTGGGCTACCAGGCGGCAGGGACTCTCGGCCGTATACTGGTGGACGGGGAGAAGGAGATAAAGCTTTTCGGCGAACCCATAGAGGTATGCGCCTCTATTGAACAGCTGGCAGGCATGAGCGGCCATGCCGACAAGGCGGGACTGCTGGAATGGCTTAAGAATATCGGCGAAAAGCCGAAGAAGGTCTTTGTGGTCCACGGCGACGATGACAATGCCGAGATGTTCACCGAGTGCCTGAGGACTGAGTACGGCTATGATGCCTATGCGCCTTACAGCGGCTGCTGCTTTGACATGATCACCGGCAGGTTCGTAAGCCAGCCTGCAGGCGTGCCCGTTAAGAAGAAGGCCAGAAGGATCTCTGATGTATTCCGCAGGCTGGTGGCCGCGGGACAGAGGCTCATGGCTGTCATATACAAGAACGAGGGAGGGACCAACAAGGATCTGGCAAAATTTGCTGATCAGATCAATTCCCTTTCGGACAAGTGGGACAGGTAGGATCATCCTGACTGTCACCCGCAGAAAGAAGGAGAAAATGAAGAAAAAGCTTTTGCTCATTATTACAATAATTGCTGTGCTCGCGTTGACGATGGGCTGCGGAAAAGAGAGTGCAGCACAGGAGGTACAGGAAACAGAGGAAACACAGGAGGCCCCGGAGGTCAGGGTAGGTTCCCTGAAGGGGCCCACCTCCATAGGCATCATCAGGATGATGCATGAACAGGAAAACAACAACTACAGCTTTAAGGTGGAGACACAGGCGGACGTGCTGCTGGGCTCCATGGTCTCGGGGGATCTTGATATCGCACTGGTTCCCGCTAATGTAGCCTCTGTGCTGTACAATAAGACCGGGGGCGGCATATCCGTTATAGATATCAATACCCTGGGTGTGCTCTATATGGTAAGCGGCGATGAAGGCATTAAGACCCTTGAGGATCTGGAATCCCGTACCGTTTACACCACGGGAGCAGGGACCACTCCGGAATACGTGCTGAGATATCTTCTCAATGAGAAGGGGATCGGCGATAACGTAAATATCGAGTTTAAGTCAGAGGCTGCTGAAGTGGCGGCGCTTCTGGCGGATGATCCCACAGCCGTGGGCATGCTGCCCCAGCCCTTTGTCACTGCGGCCCTCAGCCAGAATGAAGGCCTGTCCGTGGTGCTGGATATGACAGAAGAATGGGAGAAGCTGGGTAACGGGTCAAAACTGGTGACAGGCGTTACGGTCGTAAGGAATGATTTCCTGAAGGAACATCCCGAGGCAGTGGAGGCTTTCATAAAGGATCATGCCGCGGATGCAGCTTTTGTGAACTCCGATGTGGAGACCGCAGCGGAGTACGTGGCTGAGGCAGGTATCATAGAAAAGGCGCCTGTGGCTGCGAAAGCTATACCTTACTGCAATATCGTAAGCATTTCCGGACAGGAGATGAAGACTGCGCTGGCAGGCTATCTTCAGGTTCTCTATGACCAGGATCCCTCGTCGGTTGGCGGAAGCCTTCCGGGAGACGATTTTTACTACGTTTCCGAATGAAGAACAAAATAAAGAAGGCGGCTGTCATCCTGATATGGATATGTATCTGGGAGGCAGCCGCCGTTGTTGTTCATAACCCCATATACTTTGCTTCACCTCTTGAAACGGCGGAAGAGCTCGCCGTAAAGATAAGGGATGCGGCATTCTGGCAGTCGGTGTGCGGATCCATGATAAGGATACTGGCAGGATTCGCCGCCGCATTCTGTGCAGCTTTTCTGCTGGCATTCGCCTCTTACGGCTGCGGGCCGGTAAAGGATTTCCTTTCACCTTTCATATCCTTTTTAAAATCCGTGCCGGTCACTGCAGTGGTGGTGATACTCCTCATATGGTGGGGACCCCGCTATCTTGTGCTCTGCATAAGTATGATGGTGGTGTTCCCAAATATTTATATGAACATGCTGACGGGACTCGGGCAGGCTGACAGAAATCTTCTGGAAATGGCCACCGTGTTCGGTATGAAGAAGACAGACATTTTTTTGTGGATATACCGTCCGGCCTGTCTGCCGGCTCTTCATTCCGCTGTTTCGGTATCTCTTGGGATGTGCTTTAAGTCAGGTGTTGCAGCCGAGATCATAGGACTTCCGGAATTCAGCATAGGAGAGCGGCTGTACAGGGATAAGATATATTTAAACACAGCCGGAGTATTTGCCTGGATCGTTGTGATACTTGCTCTCAGTGCGCTTACTGAGAAGCTTATCATGCTCGCTCTTAAGGGGCTGGTAAAGATACCGGCTCCCTGTATAAAGGAAGGGAAGGCGGAAATGGCCGGAAGGCCGCTCAATACAGGAGGGGGCTTTACAAAAGACGGCGGAAAGGAGTATACTCTTTATTCAAATATGATAAATAAGTCCTATGACGGCAGGACTGTAACGGATACTGCGGTCGCGCTGAGAGCGGGACAGACTGCTTTCCTCAAAGCTCCGTCCGGAGCGGGCAAGACCACTCTGCTTAAGATACTTGCAGGTATCGTTAAACCGGATAAGGGGAGCGTGGAAAGAGGAAAGCTCGCCATGGTATTCCAGGAGGACAGGCTGATCGGGAGTGCCAACGGATTGAGGAACTTAAAGCTTGCCGGCTGCGCGGGTGAGCTTCATACGGAGCTGGCGGCGCTCTTGCCTGAGAGGACAATGATGCTTCCGGCATCGGAACTCAGCGGAGGAGAGAGACGGCGGCTTGCCATAGCAAGAGCCATGCTTCATCCTTCGGATGTGGTGATAATGGACGAGCCCTTTGCGGGGCTTGATGAGGAGTCGAAGCAGAAGACCATAGAGTGGATAAAGTCAAAACTGGCGGGCAGAAGTCTCATTATCGCATCCCACGGAGCGGAGGAAGAGCTTTTCGGGGATGCGGAAGAGATAAAACTTAAATAAAAAACGGCATCAGGGCTCCTGCGGAGCCGCCTCATGCCGATCAACAGGAGGTAGAGAATGAGTCTGGTAAGGACGAATGACAAATGTATAGGCTGCAACAGGTGCGTCCGATCCTGCAGCTGCATCGGGGCGAACATCGCCGTAGAGAGGGACCGCGGAAATGTCATTGAAGTGGATCCCAAGAAGTGTATAGCCTGCGGCGCCTGTATCGATGCCTGTGAGCACGGTGCCAGGGAGTACGTTGATGATGTGGAGACCTTCTTTATAGATCTCAAACGGGGCCAGAGGATATCCGTGGTCATAGCGCCTGCGTTCCTGGCAAACTATCCCGGTGAATATGAAAAATACCTGGGCATGCTGAAGAAACTGGGTGTCAACCGTTTTATCAGCGTTTCCTTCGGCGCCGACATAACAACCTGGGCGTATATAAAGTATATTACCGAGAGGAGCTTCTACGGCGGCATATCCCAGCCCTGCCCTGCAGTTGTTGGTTATATAGAACGCTATCTGCCGGAGCTTCTGCCGAAGCTCATGCCCGTACAGAGTCCCATGATGTGTGCCGCTATTTACCTTAAGAAGTATCTCGGGGTCAATGACAAGCTGGCATTCATCAGCCCCTGTATAGCAAAGAAGAATGAGATAGACGATCCCAACAATCATGGTTATGTTTCATATAACCTGACCTTCTCAAAGCTGGTGGCTTACCTCAAGGCCAATCCCGTGGCAGGGGCACAGCCTTACAGGGATGAGATCGAATACGGTCTCGGTTCCATATATCCCATGCCCGGCGGTCTTAAGGAAAACGTATACTGGCTTCTGGGTGAGGATGCCCTTGTCCGCCAGATGGAGGGCGAGCACCATATGTACGAGTATTTAAACCGCAATAAGGATAAGATCAAGGGAGGCAAGACCTCATACCTGTTTGTGGATGCGCTCAACTGTACAAACGGATGCCTGTACGGTACCGGAGTGGAAAACCGAAAGACCCTGAATGAGGATGTGTTCATGAGCATCCAAAAGATCAAGGCAGACAGTAAGAATCAATCCAAAAAATCGGCATGGGGCAGGAACCTGACGCCGGAGAAGCGGCTGCAGGCCTTAAACAAACAGTTCGAGCATCTGAAGCTGGATGACTTTGTCAGGAAATACACCGACAGAAGCAGGGAATGCGCCTACTCCGTGCCTTCGCAGGCCGAGCTTAATGTCATTTTCGAATCGATGGAAAAGGACACCTACGAGAAGCAGCATATCGATTGCGGCTGCTGCGGATACGATTCCTGCAGGGATATGGCGGTGGCCATCCACAACAAGTTCAGTCACCGTTTCAACTGTGTACATTTTATCAAGGACAGAGCTTACGAGGAGAA
>JAFWWB010000064.1 GCA_017518185.1 Lachnospiraceae bacterium
ACGATAGCACGTCCCATAGCAACACGCTGTCTCTGACCACCGGAAAGAGCCTTGGGCTTACGCTCCAGAAGGGGAACCAGATCCAGGATCTTAGCTGCCTCCTTAACCATCTTATCTATCTCATCGGTAGGAACCTTGCGGAGCTTCAGACCGAATGCCATGTTATCATACACGGTCATGTGGGGATACAGAGCGTAGTTCTGGAATACCATTGCGATATCACGGTCCTTAGGCTCTACATCGTTCACCAGACGGTCGCCGATACGAAGCTCACCGGAGCTGATGTCCTCAAGACCTGCGATCATACGCAGTGTCGTGGACTTACCGCATCCGGAAGGACCGACGAAGATGATGAACTCCTGATCCGCGATCTCAAGGTTGAAATCCTTAACAGCCTCGAAGCCGTTGGGATAAACCTTGCAGACGTTCTTTAACGAAAGACTTGCCATTTTTGTTATCCTCCTGAATGATCTGTGCTGTCCGGGCCTTCCTGCGGTCCCTTTCAGCTTTGTTTTCTGCCTTTACAGAAAAACAGCTTTCACAACGTACTCATCATACCACTCTCTCCCGTGATATTCCATTGACCTGCCGCCGAAATATTCTTAGGCTCTTTCGTCAGGATGACGAAAGGGGCCGAATCCGTTTTGGGGCAGGATGGAAAAGCCCTTCAAAAGTTATGCTCCGCTATATCCCTGAAGCACCTGGCCCCGCCATCGGGAAGCTTCACCCAGTAGTTATCCAGATTGTTATTTCCGTTATTCTTCCTTATATATTCGTCAAAATCAAAACGCTCCATCCCTATCGCCTTCAGGTGCTCATGGTAGAACATACAGCCTTCCTTCATGGTACGCCGCTCAAAGAAGGCATTGATGTTCCCGTAGCTTACACCCCACACTGCAAGTTCCGGAGGAAAGAGCCGCCCGCCGCTGAGATCCTCCGCACGGACAAGCTCCCTTTCACGTATCTCAAAATCCAGCAGGGGCGTATCAAGATAATACAGGATCCCCTTCAGGTTTCTTATCAGCCTTACCTCTGCCATGCCTCTTTCATCCTCTCCATATATTCAAGTGCAAAGGGCGTCTTCAGCACATCTCCATAATCAGGCACATCCATCCCGGGATACAGGGTCTTAAGTGGAAACTCCCCCTTCAGGATCTTCAGCATATCAAAGGGATCCTCGCCGTAGGGCGAAACATAAACATTCCGCATAGCCTCCTCGAAATCTTTATAATGTTCCCTGTAGTGATCATGCTCAAACAGTCCCATGCCGTTATCAAATACGAGCGGAAGCTCAAATCCGCCCGTCAGGCTGTTATAAAACAATCCGAAGTTCCTGGTATGCCTGTCCACATTCCCCACGAGGCAGTCCAGTACAGCCAGATCCAGCATATACTTTTCCGTTCTTTCATAGGGCAGACCACCGATTTTCGCCAACTGTTCCGCGCACCATTTAAGCTTTGCAACCGCATCCATACGGATAAACTCATCATCCCTCGAAGATCTCCCGCTCCGCTCCAGCAGGCTCTCAAAAGAGATAAATGTATATCCGTCCAATTCGAAATTAGGCGAACACACCGCATCATACACATGCCCTCCATATGCAAAACGGCAATGCTTCTGCTCCACACAGGGTATGCCAAGCTGACGGCAGAGCCTGAAAGCTATGATCTCCACCGCCCAATCCCTGAGCGCTACACCTGCCATTACCGCCTGCGCCTTGACAAAGTACCTCCTGTCTGCACTTATTGCCTTCAGCTGATAGCCGTCTATGTCACTCCTGCTGAATATCAGATCCTTTTTTGTGAAACTGAAAACAGGAAGTTCCCCGTCACTGTCGGGCGTAAGGCGCAGGCTCTCGTTTCCGCTTTTCACCTCGGACTCTTTTATTTGATAGTGCCCTGTCTGCTCTCCCAGAAGAAATGTACCGCTTTCACCTGCTCCCGAAGCCTTTAAGTACCAGTCTTCCATGAACGCAAGAAACTCCTCCCATTTCGGAGCATCTTCATATCCGAAAGCCCGCCTGGATAATTCCGCAGCGTAATTGATGATGTGAACCCTTTCTCTTCTGAGATCAGCCTCGATCACCGTGCTGAGCTTACCATCGACATAATACTCTACCCTTGCGGGCACATAATCAGTATTTCTGAAATGCTTATAAAGTGCCTGCCGGGATATACCATATTCACGTGCAAGAGCAACCGCGCTTTCCCCCGCCTGCCATCTGTCCTTTGCCTCCCCGGCTTCCGCCGCAGTCAATCCTGGTTTTCTGCCCGCATTTCTGGAATTCTTCACGAAAAAACCTCCATACTTGGAGTATAGAGGTTTGAACAATCCTCGTCAACTTTTTAATTTATTTACAGCAATTACTCACACAAACAGCCTGCATCCCTTATGAACGATATTCAGCCGTTCAGCGTTATGCATGAAATACAGGGTCTCCAGTATCTCCGCCATGTAGCCGATATAGCGGTCTGCACGCTCGGAGCCCTTTGGAACGGTCAGCTCCTCCGTGAGCATAAGGATGGGGAACAGCCACTCACAATAGTCTATTAAAACCTGCTTCTTCGCAAGT
>JAFWWB010000065.1 GCA_017518185.1 Lachnospiraceae bacterium
CATCCTTTTCGGACGGGGAGCGATTATTCTTTGTTACACAAGCCTCCGGGCGGCCACCAGGCGCATGCCGCAGGTCTCGCTGAAGTACTGGGTGCGGACCACCTCGCCGGAGTGGGGGGAGTGGATGAACATGCCGTTGCCCACATAGATGCCCGCGTGCCAGATGTTGTACACGCTGGAGCCGAACAGGACGATGTCACCGGCCTGCAGATCGTTCAGATCCACATCCACGCCGTTGTAGTACATGGCCTGGGCCACGCGGTTGAGACTGATGCCGTGCTGGCCGTACACATAGTAGACCAGACCGGAGCAGTCGAAACCGGCGGGAGAGGTGCCGGCCCAGACATAGGGCACGCCCAGATACTGCATGGCGGTATCCACGATGGCCTGTCCGGCGGAGGCGTTGTGGACGAAGGAGCTCTTTTCGGTCTTCTTTTCCGAAGAGGCCTGGACGGGGACGGCCTGAGGCTCCACATAGGTCTCCTGGGTCACCGGCTCGGTGAACACGGGGGCGGCCTCGGTGGTGACGGCGGGAGTGACGGCGTAGGTGATGCTCTGACCGTTCTTCACCACGTAATCGCCGTAGACATAGCCCACGTTCCCGTTGTGTTCCGCCTCATACCAGGCGCCGCAGGCGCCGTGGATGTTCAGCACATCGCCGGGGGACAGGTACTCGATGGTGACGCTGTTCATGCTGGGGCCGCTGCGCAGCCGGACGTCGGTGCCGTTGACGGTCCCGCTGCCGCTGCCGGTGAAAGCATCGACCGCTGCGGTCTGCGCAACAGCGGCCGCGGCCGGGATGTGGGCGTAGTGGCGGTGCCGGATGAGCGCATAGAAAAGCTGGGAGAGCTTTACCATACGAAGAAGGTGACGCCCGCCGTTATAGAGTTTGTGGATATAGCCGGACTGGTGAAGGGCGCCAGCAAGGGCGAGGGCCTGGGCAACCAGTTCCTGGCAAATATACGTGAGGTGGACGCCATCGTGCACGTGGTGCGCTGCTTCGAGGACAGCAACATCGTGCATGTGGACGGTTCGATCGACCCGCTCAGGGATATCGAGACCATCAATATGGAGCTGCTCTTCTCGGATATAGAGATAATCGAGCGCCGCATCGCCAAGACAGCCAAAAGCGCCAAGAACGACAAGGCAGCTGCAAAGGAGCTCCAGCTCCTGGAGGCTCTGAAGGCCCATATGGATGAGATGAAGCTTGCCAAGACCTTCGAGGTGGAAGGCGAAGAGGAAGAGGCATGGTTTAAGGAGTACAACCTGCTTACGGCCAAGCCGGTGATCTATGCTGCGAATGTGGCGGATTCTGATCTGGCAGATGACGGAAATTCCAACTCACAGGTGCAGAAAGTACGTGACTATGCAAAAGAAGAGGGAAGTGAGGTCTTCGTTATCTGTGCCCAGATAGAGGAAGAGATCGCTGAGCTGGATGATGACGAGAAGGCAGAGTTCCTTGAGGGACTGGGGCTTTCCGAATCAGGTCTGGACAAGCTGATCAAGGCCAGCTATTCGCTGCTGGGACTTATAAGCTTCCTTACGGCAGGAGAGGACGAGTGCCGTGCCTGGACCATAAAGAAGGGGACGAAGGCTCCCCAGGCGGCAGGAAAGATCCATTCAGATTTCGAGAGAGGCTTCATCCGGGCAGAAGTGGTAGCCTATGAAGATCTTATAAGCCTTGGTTCTCTGGCGGCAGCCAAGGAAAAGGGCGTTGCGGGCCTTGAAGGAAAGGATTACGTGGTGAGGGACGGAGATGTCATACTCTTCAGATTCAATGTCTGAGATAATGGGAGAGGGCGATATAGCCTTTCCCCATCTCGGCATCTATCTTAAAAACGTTATAAAGAGCTTCAATATAGGCGGCCTCACCATAGCCATGTACGGCGTCATCATAGCCGTGGGCGTGCTGCTGGCCTTCTCCCTCATTTCGGCGATAGCAAAGAAGGACGGACAGAACAGTGACGATTTTTATGAGGCCGGCTTTGTGGCGCTGCTCATGGGCATCATAGGAGCCCGGGTTTATTACGTCATCTTTGCCTGGGAATACTATAAGGATGACCTGGCGGGTATCTTCAATATAAGGAGGGGGGGGCTGGCCATCTACGGAGGCGTGATCTTCGGCTTCCTGGCCTTTATCATCTATACGAAGATAAAGAAATGGAACACCTTCGGCATGCTGGATACGGCTGTATGCGGTGTGTTGACAGGCCAGATAGTAGGACGCTGGGGCAATTTTACCAACCGTGAGGTCTTCGGAAGATACACTGATTCCCTCTTTGCGATGAGGCTGCCGGTGAAAGCGGTGCGCGAGAGGGATATCACCATGGATCTCAGGTCCCATATCCCTGCGGGGGCCAACTATATACAGGTGCATCCCACCTTCCTCTACGAGGGTTTCTGCAATCTCATCCTGCTGCTGGTCATCATCTTTATGCGGAAGAAGAAGGCCTTTGACGGGGAATGCGCTCTCTGGTACCTGGGTGGCTACGGCATCATACGTTATTTCATGGAAGGGATAAGAACAGACAGGCTGCTGATACCGGGAACCGGGATAGCGGTTTCCCAGCTGCTCGGCATTCTGATGTTCGCCGCTTCTCTTGCAGCTGACATAATAATAAGAATAAAGCTGAACAGGCAATCACCAGATATAGTCGAAGAATAAACGATATACACTATATTTTGTAATATGCTCAAAAATAAGGCTTCGGGCCTTATTTTTTTTGTTCATTTTTACATAAAACCCTTGCCAAATCCCTTTTTTGAGTATAAAATGGCGTTTGTAGGCGGAAAGTGGTTGAAAATGGCATCAAGTGTCAAAAAGTGGTGAAAAGAACGTATGTATAAGGGAGAATACAGCCATAGCATAGATGCCAAGGGAAGGATCACCATCCCGGCAAAGCTCAGGGACGGACTTGGAGATGATTTCGTCATAACCAAGGGCTTTGACGGATGCCTGCTGGTACTGGATGCGGCACAGTGGGGAAAGATCGAAGAGATAATCAAACCGCTGCCCGGGATGACAAACGAAGAAGTAAAGCTTTTAAAGCGTGTTATGATAGCCGGAGCCTGTGACGGCGAGGTGGACAAGCAGGGCAGGATGCTGATCCCCGCAAACCTGAGAGAATTCGCAGGGCTGGAAAAGGATGTTATTTTTGCAGGTGTGGGTGACTATGTGGAAGCCTGGGACAAGGAAAGGTACGATGCTATGATGTCCGGCATAGACATGAAGGCAGTCACCGCCAAGCTGGCAGAAAACGGTTTTTCACTGTAAGCCATGGAATATTCACACAGCAGCGTACTTTTAAAAGAGGTCATAGAAGGACTGAACATAAAACCCTCCGGGATCTACATGGACGGGACCACGGGTGGCGGAGGCCACAGCCTGGCCATAGCGGAGAGGCTTACGGAGGGAGGAAAGCTCTACTGCTTCGACCAGGATGAGGACGCCATAGCGGCAGCCGGCGAAAGGCTTAAGGATTACAGCGGCAGGACAGAGCTCATCAGGGCGAACTTTTCTGAGGCGGAGGAGCTCCTTAAGGAAAGAGGAGTGAAGGGCCTGGACGGAGTGCTGCTGGATCTGGGGGTTTCCTCCTACCAGCTGGATAATGCGGAGAGAGGCTTTTCCTACAGATATGACGCCCCCCTGGACATGAGGATGGACAGAAGACAGACCCTGAGCGCTTCAGTGATAGTGAACGAGTGGAGCGAGGACGAGATCTTCCGGATCATCAGGGACTACGGCGAAGAAAAATTTGCAAAGAACATCGCAAAGCATATCGTAAGAGCGCGGAGCGAAAAGAAGATAGAGAGCACCTTTGAACTTAATGACATCATAAGGGCGGCGATACCGGCCAGGATGAGGGCGGACGGACATCCTTCCAAGAGGAGCTTCCAGGCGTTAAGGATAGCCTGCAACAGGGAGCTGGAGGTACTGAGGGAAGTCATAGAAGCTCTTCCGGCTTTCCTTAATCCCGGGGGCAGGATGGCAGTGATAAGCTTCCATTCACTGGAGGACCGGATCGTGAAGACGGCCTTTAAAACGGCCCAGAACCCCTGCACATGCCCTCCGGGACTTCCGGTGTGTGCCTGCGGCAGGAAGCCTCTGGGGAGATGCATCGGTTCCAAACCAGTGACAGCCGGGGAGGAGGAGCTTCTGGAGAATCACAGGGCGGCCTCGGCAAAGCTGAGAATCTTTGAAAGGGCGGAAGAGATATGAGGGAAAACGTGAGGGGGAATCTGGCACTGAAGAGGGAACGGCAGTATGTTCCCAATATCCATCCCATCTATGAAGAGAGAAAAAAGGCAAGGAAGAAGATCCATTACGGCTTCTCTACTGTTCTTGTGTTCCTTGCGGCTGCGGCTGTGATGGCCGGGACTTTCTTCCAGGTGGTGAGCCTTCAGACGGATGTGACCCTTTCCAGGGAGGAGTATTCCAAAAAGCTCTCCCAGTATGAGGACCTTAAGCGCAGCAACGACCTTTACAGGGAGCGTATAATGAGCAGGGTAGACATGAACGAGATCGAGCGTATCGCAAGGGATGAGCTGGGTATGAGTATTGCCCGGGAAGGACAGATAGTGATATACTCCGGGCAGATAGACGATTATGTAAAGCAGTATGAGGATGTGCCCGGACTCTAAACCGGTGGGACAGCGTTGAGGAGAAGGAAAAAAGCATCACCTGAAATGGCCCTTCAGGGCATGATAGCAAAAAAGGCAGCAGTAGTGGCGGCGTTCATACTGCTGGCTTTTGTATTTCTTGTGATACGTATCGCCGGCATCATGAGGGACAACGGTGAGCAGTACAAGAAACAGGTGCTGGCGCAGCAGGAGTACGATTCCGTCACCATACCCTATCAGAGGGGAGCAATAACCGACAGGAACGGAACGCTCCTTGCTTATTCCGAAAGGGTATACAACGTTATCCTGGACAACTATCTCCTGAACAATGACGGTGATGACGGCAGGAGCACGGAGCCCACGCTCACTGCGCTGGGGAGATGCTTCTCGGATGTCAGCGTGGAGGACCTGAGGGGCTTTGTCAGGGATAATCCGGACGCACGCTACCATATCATCAAGAAGAACGTGAGCTTCGACGAGATGGAGGCCTATAAGGCTTATGTTGAGGAGACCAACGCCGCCATTACCGAAGCGAATAAGGAAAGCGAGCTGAAGAGCCCGAAGATAAACGACAAGGCGGTCTGGTTCGAGGACCAGTTCAGGAGGATGTATCCCGGCGGCTCACTGGCCTGCGATGTCATAGGCTTTACCACAGGAGACGGCCAGGGCCAGTACGGTCTTGAGGAATACTACAACGACCAGCTTACGGGCACCAACGGCAGGGAGTACGGATACCTGCTGGCGGAGAACGCCCTTGAGAGAACGGTGATACCGGCTAAGAACGGCAACACCCTTGTGACCACCATAGATTCCTACATACAGGGGGTCTGCGAGGAGAAGCTCAAGGCCTATAACGAGGAGCATGCCGGTGAATTCCGTGAGGGTGAGATGGGCTCGGACAATACGGGCGTCATCATCATGGACATCCACAGCGGCGAGATCCTGGCCATGGCCAGCTATCCCTATTTTGACTTAAACAACCCCAAGGATCTCTCCATGTACAGCGAGGATGAGGTAAACTACCTTATAGAGAGGGAGGGAGACGAAGAAAAGGCTTCCCAGTATTTATGGAAGAATTTCTGCATATCCCAGTCCTATGAGCCCGGTTCGGTCTGCAAGACCTTTACCGTGGCGGCGGCCCTTGATGCGGGAGCCATACATGACGGTGATTCCTACGACTGCAGGGGCTACCTTACCTTCGGTGAGGGAGACCATGCGACCACCATCCGCTGCCACCAGCGTTACGGCGACGGCATGATAGACGTGAAGACGGCGGTGGAGAAGTCCTGTAATGTGGCCCTGATGCTCATCGGACAGAGGCTCGGCAAGGAGAGGTTCCTTGAGTACCAGAAGAATTTCAACTTCGGTCTCAGGACAAATGTGGATCTGGCCGGAGAGATGAGGACTTCATCCCTGGTGTTCAATTCGAGCAATATGGGTATCACCGAGCTAATGACATCCACCTTCGGACAGGGCTTTAACGTGACCATGATACAGACCATCTCTGCATACTGCAGCCTGGTAAACGGCGGTTATTATTACCAGCCCCATGTGGTGAAGCAGATACTGGATGACAGCGGGGCGGTGGTAGAGAACATCGAGCCCCTTGTCATGAGACAGGTGGTCAGCGGATCGGTTTCCGACCTTATGAAGGATTACTGCATAGGCGTTGTCGAGGAAGGGACCGGTACCAGGGCAAGGCCA
Organism: Lachnospiraceae bacterium; assembly: GCA_017518185.1. Taxonomy (GTDB): domain Bacteria; phylum Bacillota; class Clostridia; order Lachnospirales; family Lachnospiraceae; genus NK4A136. The sequence continues at coordinate 6,325 of JAFWWB010000065.1, forward strand.
GCCGGCTATAAGATAGGTGGAAAGACCGGTACCGCAGAGCGATCCGGCCAGGGCAAGAGGGACTATACCGTTTCCTTCATGGGCTTTGCACCGGCTGACGATCCCCAGATAGCGATCTATGTGGTCATTGACAGGCCCAATGCGGCGACCCAGGAATTCGGCACGAGGTACGCCTGCCTGCTCTGCCGCGATATCCTTACCGATGTGCTGCCCTATCTGCATATATTCATGACCGAGCCCCTGAGCGATGATGAGAAAAAAGAGCTCGAGGAGAGAGGCAAGAGGATAACCGTTTCCGAGAACAGTATTGAAGATGATGAAGAGAGCGTTTCCGTGAACGAAGTTACGGAGACGGAAGAGGGTACCGGAGAGACGGAGGAGACACCTGTGGTGGAGCTCAATATAAATCCCAACACCGGAGTAACTGTGGATCCCATTAACGGGGAAGAGCTGGATCCCGAGACCGGAGTCCCGGTGGATCCGGATTCGGGCATATTCCAGGATGCGGGAGGCAACAGCATCGAAATAGAAGTACTGCATGACGATTCGTCCGGGGACGACGATCCCAGGCTTTAGACCGGCTGCTGACCGAGAGGGAGCGGCAATACCTTTTGTTTACAGGGGGAGAGAGGATGAAGGATACGATATTTGCGGCGCTGATATCCTTCGGCGTGAGCGCAGCGGCGGGACCTTTCGTGATCCCGATGCTGAGAAGGCTTAAGGCGGGACAGACCGTAAGAAAGGACGGGCCGGAGACACATCTGAAAAAGAGCGGAACTCCCACCATGGGAGGCATCATATTCCTGCTGGGGATAGGCGTTGTTTCCTGGATCTTCTGCAGGGAACACTCGGATCTGGTACCTGTACTCTTCCTTACCGTGTGCTTCGGGATAATAGGTTTTATCGATGATTTCATCAAAGTGGTGCTCAAGCGCTCTACAGGGCTCAGGGCCTGGCAGAAGTTTTCGCTCCAGTTCATCGTTACCGCGGTCTTTGCCTGGCTCATGGTGCGTTTTGAAGGGATGGACCTGGACATGATCGTACCCTTCAGCAAGGTCAGGATAGATCCCGGATACCTGGGTCTGCCACTGCTGTTCTTTGTGGTTCTTGGGACGGACACGGGCGCCAACTTTACCGATGGACTTGACGGTCTGGCTTCCTGCGTGACCGCAGCCATTGCCGCATTCTTTGTGCTGGCCGGAGCGCTGACAGGGGGCTTCAACGGAGTGAGCGTGATGTCTGCGGCAGTATTCGGCGGACTTCTGGGCTTCCTTCTTTTCAATGCCTATCCCGCAAAGGTGTTCATGGGGGACACCGGGGCTCTGGCACTGGGAGGCTATGTGGCGGCAACAGCCTATATGCTCCACCTCCAGCTGTTCCTGCTGATAGTGGCTGTCATATACGTTATCGAGGTACTGTCGGTGATGCTGCAGGTATCATATTTTAAGCTTACTCACGGCAAGCGTATATTCAAGATGGCTCCCATCCATCATCATTTTGAAAAATGCGGATGGTCGGAGACGAGAGTGGCCACAACCTTTACGGTGATCACCCTTATCGCGGGTCTTATAGGGCTGCTTGCCCTTACGGTGTGAAATGGAAAAGAGGAGAGGGAACAACAAAATAGATGTGGCGCTGCTGGTGGTGATGACGGGACTCATAGTCATCGGTCTCCTGATGATCTATTCCTCCAGCGCGTACAATGCCGGAGGAGACGATCCGCAGAAGTTTTTCAAGGCACAGCTCCGTGCGGAGGTGCTGGGAGCGGTAGCCATGCTGGTGGTGACTTTTATACCCTATAAGCTGCTCAGAAAGCTGGGTTCTGCCCCTTACAGATACTTTGTCCTGGGCTTCGCTCTGCTCACCGTGCTGGCGCTGCTCACCGGTCTGGGCCATACGGCAAAGGGCGCAACACGCTGGATACAGATAGCAGGTATGAGGGTACAGCCCGCGGAGATCGTTAAGATCGCGGTGATCGTATATCTGGCGGGATACATATCGGAGGCGCCTGATCGGATAAATCACATCAGGGGATATTTAGCCGGCTTTGGAGTGGCGGCTCTCGCTGCGGGCATGGTCTACGGCATATCCAGCAACCTCTCCAGCGCCATAATCATCGGCGGTATAGCCGTGCTGATGCTCTTTGTAGGGACAAAGGACTGGTTCTGGCAGATACTGATATACCTGGGCCTGCTTGCAGGGGTCATATTCGTGGTCTTTATCATAATAAAGAACACGGACGATATAAGCCACCTGGATTTCAGGTTCAAACGTATAATGATATGGCGTCATCCCGAGGCTTTCCTTCTGGATAACGGCTACCAGACCCTTCAGGCCCTTTATGCCATCGGATCCGGCGGCTTTACCGGAAAGGGCATAGGAGCCAGTGTCCAGAAGCTGGGGACCATTCCCGAGGTTCATAACGACATGATCTTCTCCGTCATCTGTGAGGAGATGGGACTCGTGGGAGCGGCGGTAATACTGATACTTTTCCTTCTGCTCATTTACCGCTGCCTGAGGATAGCGCTGGGCAGCCACGATTCCTTCGGAATGCTTTTGTGTGTAGGAGTCATGTTCCATATAGCCATACAGGTGATACTGAACATACTGGTTGTGACCAACACCATACCTAATACGGGGGTCAGTCTGCCCTTTATCAGCTACGGAGGTTCCTCTGCGGTCTTCCTTATGACGGAGATGGGACTCGTGCAGAGGGTTGCCAGAGAAAGCGAGCTATGAGGGAGAGCAGTGAAGGCGTACGCATAAGGGTAAAGATATGCATTGTCCTGGGAGTGATAGTGGCGCTTCTGATGGCCTTCTGGTGGATGCTCAGGGACTATAAAGTGCATACCGTATACGTTGAGGGGAACAAGCATTACAGTGCCTCGGAGATACGTTCCATGGTAGAGACAGGGTGGTTTGGAGACAACACCATCATGCTCTCACTTAAATATTCAAACAAGCCCATAAAGGGTGTGCCCTTTGTGGAGACCATGGATGTGAAGGTAGAGGACAAGAACAGCGTCCGGATCAGCGTGTATGAAAAAGTCCTTGCGGGATATGTCAGGTATCTGGACAGCTACATGTATTTTGACAAGGACGGGATAGTGGTGGAGAATTCCACCATGGAAACAGCGGGGATACCGCTGGTCACCGGGCTTGAGTTTGACCACTTTGTAATGTACGAGGAGCTTCCGGTAAAGGACAGCACGGTCTTCCAGACCATACTGGATATAACCAAGCTGCTTTCGAAATACGAGATAAGCACGGACAGGATCTTCTTTAATGAAGCGGGAGAGATGACCCTTTATTTCGGGGATGTGAGGGCGCAGCTGGGAAACAGGGACCTCATAGAAGAGAAGATACAGCAGCTGGATGCCATACTTCCTTCCCTTTACGGAAAGAGCGGGGTGCTGGAGCTGGGAAGCTATGACAGCGATTCGACCAGCATAACATTCAGGGAAGACAAGAAGGATTGACTGATAAGGTCAACGCTTGTCAAATATACTTTAATTTATCATACGAAGCTGTTGTCAATGAACTTAAATCATTATATTATTGTACAAGTGCAACATGATATGGTGGAGCAGCGCAGTCATACACTACTACATCATGTGCTATGTATAGCACGAGGAGGGAAAAAAATTGATCGAAGTAAATGATGAGGAAGCCAGCGTAGTAGTCAGGATAAAGGTGGTCGGCGTAGGCGGCGCCGGAAACAATGCCGTCAACCGCATGATCAGCGAGGGCATAGCGGGCGTGGAGTATTACGCAGTAAATACCGACCGTCAGGCGCTCATGAACACAAAGGCCCGTCCTGTACAGATAGGTGAAAAGACCACACAGGGCTTCGGAGCCGGAGCGGATCCCGAGAAGGGACGCGAGGCTGCGGAGGAGAGCGTGGATGAGCTCACCGAATGCCTCAAGGATGCCGACATGGTGTTCATCACCTGCGGTATGGGCGGCGGTACCGGTACCGGTGCTGCCCCCGTGGTGGCAAGGGTTGCAAGGGAGATAGGCTGCCATCTGGTAGTGGCCGTAGTCACCAAGCCCTTCAGCTATGAGGGCGATATCCGTATGCAGAATGCCCTTAACGGCATAGAGATCCTTAAGCAGAATGTGGATACCCTGGTGGTCATTCCCAACGACAAGATCTCCGAGATGGCAGACAGAAGGATGACCAAGAAGGAAGGCTTCCGCAAGGGTGACGAGATACTCCAGCAGATCGTACAGAGCATCACCGAGCTCATCAACAATGTGCTGGACGTTAACATTGACTTCGCCGATGTGAAGTCGGTCATGTGCAATGCGGGTATAGCGCACGTCGGCGTGGGCTTCGGACAGGGCGATGACAAGGCGCTGGATGCCGTCAAGATGGCGGTGGACAACCAGCTGCTGGAGACGAACATAGACAATGCCAAGGCTGTGCTCCTTAACATTTCGGCCGGCAACTACACCATGTATGACGAGCAGTGCATCTCGGAATACATCGTGAGCCTCACCGGAAGGGGAGTGAACCTTATCATAGGATGCAACGAGGAAGAAAATGAGGATATGCGTGACAGCCTGAAGGTGGTGCTGGTGGCTACGGGTATAGATGAGCCCATGAGTCACGGAAGCAGCCGTATGATGGACCCTTCGCGTTACCGTCAGGGCAGGCCAAGTCTGGGCGGCTACCACGGACAGCAGGCGGGCGGACAACAGCAGCCTTTCCCGCAGCAGCAGTATCAGCAGCCTGCTGCTCCCCAGTTCGGAGGACAGCCTGAAGGCACGATGGGCGCAGGCAGGACTGTCAGACCTCTCCCTCTCGGCGGCGGACAGGTGGCGAGACCGATACAGGGACAGCAGCCCATGCAGGGCACTGGCCCCATTCCCCAGCAGGGACAGGGAGCGCCCCAGCCTGTAAGACAGATCGGGCCGGGCACCAATAACATACCCAGGGTGAACGGACTGTCCAATTCCAGACCCGCCAGGAGACAGGAACAGTACGTGATACCGAACTTTATCAAGTCGAGCAGCCGGGACCGGAAGGGCGAAGACGAAGAGTAGAAAAAAACAGTGACTTTTAGTGGGAGCCTTCCGAAAGGAGGGCTCCTGTTGTTATGAACAGGGCGGGCACACTAGTCAGTTGGAGGATATATCATGACCAGGACCGGCATACTGGGGGGAACTTTTGACCCTATTCATTCCGGACACATACTGCTGCTCCGCATGGCAGCTGAGGCTTTTGGCCTTGACGAGCGTCTGCTGATCCCCAGCGGCGTATCCTACTTAAAGAAGGACCGGGATGTGAGCAGCGCGGAGCACAGGCTTAAGATGTGCCGTATCGCCGCCGAGGAGGCCGGGGATATGGAGGTCTCCGATATGGAGATAAAGCGTCCGGGGGCCACCTATACCGTAGATACGGTGGAGGAGCTTAAGAGGCTTTATCCGGAGAAAGAGCTGTATCTTATCTTCGGGGCGGACTGCCTCTGGCAGCTTGATTCCTGGTACAGGCCGGAAAAGATACTGGAAAATGCCGTGATCATCGCTGCCAGCAGGAGCGGCGAGGATATAAGGAAGCTTCAGCAGAGAGCGGAGATCCTGATGCGGCAGCTGGGAGGCAGGATAGAGGTGATGGAGTTCCCGCAGATCGATATATCCTCTACACTGATACGTGAGAGGGCAGCCTCGGGACTGGATATATCACTGATGGTCCCTGATGGGGTGAAAGAATATATTATGGAGAAAGGACTGTACCGAAGAGAGCAATGAGAGCCGGAAATACGGAATTCGAACTTAAGGAGGGGAAGGTCTATATCATGGGGGTAGTGAACATCACCCCGGATTCCTTCTCAGATGGAGGACAATACAATTCACCGGAAAGGATGCTGAAGCACGCAGAGGAACTGATTCGCGCAGGCGCTGATATTATCGACATTGGGGCCGAGAGCACCAGACCCGGAGCGGAGCCCATGAGCAGCAGCGAGGAAGCGGAAAAGATACACTCGGCAGTTTCCATCATGAGAAAGTATTTTGATCTGCCAGTATCCGTGGACAGCTACAGGAGCAGCACAATAAGGGCGGCGCTGGATGCCGGCGCCGATATCATCAATGATGTATGGGGCCTCAGGTACGGGGAACTGAACGGAGAGGATGATGATATGGCCGGAGTAGCGGCGGAATACGGTGTGCCGGTGGTCATAACCCATAACGGGGCACACGGGCCCGCTGAGGATATCACGGGGCTTGTGATGGAAGAACTGGAAAAGAGTGTGGAGCTGGCCCTCTCCGCGGGAGTGCGGGGGGAAAACATCATCCTGGATCCCGGCATCGGTTTTCACAAGACCAGGGAGGAGAACCTTAAGCTGCTTAAGGAACTGCCGAGGCTTAAGGAATGCGGCTATCCCCTGCTGCTGGGAGCGTCAAGGAAGTCGGTGATAGGGGATACCCTGCATCTTCCCGTGGACCAGAGGGAGGAAGCCACGCTTGTGACCACCATACTGGCGGCGGAGGCCGGTTTTGATTTTGTACGGGTACACGATGTGGAAAAGAACAGAAGGGCGCTGGATATGTTCCGCGCCGTGAAAGGAGCCTGAGACTGGCAGGACGGAAGGACAGCAGAAAAGCTTTCGGGATCGCGGGGATATTGCTGGCGGCGCTTTTACTCTGCGCCTGCGGGACTGAAGAAAGCGTCTCTGCAGATATGCCGGAAGCCGTATCGTCGGATGAGGCGCCTCCGGAGCTGGAACTTTTGAAAGCGCAGAATGCCGGGATCATAGAAAACAGCCTGAAGTATTTCAGCGCGGGAGTGGATACGGAGGATGTACCGATCCTTGAGCTTGTGGCTGCTTTCGGCGGCATAAACGCTGTACCCGTATATGACGATACGGAATTTGAGTATTTTCCCGACGGTGAAGATGCTTTCAAAGACATGCTGGAAAGTCTGAGAGGGGCCGGGGATTATATCTTCATGGAATACTTTGTTATAGATACCGGCACGGTATGGGATGAATTCCATGAGATACTTAAGGAGAAGGCCGCTGAAGGGGTGGACGTAAGGATACTGGTGGACGGATGGGCTGTACAGTGGACCCTGCCCGTTGATTTTGTGCAGCAGCTCAATGAGGAGGGCATAAAGACCTTTGTCAGCTCTCCCATCTCCAGCGGAAGCGATATAGTATCCGTTATCAGGGACCACAGGAAGATCCTGGTGGTTGACGGAAAATGCGCCTACACGGGGGGAATGAACCTGGCGGATGAGTATGCCAACAGGATAGACAAATACGGATACTGGAAGGACAATACGATAAAACTTAAGGGGGAGTGCGTCAAGAGCTACGTGCTGATGTTCCTCCAGATGTGGGAACTCTTCGGGGAAGAGACGGAATATGAAAGATACCTGGAGGCCTGTGAAAGACTGGAGGGCGGCGGGGATCTCTGCATGCCTTTCTGCGACGGGCCGCTGGATGACGTGGGCGTGGGCCGTGAGGTCTATATGAACATCTTAAGGAACAGTAAGGAAGAGGTGCGGATCACAGTGCCCTACTTTGTGCCGGACGATGAATTTGAAGCGCTCCTGCTGAAGACAGCAAAAAGAGGAGTAAAGATCACCCTGATACTGCCCGGGATCCAGGACAAGCCGATAGTCCAGAAGGCGGCCAGGACCTATTTCCGTGAGCTTACGGACGCCGGTATATCAGTTTACGAATACACACCCGGTTTTATCCACCAGAAGGTGATGGTGAGCGATGGATGCCGCTGCAGCGTGGGTACCGTGAACCTGGATAACAGGAGCTTCGTGGGACAGTACGAATGCGGGGTGTATTTCTATTCGCCGGAGCTGGCGGCACAGCTCAACGAGGATATAGACGCGATCATCTCCGTCAGCACCCTGATGACCCCGGAGATCATGGATGAGATGGGGATCAAAGACGGGGACAGTACTAAAGTAAGGAATCTCAGCAACGTGCTATGATGCCGGAGCATCATATACGTTGAACACATCGTCTCTGTCAAGAGAAAATACTTGACATCTTTTTTCTTCGTGTTATAATGTCCCCTGTTATGGAAAAGATCGCAAGGCTGGGCAGGTTATATGACTTTTACGGCGAACTCCTGACTGAACGCCAGAGGGAGATCTGCGAGGCCTATGTGGAAGCCGACCTTTCCCTGGGAGAGATCTCGGGTCAGGAAGGAAGCAGCCGCCAGGCGGTGCATGATATGCTGAGCCGCTGCCTGGACAAGCTGGAAGGTTATGAGAGAAAGCTGCATCTTATGGAGAGCTATGACAAAAACAGCGAGCTCCTTAACAGGATGCAGGAGATGATAAGATCCGGAACAGCCGGGGATGAGCTGCTCAGGCTCACCGAAGAGCTGCAGGCGGGGTTGTGATATGGCATTTGAGAGTTTAAGCGACAAACTGCAGAATGTGTTCAAGGGGCTCCGCTCCAGGGGCAGGATAACGGAGGCAGACGTCAAGGCGGCCATGAAGGAAGTGCGCATGGCGCTGCTGGAGGCGGATGTCAATTTCCGCGTTGTTAAGCAGTTCGTCAAGTCCGTGGAAGAGCGTGCCGTGGGCGAGGATGTCATGAGCGGCCTCAATCCGGGACAGATGGTCATAAAGATAGTCCATGACGAGATGGTGAGCCTTATGGGCTCCGAGCCGGTGGAGCTCCAGCTTCAGCCGGGCAAGAGCATCACCGTCATCATGATGGCAGGCCTTCAGGGCGCAGGTAAGACCACCACCACCGCAAAGATAGCGGGAAAGCTTAAGCTCAAAGGCAAGAAGCCCCTGTTGGTGGCCTGCGACGTATACAGGCCGGCGGCTATAGAACAGCTGAAGATAAACGGCGAGAAGCAGGGAGTGGACGTATTTTCCCTGGGATCGAACGTTAAGCCCGCTGATATCGCGGCTGCGGCTCTCACTGAGGCAGAAAAGAATAACTACAATGTTGTGATCCTGGATACGGCGGGACGTCTCCATATAGATGAGGACATGATGGCGGAGCTCCAGGAGATCAAGAAGAGGGTGGAGGTCCATCAGACCCTGCTGGTAGTTGATGCCATGACCGGTCAGGACGCCGTGAACGTGGCAAAGGAATTCGATGAAAAGGTGGGGGTCACCGGAGTCGTGCTCTCCAAGATGGACGGCGATACCAGGGGCGGCGCGGCACTCTCCGTAAAGGCAGTGACAGGCAAGCCCATAATATATGTAGGTATGGGAGAGAAGCTTTCTGATCTGGAGCAGTTCTATCCCGACCGTATGGCCGGCAGGATACTGGGCATGGGCGATGTGCTGAGCCTTATCGAAAAGGCGGAGCAGAGCCTGGAGCTGGACGGCGAAAAAGAAAAGGAAATGGCCGGAAGGCTCCGGAAGGGTAAGTTTGATTTCAACGACTTCCTGGAGTCCATGAAGCAGATGAGGAATATGGGAGGCCTGGGCAGCATACTTTCGCTGCTTCCGGGCGTGGGGAGTAAGATGGGTGACATCGACTCCATGATAGATGATAAGCAGCTGAAGCAGACGGAAGCGATAGTGCTTTCCATGACGCCTCAGGAAAGAGCTAACCCCAAGCTGTTGAATCCGCAGAGAAAGCACAGGATAGCGAAGGGAGCAGGAGTGGATATTGCGGTTGTAAACCGTTTTATCAAGCAGTTCGAGCAGTCGCAGAAGATGATGAAACAGATGCCAGGCATGCTCGGCGGCTTCGGAAAAAAAGGAAAGGGCGGCATGCGCCTGCCCTTCTAAAAAACACCATTCAAGGGAGGAATGAAAAAATGGCAGTAAAGATGAGACTTACCAGAACCGGAAAGAAGAAGAAGCCCCAGTACCGTATCGTGGTGGCTGATTCCCGCAACGCACGTGACGGAAAGGTGATCGACGAGGTCGGAACCTACGATCCCAACACCGAGCCCAGCACCTTCAAGTTCGATGAGGAGAAGGCTAAGAAGTGGCTCGCAAACGGTGCACAGCCTACCGAGACCGTAGGAAAGCTGCTCAAGCTGGCAAACATCGAGAAGTGATGCCGGGAGGTGGCAGATGAAAGAACTTGTTGAAGTGATCGCAAAGGCTCTGGTTGAAAAACCGGAGGAGGTACAGGTCACTGAAGAATCCGATGGAAAGCACGTTACCGTAAAGCTTAAGGTGGATCCCCAGGATATGGGCAAGGTCATCGGAAAGCAGGGACGCATAGCCAAGGCCATACGTTCCATAGTAAAGGCTGCTTCCACGAAGGATGATCTGTATGTGGATGTAGATATCATAGAATGACGAAGCGGGAGATGATCTGAAATGAGTGATAACGGTATCAGCAAGTCAAAGCAGAAGCGCCAGGCCCAGGCCAGCGCAAGGGCGGAGCAGAAGAAAAAGAAGGTCATAGCAACCTTCTGGGCAGTCTTTATCCCCCTGCTGCTCGTGGCTGCAGTGGTTGCGGCTATAGTCGCATACCAGCTTTCCAAACTGGATTATTCCAGATACCTTAACAAAGACGGAAAGATAAAGGATGTCAGGGCGGCGGATTATGTGGATGTGAACCTGGCAGGCTTCAGCTATGCGAAGGATGATATCTCCGCGGACGAAGCTACCATAGAGAGCGATATATCCTATGCCCTTTCACAGCATGCATATGTTTCGGATGATCCGGAGCTGGAAGCAGGCTACGGAGACAAGGTACAGCTTTCCTATACCGCGCAGATGGACGGGGCGGCATACGGCGACCCCGTTGATAACAGGGATATGACCGTAGGCAATGAGGAGATCGCGGCAGAGTTTGATGATGCGCTGCTGGGGCTTCATGCAGGTGATGAGACTGATGTGGATGTGACCTATCCCGCGGATTCGGAGAATACGGAGCTGGCAGGCAAGACCGTCAGCTATCACATCAGCTTCAAGGGCGTATACCAGGATCCCGAATTCACGGATGAGTTCGTGAAGGAGTATTATTCCGAGAACGCCACCACCGCCGAAGGATACCGCCAGTACCTGAGGGATAAGCATTACAATGACAATCTGAAGAGTGAGGTAGAGAAATCCCTTTCTCTCAACAGCGTTGTAAAGGCCTATCCCGATAAGTACATGAACAATCTGAAGCGCGTATACGAGGCAGAGGACCGTGCGAACATCAATAACTTCTATATGATGTACACAGGCCAGGAAGCTCAGGGCGAGACCTGGGAGCTTTACGGCATGTCATCAAAGGAGGAGTATGACGCAGAGCTTGCCAACAGGGCAAAGGAAGGCGCGGCAGAGGATATGGAGCTCCAGTTCATAGCAGACAGCGCCGGGATCTCCGTGAGCGAAGAAGAGATAAAGGACTTTTATGCCGGGCAGGGCATGGATGATGCCACCTATCAGAGCCGCAAGGCCGAGACAGGTGCGGGCTACATGGCCCAGGCAGCCCTTAAGGATAAGGTCATAAAGCATCTCTGCTCTGTGGCTGTTGTAACGGAAACAACTACCGTAGTTGATTGATGAGAGGCTATGGGGGACAGTCTTAAAAAGGAAAAGACAGCCTTTTTAGCAGCCCTTGTATCCGGGTTCTATTTTACCCTGCTGACTGCAGAGCACCTGCTGTCGGCAGAAGCGCTCCTCCGTTTCGGAGTCAGCAGCGCAGTGCTCATAGTCCTTTTTGAGCACATCATAAGACTTTTTCCCGGGATAAAGATCCCGGGCAGGCAGCTCAGGCTTCCGGAAAAGCATTTTTTCCTTATAGCCTGGGCCGCCTTTTTTATATGTTCCCTGCCGGCATACCTGGCCCTTTTTCCCGGTGTGTTCGGCTACGATTCCTATAAGCAGATGGAATTCTACACGGGTCTTACCGTGTGGGACAGCCACCATCCGGTGCTTCATACCTGGCTTCTGGGAACGATACTCAGCCTTGGCAAAAAGCTTACCGGCGGCTATAACGGGGGTGTGGCCATATACTGTTTCCTGCAGCTGCTACTGCTTTCGGGGGCATTTGCCCTTTCGCTGGATCATCTTAAGAAGAAGGGGGCGCATCCGCTTTTGATCATCGGGGCTTTTCTCTTTCTTCTGTTCAACCCCACGATACAGCTTCTGAGCTTTAATACGACAAAAGATACCCTCTTCGGAGGAGTATTTCTCATATTTATCATCTTCTGGCTCCGCCTCCTTGAGGGAGAGAAGAAGGCTTTCATACCCTTTATCATAAGCGGGACTGTTTCCGCGCTCTTAAGGAACCAGGGAGTCTATGTGCTGCTGGTCATGCTCTTTATCGCAGCGGCGGTCTCCATTGATAAGAAGAACAGGGAGAGATATAAAAAGCCCTGTCTGGGAATTATCATAATGATAGCGGCAGTCATGCTCTTTAAGCTCCTGTGTTCTTCCGTATTCCATATCCCCGGCGGGGAGATACGGGAGATGCTGGGAGTCCCCATGCAGCAGGTAGCAGCTGTGCTTAAGGAGAGTGAAAAGGAAGACGGCAGCGCCGTGCTTTCCGAAGAACAGAAGGCGGTGGCATACAGCCTTATCACTCCCGATATGGTCGCAGCCTACGATCCGGCCACGGCGGATCCGGTGAAGGGCGGCTTTGACAGCGCGCGATTCCTTAACGAAAAAGGTAAATATATAAAGAACTACATTGCCCTGGGGCTTCAGAATCACGGGATCTATACGGATGCGTGGATCGCCATGATAAAGCCCTATTGGGATATGCGGCGCTGGGAGCATCACGGGCTCATGGCCATGCAGCCCGATGCGGAGGCCTGGGGCATATATGAGGACAGTCTTATCCCCGCATACGGAAAGCTTATCAAAGATATGGCTGTCATGGGGGATTATCTCTGGATACCCCTGCTGTCCTGGATACTGAATCCGGGTATATATCCCTGGCTTCTGAGCTTCGTGCTCATAAAGGCGCTGGTTTATAAAAAAGGCAGATGGTTCATGGAAACGCTGCCGGGGCTGCTGTATTTCCTTACGCTGATGCTGGGCCCCATGGCCATGATACGCTATCCCTGGCCGCTTCTGATAACCATGCCGCTGCTTTTTTACACACTGACGGACGGGGGAGGTTCGTATGGCTGACTGGTTTCTGATAAGGAAGGGCGGCGACTACGACAGTATCGCTGCCGAAAACAATATTTCTCCCGTTCTGGCGAGACTGCTGAAGAACAGGGGGGTGGAAGGACGCGAGGCGATAAGAGCCTATCTTTACGGAGGCGAGGAATGCTTCCACGATCCCGGGCTTCTCAGGGATATGGATAAGGCCTGCGCAGTTCTTTCGGAGTATATAACTGCCGGCAGGCATATACGCATCATCGGCGACTATGATATAGACGGCGTCTGCTCCACCTCTATACTGCTCCTGGGCATTCGTGAGCTGGGGGGCAGTGTCGATGCCCAGATTCCCCACAGGGTAAGGGACGGCTACGGCATGAACTGCTCCATGATAGATAGTGCCGCGGAAGACGGTGTGGAACTGATACTTACCTGTGATAACGGCATAGCGGCCTCAAAGGAAGCTGCCCTTGCAAAGGAAAGGGGCATTGCGCTGGTGATAACCGATCATCACGAAGTGCCCTATATCGAAAAGGACGGGGAGCGGGAATATATACTGCCGGAGGCGGCCGCAATAGTCGATCCTAAAAGGGAGGATGACAGTTACCCCCATCCGGGCATCTGCGGGGCCTTTGTGGCATTCAAGCTTATGCAGAGCCTTTTTAAGCTGATGAAGGGAGAGGAACCGGCCGGGGCGCTCAGGGAAAGGATGCTCCAGCTGGCGGCTTTTGCCACCGTGGGCGATGTCATGGAGCTTAAGGACGAGAACAGGGCAGTCGTAAAGACCGGGATGGAGCTTATGAGCAAAAGACCGGCTCCCGGCCTTAAGGAACTGATCGATGCTCTGGGGATCGCAGGGCAGAGTATAAACTGTTTTCGTCTGGGCTTCATGCTGGGACCCTGTGTGAATGCCACCGGACGTATCGATACCGCGGAGAGGGCACTGGAACTCCTGGCGGGGGAAGGCGGCGAAGAAGCCATTGCCCGTGCACTGGAGCTTAAAGAGCTCAATGAGAACAGGAAGAAGATAACGGAGGAGGCCGCTGAGGCTGCTTCGGCACAGATAAAGGCAGGGGAGCATGAGGGACTTAAGGTGCTGGTCATATACCTGCCGGACTGCCATGAGAGCGTGGCAGGTATAGTGGCGGGAAGGATAAGGGAGCGTTACGGGCTGCCGACCCTTATCGTTACGGACAGTGAGGAGGGACTTAAGGGCTCCGGCCGTTCGGTGGAAGCCTATCATATGTATGATGCGCTTAGCGCCGTGTCGGATATATTTACGAAATACGGGGGCCACAGCCAGGCTGCAGGCTTCTCGCTGCCTGCGGACAGACTTGTGGAGCTGAGACAGAGGCTTAATGAGAATTGCACCCTCACGGATGCGGATCTCAGGGAAAAGATATATGTGGATCTGGAACTGAAGCTTAAGTATGCCACCGGAGAGCTGATAGATGAACTGGCGGTGATGGAACCCTGCGGCAACGGTAATACCAGGGCGCTTTTCGGCAGGAGCGGACTTAAGCTCAATGCCGCATATATCGTGGGTGCCGACAGGACGCACTGCAGGCTCCGGGTCTTTGATGAAGACAGCGGCTATACGATGATGCTGTTTCGGAGGGCGGAGGATCTCTGCCGGGCCGTAAAGGAAAAATACGGGGAAGAAGGTCTTGAGGATCTTATGAAAGGTACTGCCGGTTTTCCTTTTTCTGTGTTATACTATCCTAAGTGGAATGAGTATAAGGGCAGCAGGAGCATCCAGCTGGTCGTAGAGGATTATAAGATATGAACGACAGAACGAGACATTCGGAGATAGATCTTTACAAGGGTCTGGGGATCATATTTGTTATGATATATCTGAGCGGAATGGCAGGCGGGTGGTTTGCGGACCTGACGGCCATCATCTGCTTTCCGCTGGTGATGACTGCAGCGGGTGCTTCACAATATGTGCGCGGCTATGAAGAGAGTAATACGGAGATGTTCAAGCACGGCCTGGTACGCGGGCTCCTGCCATATCTCTGGTTCTCCGTGATCTTTCTGCTGATAGATGCGCTTGGCATGTTCATCGCACCGGAGAGATTCGGTATCAATGGTCTCTATATCAATATCTACGAGACCCTCACTCTTACAGGTATAGGCGTGCTCTGGTTTTATCCGGTCTTTACGGTATCCACGCTGGTATGGAGGCTGTTCCGGAAGGATGTGAGCTTCCCCTGGATGGGAGGCAGCGTTACCTTCGTATGTGTTGCGATGCTCTGCATCTTCCATATAAGAGGCTTTGATGCGGCGTTCATATTCGAGGAGACGGAGCCGGGCCTTAACAACGTGCTGATGCGGCTTTCCTGCCTGCTCTGGCTTTCGGCTGCGGGCATATTCTTCTGCTTCTGGGGGGAACTCTGCTGCAGGCTTTCCGTGTATCTTAAGAAACATAAGTTTATCTGTGTCATAGCAGCCTTTACGGCAACGGCGGCAGGAGGCGTTCTCTGCATCTTTACGGGAGAAACGGACATACGCCTGATGAGAATGGGAAATCCGCTCATTACTCTCCCGGCCATGCTGCTGCTTTCCGGTGGCCTGTACATTCTCTGCGGCTGGATAAGGACGATCAGGGGTATAGAGGAGCTGGGACGGTATGCGGTTATCATATATCCCTGCTTTGCATGCATGGGACTTACGGAGCTGGCATTGGGAATAGGCGGAAAGGTATTTGCGGCAACAATGAACAACTTCGCCTGCAGGGCCTGCGTGACGCTGGTGATGCTGGCTTTTGCGGCAGTGCTCATACTGATACTAAGGCTTAAGCCTTTCGCTTTTCTTTTCGGACACAGGAGCTTCAAAGCGCCGGGGGTGCAGGAGGAAGAATGATACTCTGTGTTTCAGGAGGCATAAGCGGCCACGTGCCGGATCTCGGAAAGGAGTATTATGAAAGAGTATATCAGAGGTGCCAATCCTTACATGCCGCTGTGGGAGCATGTGCCCGACGGAGAGCCCAGGGTCTTTGAGCATAACGGAGAGAAGAGGGTATATGTATACGGCTCGCATGATATAGAACGTACACAATACTGCGGAAGGGATTACGTTGTATGGTCGGCTCCGGTGGATGACCTGACGGACTGGACCTGTCACGGTACAGCCTATGAGACCCATTACGACTCCATACTTTATGCACCGGACGTGGTGAAAAAGGGCGACAGATATTATATGTATGCTGCGGAGCGCAAGGGCAGCCTCATCGTGGTGGCTTCTTCGGATACGCCATGGGGGCCTTTCGAGAACCCGGTGGAGACAGATCTCGGCTTCGATCCCGGCATATTGGTGGATGATGACGGACAGGTCTACGCTTTCTGGGGCGGCTGCGCTGCGCCCTGTTATATAGCAAGGCTCAAGGACGATATGGCGACCATCGATGAGAGCACGCTTGTGGAGAACCCCATGGGACATTCCACCTGCCCCTGGGCTCCTGAGGATGACGGGCATATCGACCTGATAGACGCTTTCTTTGAGGCATCCAGCCCCAGGAAGGTGATGGGCAAATATGTATATATCTTTTCGAGACGTTATGAGAAGCCGGTTCCAGAGCTGGGAGTCTTCGGCCCTAACAACGGATTTCTGTCCTACCGTTTTTCCGACAGTCCTTTCGGACCATACAGGGAAGGCGGGGATCTCAGCTTTAACGGAGGCGAGATACTGAAGGATGCCGAGGGCTGCGGCACCATGACCTACCAGTGGGGGAATAACCACGGCTCCATTATGGAGGTCAACGGGAAGTGGTATGTATTCTATCACCGCCAGACCGGTGTGAACGAGTACTCGAGACAGGCTATGCTGGAGCCGGTGGATGTGGCCCTGGGCAGAGACGGAAGGCTTTATATAGGGGATATACGCTATATCTGCGGGGAACCCGTATCCTCCCGGCCCGTGGAAATGACCTCCCAGGGAGCCCATATCAACGGCCTTGACGCAAGGAAGTGGATCTCAGCCGGATACGCCTGCCATATCTACGGAGGGGCGCTGAAGGCCTATATCGAACCGGGCTATGAGAGGACGGAGGAGATCTCAACGCCCGTGGTGAATATCAGCAGCGGTACTACTGTGGGCTTCAGATATATACAGTTTGGCGCTAACAGCCCGAAAGAGGTCACGATGGTATTGAGGGAGCATAAGGCTCTGACGGTACGCGTGAGGATCGATTCCTACAGGGGAAGGGTGATCGCCGAAACGGGATTTGCTGCGGACGAATATGAAAAGAGCGCCGCGCTGTGTACGGGCGTTATCGGAAAGCATGCGCTGTATTTTGAATTTGTTTCGGAGGAGGAAGGGGCTGTCGCCGCCTTTGACAAGTTCAGTTTTGATTGAAGGGACATCATAGTTTCTACATAGTTTGAACACAAAAAAAACACAATTGACTGGTATCATACTTGACAGGATAGTTAATGACACATTACTATCTCCCCCTCATATTAGGGCCGTCGCCGTAAGGCGGCGGCCTTTTTATGCCTTAACGGGCAAGCGCGTTTGATTTGTAAAAATACAGGGTATATGGTATAATCAGACGGCTGTTTTCAGAAAGACTGTATATACACAGGTGATAAGGGGGATCATGACATATGAGCAGATTATCTGAACTTATCAGGGACATAAGCTGTGAACTCATATGCGGAAGCGCGGATACGGAGATAAAGGCGCTTGTCACCGATTCCAGGAAGCTGGAGGAGGGCTGTCTTTTCACTGCGGTCAAAGGCCTTAAGTTTGACGGACACAGCGCCCTTCCGCAGGCAATAGAGGCGGGAGCGGCTGCGCTTCTGGCGGAAGATATAAACGATGAGCTTAAGACGCTCTGTGAAGAGAAAGGAGTTGCGCTGGTCCGTACCACGGATACCAGGGAGGCTCTTTGCTATGTTTCTGCAGCCTGGTTCGGATATCCGGCTAAGAGTCTTGCCACCATAGGCATCACCGGCACAAAGGGAAAGACCACCACTACATATCTGGTGCGCTCGGCCCTTGAGGCGCTGGGCTATGGCTGCGGCCTTGTGGGAACGGTGGAGGTGGATACCGGAAAGCGGAAGATGCATTCCGTAAACACTACCCCCGGCTCCTTCGAGCTTCAGTCCTATATGGCGGAGATGCGGGATGCGGGCCTGAAGGCCATGGTAATGGAGGTGTCATCCCAGGGCCTTAAGATGCACAGGACAGATGGCATAAGGTTTGACGCGGGAGTTTTCACGAATCTCTCACCGGACCATATAGCGCCGGGGGAGCACGAGGATCTGGAAGACTATATAAGCTGCAAGGCGTTGCTGTTCTCGCAGTGCGTCGTGGGCTGTGTCAACGGGGATGACGGACAGGCGGAGCGTATGCTCAGGGACAATACCTGCGATGATACCATGAGCTTCGGCCTTTCACCCGGATGCGATATATATGCTTCCGGTATTAAGCTGGAATATACCGATGCCGTACCCGGTGTTTCCTTCATGCTGGAGGGACTTACTGAGGAAGCGGTGAGCGTGACCCTGCCTTTTCCCGGCAGGTTCTCAGTATACAATATACTTGCGGCCATATCGGCTGTATACATAAGCCTTGAAGCCCTTGGCGAGAAGAGGAGCAGGGAAGAGACACTGCCCGCGGTGATCGAAGGCTTCAGAAAGACTTTGGTGCCGGGGCGCATAGAGCTGCTCCCGGTTTCGGATGAATATGCCATGATGATAGACTACGCCCATAATGCCATGGCTCTGGAGAGTCTCTTAAAGACCATCAGGGAATACTCCCCGGGACGCATAGTCACGCTTTTCGGCTGCGGGGGCAACCGGGCGAAGTCCAGGAGGTACGAGATGGGCGAAGCCTCCGGAAAGCTGTCGGATCTTACCATAATAACCTCTGACAATCCCAGGGATGAAGAGCCGGAGGATATAATCGCGGATATCATCACGGGGATGAAAAAGACCGGAGGAGAATACGTGACCATCACGGACCGTAAGGAAGCCATAGCCTGGGGTATGCATAACGCTAAGCCCGGGGACATACTCATCCTTGCGGGAAAGGGTCACGAGGATTACCAGGAGATAAAGGGAGTGAAGCATCATATGGATGAGAGACAGCTGGTGCTTCAGATACTTAAAGAGGACGGAAATACGGAAGCCTTCGAAAGGATGGCTCAGAGATATCCGGATCAGCTGTGATGGATGAGCTTTATGCCTCGGTCATAGTGGATATATCCGCGGAGAAGCTGGACAGGCCCTTCACCTACAGAGTGGGAGAAGCCCTCAGAGAGGAGCTTAAGGAGGGCATGGAGGTGCTGATCCCTTTCGGGAAGGGAAATACCCTGAGAAAGGGATATGTGGTAGAGCTTAAGGATGAATGCGCCATTGAGAAGGATAAGCTCAAGGAGATAGCGGATATCAACCGTAAGGCGGTGGGACTTGAAGCAAGGACCATGGCGCTGGCGGCCTGGATGAAGAAAACCTGCGGAGGGACCCTGATAAATGCCATGCGCACCGTCCTTCCGGTAAAAAAGAAGATACAGGCAAAAAGCTATAAGACCATAATACTGAAGGCAGACAGGAACGAGCTGGCGGTGATGGCCGAAAAGCTGAGCCCCTTACGCTTTGCGGCAAGGCTCAGGCTGTACAGGGCGCTGGCAGAGGCGGACGAACTGCCCGAAGAGATGGTCAGGGATAAGCTTAAGATATCCGCGTCGGTGCTGAAGACCGCCGAAAAGGATGGGATAATAGAAGTCAGGAGTTCGGAACAGTACAGGACTCCCAGTATAGGCAGGGGGAATCTTAAAGCCGTGGCTGCCCTGAGCCCGGCCCAGGAGGCTGTGGCAAAGGAGATCATGGCCGGAGCGGCTGCCGGAGACAGAAGACCGTCGCTCATATACGGGATAACAGGCAGCGGCAAGACGGAAGTCTATATGGAGATTATAGCCGAGGCCGTATCCCGGGGAAAGCAGTGCATAGTGCTGATCCCGGAGATAGCACTTAGCTTCCAGACCCTGATGCGTTTTTATGCCAGATTCGGGGACAGGGTCTCGGTGATGCATTCCAGGCTTTCCGAGGGGGAACGCTACGACCAGTTCCAGCGTGCCGCAAAGGGAAAGCTGGACATAATGATAGGACCCCGTTCGGCTCTCTTTACGCCTTTTCCGGATCCCGGCGTCATAATAATCGACGAAGAGCACGAAGGCAGCTACAAGAGCGAACGCGCTCCCAAATACCACGCCAGGGAGGCTGCAGAATACCTTGCCTCCGTTACCGGGGCGACACTGGTGCTGGGCTCGGCCACTCCGTCCATGGAGAGCTGGTACCGGGCGCAGCAGGGAGAATACAGGCTGTTTAAGCTGGGAGAGCGCTACGGCGGAGCAAGGCTTCCCAGGGTCAGCATAGCCGACATGAGAGAGGAGCTCAAAGCGGGTAACAGGAGCTTCTTCTCGGATAAGCTGAAGAGCCTTATCACGGACAGGCTCTTTAAGGGCGAGCAGAGCATGCTCTTCATAAACCGCAGGGGGGTGGCGGGCTTTGTTTCCTGCAGGAGCTGCGGATACGTGGTGCGCTGTCCACACTGCGACGTGTCACTGACACAGCACAGGGACGGAAGGCTCTACTGCCATTACTGCGGCCACAGCGAAGATACGCCGAAGCTCTGCCCGGAGTGCGGTTCGAAATACATAGCCGGCTTCAAGGCCGGCACCGAGAGGATAGAGGATGAGCTGAAGAAGCTCTATCCCCAGGCCAGGGTTAGCCGCATGGATGCGGATACCACGAAGAACAGGGATGACTATGAGCGCATACTCCAGGCCTTTGCGGACGGGGATGCGGATATACTGGTGGGGACCCAGATGATAGTCAAGGGCCATGACTTTCCCAACGTGACGCTGGTGGGAGCCATTGCGGCTGATATCTCGCTGTACGCCGGGGACTATCATGCATCGGAGAGGACATACCAGCTGCTGGCCCAGGCCGCGGGAAGGGCCGGAAGAGCCGGAAAGCCCGGGGAAGTGGTCATTCAGACCTATCAGCCGGAGCACTACAGCATAGTCTGCGCCGCATCCCAGGATTATGAGAGCTTTTACGAGAGAGAGCTTTCCTACCGGAGGCTGGCGGCCTATCCGCCTTTCAGCCATATGCTGAGCCTGCAGTTCTTTTCAAGGGATCCGGATGCCGGGATGGAAAGAGCACGGCTGATAAAGGAGAAGCTTAAGGGCGTCGCCGGAGACCTTGTGATACTGGGACCATCGGAGGCCCTCATAGGGAAGCTCAAGGATGTGTACCGCTGCGGCATGTATCTCAGGCACGGATCGCTTGATGTGCTGATCGCGGCCAAGGACGCCGCGGAGGCCGCCCAGGCGGAAATATGCGCGGATCCCCGGAGCAGGGAAGTGGCGCTTCAGTTTGATATGGATCCGGTTACAAGTTTCTAATTTAAATTGAGAAAGGAAATACACTATGGCTATCAGAAACGTTAGGGAGATCGGGGATGAGGTGCTGGAGGCGGAGTGCCGCCCGGTAAAGAAGATGACGGAGCACCTCTCCGAGCTTATCGATGACATGTTTGACACTATGTACAACGCCGAGGGCGTGGGTCTTGCAGCCCCCCAGGTGGGCGTGCTGAAAAGGTTCTGCGTCATAGATGTGACGGGGGAGGATCCCTATGTGCTCATCAATCCGGTGATAGTAGAGCAGAGCGGCGAGCAGACAGGGTATGAAGGGTGCCTGAGCGTTCCCAATAAGACCGGTGAGGTGACACGCCCGGCTTATGTAAAGGTGACGGCCCTTGACCGTAACATGCAGGAGTTCACCCTTGAGGGCACCGAGCTTCTTGCCAGGGCTATCTGCCACGAGCTGGATCATCTGGACGGCGTGCTCTATACCACCAAGGTGATAGGGGATCTTAAGGATGTGAGGAACGACGACGAGGAGAACGAGGATTGAAGATAGTATATATGGGAACGCCGGATTTTGCGGTGGCTCCCCTTGAAAAGCTAATAGAACTGGGGCATGAGATCACGGCTGTGGTGACCCAGCCCGACAGGCCGAAGGGCAGGAGCGGTGCACCTGCATTCAGTCCGGTAAAGGAGTGCGCCTTAAAGCACGGTATCAGGGTTCTGCAGCCGGAAAGGCTTAAGGCGGAGGGGGCCGCCGACGAGCTTAAGACCATAGCTGCGGATATCTATGTGGTGGCGGCTTTCGGACAGATCCTGCCGAAGGCGGTGCTGGAGATACCCCGTTTCGGCTGCGTGAACATACATGCCTCCCTGCTCCCGAAGTACAGGGGAGCGGCGCCTATACAGTGGGCCGTGATAAACGGGGATGAATATGCCGGAGTCACCATCATGCAGATGAACGAGGGGCTGGACACCGGTGACATACTGCTGTCCGAAAAGATAAAGCTTTCACCTGAGGAGACCGGCGGCAGCCTTTTTGACCGGCTCTCAGTACTTGGCTGTGAGCTCATAGGGAAGGCGCTTGTGCTCATAGAGGCCGGAAAGGCCGAGCCTGCAGCACAGAATGAGGCTGAGAGCAGCTATGCCAGGATGCTGAAAAAAGAAGACGGACGTCTGGATTTCTCAAAGAGCGCGGTCACGCTTGAGAGACTCATAAGGGGCGTAAATCCCTGGCCCGGAGCATTTACTTCTTTTAAGGGTAAGCAGCTTAAGATATGGAAGGCTGCCCTTCACAGGGGCAGTGTGGGCGAGAACAGCATAGGCGGAAAGCCGGGAACCGTAACCTCCGTATCGGGAGGGATACTCACGGTGGCCTGCGGCGAAGGAACTCTGGATATCCTGGAGCTTCAGCTGGAGGGAAAGAAACGCATGGGCAGCGGAGATTTCCTGAGAGGCATGCACATTTCGGCCGGCGAAAGGCTGGGGGACTGAGTATGGCAAAAGTCAGCGAGAGCAGACGCCTTGTCTACGACATACTCCTGGAACTGGAGAAGGATCCCGTCAAGGCAGACGCGGTGATCCGTGGCGAACTGGACAAGCACGCCTATATGGAAAGGCGGGACCGCGCTTTCATAAAGAGGCTTGCGGAGGGCTGCATAGAGCGCCGCATAAGCCTGGATCATATCATCGGACAATTCTCAAAAACTCCTGTTGATAAGATAAAAATCCCCATAAAGATCATATTGCGCATGGGGATATACCAGATAATGTATATGGACGGGGTGCCGGATGCGGCAGCCTGTAATGAAGCCGTGTCCCTGTGCGCGGCCAGGGGCTTTTCGGGTCTAAAGGGCTTTGTGAACGGTGTGCTGAGGAACGTTGCCAGGGAGAAGGAGCATATAGCCTGGCCGAAGGATCCGGCCGGGTATCTGAGCACGTATTATTCCGTGCCACGGGACATCGTGGAGATGTTCCTTAAGGACTACGGAGAGGAGCGCGCAAAGACCATACTGGAAGGGATTATGGCGGAAAGGCCTGTAACGGTGCGCATAAGAGAGGGCTTTGACGAGAAGGAGCTCCTTAAGAGCTGGGAAGAACAGGGCATAGTTTTCAGGAAGAGCCCCTATCTTGAACGGGTTTATTCGCTGCTCGAGAGCGACGGCCTTAAGAACATGGCCGGATACGAAGAGGGGGCTTTTTACGCGCAGGATGTGAGCGCGATGCTGGCGGTGCTGGCAGCAGCTCCGGGGAAAGATGATAAGCTGGCGGATGTCTGCGCCGCTCCCGGAGGCAAGAGCATCATGGCCGCGGATCTGGCGGGAAAGGTCTTTGCCATGGATGTGTCACAGGCAAGGCTGAAGCTCATGGAAGAGAATATCGGGAGGCTTAAGCCGGATAATATAGAATTCAGCTGCGGGGATGCCACAAAGCCTGTATTCGAAGAAGAGTCAATGGATGTGGTGATAGCCGATGTGCCCTGCTCGGGGCTGGGCGTCATGGGCAGGAAGGCGGATATACGCTACCGCTTTGATAAGAAAAAAGAAGCTGAACTGACAAAGCTCCAGACAGCCATAGCGGAGCAGGCCCTTAAATATGTAAAGCCCGGAGGCAGGTTCATATACAGTACCTGCACCATAAACAGGGCGGAGAATGAGGACATAAGGGAACGGCTGCTGGCAGGAGGTGAACTGGAGAGCCTCGATATATACGAACTGATACCTTCCGCCTTAAGACGTGAAAGCGCAAGGGAAGGATATATACAGCTGCTCCCGGGAGAACCTGCGGGCAGCGACATAGTGGACGGCTTTTTTATAGCCGCGTTCAGAAGGAAGGGCGGATGAAGAAGGATCTCAGGAGCCTTACAGAGGCTGAGCTTAAGGAAGAACTGAAGAGCATGGGGGAGCCGGCTTACCGGGCGTCCCAGCTTTTCCGCTGGCTTCATGTGGAGCTGGCCGAAGATCCTTCGGATATGACGAACCTTCCCAAGGCCCTGAGGGAAAAGCTGGCGCAGGAGTACGTGATATCCTCCTGCGGAATAAGGGATAAGCAGTGTTCGAAACTGGACGGCACCGTAAAATATCTCTTTGAGATGCCGGACGGGGATCTCTGCGAGGCGGTGAGGATGAGCTATCACCACGGCATCAGCGTCTGCATTTCCTCCCAGATAGGCTGCCGCATGGGCTGCAGTTTCTGTGCCTCCACGCTGGCGGGGCTTAAGAGGAGCCTCACGGCGGGAGAGATGCTTTCGGAGGTCTATGCAGTGACGAAGGACGGAGGTGAACGTGTCTCCAACCTTGTGATCATGGGCATGGGAGAGCCGCTGGACAATTACGACAACGTGGTAAGGTTCATACGACTGCTCTCCGATGATAAGGGTTATGATCTTGGCATCAGGGGCATAACCCTCTCTACCTGCGGACTGGTGCCGGGTATCAGGGCCCTGGCGGAGGAGGGGCTGGGCATCACACTCGCCCTGTCACTGCACGCTGCAACGGATGAAAAGAGACAGGAGATAATGCCGGTGGCAAAAAGCTACAGCCTTGCGGAGCTGATGGAGGCCTGCGACTTTTATTTCGATAAGACCGGCCGGAGGATAAGCTTTGAATATGCCCTGATAAAGGGCTCCAACGACGGCGATGAAGACGTCAGGGCTCTGGCCCGTCTGGCGGCACCCAGAAAGGTGCATGTGAACCTTATCCCCGTGAACCCAGTTACCGAGCGGGGGCATAAGAGGCCGGAGAGGGCGGCAGTGGAGAGTTTCAGGGAGAGGCTTGAAAAGCTGGGAGTCAACGCCACCATCAGGCGGGAGCTGGGAAGCGACATAGACGGTGCCTGCGGACAGCTGAGACAGAGGCATTTATAGGGTGGCTTTACTTTTTCACGGATTATGGTAAAATAGGTCAGATATTTGCGTTGGTGCAAGAGGATGAAGCTGAATTCCGTCTCCCTTACCGATATAGGTAAGCTGAGAAAACTGAATCAGGATTATGTCTTTACTTCGGAGGTGCCCGTCGGGACACTGCCGGATCTCTTCATTGTGGCGGACGGGATGGGAGGCCACAAGGCGGGAGAGTACGCTTCGAAGTGCGCCGTGGAGACCCTGGTGAACGAGGCAAACCTCTCTTCGGAGAGAGGGAGCATAAGGGTCATCTCAAAGGGGATAAGGGAGGCCAACAAGCGGATCAGGCAGAAGGCCCTTTCCGATGAGAACTATTACGGAATGGGTACGACGATGGTTGCGGCTACTCTTGACAATGACGGACTGTGTGTCGCCAATGTGGGAGACAGCAGGCTTTATCTCGTGAGCGGAGGCAGTATCAGACAGGTGACCACCGATCATTCCCTGGTGGAGGAGATGGTCCAGATGGGAGAACTGGAGAGAAAGAATGCCAGGAACCATCCGGATAAGAACATCATAACCAGGGCCATAGGCGTTATGGATGATGTGGACGCTGATTTCTTTGAGATAGAGGACATCGCTGTCGGCGATATAGTCATAATGTGCACCGACGGCCTTTCAAATATGGTAGAAGATGCTGAGATGTTAGGTATCATGGAGAGCAGCGGGAGCCTTAAGGAAAAGGCGGACCGGCTTGTGGCGGCAGCCAATATGAACGGCGGCCGTGACAATGTGACCGTGATCCTCATAGAGGTACTGAAATGATAAAGATCGGAATGACACTTGCGGAAAGATATGAGGTACTGGACCAGATCGGTACCGGCGGGATGAGTGATGTGTACCGTGCAAAGGATCACAAGCTCAACCGTTTCGTGGCCGTGAAGGTACTCAAGCACGAGTTCTCCGAGAACAGGGATTTCCTGCAGAAGTTCCGCAGCGAAGCCCAATCGGCGGCGGGACTCATGCATCCCAATATCGTAAATGTCTACGATGTCGGAGAAGAGAGCGGCTCGCATTATATCGTGATGGAGCTTGTGGAGGGCATTACCCTCAAGAAGTATATAGAAAAAAAGGCAAGGCTTTCCGTGAAGGAGGCCGTCAGTATCGCCATTCAGGTGGCACAGGGTATAGAGGCCGCACACAATAACCATATCATCCACAGGGATATCAAGCCTCAGAACGTCATCATCAGCATGGACGGAAAGGTGAAGGTCACGGACTTCGGCATAGCAAAGGCCGCTACCAGCAATACCATAACCTCCAACGTTATGGGCAGTGTTCATTATACCTCTCCCGAGCAGGTCAGGGGCGGTTTTTCCGATGAAAAGAGCGATATCTATTCCCTGGGCATCACTCTTTTCGAGATGCTCACGGGCCGTGTGCCTTTTAACGGCGATACGACCGTGGCGGTAGCCATAAAGCATATCCAGGAGCAGATGCCTTCTCCCAGGGATTATGTGCCGGAGATACCGGTGAGCCTGGAGAAGATCGTGCTCAAATGTACACAGAAGAGCCCGGACAGACGTTACCAGTCTGCGCCGGAGCTCATAGAAGATCTTAAGCGTTCGCTCATCAGTCCCGATGAGGACTTTGTCAAGCTGGAGGATCCGGACGAGACCGGAGCCACCAAGGATATCTCACCCCAGGAGATCAAGAAGATACGCCAGCAGGCCCACAGAAGGGATTCTTTTGATGCCCAGATGAACACGGGACGGATGGAGGAACAGGAGGAATATCCCCCCGAAGAGGGCTATGAGGAGTATCCGGGGGAGTATGCGGAAGGGGAATATCAGGAGGAATATTACGAAGAGTATCCCGGGGAGTATACCGAGCCCGGGCCGGAGAGGCCCAGGAAGAAGAGCGGTAAGAAACCTTCGGGGAATAACAGGAGGAGCAGCGGTAAGAAGCCTTCGGGCAGGAATGCCTCTTCCGGAAGGAAAAAGAGCCAGAGCCGGAAGCGTAACCGCTACGATGACGATGTGGATCCCAACATGGAGGTGCTTACCACCATACTGATCATAATAGCTGCTGTGGTAGTGGGCTTCATCTTCCTTTATATAGTGTGGAATGCCGTGGGTCTGGGACAGCAGGATCAGGAACAGGGCAGCAGCAATGTGACGGCAGCGCCCACCCAGGAAGCGGCAGCGCCTACGGAAGCGGCGGCAGCCACGGGTACCGAAGAGCCCACGCAGCAGGCCGGCAATGCGATAGTACCGGATGTGGAGGGGCTTCCCAAGGCTGAGGCCAGGGCAAAGCTTGAGGCGGAAGGATTCGTGGTGGAGGTCACCAGGAGCAATTCGGATACGGTTGAAAAGGATACGGTCATATCCCAGGATCCCAAGGGAGACAGTAAGATCGCCAGAGGCGGCACGGTCACCATAGAGCTGAGCCTCGGTAAGGAATCGACCCAGGTACCCATGCCTGATCTTAAGGGCAAGACCGAGGAAGAGGCAAAGGAGATACTTGAGGAGCTGGGCATCACCGAGTTTGAGAGCACCGGTGAGGAGTACAGCGACAAATACGAGGAAGGCACCATAATCTGGCAGAACATTTCCGCCGGGATAACCGTGGATATAGATACGGAAGTGGAGTACAAGCTCAGCAAGGGCAGGGAGTTCTCCCTTTACGATCTTGACTATACGGTGGCGGCGCCCGCGGATTATGCGGACGGTGATGCGGCTGTAGAGCTGGTGGATCCCACCTATAAGCAGCTCTGGTCAACTACCACTGCCAACTTCCCTGTACAGATACATATGGAGAAAATGGAAGCGGAATACGGCTACGTGGTGGTACATTATTTCGTGAATGAAGAGAAGCGCGTGACAGACGCCAACGGTGATGTCAGCGTTCAGATAGTGCGTACCCAGAAGGACAGCGCACCCATTAAGGTCGATTTTACCAGATCAAAGAACTGATGCAGGGCAGGATTCTCAAGGGTGTCGGAGGCTTCTATTATGTGGATACACCGGAAGGTGTTGTCTGCTGCCGCGCCAGGGGGATATTCCGGAAGGAAGGCATAAAACCGCTGGTGGGTGATATGGCGGCCATCAGCCTGACCCACAGTGATGATGTGGAGGGGAGCATCGATGAGATACTCCCGAGAAAGAACTCCATCATCAGGCCCGAGGCCGCCAACATCGATCAGGCGCTCATGGTCTTTGCCTGTGCGGAGCCGGAGCCTTCAACGGTGCTGATAGACCGTTTCCTTATCTACTTTGAGAGTCTGGATATACCCCGGGTGCTTATCTTCAACAAGAGCGATCTTGCGGAGGATGAGAGGGCGGAGGAACTGAGGACGGCTTACGCCGGTTCCGGCGCCGAGATCAGGGTCATATGCGCAAAGGAAGCGGATGTGAGAGAGGAGCTCCTGCCCCTTACGGAGGGGAAGATGAGCGTGCTGGCGGGGCCCAGCGGAGTGGGAAAATCCACGATACTCAACCTGCTGTGTCCGGATGCGGCGGCCACCACCGGAGATATAAGCGGTAAGCTCAAGAGAGGAAAGCACACCACCAGGCACAGCGAGCTCTTTACCATAGGAACGGGAAGCTATATCTGCGATACGCCGGGCTTTACGGCCTTTGAACTCAGGAATATCACGGCGGCAGAACTCAGGGACTATTATGAGGAATTCAGGCCTTACGACGGGAAGTGCAGGTTCGATGACTGCAGTCATACGGATGAGCCGGACTGTGCTGTAAGGTCGGCTGGGGACTCGGGAGAGATACCGCAGATAAGATATGGGGATTACAGGACGATTTACAGGGAATTGAAAGAACGAAGGAGCTTCTGATGAGACATTTATCACCTTCAATCCTTGCGGCTGATACGATGAACCTGGGCAGGCAGATCTCCGATGCGGAGGCTGCGGGCACCGATCATCTCCATATTGATGTGATGGACGGGGTGTTCGTTCCGGCGATATCTTTCGGTATGCCGGTGGTCGAGGGCATAAGAAAAGGCTGTTCTCTTTTTCTGGACGTTCATCTCATGATAATAGAGCCCGAAAGATATATAAAGACCTTTGCGGAGCTGGGGGCGGATATGATCACCTTCCATTACGAGGCCGTAAAGGATCCGGAAACAGCGATAGGCATGATACGTGACGCAGGCAAAAAGGCCGGCATGGCCTTTAAGCCGGATACCCCCACGGAAGCCGTGACGGGATTTCTTCCGAAGCTGGATAACATACTCTGCATGACGGTGGAGCCTGGATTCGGAGGACAGACCATCATAGAACATACGCTGGATAAGGTTTCGGAACTCAGGGGCGTGATAGATTCGAAGGGCTATGACTGCGACGTGCAGGTCGACGGCGGCATAACCCTGGGTAATGTGGCCGGGGTTCTTGAAAAAGGGGCCAACAACATAGTGGCGGGCTCCGCGGTATTCCGCGGAGACGTTAAGGCAAATGTTTCGGCCTTCTTAAGGATAATGAACGGGGAATGAAAAACAGGATATCCGCGCTTTTCGGGAAAAGCGATATAAAGACCGGGGACGGGGCTTTCTTCGTCCTGGTCTTTTTTGGTTTTTTCATTATAACACTGCCTGCTTTTCTTGCCCTTTTTCCGGGCACGCTGGGCTACGATACGCCTCTGCAGCTGGCCATGTTCATGGGGGAATATCCCTTTACCGCGGGGAATCCGGTGGCGCATACCCTTCTTCTTGGGGCGGTCATCTGCGCCGCAGAGAAGCTGAGCGGCAGCTGGACCTTCGGTATGGCGGTATACAGCGTGCTGCAGTGGCTCATCGTTCTTGCGGCTCTTTCCAGGTCCTTCTTATATATGAAGAGAAGGGGCGTGCCTGTCTTTATCATGGCTCTGGGCTATATATATCTGCTGCTGTCCCTGCCGTTTCACGTACTCAGCTTCAATGCTACGAAGGATGTGCTCTTCGGGGCGTTCCTCCTTGTGTTCATGGTCCTCTGTGCGGAGTATCTTTATGAGATAAAAAGCAGGCGTAAGCCGGAGTTTAAGCGCACGGTGATACTTGCCGCTTCGGGAGTTTTAGTCTGTCTTTTCAGGAATCCCTGTGTATATGTACTGCTTGCGATCGCGCTTCTGGCCCTTGTCTTCAGACGCAGGGATAAGGGATTTATAGCTGCGCTGGTGTCGGCGGCAGTGCTGTCCCTTGTCTTTAATGCATCCGCAAGGGCCGTGTTCGATATAGCTCCCGGAGGACGCAGCCTTCCGCTCTTCATACCTGCCCAGCAGCTGGGAACAACTGCGGCCTACAGGCTTCAGGGCAGCGGGGAAGTGGAGCTTTCGGATGAAGAGCTTGAGGCCATACTTGATTATCTCCCGGAGGAGCTGCTTCGGGAAGAACCCATACATCCTTTTTCAGCGGACACGTATTTCGCGGCCATGGACGAGAAGAAGATACTGGAGGATCCGGGGAGCTTCTTTAAGCTGTGGCTGGAGGTCGGGCTTAAGAATAAGGGGAACTATTACCACAGCGCCAGGATGCTGATGGTGCCGTATTTTGATGCGGATCAGAATCCATACAGGCAGCTGGCTTTCGAATATCCTTTTCCCGGGATCTCCGGGGCGGAGATAGAGCGACACAGCCTTTTTCCCCCGTATCTTTCGTTTATGTATTCAATGCTGGCAGAGACTGAGCACATACCCTTCCTGCTTCAGCCGGGGCTTGGGATATGGCTCATGCTTCTGATCGCCGTGGCATCTCTGATCAGAAGGGATGCGGATCCGCTGATATCCGTTCTTCCAGGAGCCCTCTATTTCTGCGGCTGGCTCATAGGCCCGGTGGCTCTGCTCAGGTATCTTTACCCGATAGTTATTGCCGTCCCCTTCTTTCTCGGGGCACTGGCAGGAGTTCATAAAGTACAGGGAGGTGTGCGGAAATGAATAAAAGTATAAAGATAGGGCGCAGGGAGATCACTGTTGACATAGGGGATTCTGATCCCCGAGGGAACTTGAAATATTATAGCTTTGAGGGGAAAAAGTGGTTTGGAACAAAACTGCTGGGAGATCTTCCATCGTGGATCAGAGAATTCGTTGCGGTAGATCGAAGAAATGTACCATATTATCAGGTAGAGCTGTACGACGGCGGGATTGCGGCTGCTTCTTACAGCGTAGTAAATGAAAAGATCAGTTATGACGAGATGGCCGATTTAGCGATACGAAGCGGTATTTCCTACCGTCAGCTGGCAGAAAACGGTGTCAGAGCCGGAATCCTGCCCGAAGAGGTGCTTACGGAGATAAAGGATGATACACGGCTGGATGGGGATAGTGTTCACCTGCTCATTACAATGAAATATTCTTTATTTGCAAAGGAAGAGGCTGCCAAACTGAATGAGAATAAGCCCGGATCCCAAGACAAAACGTTTGAATACGTTCCGGAAAGCCCCAAAAAAAGGATAGAGAGCCCGGAAGAACGTGAGCTCTTAAAGAAGTGTTTTGAGCTGGGCCTGACAGAAACTTTTGCCGAATTATGGATCCGTGACAGAGAGTATGAAAAGATATATGACCAGACAGGGTATAATTGGCTCAGAGTGAAAGGGAATGCTGATCTTACGAAGACAGTATCATGCCTTTTGGAGTTGCTGGACCTTATGAAAAGGCAGGGGGGCGGAGAAATTTCTTACTCCGATAACAGCAATGCTCTGCCGGTTCCGATCCAGCGTATGACTTTGTTTTCGGGATTGCCGTCCTATTCCGGTGGGGACATCACGATAAAGTCGGGTACCCGCAGCGTTCTGATCTTTAGTGGAAGAAAGATTTCAGCCAAAGAACAGGCAAGGCTAAAGGAATTGGTATACGGGAAAGATATCATCCTTTTGGATCCGGATAAGTTTGTTGATCTGATCACAGGCACAAAGTATACATGGGACACCAGAATTGAGAGTGGATGCTATCATGATGAGGAACGGAGTTTTCTTTATCTTAAAGGATTGATCACGTAAGAAGCTGTAAGAAATAAACGGATGCAGTTTAATATCCCACGGGGAGAAGAATTTACCGTATTCATATCAGGTTGTATATGAGACTCAAAATGATCCGGAGCTTCAGAAACAGCTGTCAGAAGCATTGAAAGCTGTCGTGACGGTAACTCCGGCGCCTTCACCGGATGAAGCGTCGACGGATGGATACTTCACATCACCGTATATCTGGGTAGATGAAGAAACAGGAGCTTTATTGATGGATCTTTCTCTTCTGGGGCAGACAAGGGAAGAGCTTATGGAAATCTGCGGAACTGAAATAGCTGAGCCGGAATCCCGGGATCAATGGGGGGAAGATATTTTTGTATCACGTACCGGAAACGGAATTGATCTGATCTTTCGGGATGACAGGCTGGTCATGGTCAGATATGACACCGATGGGGGATTTGATCACGAAATATACAGGAAACAGTGTGAGAGATATATGATCACACCGGAGCCTGGATCAGAGATATACGACGGAAAGGTTCTTGCGAACCTGATCGATAACGGGAGATACAAAAATACTTTTTCCGTTGATGTTGATCCGGAGGATGGTTCCCTGCATTTTTCGCAAAGGTATGAGATCGGGGAATAGCCGCTAATGTCCTTGATCGGATAAAAGGGCTTTTATCTGATCATAGGTGATATATGTGGGTATGGTGTAACCTTCGTAATGGTAGGTGCTGTAGTCAAAATCCGGCTCTATCGGTGCGTGATAGGTGAGCTGTCCGTCGGACATGTTTAATCCGAACCATGAGCTTCCTTCGGTTCCGGATATATTTATACAAAAGCGCCCCCGGGAAATCTGGCAATAGATGGTATGGATGAAATTACGCACGTCCTCCTGGGATGTTGAGACCAGTTGGGACACGTTTCCATGGGAATAAGTATACACACCGGTACCCGGCCCCGAGTACATTCCTGCCGGGATCTCCATGCACAATTCCGGAACATCGTTTTCATCTATGAAAATCAGGGCATATTTATCATATCCGCTGTATTCGGCGGAATCTTTTTCGAACTGCCCGATTTCATTAAGGTAGGACGATTTCCAGTCTGATGCAGACAGCAGAGCTTTGACCTGATCATATGTCATATATATGGGGGTGTCGTAGCGGGTAAAGGCTTCATTTAGCTCCGCCATGATATCAGCAGGCTCAGTGTAGCGATAATTGTTACCTTTGCCGTGTGAGATTTCATATGAATTTATTGCATTATTCTCTGTGAAGATATTTACCAGGCCAGTGCCCTTCTGATAAAAGATCCTGAATCTGCGGCAATCACCTGTGGGGACAGAACATATGGCTTCATCTTCTGAAAACGTATAAATGCCCATTCCTGGAACTACGGCGCCATTCTCCTTGACCCCCATGATCAATTCCGGGACAGTATCATCATCAATGTATGCAAGAGCATATTTTTCGGTAGTGTAATCCGAAGAATCCTGCTCGAAGAGATCGATCTTCTCCATATAGGCGGATTTCCAGCTTCCGCTGCCTCCGGATGAGACGGGTTCTGAGGCAGGGGCTCCGGCGGCACCCGCTTCTTTTTTGGCAGGCGAAACAGCAGCGGCAGTTTCGCCTGTATCATTTGAGCCGGTATCTGCTGTTCTTGAGTTTATATCTGTCGTGGTGACAGAAGTGTTTTTATCCGATGTGGAGGTGATATCCCCGGTGTTTGCATCATTTTCATAGCTGCGATCCTGTCTGAGCAGGACAGCAGCTATGATGATGACACATGCGGCGAGAATGGCCAAAGCTATGAATGGTACAGTTGAAGAACGCTTTCTTTTTTCATGATTTTGGCTGTGGGGGGGCTGAGCGATGAAAGAGGCCTCCTCAGGCTCATCTGCGGTTCCTTGTTCATAACCCGGCTCCGGATCATATTCCGGCTCCGTTTCGTAGTCCGGAAAGGTATCGTACCCGGGATCGGAGCATTCCGGATAAACATTTTCCTCCGGTATGCCGGGTGTCTCATAGGGTGACACGGCACCAAGTGTATTGTTGTATATGTACTGCGTCGGTACGGATCCATCATCCGGTGAAGTATCATATGTGTCTGCTTCAACAGGATCGTGTTCACTTCGGCAGGGGGCTGATATATCCACGGATGGAGAGAACGGTTCATAATACCCTTCTGCCGGAGCATCCAGAGCTTCTATCAGCTCATCCATGGACAGATAGCGTCCGTCTTTTGTGACGCTGAGACCTTTTAAAAGTGCGGCTTCCTGTTCGGGGGTGATATCCGCTCCGAGCTCGGAAGGAGATCTCAGGGTGTCTGCGCCCATCCGCATCAGGGAATTAGGCGGGGTTACGCCCGTTATCATTCTGTAGAGAGTGGCGCAGATGGAATAGACATCTGTCCAGGGACCCTGTGCGCCATGTGAGACATACTGTTCGGAAGGAGCGTAGCCGGGTTTTAAGATGACCGACATGCTCTTTTCGCTTTCATTGTCATATTCCCGGGCAGATCCGAAATCAAGGAGTATGAGACTGCTATCCTTCTGAACCATTATATTCGAGGGACTGAGATCGCGGTGGATCAGCCCGGCGGCATGAACCCGGATTAGAGCCTCCATAATGGGACGCAGCATGGCATATGCCGTAACAAAGTCCGGACGATCGTTTTCCTTAAGGTACTGAGCAAGGGTTGTTCCGGAGATAAGGTGCATAACCGTATATGCCGTATTGTTCTCGGTAATGATATCGATCACGCTGACGATAGCCGGATCATTCAGGAACTTTGCCAGGATCTTTGCTTCCTCAACAAAGCGCCTTTTCTGCCTTTCAAATACAGGGGTTTCATTACCCGCTGTCACGGTTATGTCACTTCCGTCATCGGCACGCCTGTCAACATAGCCTACAGGGAAGTACTCCTTTATCGCGATACGTGTCGAAAGTCTGCTGTCCCAGCCGATATATGTGATCCCGAAGCCGCCTGCACCAAGGACACTGCCGATGATATAACGCTTGGCAATGACAGTCCCCGGTCTGAGCTGGTAGGGCTTGTTATCCACGTCAAGCGGACTTCCGCAGTATTCACAGAAGGCAGAAGTATTTTCGGTACCCTGGGGTGTCATGCATGCAGGACATAAGATCAGGTTATGTTCGGTGCATATCATCAGCAGATCTCCTTTGCGGAACTGAATATAACAGTGTAAGAGTACACCTCAAACGGGGATAATGCAATAGCCGGGAATGCAAGATCTGCCCCGGGATACCGGAGGCTGCTGTAAGATAAAAAATGATTGGCGGGGGCAGGGCTTTTGTTATATAATCGAAAAGAACGGCAGGGAAAGAAAACACTGCGGGAACGGGCGTACGCGGAGGAAAAGCATGCGTCGTTTCAATATCACCGGAACCTGTTATCAGGATGAGCATTATATTGTAAATATCGACAGACGTCTGGAGCATATCGCACAGATGGTGGCGGATGGGATTATATCACCATCAATCGCGGGCTCAAGGATAAATACCTGAACCGGAGAACGATGCCTGCTTTTCAGTCGGTCATCCTGGCAGGCGTTTATGATATACACTCTGTTTGATGACACAGCCGATCGAATGATGTTTTATAAGAGAGGTGCTATCATAAGATTATGAAGCTGTTCAAGAAGAAACAACTATCATCAAATGCAATTGAAAAACCGCCGGCACCGGCAACTGCCGGACCGCCCGTATGCCGGCTGACGTCGCAATACGCAGCATTATAGGTATTTATGGGAAATGAGGATTATGAACTCGCTTATATGAATAGAATGCATGAAGCATCTTTCAGCGCCAACTCTTCATTCTGACTTTTTATGGTTTCCTCCAGCGGATCCACAAATACTTCGAAAAAACCTCCCATCTCGTTTCCTCCTCTCACATCTCCGTTAATACTGTAGGAAAGCTCCAGTACAAGCCTGGCCTTCGTCCATATGGTATCCTCCTGCAATTCAAAATGGCGCAGGGGAAGACGAGACCGGCAGTCACTACATGATCGTATCCACCTGCGTATACATTGATATGGGTATCAGCACAGGAGATAACGATCATCTGAATATCAGAACAGGCGGAATCATAACTTCTATGCTTTGAGCAAAGGATAACACATCCGGGAGGGAAATATAACAGAAAAACACACGCCATCAGGTAAAAACTACACTTGTAAATCCGTGGGATGTAGGGTTATAATACTCTATTAGGTAACTGCAGGTCCGGTGGCAAAGGACCGTCAAAGGTGAACATCCCTTTTTGTGTAGTCTTATGAATAAATCATAAAGGAAACAGAATTGATGATACATACCGGGAATAACGAGATATTGTGTCCAAAGTGCATGACACTGCAGAGTGCGGGAAACAGCTCTGCATATTGTGAGCACTGCGGAAGCCCGTTGGATATTGAAAACAAGCCATACCAGCTGAGGCCGGGGACTGTTCTGGCGAACCGCTATATCATTGGCAGCGTACTTGGCGCAGGGGGATTTGGCATCACCTATACCGGCTGGGACAGCAGGCTTTCGGCGCGTATAGCCATCAAGGAATATTTCCCCGTAGGCTTTGTAGACAGGCGTGCCGATGACGGCAGCGATCTGACCGTTACCGCGGGAAACGAAGCCGCTGTATTCGAAAAGCAGAAAAGACGCTTCATTGAGGAAGCAAGGATCCTTGCAAAGTTCCTGAATGATCCTGCCATAGTCAGCGTGATCGATGTGATCACCGAAAACAATACCGCATACACGGTAATGCATCTTATTTCAGGCATGAATCTTGCCGAGTACATTAAGACCTATGGAAATCTTACCTTTGACCAGGCCTACGGAGCGTTGAGACGTGTTATGCTGACTCTCGGAAGGGTTCATGCCGCAGGCCTTATCCACCGGGATCTCAGTCCTTCCAACATCATGGTCCAGGAGGACGGCAGCCTCATACTTCTGGATTTCGGCTCTGCCCGTGAATATGATGATGAAAACGATAAGAGCATGTCCGTCATACTGAAGCCCGGATACGCTCCTTCGGAGCAGTACATCTCCCATGGAGCCCAGGGCCCCTGGACAGACGTTTATTCCGTATGTGCCACGCTTTACAAGATGATCACCGGCGTGACTCCGGAGAATTCACTCACAAGGATGGGAGCTGATACACTTAAATCTCCATCTGAACTGGGGGCAGTGATAAGCCCGTCACAGGAAGCTGCACTGTTAAAAGGACTGAACGTGACGAGGGGCGGGCGTTATTCTTCCATGGTTGAGTTGATCGCAGCCCTGGACGGAAGTGCCGATGCCGGGTGCCCGGATACAGGAAATGTGAATGGTGGATATGTACATACCGAAAACTTGTATGCCGGAAAGCAGGATCCTGGATATACGGATACTGACGCCGGTTCGACACAGATGATATTTGCGTCATCCAAACCTGTGGTTCAGACTCATACGACTGCAAAAGTCGAAGCCCCAAAAGAGACCTCAGAGAACGTCAGCGTATACGGGAATGATGAGGAGACAGAGTATCTTTTTGGAGCTCCTATGGCCGCTGCGGTTTCCGACCAGTCAGAAGCCGGACAGGCTGTTTCTGCACCACCTGTAAAGAGTGAGCCTGTGATCACACCACAGCCGGAAAGACAGCCTGCAGCTGCATCACAGCCGGTGTCGCCTTCGGTATCATCCACAAAACCGGCCTCAGCTGCTATTCTCGAAAAAAAGAAAAAGAAGACCGGACTGATAATAGCTGCTGTTGTGC
>JAFWWB010000066.1 GCA_017518185.1 Lachnospiraceae bacterium
AAGGATATGCAGGAGGCCTATACCGAGGCATCCGGCACCATGATCAATTCCGGGGACTGGAACGGACAGGAGTCTGCAGTTCTGAAGAAAGAAGCCCCCGCAATGATAGAGAAGATGGGTTACGGACGCAAGACCGTGAACTTCAAGCTCAGGGACTGGGTGTTCTCCCGCCAGCGTTACTGGGGCGAGCCCATCCCCATCGTGCACTGCCCGGACTGTGGCTGTGTGGCGCTTCCCGAGGACCAGCTGCCTCTGCTCCTTCCCGAGGTGGAGAAGTACGAGCCTACCGGTACCGGTGAATCCCCTCTGGCAGCCATCGATGAGTGGGTGAACACCACCTGCCCCAAGTGCGGAAAGCCCGCAAAGCGCGAGACCAACACCATGCCCCAGTGGGCAGGCAGCTCCTGGTATTTCCTGCGTTATGTGGACAATAAGAACCAGAAGGCCCTTGTAGACAGGGAAAAGGCGGACAAGTACCTTCCCGTGGATATGTATGTAGGCGGCGTGGAGCATGCGGTGCTTCACCTCCTGTATTCACGTTTCTATACCAAGTTCCTTAAGGATATAGGCGTTCTGGACTTTGATGAGCCCTTCACCAGGCTCTTCAACCAGGGCATGATCCTCAAGAAGGCTGCCGATACCGAGAAATGGGGTGACAAGCCCGTTAAGATGAGCAAAAGCCAGGGCAATGTGGTGAGCCCGGACGAGCTCGTTATGGACTACGGATGCGATTCGCTGCGTATGTATGAGCTTTTCGTCGGTCCCCCTGAGCTGGATTCCGAATGGGATCCCCGAGGCATAGACGGCGTCTACCGTTTCCTGTCACGTTTCTGGAACATGGTGCAGGATAACCTGGATAAAGACGCTCCCGAGACGGATGAGCTCCTGAGAGTGCGCAACTGCATGATCTCGGACATCGACCAGAGGCTTAACAATTTCAGCTTAAATACCGTGGTCAGCGGCTTTATGGAGTATAACAACAAGTTCATGGAGCTGACAAAGGCCGGCGGAGTTGATAAGAAGACCCTGGAGACGGCAGTCATACTGCTTTCTCCCTTTGCTCCCCACATGTGCGAAGAGCTATGGGAGGCTCTCGGCCACAAAGAGAGCGTATTCGCCCAGACCTGGCCTGTTGCGGATGCCTCCAAGATGGTGGTGGATACGGTTGAGATAGCCGTACAGATCTCCGGCAGGGTAAAGGCCACCATCACGATCTCCAAAGATGCCGATAAGGATACGGCGATCGCGGCAGCAAAGGAAGCTCTTGGAAACAAGCTTTCCGGGAATATCATAAAAGAGATCTATGTGCCCGGAAGGATAGTGAACCTGGTCGTTAAGTAATGGCTGAGAAGAAGCGTCTGGAGGATTATGATCCCGAGATGCGGGAGCTGATCCTTAAGGAGCTCAAAAAATCGGAAAGACGGCGGAAACTGCTCATTGCGTTCTTTATAATACTGACACTGGGCGGCTTCGGAGCCTATGCAGTATATTATAAGACTGCCGGCGAAGGAAATGAACGCGGAAGCGAACTCGCTAATCTCGTGGGAGATGAGCGTCTGGTTAATATGCGCCATGCCAACGGCGATGCTCCCGTGTATACCGCCACTCTGACCGATGAGACCGGAAGGGTCATAGAACTTGAGGTGCTTGATAAGTATAAATCTTTATATAATCTCAACAATGACCTTATCGGATGGATAAAAATTGACGATACAAATATCGACGGGCCTGTCATGCAGGGGGCGGATAACGAATATTATCTGAACCATGATTTTGACAGGAAGGAGGACAAGGCGGGATGCTTTTTCCTTGACTGCGGCTGTGAGATCGTTAACAGGAACGACAATCTCATCATCTACGGTCATCATCTGAGCAGCGGCCAGATGTTCTCGAAACTGAGCGCGTATGAATCGGAGGCCTATTATGAAAAGCATCCGTACATACAGTTTGATACTATTTATGAGGAAGGCAGATATCAGGTGATGTATGCCTTCCGTTCGCATGTTTACAATGAGGATGAGATAACCTTCAAGTACTACCAGTTCAGGGATGCCCATTCCGAAGAAGAATTCCTCTCAAACATGCGCGAAATGGCCCAAATGGCTTACTACGACACCGGTGTCACCGCAGTCTGGGGCGACAAGCTCCTGACACTGAGCACCTGCGATTACAATGAAGAGAATGGTCGCTTCGTGGTGGTGGCAAAAAAGATCTAAAGCGACAGGATTCAGACAGCAAGGAGGATCGGACGATGGCCGATAAGAACAATACAACAAAAAAGCTCGGAGATAAAAAGAAAGCCGGGACAAAACAGGCTCCCGGGAAAAAGTCTATGTCGCCTAAGCTTAAGACCACCATACGGCGCGGTGTTGCAGGCGTGTGCCTTGCCAGCTCTCTCCTGATAGCAGCCATCCCCTCCGACCGTTCGGGCAGTGCGGAAGCTGCAGCTACCGGAAACAGGAGCGAAGTGGATGTTTTTGATAAGATAAACGAATTCAACGGAGTTATAGATAACACTTTTGATTTTGACGCCGATCTTAATGACAGACTGGCCGATCCAAAGAATACGATAGAGCCGGATGAAAACGGGCCGGATCTTACCATGGCTACGGATACCGGCTTTAAGTCGGGAGTTAAGGAAGCGGGCTTTTCCTATGATCTTATAAAGGACGGATCCTCCTACAAGCTCCAGCGTAAGTTCAAGTATTATAAGGATGCTGACAGCAACGGCGTTATCTACGGCCTTGCTTCAGAGGAAGTCGGGAGTGACAGGCTGACCATTTCTTCGAACATCATCACTTCCTATGATTATTATACTCCGAAGGAGTATGAGAACGGATTGAAGTATTATTTTGATTACAAATATGTCATCAAGGATCCTACAAAGGGAGCCTATAAGATAGCTGCAGACGCAGACTGGACGACAGCCGATATGAGCGGTACACAGGTCTCCGAAGCTGAAATGAATGAATTGTTCTGCAAATCCGGACATAACGCAAACGACGTTTATACCGAATGGGCAAAATTTGCAGCGG
The DNA here is from genome assembly GCA_017518185.1 of Lachnospiraceae bacterium. Classification (GTDB taxonomy): domain Bacteria; phylum Bacillota; class Clostridia; order Lachnospirales; family Lachnospiraceae; genus NK4A136. Next base: position 3,036 of record JAFWWB010000066.1, read on the forward strand.
ATCATCCGGTCAAGATCGCCGAAGGCAGCGACGAGACAAGGAATATAACCTACTCCGAGGCCATCGATCCCGATTTTATGCTGGCAAGATTCAACACCACCGAAGTCTGGGCCGAAAGCGAAGACAAGAACGTATTTACTCCCCAGGTGGATATCCCTGACGAGATCCTCTATAAGCAGTTTATTTTAAAGAACAATACCGACAGGTACTCAGGGGCTAAGTATACAGAAGCCAATTCCGTGAGCAAGTGTGAGGTCACGCTTGTAGAGATCGCTGTAAGGCAGAATCCGGCCAATACCCCTCATTTCTTTGAGTCTCCGGATCAGAGTTCCACGAAGACCATATACTGCTACGGCGTGGACTCGGTGGATAAGGATGCCATAGCAAAGTGCTATAACCTGTCCTCATCTTCCATAACCTGGGAAGAGATGCCCGACAAGATATATGTCGTGGTGTCCGAAAAGTCAAGGGATGCCATGAGCGACAAGGAAAAGGAGAGGACAGACGAGAACGGTTTTTATCTTGCCCGGAAGAATACGATCATAAACTCCATAGGCGAGAGTGCTTTTGATGCCAAGAAAGCCGGAAATATACATCCCGATGCAACCGCCGTCTATATCGATCCCAAGATCCTCTATATAGGCGATAATGCCTTCAGGGGGCCCGGCAACGCAAGCGGCAGCCAGAGCGGATCCCCCATAAAGGAAGTGGACTGCGAGGGTGTCATCTATGTCGGTAACGGCGTCTTTGACGGCTGCACGAATTTAAGCAGGATAAATTATTCCGCCGACTGTACCACTATAGGCAATAAGGCCTTCTATAACTGCGACAAGCTGGAGAGCATCAGCATAAAGGGCAGCGTGAGAAGGATAGGCTGCGCAGCTTTTGCCGAGTGCGACAGCTTAAAGTCGGTCGATTTCGACAGCTTTACTCACTGCGCCATAGGTGATTATGCCTTCTATAATGATTCAAACCTTGAAAACGTAAGCTTCCCCTCTGACAGGGCGGTTTCCCTCGGAAAGGCCTGCTTTGCGGTAAAGCCCGGCATGGGTACCGCAAAGATGACAAAGTTTGCCTTCCCCAAGTATATAGAGTCCGCAGCAAGCGCTTCCGGAGCTGACGGTCCGACTTACGAGATCTACGGAGCCAACTTCGATCCCTGGGAGGGCTATGCTGTTTACATCGGCGGAACTACCAAGGTCGATGATGATAATCCCTCGGAGACCTCCTGTAAATATGAGTCCATCATAGGTGACTTCATACTTGCCGGAAGATCTTCCCTTACGGATGTGCATGTCTTCAGCAATACCAACATTTCAAGCCTGAAGCGCATCCCCATGAACACCTTCATGGGCTGCGAGGCTCTTAAGAATGTATGGATAAACGACCCTGTAGATGAGAATACCGGAAAACAGCCTAATCCCATGGTGGATCTGGCCTTTGATTCCAATATCTTCAGGGACAGCAAGGTTACGGGGCTCTGTGTTTACGGCGAGCGTGAATCCAAGAACGGCAGCAACGATTTCGGAAACAAAACGGAACCCAACAGCTCCATCAAGTATCCCAATTCCAGGGTATGCACCTGGGGCTGCTATTCCTATGTGAAGGAATATGTGCCCTTCAGCTTTAATGACGGACAGAACGACCACTACGAGATAGGCTGCTCGATAAAGAACAAGGCAGACGAATATGATGCCCTGCTCTTTGACCTTATGTTAAACGGTGACGATGCCACCATCATAAACTGTATCGAGCTCCATATCGACGGTGATACCCTTGGCATAAGCGAGGAAGATCCTTTTTCCCTTCCTGCGGAAGTAGACGGCAAGCGCGTCAGGTCTCTCGGTCCCAACTGCCTTGATAACATAAAGGATAAGATACAGTTTTTGAGGATACCCGCAGGTTCACTGGATACCGTTGGCGACAACGTCTTTTCGGATTGTGAAAAGCTCGAATGGGTACAGTTCGGCGGCGGCGATAAGGCAAGCGAGGAGACCGTTAAGAACATCGGAAAGAGCGCTTTTTCCGATAACGCAAAGCTCAGGGAAGCAGTCATAGGAAAGGATATAGCGAAGATAGATGCTTCTGCTTTTGCCGGCTGTCCTCTTCTCAAGGATATCTTCTGGGATGAACCGGAAAATACCTCTGCCGAGGTTGCGATAGACAGCACCGCTTTCAAGACAGATTCGGGAGAGCTCTATTTCCACGGATACGCGGAGGATAAGGCTTACGCGCCTTTCTCTTACGCTATGGCCGATAACTATCTGAACAGCTCCCATGTCAGGATATGTTACTGCCCTGACCTTGCGCTTGACGATGAAGAGATAAAGAGCCTGAACCTGACTGATAATGAGCTTCTGCAGATACAGCGCTCCACCAAGATCATAAGAGAGAACACCGGCTCCGGAAACGGCGATATCCTGCTCATAGGCTATACCGGGATTGATGACCTTCCCGCAGCAGTGCTCAATAACCTTTCATCGGGTCCTGCCAGCATGCTCCTTGATTCCACTAAGAACGTCAAGGTGCCTGCAGTTGTGGAATCCATAGATGTATGCGCTGAATTTGCGGATACAAAGAACAGCGCAAACAATAACAAGAGAAACTGGGTATACTTAAACGATAATGAGAAGGAGTGGTACGGCATCACTTCTCCTGCTTCTGACGGGACAAGCCCTGTGGGCGCAGGCAGCGTTGACGTGCTTCCCGGCCTGTTCTCCGGCGGATATAAGGATATCGATGATATCAATAACTATGACAGCGGAAAGGAGCTGGACAAGGTGACCGATGATGCCAGAGGCAATGACTGGATCACCTCTCTTTCCATGCCCGGAGTAAAGAAACTTCACGAAAGAGCTCTGGACAGCTGCGAGAGACTGCAGTCCGTGACCCTCGGCTCTGATCTTATGACTGTTGAGGACGAGGCCTTTAAGGACTGTGACAACCTGCAGTCCATACTCTTCCCCGACGGGAATTCCAAGTTCACCTTCCTGCCTTATATACTCTATGAAAACGAGAATGATGACGGCAGCGGCGGAGAGATCATCAATACCGTGCTTCCTTTCTACGGAGTGAACGATCCCAATGCGGCCATAGGGTCATCGCCCGATGAAGCAGACATGCTCAGTAAGGTGGTTGCCATAAACGATACGGCTTTCAGGGGCTGTGATGAGATCGCATATGTTGACTTGTCAGCCACGAAGATCGAGGATATACCCGAGGATCTGTTTGACGGCTGCAGCAGCCTTGAGGAAGTCAGGTTGCCCGAGACCTGCCAGGTAGTGGAGCAGGGAGCCTTTACCGGCGTCATGCCCAGACTTGATGTCTACATCCCCAGCGAGAATACAGTCATCGATAAGGACTGTTTCGACCCTTATAACGATAAGGTAAGGAATAAGATATATATCCATTCGCCTAAGTACTCAAAGTCCTACGACAATACCAACGAGGTGAGAACCAGCGCTGATTACAAGCATATCAACTGGGTGGATAATACTCTCCATATCGTGAAGTTCTTTAACGGAGACGGAAGTCTTATCGGAGATCCCCAGGAGCTGGGAGACGGCGGACACGCAAAGGCTCCGGATCCCAGCCTCGTGTCTTCAAACGATGCCAACGAAGTGTTTGACTACTGGGAATGCACCTACTGGGATAAATCCATTAACGATTCCGTATACTGCACGGGTGCCGATACTTATACCAACGTGTATCAGGACCGCAACATACATCCCGTCTTTAAGAAGATAGAGGTGCCGGAGGAGACTTATTACGTATACTTCGTCAACAACAAGCTGGCGAATTCCTGGCCCCAGTGTATGTACACCGGCCTCAAGGAGGGGGATCCCTTCCCTTACGGTCCTGAGGAAATGGGACTTACCATGATACCCGAGTATCTTACTCCTGCGGAAGACTATGTCTTCGATAAGTGGACCTTTGTCAAGAAGGACAATAACAACCAGGAGATAAGCTCATCCTATGTCCATCCCCATATCGTGGACGGCAATTATGAGTGTGTGGCCAATTACAAGCTGAAGAGCAGCGGTGGCGGCGGAGAGGATGATCCTACCGCGCCTACGGACGCAACCGGCCATACCCTTACCGTTACAAAGGGCACCGGCTCCGGTACCTATAAGGCCGGCAGGACCATCGTAATACAGGCATTTGCCCCGGATTCCAGTGATATGGTATTTGATAAGTGGAAGGTTTCCGACAAGGATGTCCAGATAGGAACAGCTACAGTTGCAAATACTTATGTAGTCATGCCGGATCACGATGTGACCGTGGAGGCAACCTATAAGAAGCGCAGCGAATCCGACAATAAGACTACCGGAACAGGCACGCCTACGCCTACCAGGGCCAATGCAGCAGGGACCACCACACCCACACCTACCGGCGGAGGCGGCACCTCTGCAAACGGGGCCACCTACAATGTCATAGTAGAGAACGGTGCGGGCTCCGGCGTATACAGGGCAGGGGATGTGGTCACCCTTACGGCATACGCGGCAGCTGAGGATAAGGTGTTCGACCGCTGGACCACTTCCAATGCCGACATAGGCTTTGCCAATGCACTGGCCATCAATACCACCTTCATCATGCCTACACATGATGTGAAGGCCACGGCTACCTATCGCAGCAGGGCTGCTTCAGAGAATAAGACCACCGGCACGCCCACGCCTACCGGCGGCGCACAGCCTACCAGACAGGACACCACGAGTGAAGACAAAGTGAAGAAGGAAGACGGCAACGCCGGCGACAAAGACAAGGGCAATACCGATGTGATCATAACCACCGAGGCTATAGATAATAACAAGAAGAACATGGGTTATGCCACTGTTGCAGGCTCCACGGATAACTTTATCGTAAAGGTGACGGATTCCGCTGCGGCTTCGGCAGCTGTTGAGCAGGCGCTCAGGGCCGCATACGGCGACCGTTTCGACAATGTGAAGTACACTGCCTTTGATATCTCCCTTTATGACAGCACCGGGACATATCTGGTCAGCAATGCAAATGATCTGGCAGTGAATATAACCCTGCCCCTGCCCGATTCACTTGTGGAATATGCAGGAAACAACAGGGCCGGCGTCGTTGTGGATTCCCAGCTCAGAGAGCTTGCGGTGCAGTATACGACCATAGACGGCGTACCCTGCATACGCTTTACGGCGACCCATTTCTCGCCTTATACGATCTACGTGGATACCAACAACATAGTCAGGGGAAAGACCGACCTGACTCCCAAGACCGGTGACGGGATAGCTCCCAAGTGGTTCCTTTCCGCAGGAATGCTCTCCCTGTCCTGTGTGCTCTTCCTCTGGAAGGATAAGAAGAACCTTTTGGCACTGGAAGCAAAGAAAGAAGATCGATGAAGAACAAAAAGCTCCTGCTGCTCCCGGCAGCGGTTGCTGCTGCAGTGCTGCTCATCGGTGGCATATATGTGGCCAGGGCCGCTACCTCGGGAGAGGAACTGAATATAGTTGACGGTGTTCTCTGGACCTATTCCGGTGACTCAAGGGATATGTATGTTCCCGACGGCGTGACTGAGGTCGCGGACGGGGCCTTTGCGGGCAATAACACCATAGAAAAGCTGAGTTTCGCCCCTTCTGTTACGAAGATAGGGAAGAGTGCCTTCGAGGGCTGCACGGAGCTTAAGTCCGTGACCATACCAGATTCGGTAAAGACCGTTGAGGATGTGGCCTTCTGTTCCTGTCCGAAGCTGGAGAGCGTCACCATAGGCTCGGGCCTCAGGAATATGGGCTGCGGTGTTTTTGCTGACTGCGATTCCCTTTCCGCAGTGGCGATCTCGGATGCAAATGAATATCTGTCCACCCGGGGCAGCGCCATCTTTAACGAAGAGAGATCAAAGCTCATACAGTATCTGGCCGGTTCGAAGGCTGACAGCTATGCGGTACCCGGAAACTGCGGGGAGATAGAGCGTTATGCTTTTTACGGCTGCGACAATCTGAAGGCTGTATCCGTACCCGGCATCCATTATCTTTCGGATTATGCGTTTTCCAACTGCAAGTCCCTGAATTCAGTGATACTGCAGATACCTACCAACGAGATAGGCATACGCAGCTTTTCCAACTGCCCCGAGCTCAGCCAGGTAGTGCTGCCTTCTTCTGTAAAGACCATACATGAGACAGCTTTTGAAGGCAGTCCCTGGAATATATATTTTGTATGCGAGCCCGGAAGCGCGGCATACCGCTTTGCGGATGAGCACTTTTATCCGGTTTCGGAAGAACTGGTCTATACTGTGGTGATCAACACGGTAAGCGATAATGAAGTTTCGGATAACAGGGCATCAGCGTCGGCTGTATCAACTGATGCTGCGGTAAATGTTATTGCGTCCGAGCCTGTATCCGAAAGCGGATCGGGCAGCATACGCCTGACTTCCGAGGGCGTGACTCTCGGCAGCAACCCTGCTGAAGTTGATACGAGGCTTCTGGGAGATGCCACAGTAGTATCCGACAGGGCTTATGTCTATGTGGAAGGCCTCAGGGTGACTGACGGCAACAGCCAGCCTTCACCTACGCCCACGCCTCTGCCGAATGCAGACAGCGGTGATGCTGTAGGTGATCATGCCCATTATCTTGACCAGACACTGGAGAGCTATGAATTCAGGAAAGAGCTCAGGAGCATAGGCGATTTCGCCTTTGCAAGGACAAATATACGTGAGGCGGTGTTCCCGGAAGGTCTGCTCTCCATTGGGGAGGGCGCCTTCTATCACTGCGACAGGCTGGAGAAGGTGGTGATACCTTCAAGCGTAAAGCATGTGGGCAGGAACGCCTTCATATTCACGCCGTGGTACATCGACTGGCTGAATGACGAGAATGCCTCTGACTTCCTTATAGTGGGAGACGGAGTCCTCATAGGATACAAGGGAAGCGAAGGATCACCCAAGCTGCCCGCAGATGTTAAAGTGGTAGCGGACGGAGTGTTCTGAGGAGCAAAAGATCCCTCGACTGCGCTCACTGCGTTCGCTTCGCTCGGGATGACAAAACGATAAAAAAAATATAAGGAGAAATATATATGTCAAAGATCGAAATGAAGACACCCTTAGTGGAGATGGACGGGGACGAAATGACCCGCATTCTCTGGAGCATGATCAAGGATGAGCTGATCCTCCCCTACATCAACCTGAAGAGCGAATACTACGACCTGGGACTTAAGAACAGGAATGATACGGATGATAAGGTGACTGTGGATTCGGCCGAAGCTACAAAGAAATACGGCGTGGCAGTGAAGTGCGCAACCATCACCCCCAATGCTGCAAGAGTTAAGGAATATGACCTTAAAGAAATGTGGAAGAGCCCTAACGGCACCATCAGGGCCATACTGGACGGCACCGTGTTCCGGGCTCCCATCCTGGTAAAGGGTATCACTCCCTATGTCAGCAACTGGAAGAAGCCCATCACCATCGCCCGTCACGCTTACGGTGATGTATATAAGAACGTGGAGATAAAGGTGCCCGGCGCCGGAAAGGCCGAGCTGGTCTATACAGCAGAGGACGGCAGCGAGATCCGAGAGACCATTCATGAGTTCAAAGGCCCCGGCATACTCCAGGGCATCCATAATACTGAAGCTTCGATACGTTCCTTTGCCCAGGCCTGCTTCAAGTACGCGGTAGACACAAAGCAGGATCTCTGGTTCTCCACCAAGGACACCATATCCAAGAAGTATGACCATACCTTCAAGGATATCTTCCAGGAGATCTACGATGCTGAATATGCTGATAAGTTCAAGGAACTCGGCATAGAGTATTTCTATACCCTGATCGACGATGCAGTAGCCAGGGTCATCCGTTCCGAAGGCGGGTTCATCTGGGCCTGCAAGAACTATGACGGCGACGTTATGAGCGATATGGTGGCAACGGCCTACGGCGATCTTTCCATGATGACCTCCGTGCTGGTATCACCCAAGGGTGTATACGAATACGAGGCAGCCCACGGCACCGTACAGCGCCACTATTACAAGCATCTCGCCGGTGAGGAGACCAGCACCAATTCCATAGCTACCATCTTTGCCTGGACCGGAGCTCTCCGCAAGAGGGGGGAGCTGGATGACATAAAGGAATTATGCGAATTTGCGGACAGGCTGGAACGCGCCTGCATAAAGACCGTGGAGGACGGAAAGATGACGAAGTCCCTTTCCCTTATCTCCACCATAAAGGATCCCGTGATACTTAACAGCCTTGATTTTATTAAAGCCATTAGGGAGACATTTGATAATATCTGATCATGTCAAGAACGGACGAAGTATTTAAACCTGCCTTAACCGGAAAGCGCCTGCCCATCATATCCCTTGACAACAAGTGGTATAAGCTGATGGCAGGCATAGAGCGTACTCCGGAGATGCTTGCCCTGGAAGAGGAGCTTAAGAACCTTTTAAAGCGCCAGGGTAAGATCAATACGGACACCAAGGAACTCCGGGCAAAGAAGGCAAAGCTCATGGAAGAGATCGTGGGTGTTATGGATGAGGAGGGCGGAAAACAGAAGCAGGAAAGCTATTCTGCCCAGATCAATGCCATTAATACCCAGATAGAGGAGTATCAGGACGAACTGCTGGATCTGCCCAGGGAGATCGACCGGGTGAACAGTGAGCTTATGCTCCGTACCATGGAGATCTGCTATGAGATCATCCAGGAGAATACGGATAAGATCAATGAGATCGCAACCTGGATCGCCAACATCCGTATAGAGCTGAAAAAGAACGTGGTACGCAAGCAGGAGGCTGAGCTGAAGAACCAGCAGATGTACTCCTATATGCATGATATCTTCGGGGCCGAGGTCATTAATATCTTTGACATGAAGTACAATCCCGGAGAGGCCATGCTTAAGGCCCCCGCTCCGAAACCTGCGGAGGAAAAGCCGGCGGAATCCGGAAGTACGGCCGCAGAGAAACCAAAGGAAGAAACAGCGAAGGAAGACTGAGGAAAGATGCTGCACCAGGAACGTGTCTATGCCAGTGTTAATCTGGATCATATAAGCTATAATATCAGAAAAGTCAGGGAACATATCCCCCGGAGCTGCAAGATAATGGCTGTCATAAAGGCTGACGGCTACGGCCACGGCGCAGTGCGTATAGCACAGGAGCTGAGCAGCAACGACAGCGTATGGGGTTATGCAGTTGCCACCATAGATGAGGCTCTTGAGATCACCGAACAGGGCATAGGCAAGCCCGTGCTCATACTTGGATATACTTTTCCATCAACTATACCTCTTGCGGTGGAATACGGCATCAGGATGACTCTTTTTGATATTGAGAGCGCAAGGCTCATATCTGCAGCTGCAGAGCGCCTTAAAAAGAGAGCTCCGGTCCATATCAAGCTGGATACGGGAATGGGACGCATAGGCATAAGGCCCGATAAGGCGGGAGTGGAGCTGGTCAAAGAGATAGCGGAGCTTCCGGGCATTTTCATCGAAGGGATCTTCACCCATTTTGCCCGTTCTGACGAAGAGGACAAGGGCTTTACCGAGGAACAGCTTGCCCGTTTTAACGGCTTTGACAGACTGCTTTCTTCAGAAGGGATACACATCCCGCTGAAGCATTGCGCAAACAGCGCTGCCATAGTGGATATGCCGAAGACCCATATGAACCTGGTGCGTTCGGGCATTATAACCTACGGCCTTGCGCCTTCGGATGAAGTGGATATAACAAGGCTTAAGCTTAAAGCTGCCATGGAGATAAGAAGCTCTGTAATATATGTAAAGGAGGTTCCCGCCGGCAGCACCATAAGCTACGGATCCACCTTTGTCACCTCCAGACCATCCCGCATAGCCACTCTTTCCGTAGGTTATGCAGACGGCTATCCGAGATGCCTTTCCGGAAGGGGAGAGGTGCTCATCCATGGGAGACGTTTTCCGGTGATAGGACGCGTATGCATGGACCAGATGATGGTGGATGTTACCGAGGATCCCACGGTAGTACAGGGTGATACCGCTACCCTTGTAGGCAGCGACGGGGATGAGCATATAAGTATGGAGGAATTCGCTGAAAAGTCGGGACGCATAAACTATGAAGCCGTCTGCGACATAGGAAAGCGCGTTCCCAGGGTGTATATAAGAAACTGAAGCAAGGAGAACACTACATGGACGACGAAGGCAAACACGGCCTGCTCAGCAGGCTCTTCAGGAAAAGGAGCCGCGGCGAAGAAGCTGCTGAGCAGGAGATAACAGCCATATTGAACGAGGGGCAGGAGAACGGCACCATCGAACCTGAAGAGGCCGAGATGATAGCCAATATTTTTGAACTTTCCGATAAGGAAGCAGGGGACATCATGACCCACCGCAGCGAGATCGTGGCATTTGACGACAGGACGAAGCTTAAGGATGCCCTGAAGGAGATAATAAACAATAATTTTTCACGTTATCCGGTCTACCATGAAGATCTGGATCATATAACGGGCATACTGCATCTTAAGGATGCTGTACGTATAAAGGAAGAAGCGCCTAAGCAGAATCCCAGCCTGGAGGAGATCGCCTCCTCCCTCAGGGAGGCTGTGTTCGTTCCCGAGACAAGGACTGTAAACGAGCTTTTCAAACAGATGCAGTCCGGGAACACCCAGATGGTGATAATCGTAGACGAATACGGCCAGACTTCAGGTCTGCTGGCCATGGAGGATATACTCGAAGAAATAGTCGGTAATATCCGTGACGAATATGACGAAGAAGATGACGGCATCGTTGAGGATGACGGCGGCGAGGGCTATCTTATCGAAGGCCTTTCAAAGCTTGAGGATCTCAGCGACCGTCTCGGAATAGATTTCGGTGAGACCGAATTTGAGACTATAAACGGCTATCTTATCAATCTGATGGAAAAGATACCGGAAGAAGGGGAACATTTCGAGACAGACATAGGCGGCTATCATTTCAGGGTCGAGGATGTGGATGACAATGTTATCGCGTCCATATCGGTTACAAGGAATGCAGCACAAGGAGACGTTGAATGAAGTTTTTCGGTAAAAAGAGATCAAAAGCCCTGGTGCTTTTCCTGAGCGCCGTGCTCCTGTTTACGGACGGGGGCGGAGCTTTCACGCAGAGAGTTTATGCGGACGAGCCGGGTAAAGAGGATACAGGCTGCAGCGTAGAGGCTGAAAACGATATTCAGGATGACGATGAGGATGAAACTGAAGGCTTAAGCATCCCGGACGAGACTGAGGACACGGAAGAAGAGGTTTCGGAAGAAGCAGAAGAGGCCATCGAAGAGGTTCCGCCTTATCAGTACGATGATAACGCGCTCCCTTATGAGTGGGAGGAGGATCCTTATGTTGAGGATCTTACAGAAGAAGATGCGGATCCTGACGAAGAAGCTGCGCAGGAAGAAGAGTTCATCGATACCGGCAGGATCTTTGAGATAAGCGGAAACGAGATCCCTTACGGGCAGGACGGCAGCAATGCCGAAGGACAGCTGGACGCTGTCTTCAGGCCTGTGGTCATAATGGACGGAAAGAAGCTTGAAGCCGGCAGTGATTATACCGTGGAATACCGCTTCTTTACCACCGCAAGGGAAGCCGGCGAGGTTAAGACAGGCAGTTTTCACGAAACAACAGGTATAGAGCTTTCCGAAGCTGCATCCGGGAGCCATATCTATGTCGTAGCAATGGCTACGGTATATGATTATGAAAAACGTTTTCTCGCCAGATGCGAGGCCGATATTGTAAAACGCGCTCTGAAGCTTTCGCTGGTGATACCTGAGGATGCTGCCATAGACGGCAGGGATATACCCGAAGACGGACTCTATGTGATACCCGAGGGTGAGCTGAGTGATGATATGTTCGTGCTTGATGCCGGAGAGGGCTTTGCCGGCGAACTTCCGGATCCCCTGAGCTTTATCAGCGGGGATATCACCCTGGACATGAGTGAGGTAGATGTATCTGAAGACAGCCACAGTACCAATATCCCCGTTATGGTCGATATACCCGAGGAGACCGGGGATTATTCCGTGGACGGCAATGTCTTCGGAAATGTCTACAGTTCAAAGGCCAGGTATTACGTTACTTTCAGGGCCAATGTCAATGAGCATCAGTTTAACCAAAGCTTTGAGATACCATCCTATGAGTTCATAGGACCCCTGACCGATATAGAGGATGCCCTGGAGGTTTTTGAAGGCCCGGCTTCACTTGATCAGTGGATACTTGAGAATGACGACAGTGAGGGCAAAACAGCCGTTCTTGGCTGGAGTGTTTATACCGACGGCAAGAACCAGGATCTCACTTATGCCAATTCCGGTCCGGACGGCGGCTGGCCTTCCCCTGTGCTTCTCAATCCCGACGGGGTTACATACGAGACAGTAAAACCCGGTGAAGAACCTGTGACAAATGATTTCGTTATTTCCGGAGGACATGATTATCTTTTTGTTGCACAGATCAGCAAAGCTGCCGCTAAGAATATTTTTGTGACCACAATACCCGCAGTGACCTATGATACCCGGGAGCATCAGGCCATAGGCGAAAAGGGAGTGGATCTGAAAAAAGAATCGGCTGATCTCCGCATAGCCGTGTATTCTTCCTATGAGGGAGATGCAGGCAAGGCTGATGTACGTCTTGTTCTGAACAGGGATTACAGCCTCAGCTACTACAATAACCGGGATGCTTCAATGAAGCTGGATGAAGAGGGACGTTTCGTTCCCAGGTATACCGGTTCATATTATGCGGAGCGTCCTTATGTAGAAGTAACAGGCACGGGAAAATACACCGGTTTCTCTGCGAGGGCATATTTTGACATACTGCCCGCGGATCTGGGCGAAAATGAGTATATGTATGAGACGGTACACGATCCCAGGGCATTAACAGATAACTACAATGAAGACCAGGAGCAGGATCTTCCTTACACCTATGTAGGAAGCTACAGGGCCGAGCTTTCGGGAATGAAGGGCAGTACGCTCCTACTGACAGGCGGCAGGATCACCAATAGGGTCAATCCCAAGGTTGTGAAACGTTTTTACGAGAGCGGCTGCTATCTTAAGAACGGAAAACCTGTTTACCGTAACAGAAACAATTATAACACCGCGGTCCTGAGCTCTGCGGATTATGAGACCGAGATCTACAGATGGGATACGGAGAACGAATGCTGGGAGCCCCAGTATGTGAACGATCCGAATTACATGAGCTCTGCCGGAAGATATCTATATCTTATCCGGGGCAAGGGCAATTACTGCGGCAGCGTTTACGGAAGGTACAGCTTCAATGCTTTTAACGACGGCAAGGACAAGATGAAGAGCCCGGCCGTGCCGGCTCTCGACCCTTCGGATCCTTTCCAGTTTGCCGTGGAAGAAAGCTACGAACATGATATGGCCTTCGGAAGTATGAAGGTGGCGCATACAAAGCTTCCCTATACCGAGGGCGTACTGAGGGGAGGAGACGATTTCGGTATCACTGTCTACGGGATGAACGGATCCCTTCTCACCGAGGGTGTGGATTATACACTCAGATTTGATGGCAAATACGGCCACGTAAACGGCACCAACTCCGGAGAGAAGGTCAGCGCAGCCAACAGTTATTCCGTCTCCGCCATAGGAAAGGGCGAGTATTACGGTGTACTCACCAAAGCCTATGGCACCGTTAAGATCAAAGGCATAAACCTTAAGAGTAAATTCTTTGAGATACCGCCCGGCTACAGAACCTGGCAGGTAACGGGGGCCGGACGTGCATCAGGTATTACACGTGACGACAAAAACAGTCCTTATTATGTGGACAGCCGAAGTTACACGGAATTAAACATCATAAAATACTTCATAGGAGGTATCTGGGAAGGGGATCTTTCTTCCTACACCGGAGAGGCCATAAATCCTGTCTCAATGGTGAAGATGCACTGCGGCGCCAATGCGGCACCCGAAAAATTCACCATGAAACGTGCCCTGGCAGAAGGGTATATAGGATTCAGGGTCTCCCAGTACGGTGATTATAATATCGGAGGTTCTTATCCGGACAGCATCACACTGTGGTCACGCCTCGGAGGCGGAAAGGCGGTGGATGTGATGACCTGGTATGCAGATCCCTGCTCGGAAGATGATGACCATCTGATCTATAATGATATGAAGACCGGTTATGTGACAGTTTATAACGGTTATTACAATACAAAAGAAAGCTTTACCATACAGTTCTCCGATAACATGAAAACAGGCGGTACCGCAACCGTATCGGTTAAGGCAAAGGGCGAAGTCTTTTCCGGGAAAGCCGAAGCAGGCACTTATAAAGTAAGGACACTGAAGGTTAAGAGCATAAATAACGGCAAGTCCGGTAATGACAGGCACGGTGATATCGTGGCCGTGATCACCGACCGTTCTGCCGGCTCCGGTAACTTAAGCCGGCCCAGGGTGACCTTCTGCCAGGCTTACCGGGTCAGGCTTACCCAGTCCAAGAACCTGACCACTACCTCTGAGATACATTATGCCGTGCTTTCAAAAGACCAGTATACAAAGTACACGGCACCACTTTCAAAAAAGAACATCGCTGCGGATATAATGGTTCGGAGAAATCCGGCAGGCAGCGATCTGGATTTCGGGGAAGGTTTGGAAGCGGGAGTCTTCGCTCTTTACGCTGACCGTATCCAGGCAAAAAACATCAGCGCCGTTACCATAGACGGAGTAAGGTATCCTGTCAGGAAAAGAAAGATAAGGGGCACGGAGTTTCCCTTTGAAGGAGGACAGGTCCGGCCTGTGATAAGCTCCGTGGAAATGAAGGACGGTACGGTGCTGAAGCTGGGAGAGGATTATGACCTGAGTTACGGAGAGAACCTGACCGCAGGCACGGGCGGAGGGAAGATAAGCTTCCGTATGCATTATAACCGTGAAAAGGACAGTTACCGGTACGGAGGAAAGACTACCATAGGCTTTGATATCGGCGTATCGCCTAAGGTAAAGCTCTAATTTACATAACTTGAAATATGCTACAACATATGGTATAATCCAAAAGTTAAAACACAGAAAGGGGATAATTTATGTCAGGCCATTCAAAATTCGCTAATATCAAGCACAAGAAGGAGAAGAATGACGCCGCTAAGGGTAAGATCTTTACCATCATCGGACGAGAGATAGCAGTGGCAGTCAAGGAAGGCGGCCCGGATCCGGCCAATAACTATAAGCTTGCCACTATCATTGCCAAGGCAAAGGCTAACAATATGCCCAACGATACCATAGACCGCGGTATCAAAAAGGCCGCAGGTGACGGCAATGCAGTGAATTATGAGCATGTTACCTATGAAGGTTACGGCCCCGGCGGAACCGCTATCATAGTGGAAGCCCTTACCGATAACAAGAACCGTACAGCAGCAAATGTCCGTGCAGCTTTCTCCAAGGGCAACGGCAGCATAGGCACACAGGGCTGTGTGTCATTTATGTTCGATACAAAGGGACAGATAATCGTTGATAAGGAAGAGTGCGATCTGGATGCGGACAGCCTTATGGAAAAGGCACTGGATGCGGGCGCAGAGGATTTTAACGAGGAGGAGGACTCCTTCGAGATACTTACAGGTCCCGATGACCTTGAGACTGTCAGAAAGGCTCTTGAAGACGAAGGCATCAGCATGGCAAGCGCCGAGGTGACACGTCTGCCCCAGAACTATGTGGAGCTTACTGACGAGGATGCCATAAAGTGCCTCACCAGGATACTGGATCTGCTGGATGAGGATGATGACGTGCAGAACGTCTACACCAATTGGGATGAGTGATGTACTATCAGTAGTCGTACCCTGTTATAATGAAGAGGAGATGCTTCCGATAAGCATCCCCCGTCTTAAAGATATGCTCGGCTCCCTGATGGACAAGGGGAAGATAAGCCCTGAAAGCTTTCTTCTCTTTGTAGATGACGGGAGCAGGGATAAGACCTGGGAGATATTATGTGCAGCGCACGAGGCCGATGAGTCCGTGCGTGCAGTAAAGCTCTCAGCAAACTGCGGACACCAGTCAGCATTGCTGGCAGGGCTTTCGGTTGCTCGTGAAAGCTCTGATATATCCGTATCCATAGACTGTGATCTCCAGGATGATGTTAACGCCATAGAGACCATGGTGGACAGGTATCATGAAGGATGCGAGATAGTTTTTGGCATAAGGGGCAGCCGCAAAAAGGATTCCTTCTTCAAGAGGAGTACTGCCCAGGGCTTTTACAGGCTCCTGGCATCCATGGGCGTAAAGACCGTGTATAATCATGCGGATTTCAGGCTTATGTCAAAAAAGGCCATGGATGAGCTCTCTGAGTATAAGGAGACCAATCTGTATCTCCGCGGACTCATACCGCTCCTCGGTCTTAAGACCGGCGAAGTGGTATACGAAAGAGGAGAGCGAGAGGCCGGCGAGTCCAAGTACCCGCTGAAAAAGATGATAGCATTGGCTCTCAACGGTATCACTTCCTTCAGCATAAAGCCGATACGTCTTGTCATGCATCTGGGCTTCTGGGTGCTGCTTGTGTGTCTTGCGGCTGCCATATACGCTTTTGTTTCATATATTGGCGGAAATGTGGAAAAGGGCTGGACCTCGCTCATTCTTTCCATATGGTTTCTCGGAGGCATACAGCTTTTGTCCCTCGGTATCATAGGTGAATATGTTGGTAAGATTTATTCAGAGAGTAAACACAGGCCTCTCTATCATATAGAGACTGTACTTGAAAAAGGGGAATAAAGATGCTCTTTAATAAGAAAAAGGAAAATCTGGTTTCTACTACACCGGCTCCGATTTCACCCGAACAGGAGGCTGCCAGGTTAAAGGTGCTTGAATCGCAGCTGGACTTCCTGCGTGATCCCAAGAGACCCGAAAACCAGACGGAGGACGGCCCCAAACCGCCCCAGAGGCCTTCGCTCAGAAGCCTGCCTCCCCATATGAGGGATGCTCAGCTGAAAGCTATGAGAGAACAGGCCGCTGCAAAGGCGGCTGAAGAGGGCGGAAGCGCTTCTGACGGTGCTGAGAGTTCTGTGGGTGCTCCGGCAGTGCATCAGCAGACTGTGCAGCTACAGACACAGCCCCAGATGGTACAGCTTCAGGCCCAGGCTCAGACAGCACCACAGCCCCAGGCTGCTCCGCAGGCTCAGGCCGCACCCCAGCCGCAGACAGCGCCTGTACAGCAGTCACAGCCTCTGCAGCCCCAGCCTCTCCAGCTGCAGCCGGATAATGCTCCGGTACAGACTCAGGCTCAGGCACAGGGTCAGACACAGATACAGCTTCAGCCCCAGGCACAGGTTCTTCCTGTACAGGGCGGACAGCAGCGTCCCGGTGTCCTGCCTGTACAGGGCGGACAGACGCTTCCCGGAATGCTGCCTTTAGGAGGGCCCCAGGCCCAGGCTTCTTCACAGGCACCTTCCCAGCCTTCGCTGCTGGCACAGGAGCCTTCGAAAGCTCCTGCGGTCCACAATAATGTGGCTCCGGCGGTACAGCCTCCGGAATCACTTGTACATCCCGGCAGCGGACTGCTTGGTCCCGGGCCTCAGGATGAAAAAAAGGAAGCTGCGCCTGTCCAGCAGGGAGTGAAACCGCAGCCTATCGTTCAGGCAGCCCCGGAAAAGGCTCCTGATCCCCAGAGTCTCAGCCGGAGCCGTCAAATGGCATATAAGACTGCCGTGGTGAAAGGCCCCGGAGAAGCTGCTGAAGCTCCCATGCCTGCTATTCCCGGCCAGCCCGAGGCAGAGATACCTGCTGCCGCGGATGCACCGCAGGAGGCTGCCGCAGCCGGAGAACAGGCTAAGGAAGCTCCCGCTGAAGAGGGCAGGGAAGCGGCTGCAGAAGAAAAAGAAGAAAAACCCGCGGAGATAAAAAATCCTCTTCCCACGCCCAAAAAGCACGTTCCGAAAGAGATGGATTTTGATCTTGTCCCCGAGACGAAAGATATGCATTTTGATGTCGTTGACATGAACAATATCGATTTCTATGACCTCGAATGATGATTGAAAGGAGAAGCCTTGGCTTCGGGAGGTAAAAGACAGGGGAGTAAAGCCCCGGCAAAAAGAAAGAGCTCAACAGCGCCCAGACGCAGGAGCGCAGCAGGAACAGCTAAAAAGAGTAAACAGGCTGAAGCGGATTTTATGCAGGAGATAGGACTGTTTATTCTTTTTTGTGTGCTTATATTTATAGCATTATGTATCTACGGAGCTATAGGAGGCAGCCTCGGTCCGTTTATCAAAAGCCTCTTTGTGGGGCTTACGGGCATCTCAGCCTATTATCTGCCTGTATTCCTTACGGTGGTACTCATATATACCGCCCTGCTGTCGGAAGGAAAGGGGAACATGCGGCAACGCATCTGCGTTGGGGCCTTTGTGATCATCCTCGGTATATTCTTCGGACTTATCGGCAGCGATACCGAAGCCATACTGGAAGGATCGGAAAGCTACGGCACTTTTACGGCTCGTTTCGGAAATGAATGTTCCACGCTGTATAAGCTGCAGACAGGCGGAGGAGTGATCTTCGGACTGTTTTCACTGCTCATGAACCGCCTGTTTGGCAGGGGGGGAGCGATTTTTATAACCATACTGCTTTTCATCACAGCGATACTTGTGTTCCTTGGCAGATCCGTTCTCAGAAATATCGCACTCTGGCTCACAAGGGTGCAGGACGGTATAGAAGAACGCCGGGAAGAGCGCATGAGGGAGCGTGAGCAGCAGCTTGAATACGAAGATCCCGAGGAAGAAGCCCGGAGGCTGCGCAGGGAAGAACGACGCAGGGAGCTGGCTGCCGGTCATCAGCGTGAAAAGGAACTGAAAGAAGAAAGGGCAAGGGAACAGAGCCGTCAGAGAAAAGAAGCGCAGGATGCCCAGCAGGAAGAAAGAAAGAGACGGCGTGAAGAGCTGCTGCGCAGCAGACGCGAGGCAGAGGAAAGAGCGGATGATGCCCGCATACTCAGCGCATCAGCTTCTAAAAGAAGACAGCTTTCCTACGGAGGGCTTGAAGAACGCATTCCCGAACAGCATAAGCTGGATGACATACATGAGATAACTCTGATGGAAAATGAGGCAGCTAACGCTCCCGTTGAGGAGGAGATCAGGGCAGTTACAGCTCCCCTGCCTTCATATAATGAGGATATCTCGGAGATAAGTCCTGTCGGCGGATATGACGCTTATCGCGATAACGGGAACGTTTACTCCGGTGATCCCGCGGCAGACTATGAAGACCCCGGTTTGAACGAAGCTGCCTCCTCTGCCAGAACCGGCCGGAGCGGACGAAGTGAGCGCAGCGGAGGGATCTTCCCCTGATGAAGAACCCATGCCTGCAGAGGTAAAGCTTCCAGATGAAAGCCTTTATAATACAGAGCCCGAACCGGAGATCCCCTTTGAAACACCGGCGGAAACTGTAAAGCCTGCAGCTGCCGAAAAGCAGGAAGCCGTATCCGCGACTTCTAAAAATGTAGCTGCTTCTTCTGTCATCCCGACCGGAGCAAACGCAGACGCCTCTTCTGTCATCCCGACCGAAGCAAACGCAGACGCCTCTTCTGTCATCCCGACCGGAGCAAACGCAGTGAGCGCAGCGGAGGGATCTTCCCCCGCGAAGAAGAAGGAATATGAGAAGCCTCCTCTTGACCTTTTAAAGGAGAGCAAAAAGAGCAAGGGAATAGAGAACGAACTGGAGATCCAGGAACTTAAGAAGCAGCTTGTGGATACACTTAAATCTTTCGGCGTCAGCGCTGAGGTCATGGCTGTCTCGCAGGGTCCTTCGGTCACCCGTTTCGAGCTGAAGCTTGGAGAAGGCATAAAGGTCAATAAGATCGTTAATCTTGCCGACGACCTTAAGCTGAACCTTGCAGCAGAAGAGATAAGGATAGAGGCGCCTATTCCCGGCAAGGCCGCGGTAGGCATCGAGATCCCCAATAAGGAGCGTATCCCCGTATCCTTGAGGGAGCTCATCGGTTCAAAGGAATTCAAGAAAGCGGAATCCAAACTGTCCTTTGCAGTGGGAAAGGATATTGGCGGGCAGGTTATCATAGGGGATATCGCAAAGATGCCCCATCTGCTGATAGCCGGTACCACAGGATCCGGTAAATCGGTTTTTACCAACTCCATAATACAGAGCATACTCTTTAATGCAGAGCCCGAAGAGGTCAAGCTTATACTCATAGACCCCAAAGTTGTGGAGTTTTCGGTATATAACGGCATTCCCCATCTGCTGATGCCTGTGGTCACCGATCCGAGAAAAGCTAACACGGCACTTGCCTGGGCGGTGGCAGAGATGGAAAGGAGATATAAACTTTTTGCCGATCATGAGGTAAGAGGCCTTAACGCATACAACGAACTGGTGGCGGCCGGAAAGATCACGGATGAGAACGGAGAACCAGTGGAAGCCCTTTCCCGTCTGGTTATCGTGGTGGACGAGCTGGCGGATCTTATGATGGTGGCCGGTAAAGAGGTTGAAGGATCGATCTGCCGTATCGCACAGCTGGCAAGAGCTGCAGGCATACATCTGGTCATAGCTACCCAGAGACCTTCGGTGGACGTCATCACAGGTCTTATCAAGGCGAATATGCCCAGCCGTGTGGGACTTAAGTGCGGCAGCGGTATAGATTCCAGGACCATACTGGACAGCGTAGGCGCCGAAAAACTCCTGGGCTATGGAGATATGCTTTACCTGCCCCAGGGCTTTAATAAGCCTCTCCGTGTACAGGGTGCCTTTGTTTCCGACGAAGAGGTTCAGAAGGTTGTGGAGTTCCTGAAGAACAATACCGCTAAAGAACAGGTCTATGACGAAAAAGTCATTGAAGAGATGAACGCCATCAGCACCACCAAACAGGCAGAACAGCCGCAGGAGGAGGAAGGAGATGCCTCACCCGCGGATGATGTGGACGAGTACTTTGACGAAGCCTGCCGTGTTGTGGTTGAAAAAGGAAAGGCATCAAGCGGAATGCTTCAGAGAGTATATAAGATAGGCTTCAACAGGGCTGCCAGGATACTGGACCAGATGGAGAGCAAAGGAGTTGTAGGACCCGAAGAGGGTACCAAGCCCAGAAAGGTTCTCATGACTGCCGAGCAGCTGGAACAATTCATTAAGGAGCGAAAAGGATGAAGAGCGATATCGAGATAGCAAGGGAAGCACAGGCAAAGCCCATAACAGAGATAGCTGCAGGGCTGGGTATAAGCGAAGAAGAGCTGGAGCCCTACGGACGTTTTAAGGCCAAGCTTTCAAACGCCTGTCTCAAAAGACTTTCGGAGAAAAAGCCCGGAAAGCTGATACTCGTCAGCGCCATCAATCCCACCCCCGCCGGAGAAGGTAAGACTACCATAAGCGTTGGTCTGGCCCAGGCATTTGCTAAAGAGGGAAAGTCGGCGGTACTGGCGCTGCGCGAGCCCTCCCTCGGCCCCTGCTTCGGCATAAAGGGCGGCGCGGCCGGAGGCGGCTACAGCCAGGTTATCCCCATGGACGAGATCAACCTGCATTTTACCGGGGATTTCCACGCCATAACTTCCGCAAATAACCTGCTTGCTGCTCTTCTGGATAACCATATACAGCAGGGCAACGCCCTTAACATTGATCTTCGCAGGGTCGTTTGGAAACGCTGCCTTGATATGAACGACAGGGCCCTGAGGAACATCGTGGTGGGTCTTGGAGATAAGAATGACGGTTTTGTACGCGAAGATCATTTCGTGATCACCGTGGCCAGCGAGATCATGGCAATATTATGTCTTTCGGCCGATATGGCGGACCTTAAGCGCAGACTATCTGAAATAATAGTGGCTTATGACCTGGAGGGCAGGCCCGTGACTGCTGGTGAGCTCAGGGCTGTGGGGCCCATGGCTGCACTTCTTAAGGATGCCCTAAAGCCCAACCTGGTACAGACCCTTGAAAATACCCCCGTGCTCATTCACGGAGGTCCCTTCGCCAATATCGCCCACGGCTGCAACTCGGTCATCGCCACAAAGACTGCCATGCGGCTCGGGGATTACTGTATCACCGAGGCCGGCTTCGGAGCTGATCTGGGCGCCGAGAAGTTTCTGGATATCAAGTGCCGGAAGAGCGGCTTAAAGCCTGATGCGGTGGTCATAGTTGCCACCATAAGAGCCCTTAAGTATAACGGAGGCGTGGCAAAGACCGACCTTAAGAAGGAAGACCTTGCGGCTCTGGAGCGCGGCTCCGCAAACCTGATAAGACATGTTGAGAATATAAGAAAATACGGACTGAACGTTGTTGTCACCATAAACCGTTTTGCGGAAGATACAGCTGCCGAAACGGAATTCCTTACGAAGCTCTGCGAAAAGCTGGGAGTTTCCTTTGCGGTATCCGAGGTCTTCGCAAAGGGCGGAGAAGGCGGCCGGGAGCTTGCCAAAGCTGTTATCGGTCTCTGCGAAAAGCCTTCGGAGCTGAAGTTCATGTATGAGGACAGCGACAGTATAGAGGATAAGATAAGAGCCGTGGCCACAAAGATATACGGCGCCGCGGATGTGGAGTTTTCCTCATCTGCCTCAAAGGAGCTTAAGCGTCTTACAGAGCTTGGCTTCGGAAAACTGCCCGTATGCATTGCCAAAACACAGTATTCGTTTTCGGATGAACCCAAGGCGCTGGGAGCGCCGGAAGGCTTTACCTTCCACATCAGGGACGTATATGTATCCGCCGGGGCAGGCTTTGTTGTAGCTCTTTCCGGCAGCATACTTACCATGCCCGGCCTTCCCGCCAGCCCCGCAGCATACAATATAGACGTGGATGACGACGGCAACATAACCGGATTGTTTTAAATTATTACATGTTATAAAAGGAGGTTACGACCATGGCACAGCTTATCGACGGAAAAAGGATCTCGGCGGAGATCAAGGATGAAGTAAAGGCACGTGTCTCGGCCATGAAGGCTGAGGGGAAGAGCGTCTGCCTTGCAGTGATACTTGTGGGAGAGGATCCCGCATCCAAAGTTTATGTAGGTAATAAGAAAAAGGCCTGTGAGTATACCGGCATAGAATCGCTTTCCTATGAGCTCCCCGCAGAGACCACGGAGGAAGAACTGCTTGGGCTGATACATAAGCTCAATGCGGATGATAAAGTAAACGGCATACTTGTCCAGTTCCCCCTTCCCATTCATATCGATGCGAAGAAGGTTATAAACGCCATATCCCCCTTAAAGGATGTGGACGGCTTCCATCCGGTGAATACCGGCGCCATGCTGAACGGCGATGCAGGCTTTCTTCCCTGCACCCCTGCAGGCATCATCGAGCTTTTGAAGAGAAGCGACGTGGATATCGAAGGAAAGGAGTGCGTGGTCATAGGCCGCAGCAATATAGTAGGCAAGCCCATGAGCGTTCTGCTGCTCCGTGAAAACGGTACGGTAACCATCACCCATTCAAGGACAAAGGATCTGAAAGAGGTCTGCAAAAGGGCAGATATACTGGTAGCCGCTATCGGCAGGCCCAAATTCATAAACAGCGAGTATATCAAAGAAGGTGCGGTAGTCATAGATGTAGGCATACACCGTATGGAGAACGGAAAGCTCTGTGGAGACGTGGATTTTGATGATGTGGAACCTCATGTAAGCGCCATAAGTCCCGTTCCCGGCGGCGTTGGCCCCATGACCATAGCAATGCTGATGAAGAACTGTGCTGACAGCGCAGAAATGTAAAGCGTATCATGAAATGTCCCGACTGCGGGGCCCAGATCAAGGAAGGGATGCTGCTCTGCCAGGGCTGTGGCAGGGAACTTAAGCTGATCCCGGATTTTGAGCCCGAGATAGAAAACAAGATAAACGATACCCTCTCCGATATAAGTCATGATGCTTCGGGGCTTGATCTTATTGACCTTGATGTTGTGGCGGAGATAAAAGCAGAGTCCGATCCCGCAGATCCGGGTTCAGCGCTTTCCGCCACAAAAGAATTTGAAGGTATGGACAGCCTTCCCGAGATCCCCGTTGCTGAAGAGGATTACAGCTACGAAGAGGAAGATCCTGAAAACGAAGAGCTGGACGAATTCGACGAGGAATACGACGGCGACGACTACATCTATAATCTGGACGAATTTGAAGAGGATGAGGATGTGGCAAGGCAGCTTTTCCTCGCCTTCAGGGAGAGCAAACTACGCTGGCTCTATCTGCTGATATTCCTTGTACTCCTTGTTTTTGCCGTACGCGGCATCATGAAGCTTTCGGAGAACATCTATGAGGATAACTCCCAGAGCTACCAGACCCGTCTGGCAAAGGAAGCTGCCGCGGAAGGCGACTATCCCACTGCAATAGAGTATATGGAAAAGGCACTCACCATCAATTCCGAAGATACTTCACTGAAATTTACGCTGGTGGATTATTATTTCGAGAATATGGAGGACGAGAAGGCCCTTCTCATGCTCTGGGAGATAATCTACGCGGGTGATGTGAATTCGCGTCTGGCCTACAAGCGCATGATAGATTACTATGCGGCCAGAAAGGATTACGTACGTATAGAACAGATACTTTCGGGCTGTCAGGACAGCGCCGTGCTCACCCAGTTCAATGAATACCTTGCGAACCCGCCGGAGTTCTCCGAGACTCCCGGCACCTATGATTCCGTCATATGGCTTAAGCTTTCCGCCAATTCCAACGGAAGCATATATTACACCCTTGACGGCACAGAGCCCACCACATCCAGTGAACTCTACACTTCGCCGATATACTTTGAGCTTGGCATTTATGAGATAAACGCCATTTTCATCAACAGCTACGGCATAAAGTCGGATGTGGCTACAGGTCTGTACACCATAGACATACGCAAGCCTGACTCTCCCATGATCGAACCCGAAGAGGGCGAGTACGAGTCTCCCGAGCTCATCACTGCTGAAGCGCAGAAATTCTGCCGTATCTATTATACAACGGACGGCAGGGAGCCT
The DNA here is from genome assembly GCA_017518185.1 of Lachnospiraceae bacterium. Lineage (GTDB taxonomy): Bacteria > Bacillota > Clostridia > Lachnospirales > Lachnospiraceae > NK4A136. The sequence goes on from JAFWWB010000066.1 coordinate 27,774, forward strand.
ACTGATGAGAGCACCGAGTATCTCGGCCCCGTTCCCATGCCCATAGGCCACAGCCATTTCATATTCGTGGCTTACAGCCAGGAGGGCGTTCCCGGAGAGATATCCGAAGCGGAATACGACCTGCTGCTGCAGCCCCAGATAGAGGCCTGGGATTACATCACAGCAATACAGCAGTACAACATGAACATCGGAAAGACTACCGATACGGAAGGGCATATGCCCGGATCCTCCTCACGCTTCGGTTATAACGTTACGGCTGCCATCAGCTTTGAGGATGATGAAGACCATATTTACTATATAATCACCGAGAATATGACGGATTCCTCGGAGGCCTCCATAAAGACAGGCGTTTATTATCTCGGAGAGATAAACGAGATGCTGCTGTACAAGGCTGTAAGGGACGAAGAGGATATGAGCTTCTCGATGGGAGCGGAGATATCGCCGGCGGATTATGCCGCGCCCGAGCCTGTCATAACAGAAGAGGAGCCTCTGCCCTGATGACCCGCATCGAGATCATTGCCGTCGGCCGCATAAAGGAACGCTTTTACAGTGATGCCATAGCGGAATATGCAAAACGGCTTTCCGCTTACGTACGTTTCGATATCACGGAACTGAAGGATGAGAGCGAGGGCACAGCAGGGATACTTGATAAAGAAGGTGAACGTATAGCCGCAAAGCTGTCCGACAAAGCTTTTAAGGCAGTGCTTGCCATAGAAGGGAAGATGCTTGATTCCGAAGGTTTCAGCACCCTGATAGAAGAAAAGCAGAACAGCGGCATAAGCCATATACAGTTTGTCATCGGAGGCTCCGAGGGACTGTCGGATGAGATAAAGCGCAGAGCCGACATGCTTATATCCTTTTCGCGGATGACCTTCCCGCACCAGCTGATGCGGCTTATACTCAGCGAACAGATATACCGTGCCTACAGGATAATGAGGCACGAGCCCTACCATAAATAATCAGGGATTACGGAGGCCTTTGGGATAAAGATTCTTAAGCCTTCCGCCCGCGCACCTGGCGCCGCCCATGGGGATGGGGCCGAGACAGACGCTTGTATAGCCCTTTGACATGTCAGCAGGAGCCTGAAGCTCCCAGCCCGATAAGTACTTCAGGACATCCGGATCCGCGGGATCAAGCTCAAGACGGTTCTTCAGCCTGTTTCCGTAAGCAGAAAAGAAATGATGATGGGGGACAGGTTTTTTCCTGTCGTAGCCGGCCTGAAGCAGGGTGACGCCGGGGAGGCATTCCTCCGGCAGGGCCTCAGGCAGTCCGGACATAAGGAATATCCGCCCATCCATTTCATAAACGGGCAGGGAAGTGTCGGAACATCCCGCTTCTTCGAGGCATGAAGCTTTTGCAGGACGGACACCTGCCGGAAGCGCGGAACCTTTATTCTCCGAAAGCTCTCCGGGCTTTCTCAGATAGGTCATAAACTGGCCTTCACCTTTGAAAAGATGGGGATAGCACTTGTAAGCGCCGGGAACGGTCTCCAGAGCCAGCTCTTTGACTATGGCAGGAGCCTCATCGGGAATAAGCCCCAGGGAAAGGAGATATTCCAGCTGCTCTTCGTCTTCTTCCGGCGCCCAGGTGCAGGTGGAGTAGATGAGACGGCCTCCGGGCTTTAACATGCTTTCGGCGGATCTCAGTATTTCCTTCTGCCGGAGAGCACAGTTTTTGATATTTTCAGGGCTCCACTGTTCCACGGCCTCGCTGTATTTGCGGAACATCCCCTCACCCGAGCAGGGGGCGTCCACAAGTATAAGGTCAAAGTATTCAGGATAAAGGAGCGAAAGTCCGGAAGGCTCCGAGCGTGTGATACAGACATTGGTATAGCCCATACGCTCCATATTGGAGATAAGGATCTTATTCCTGCCCGGATGGGGCTCGTTGGCGATGAGAATTCCGCTGCCCTTAAGCTTCGAAGCGAGCTGGGAAGTCTTTCCTCCCGGAGCAGCACAGAGATCGAGAACGCGCATGCCGCTCTTAAGCTCTATACCGGAGAGCACCAGCATGGCAGCCGGATCCTGCATATATACCGCTCCCGCATGGTGCAGGGGGTGATGTCCGGGGTGTTCGTCATTACAGACAAAAGCTCCCGGATACAGCGTTTCACAGAAGCCGGCGGGCGCCAGCTTTTCAAAGTCTTCCGGAGACAGTGCTGCGGTGTTTACATGAAAAGAACGGACCGGCGGTTCTTCAAGACTGTTAAGGAAATCCTGAAGGCCGTCGCCCAGCTGTGAAGACATGCGTTTTACAAATTCTTCGTTTAACTGCATGAGGGTGATTATAACACCTTGATCGATGGCAGTCAAAAAGTGAAAAATCTTAAAGGAGGATACGACCATGAACATGTGTGAACTGATCGACAAAAAGAAGCGCGGCCTTGAACTTTCCACAGACGAGATCTACGCGATGATATCAGGCTACACCAGGGGGGACATCCCGGATTACCAGATGTCCGCAATGACCATGGCCATATGTTTTCAGGGAATGAGCAAAAGAGAGACCCTGGATCTTACACTGGCCATGAGGGATTCCGGCAGTGTCCTGGATCTTTCCTCCATTGACGGGATAAAATCCGATAAACATTCCACCGGCGGTGTGGGAGATAAGACCAGCCTCGCACTCCTTCCGCTGGTCTCAGCCCTCGGTGTTAAAGTGGCCAAGATGAGCGGCAGGGGCCTTGGGCATACCGGCGGCACCATAGATAAGCTGGAGAGCATTCCCGGCTTCAATACTTCACTGGACACTCCACGCTTTATCAAACAGGTAAAGGATATAGGCTTTGCGCTTACGGGACAGAGCATGGCTCTGGCTCCCGCCGATAAAAAGCTCTATGCCCTCAGAGACGTTACCGCCACCGTGGACCAGCTTTCCCTTATAGCCAGCTCCATCATGAGCAAAAAGCTGGCTTCAGGAGCCGATTCCATCGTGCTTGATGTAAAATGCGGCAGCGGCGCTTTCATGCGCGGGCAGGAGGATGCGGAAGCCCTGGCGGCTGCCATGACCGAGATAGGAAGGAGCGCGGGTAAATCCGTAAGAGCTTATATCACTGATATGGACCAGCCTCTGGGCAATGCCATAGGTAATGCCATCGAGGTAAAGGAGGCCATACTCACACTTAAAGGAAAAGGCCCTGCGGATTTTACTGAGCTTGTTTATACACTGGGCGAGGGCATGCTCACCTCAGCAGGCATCACTTCCGACAGTGAGACCGCCAGAATCCTTATGGAAAAAGCCATCAGCAGCGGCAGCGCACTGGACCAGCTGGCCCGTTTCGTGCGTGCTCAGGGAGGGGACGACAGCTTCATCTATGATGAGAACAGGCTTAAGATATCACAGTACAGCACAAACATCTGCGCTGATGAGGACGGATATGTGACCGGCATAGACTGCGACAGCGCCGGACTGGCTTCACTGGCCCTTGGCGCGGGACGCGAAAAGATAGGCGACGAAATAGACCACGGCGCAGGCATCATGCTCCATAAGAAGTGCGGGGATGAGGTGCTGGAAGGCAACTCGCTGGCCACACTCTACAGCAGTGATGAAGGAAAGCTTAAGGCTGCCGCTGAGCGCCTTAAGGCTGCATACCATATAGGAAAGGAAGCTCCCGGAAAGAGGAGCGTGATAATAAAAGAGGTAGTATAAGTTGGCAGAAGAGGCATATATAAAAAAGGGGATAGAATTCCCCCCAGAGGTGACCAAGATCATCTTCGGCGCCGGAGACAGATATATCCGCAAGCTGGAAGCAGAGCTGGAAGTTACGGTGACTGACCGTGACGGCACGGTGAAAATAAGCGGGAGCGAGAAGAACGTTAACCGCGCCATAAGGCTTTTGAGAGACCTTGGGGAAATAGCAAAGAACGAGCATTCCCTGGAATCACACAAACTGGAATACGGGCTCGCCCTTGCCATGGAGGACCGTGAGGAGGAGCTTCTCAAACTCGACAAGGATATGATCTGCCGCACGGTCACAGGCAAGCCGGTCAAACCCAAGACCGCCGGGCAGAAAAAATATGTGGATGCCATAAAGGACAATATGATAGTCTTCGGCACAGGCCCTGCGGGAACCGGCAAGACTTATCTGGCAATGGCAATGGCTATTACAGCTTTCAGGCATGAAGAGGTGGGCCGCATAATACTCACAAGGCCTGCCATAGAAGCGGGAGAAAAGCTGGGCTTTCTTCCCGGAGACCTGCAGAGCAAGGTCGATCCCTATCTGAGGCCGCTCTATGACGCCTTATACCAGATCATGGGAGCTGAAAGCTTCCAGAAAAATATGGAAAAGGGACTGATAGAAGTGGCTCCCCTGGCCTATATGAGAGGACGCACACTGGATAATTCCTTTATCATACTGGATGAGGCCCAGAATACAACGCCGGCACAGATGAAGATGTTTCTTACCCGTATAGGTTTCGGCTCCAAGGCTGTGATCACCGGTGACATGACCCAGAAGGACCTTTCGGCACATACACTTTCAGGTCTGGAGGAAGCTTTCAGGGTTCTCAGAAAGGTTGAGGGCATATCCTTCCAGGAGCTTACCGCCTCCGATGTGGTGAGACACCCGCTGGTCATGCGCATAGTCCAGGCTTACGATAATTACGAGAAGAGCAGGAAGACAAAAAGATGATCACTCTTTATACCGAATGTGATAGCGATTTCATAGAGGATTATGATATAATCGGAAGAGAGCTGCTGGAAGCAGGGCTTAAGCATTTTGACTGCCCCTGTGACTGCGAGATCTCATTGTACATTGTGGATGGCGAGACCATAAGACAGACCAACAGCGAACAACGGGGGATAGATAAGGTGACGGATGTGCTTTCTTTTCCGGCCCTTCCCTTTGAACCCTCGGATACCGCTGATTTTTCCATTGTGGAGGAACTGGAGCACGAGCTTTTCTTCGACCCGGAAAACGGCTGCCTTATACTGGGAGAGATAATGATATGTGCCTCAAAGGTGTTTTCACAGGCTGAGGAATACGGCCATTCGCCCTTGAGGGAATATGCCTTCCTGATCATCCATTCGCTGCTGCATCTTCTGGGCTACGATCATGAGGATGATGAAGACAGACTGAAGATGGAAGAGATGCAGGAAAAGATACTTACGGAGGCCGGATATGAGCGATAAGAAGTCCGGAAGAAGAAGGCTGCGGATAAGCCAGGCGGAGATAACGATACTCTGTATGCTGGCAGTGCTCCTTCTCAGCTTTTTCACACGCTGCCTGGTGGTAAGACGCACTGGAGTCAATTCTGCGGCTTATCTTTATCTGCCCGCGGAGCTTGCCGAATTCTGCCTTTTATTTCCCGCAGGAACAGCCTCGGCGTTAAGAAGACTGAGCGGACGCCGGGCTGAGTCAGGGTTCTACAGGAATGCAAAGCATCTGTTCAACAGTGCTTTTCTTTCCGTGCTTGTATATTGCATACTTGCTGCAGTAATATGGTTTCTGGCGGCATCTCCCCTTACCGGTATCCTCCCCACGGGGCGTCTCGGGCTTAAACCCTTTTTGTGGTTTCTGCCCGTGCTGATACTTGATATCCTTACCCTTCTTTTCCAGAGTTATATGGAAGGCATCTCCGGCGGTATGGGGATAGGTTTTTCACTGCTGGTAAAGCAGACCGCCCTGTTTGTGCTCATGTTCCTCTTTGCCGGCAGGCTTGATGAGGAGGGAATGCGTTCTGCAGCCATGCTCAAGAACGAAGAGGTTGAATATGTCTATTCTTCCCTGAACATGATAAGGCTTTATATCATCGCCGCAGGTCTTGGGTTTGCCGCCATGCTCTTTAACTGGGTAAGCTCCTCTGCTGACAGGGCAAGACGTATCGCCGGCGATCAGAACAGGAAGCGTGAAGACAGCGAAAGACTGCTCATGTCCCTTGCCGTTCCTTCAGCCCTTGCTTTTCTGGCCATAAACCTTTGCTTCACCGCGTTTCTGGTTTTGCGCATCATCATGCATCCCGATGATTCCATACTTGCGGGATCCTACAGCTGGGGGATATATTCAGGTATATTCCGTTCTCTTTTTCTTATTCCCTTCTGCCTTGTAGGCATACTTCATCTCTTTTCATCAAGGGAGGTAGCCCTCGGACTGGAGCAGGGCGATACCCACGAGATAAGGATAAAGTTTTCCGGCATGCTGACGGATACAGCACTTATTGCCGCATTTTTCTGCGCCGTCATCACAGGAGCCGCACCCGCCCTTGTAAGGGGGCTTTTCGGAACTGATTCCGCCATGGCAGTGAGGATGGTACGTCTTTCGGGCCTTTCCGTATTTGCCATGTGTCTTGCCTCGGCCACTACCTTTGAGCTCATGGCCATCAAACGCCCCCTTAATGCTTTTGTGGCAGGGCTTGCAGGACTTGTTCCGGCAGTTATCATAATCTTTTCCACCGGCTCAGAAGGCTTCTGGGATATCTATTCGATAATTCCCGCTTCGCTGGCTTATTTTACCGTGCTTGCTGTCTTTAATTTTGCAAGCCTCGGCCGTTACCTGCATCTTACGCCCGATCTGCCCAAGCAGCTTTACGGGCCTCTCGTCTGTATGGTGATAACCGGAGCGGTATGTTTTGCTGCAGTTGCGCTCCTTATGCTTATACTGCCGGCGGTCATCGTGCTGGTAATCGCACTTTTGCTCTGCATTGCATTATTTACCTTTTTGGCCTCCGCACTCAAATGCATCACCTCTTACACCATAAAGTCACTGCCCCTCGGAAGGGTGATCTACAGGCTGCTGCGTATGCTGCGGCTGATGAGATGAGTAAACGGGTCGCAATAATAGGCGGAGGCATGGCAGGGATATGTTCAGCCCTGCTGCTGGCCGCTTCCTGTGAAGTATGTATCATCGAGAGACAGGACCGCATCGGGAAAAAGCTGCTCCTTACAGGGAACGGACGCTGCAATATATCGAACACCGAGGTGTCACCCGAGGATTATGTCTGCGGTGATAAGGAGAGGCTGGGCTGTATACTGGCTGCCTTCGGGCCTCAGGAAAGAGACGGATTTTTTGAAGAACTGGGACTGTATACGCAGACTGTCAAAGGCGGCATATACCCGCTCAGCAACCAGGCCTCTTCGGTACTCGATGCCCTGCGTTTTGCCCTGACAGAACGGGGCGTACAGGTAAAATGCGGATTAACGGTTACCGATATCAATAAGGAAGATTTGCCTGACGGCAAATCTTTGAAGCGCCTCAAAGCCGGCGCGGGCTCCCCCGGGCTGAGCCCGGGGGCAGAAAATGAAGGCGGCCGTTACTGCCTGGTGACCGGCGGAGGGGTAAAGAGCAGGCTTTTTGATGCCGTTATCATTGCGGGCGGAGGAAGGGCCGGAGTATACGGCGAGGAAAAGCAGAATGCTTTCAGCCTTGCGGCAAGGCTCGGACACAGTGTCACCGCCTCACATCCCGCGCTCTGTGCCTTAAGATGCGGAAACGATATGGCTGTTACGGCAGGTGTCAGGGCAAACGCCCGTGTAAGCGCAGGAGGATACAGCGAAGAAGGAGAGCTGCAGTTTACGAAGGAAGGCCTTTCGGGCATCCCCGTATTCCAGCTCAGTCTTTATCTTAACGGAAACGAAAGAGAGGCTATGGTGGATCTTCTTCCGGGCTTTGACTCTGACGTTTCCTATGGAGACATGATGGACAGGCGTCTTGAATGCTTTGGTGACAGGAATGCGGAGGATTTTTTTGCCGGACTGCTAAACAAAAAACTGGCGCAGGAGCTTCGCCGGCGCATAGGGATGTCAGCCACCGACAGCATGTCTTCCCTGACGCCGGAAAAATATGAGAGACTTAAGAAGCTTATCAGGGCTCTGCCCTATGATATAAAAGGAACCGCAGGCTATAAAAATGCCCAGGTCTCTGCAGGAGGCGTGCCTCTTGCGGAGCTTACGGAAGGACTGGGATCCCGTTTTGCAAAGGGTGTATGGTTTGCCGGGGAGATGCTGGATGTAACAGGACGCTGCGGAGGATATAATCTTCATTTTGCCATGGCAAGCGCCTTTACATGCGCTGCTGATATAAAAAGGAGCTTGGATGTACAGGCTTGACGGATTGAAGCTCACCCCGCCGGCCGGAGATGAGCGGAACAGACTCATAAAGGAGACCGCGGCTAAGCTCAGGATAAGCGCGGGGCATATCGAACATTTTACCATAATAAAACGCTCACTTGATGCCCGCCGGAAGCCCGAGATACGGCTGGTATACAGCGTAGCTTTTGAGCTTACCCACAGGGATGAGGGGCTGAGGCTTCTGGAGCTCAGCGAACGAAGGAACGGAGGGCTTAAGCTATACCAGCCTCTGGAATACTCACTGCCGCAGACGGTAAAAGGCCGTGATCTCAGCCATATAAAAGTTATGGTCGTGGGAAGCGGCCCGGCAGGTCTTTTCTGCGCGTATAACCTGGCAAAAGCAGGTTTCTGTCCCATAGTGGTGGAAAGGGGCAGTTGCGTCGAAAAAAGAGATAAAAAGGTAGAGCTTTTCTGGGGCAAGGGCGAATTTGACCGCGAGTGCAACGTACAGTTCGGCGAAGGCGGAGCCGGTACTTTTTCCGACGGAAAACTTTATACCCAGGTTAACGACAGACATGGTATAATAAGAGAAGTGCTGAAGACCTTTGTGCATTTCGGTGCCGATGAGGATATAATGTATTCCGCCCATCCCCATGTGGGGACCGACGTACTTAAGGATGTAGTCGTAAATATGCGGAAAGCCATAGAGGCAAGAGGCGGAGTGTTTTACTTTGACAGCCTTATGATGAAGCCGCTGGTCTCGGGAGGCTGCCTTAAGGGCGCCGAGATCATGAGCGGAGGCACCATAAAGGAGATTGCCCTTAATGCAATGGTGTTATGTACCGGCCATTCTGCAAGGGATACTTACAGGGTACTTGATGAATGCGGGCTGAACCTGGCCTCAAAGCCTTTTGCGGTGGGCTTCCGCATCCAGCACCCGCAGACTCTCATCGATCTTGCCCAGTACGGCGGGGGCTATGAGGAGAAAGAGCTGCCACCCTCGGAATACAAGCTCACCTATACTGCAGCTTCAGGAAGAGGAGTATACTCCTTCTGTATGTGTCCCGGCGGCTATGTGATAAATGCTTCCGGAGAAGAAGAACGCCTGTGTGTGAACGGTATGAGCTACCGCGGAAGGAAGGGGAAGAATGCCAATTCCGCCATAGTGGCACAGGTGGACGAGAATGTTTACGGGAGCGGTCTCTACGACGGCATGCATTTCCAGGAAAAACTGGAGAGCGCCGCTTTCGGACTGGCCGGAGGAGCAGTGCCGACAGAGAGACTTGCGGATTTTATGTCTGAAAAGGAAGACGGGCTCATAAAAGGCATAGAGCCCGCAATAAAAGGCCGCTTTGAATATGCCCCCCTTAACGGGCTGCTTCCAGCAGCTCTTGAGAGGGATATTAAAGAAGGCCTAGGCCACTTTGGCCTGATAATAAAAGGCTTTGATCACGGAGATGCGCTGCTTTCCGGAGTTGAGAGCAGGACCTCAGCTCCCCTTAAGATACTCAGGGGCGAGGACGGACAGAGCAATATAAGAGGGATATATCCCTGCGGTGAGGGCGCGGGCTACGCAGGAGGCATCACCTCCGCCGCAGCCGACGGCATAAGGACCGCAGAAAAGATAATATACAGATACGGTGGCTTTTGAAGGAGCAGATGATGGATCATTACAGGGAAATGCTGAAAAACAAAAAGAGGGTGGTCGTAAAGATAGGCTCATCCTCACTGCGTCATAGGGAAACAGGGGATTTTGACTACATAAAGATGGAGACCCTTGTCCGTGAGCTCTGCAATATGCGGAACCAGGGCAGGGATGTGATACTTGTAAGCTCCGGCGCTATAGCGGCAGGGAGAAAGAGCGTGCACCCCGCAAAGGAGGATGAAGGCAAGCTGGCAGTCAAGCAGGCCTGCGCCGCAGTGGGCCAGGCCAGGCTGATGATGACTTACGAAAGACTGTTTTCACAGTACGGCCAGGTGGCTGCCCAGATACTCATGACAAAAGACACCATAGCTGCCGACCTTAACCGTTTTAACGCCCACAACACCTTTATGGAGCTTCTGAAGCTGGGCGTCATACCCATAGTGAACGAGAACGATACCCTGTCCACCTACGAGATAGAGTTCGGTGATAACGACACACTGTCGGCCATAGTGGCGGCTCTTGTAGAGGCGGATCTGCTCATACTCTTATCGGACATTGACGGACTCTACAGCGACGATCCGAGAAAGAATCCTGAGGCTAAATTCCTTCCTGTAGTGGATAAGCTCACCCCCGAGATACTTTCCATGGGAAAAGCGACCACAGGTTCCGATGTGGGTACCGGCGGTATGGATACCAAGCTGCATGCAGCCCATATCGCCACAAAGGCAGGTGCCGATATGATCATAGCCAATTCGAAGGATGTGCGCATACTGCACCGCATCATGGACGGCCGGGATTTCGGAACCCTTTTCCTGGCAGACCGGGACGAGGATTTCTACTTAAAGGATTACGTTGAGGATAAAGCATGAACATGGAAGAGCGCATAGCGCGCATAAACGAGCTGTATCATCTTTCGCAGAAGAGAGAGCTTACTGCCGTGGAGAAGGAAGAACAGGGTAGGCTCAGATGGGAATACATAAATTCCATCAAACGGAACCTGAGGAGCCAGCTGGATAATATAGACATAATCGAAAAGGACGGCTCCGTAACGCACCTTAAAGAAAGGTACGGTGATAAGAATGACTAAGAAAGAAATGCGGAGGGAATTCATCAAACGCCGGGATCATCAGACCCAGACAGAACTGGATGCCAAATCCGAGGAGATCTGCAGGAAACTCTTTTCCCTGGAGCTTATGCAGCAGGCTTCGGATGTGCTCCTGTACTCGTCATATTCTTCGGAAGTACAGACGGATCCGATCTTTAATACCGTGCGGCGCATGCGCAAGCGCGCCTACTTCCCAAAGGTGGAGGACAGCGAGCTTGTCTACTACAGGGTGGATGACCTTGCAGAGCTGCAGGTAGGCTATCACGGCATCATGGAACCCTTTATGCTGAGAAAAGCCGCAGGAGACTGGCTCTATACCGCAGTTGCCATCATTCCTGGCGTCTGCTTTTCAAGGGAAGGACACCGCATCGGTTACGGCAAGGGCTATTTTGACAGGTTCCTGGCCAGATATCCGGATATCTTCACCATAGGCATAGGTTATGAGCTCCAGCTCACGGATCACATCCCGGCAGAGCCACAGGACCAGCTGCTGAACGCTTTCGTAAGTGAAGAAGAGATACTCGTATTCCAAAAGGAGAAATAAGATGTTAAAAGATATATGTGAAAAAGCAGTAAAAGCAAAATATGTCATGCAGGCTCTTGATACGGATACAAAGAACGAAGCGCTCAGGGCCTGTGCAAAGGCTCTCCGCGAGAACAGCCCTGCGCTTATGGTTGCAAATGCCATAGACCTTGAAAACGCCGTAAAGAAAGGCATGAGCTCTGCGCTGATCGACAGGCTTAAGTTAACTGAAAGCCGCATAGACGGCATGAGCGAAGGCCTTGAGCAGGTGGCTGCCCTTCCGGATCCCGTGGGTATCGTACTGGACAGCTGGAAGACGGAGAACGGCCTTGAGATAGAGAAGGTAAGCGTTCCCCTGGGAGTCACCGGCATAATCTACGAATCACGGCCCAATGTGACCGCAGATGCCTTTGCACTGACCTTCAAATGCGGGAATCCCGTGATACTTAAGGGAGGAAGCGATGCCATCAATTCCAACAAGGCTGTCACTGATGTTATAAGAAAGACCCTTAAGGATATGGGTATCACCGAGGATGCCATAGCCCTCATCGAGTCCACCGACAGGGAGACCACAAAGGAATTCATGAAGATGAAGCAGTACGTGGATGTGCTCATCCCCAGAGGTTCGGCCGGACTTATTGCAAGCGTAGTGGAGAATTCCCGCATTCCTGTCATAGAGACCGGAGCCGGCAACTGCCATATCTATCTGGATGCGGCCGCTGATAAGGAAAAGGCCGTTCCCATCGTGATAAATGCCAAGACCCAGCGACTGGGAGTCTGCAATGCCTGCGAATCACTTGTAGTACATAAAGATGCTCTTGAGAGCGTATTCGGGCCCGTGGCTGATGCCCTTAAGGAAGCTTCCGTTGAGATAAGGGGCGATGAAGAGGCGCAGAAGGTCAGGGATTTCATCAAACCCGCCAACGAAGAGGATTTTTATACGGAATATCTGGACAGGATCATCTCGGTAAAGACCGTCTCCTCCGTGGAAGAGGCCATAGAACATATAAACCGCTGCTCCACCCATCATTCCGAAGCAGTGATAACGGAGGATGCCGCCGCAGCAGAGGCCTTCCTTAACGGAATAGATTCGGCCTGCGTATACTATAATGCCTCCACACGTTTTACCGACGGCTTTGAATTCGGCTTCGGAGCAGAGATAGGCATAAGCACACAGAAGCTCCATGCAAGAGGCCCCATGGGACTCAGGGAGCTGACCTCATATAAATACCGTATCAGGGGCAACGGGCAGGTCAGGAAATGAACGCATTCAGGGACACCGATTACGGAATCTATACCTCCACCTTTCCGCATGCCCCGGAGGAAGAGGCTGCTGCCCAGCATGACGCCCTTACGGAAGCGGCGGATATCGTAGCCGGGCTTTCAGAGGAAAAAGGGCGGAGGCTTACTGCCTGCGTCGTCACCTTCGGCTGCCAGATGAACGCCAGGGATTCAGAAAAGATAAGCGGAGTCCTTGCCGAGGCGGGCTACGAGCTTACGGAGGATGAAGAGGCGGATCTTGTGATCTACAATACCTGTACCGTCAGGGATAACGCTAACCAGCGGGTCTACGGGCGTCTCGGACATCTGAACGCCATGAAGAAAAAGGATCCCGGGAAGCGCATCGGACTCTGCGGCTGCATGATGCAGGAGGTTGCCGTGATCGAGCTTATAAAGCAGAAATACGGCTTCGTAGACCTGATCTTCGGCACCCATAATATCTTTAAGTTTCCCGAGCTTTTACTTAAGATGCTCAAGTCGGACAGAATGATCGTCGATGTCTGGCGGGATACCGACAGGGTATCGGAGGAGCTTCCGCTCAGGCGGAAATACCCTTTCAAATCCGGCATAAACATAATGTTCGGCTGCGACAATTACTGCACCTACTGCATAGTTCCCTATGTCAGAGGGCGGGAGCGTTCAAGAGCCGCAAAGGATATAATAAGGGAAGCAGAACGCCTTGCTTCCGAAGGCGTGAGTGAGATCATGCTCCTCGGGCAGAACGTGAATTCCTATGCCGGGGGGCTTAGCTTTGCACAGCTCCTTAAAGAGGTCTGCGGAGTTAACGGCATAGAGCGGGTGCGTTTCATGACCTCCCATCCTAAGGATCTCTCAGAAGAGCTCATCTCGGTCATGGCAACGGAGGAAAAGATCTGTTCCCATCTCCATCTGCCTGTACAGTCCGGCAGCACTGAAGTACTGCGCCGCATGAACAGAAAATACAGCAGGGAGGATTATCTGAAGCTGGTGGAACGCATAAGGACCGCCATGCCCGATATCTCCCTTACAACGGATATAATAGTCGGTTTTCCTACCGAGACGCCCGCTGACGTTGAAGATACGGTAAGCCTTATAAAGGCCGTGGAATATGACAACGCCTTTACCTTTATCTATTCACCCAGGAGTTCGACTCCGGCGGCGGAGATGATACCCGTAATGACAAAGGAAGAGATACAGGCCGGCTTCGACCGTGTGCTTACTGCGGTACAGGAGCTGGCTGTGAAACGTGCGCAGCGCTTTGCCGGACGCACTGAAACTGCCCTCTGTGAAGAGACCGACACAAAGGATGAGAGCATGATGACCGGGCGTCTGTCCGGCAATATGATAGTACATTTTCCCAAAGGAAACCATAAACCGGGAGACTACGTAAAAGTCAGGCTTACCGAATGCCGGGGCTTTTATTATATCGGAGAGACCTGATGGAGATAGACCGCGAAAAACTTTCACCCATGATGGCCAAATATCTTGAGACCAAGGAAGAATACAGGGACTGTATCCTTTTTTATCGTCTCGGGGATTTTTATGAGATGTTCTTTGAGGATGCGGAGCTTGTATCCCAGGAGCTGGAGCTGACTCTTACGGGCAAAAGCTGCGGCCTTGATGAGCGCGCTCCCATGTGCGGAGTGCCCTTTCACTCCGCGGATATCTATGTGAGCAGGCTGGTGGACAAGGGCTACAAGGTGGCCATCTGTGAGCAGGTGGAGGATCCGAAGCTTGCAAAGGGCCTGGTAAAACGTGAGGTCATAAGGATAGTGACTCCCGGCACAAACTTAAGCAATGCTGAGCGGGATGAGAACAAGAACTGTTTCCTTATGTGCATATTTGCGCTTCCCGACGGTGCCGGAATAGCTTTTACGGATATCTCCACGGGTGAGTTCTATCAGACCGAGGATGAGGACTCAAAACTTGTAAACGATGAGATACAGAGACTGCTGCCGGCAGAGATAATATGCAATTCAACCATGCGCCTTTGCTGCCCCGGGGCTGCCGAGACCGTGGAAAGGCTTGGGATACCCGTATATGAGCTGGATGACAGCTATTTTGACAAGGCGGACAGCGAGCGCATACTGCTGAAGCATTTTAAGAGCAGTTCTCTTTCCGCGCTGGGGCTTCAGGACCAGAACACCGCACTGATAGCTTCAGGCGCGCTCATGCGCTATGTACACGAGACCCAGAAGATCGAACTGGTGCATATCACCAGGATAACTCCGTATTCCGGCGGGAAGTATATGCTGCTGGACAGTTTCAGCAGAAGGAACCTTGAGCTTACCGAGACCATGCGCGAGAAGCAGAAGAGGGGCTCCCTTTTCTGGGTGCTGGACAAGACAAAGACGGCCATGGGTGCCAGACTCCTCAGGAACGACCTTATAAAGCCGCTTATAGATGAGGAGCTTATCAAAAAAAGACTTGATGCAGTTGATGAGCTGTATAAAAAGAGCGCGGACCGTGATGAACTGAGGGAATATTTAAGCGCCATCTACGATCTGGAACGTCTCATGGGAAGAGTAAGCTACCGTTCGGTCAATGCCAGGGACATGATAGCCCTGAGAAATTCCCTGAAAATGCTTCCTCCCGTAAAGGGTCTCCTTTCCGGAATGGAGTCTGCCGCGCTCAGGGAGCTTTATGAGGGACTTGACGAGCTTAAGGATCTTTCCTCGGCTATTGAAGCCGCCATAATAGAAGAGCCGCCCCTTACACTCAAGGAAGGCGGGATCATCAGGGACGGCTACAACAGTGAGCTGGATAAGCTCAGGAGCGCCAAAACAGAAGGCAAGACCTGGCTTGCGGAGCTCGAGTCATACGAGCGGGAGCGCAGCGGCATAAAGAATCTGAAGGTGCGGTATAACAAGGTCTTCGGATATTACCTTGAGGTCACCAATTCCTTTAAGGATATGGTTCCCGAGGATTACATCAGAAAACAGACCCTGGCAAATGCAGAGCGCTATGTCACCCCCAGGCTCAAGGAGCTGGAGGATATGATACTGAACGCCGAAGACAAGATCAACGCCCTGGAATATGAATGCTTTTCGGAACTCCGGGACAGGGCCGAGGCTGCCCTTCCCAGAGTACAGGAAGCGGGACACATCATTGCCCGGCTCGACGTTTTCCTTTCACTTGCGCTGGTGGCAGAGCAGAACCGATATACCCGTCCGAAGCTCAATAAGAGCGGAGTCATAGATATCAAAGGCGGACGACACCCCGTGATCGAGAAGATGATACAGGGTGACATGTTCATAGAGAACGACACCTATCTGGATAACAAGAAGAACTGCATTAGCATCATCACAGGACCCAACATGGCAGGTAAATCCACCTATATGCGCCAGGTAGCCCTGATATCCCTTATGTTCCAGATAGGATCCTTTGTCCCTGCAAGGGAAGCCTCGCTATGTGTGGTGGACAGGATCTTTACCCGGGTGGGAGCTTCCGATGACCTGTCCAGCGGCCAGTCCACCTTTATGATAGAGATGAACGAGGTGGCCAACATACTGAGAAATGCCACCTCAAAGTCACTGCTGATCCTGGATGAGATAGGACGCGGTACTTCCACCTTCGACGGGCTCTCCATCGCCTGGGCAGTCATCGAGCACATCAGCAACAAAAAGCTCCTTGGCGCCAAGACACTTTTCGCTACCCATTACCACGAGCTTACCGAGCTTGAGGGCAGGATGGATAATGTGAACAACTACTGCATCGCGGTCAAGGAAAAGGGCGACGATATAGTTTTCCTCCGGCGCATAATAAAGGGCGGCGCAGATAAGAGCTACGGCATACAGGTTGCAAAGCTTGCAGGCGTTCCCGACGAAGTCACCGACAGGGCCGCGCAGATCGTAATGCAGCTCCTGGATAACGATATCACCGAAAAGATACAGCAGATCTCTGCCCCCGCAAAGAAGCATGAAGCTGTGAGCTATGACGAAGTGGAGATGGGGCAGATGTCATTTTTTGACACCAGCTCCGACGAGGATATACTGAGGGAGCTGGAGGAGACGGATATAACCACGCTTACCCCTCTGGATGCCCTGAATACCCTGTACCATCTCCAGAGCCGGCTCAAAAACAGATATCGTAACAATAACTCTTGAAAGGTTTATATATAAATGATATTTGCTGACCTATTTTTTGTTTTTGTTTTTCTGCCCTGTTTTTTTGCGTTTTACCTTATAGCCGGACTTCTTGAAAAAAAATCGGGTACCACGATATTAAAGAACGGTATCCTCCTGCTTTTTTCGCTTATCTTTTACGCCTGGGGGGAACCGGTCTACATCCTGCTCCTGATCTTCGGCGTACTTCTGACCTGGGCCGCCGGAAGATTTAAGTTCGGTGTGGCAGGGATCATCTATCACATACTCGTGATGGTCTTCTTCAAGTACGGAAACCTTATACAGAGCTCGCTTTTATCGGCGGGTCTTTCCTTTACGCCCATAGATCTTCATCTGCCCATAGGCATAAGCTTTTACAGCTTTCAGTGCATATCCTACCTGGCGGATGTGCGTTCGGGACGTTCAGAAGCCAGGAAGAACCCTCTGGGAGTTCTTCTTTATATAAGTATGTTCCCCCAGCTGATAGCCGGCCCCATAGTCCGTTACAATACGGTGGCTGGAGAGCTTTCCTCCAGGAAGGTCAGTTCAGATGATATAGCTGAAGGACTCAGGCGCTTTGCTTTCGGCCTGGCAAAAAAGGTGCTTCTGGCCGATCAGCTGGCCCTCATAGTCTCGGATACCATGGGCAAGGGCGGAGATGTGGGCATTGCCACTGCCTGGCTCGGACTCATAGCCTTCTCCATGCAGATATACTTTGATTTTTCGGGTTATTCGGATATGGCCATAGGTATGGGACGCATGATGGGCTTTCATTTCAACGAGAATTTTGATGACCCTTACATGTGCTCTTCGGTTCCGGATTTCTGGCGCAGATGGCACATGAGCCTGGGACAGTTCTTCAGGGATTATGTCTACATCCCCATGGGAGGAAACAGGAAAGGGGCCTTTCGTTTCATATTTAATGTCCTCATCGTCTGGACTCTTACCGGGGCCTGGCACGGCGGAAGCTTAAACTACATACTCTGGGGCTTCTATTTTGCCCTGCTGCTCCTTATGGACAGGCTTATCTTCGGAAGAAAGGATAAGGAACACAATATTGCTGTGCGCTTTATCCGCAGGATCCTCTCGCTCTTTGCTGTGATCTTCGGCTGGTGCATATTCTATTTCGAGGATCTTAAGACAGGGCTGGTATATGTACGCTCACTCTTTATGCCTGCCGGCGGAGAGGATGTGGTGTTCATGAGCCTGTTAAAGCAGAATCTTTTTCTGCTCATCGCGGCACTCATTTTATGCCTGCCCCTTAAAAAGCTCTTCAAAAAACGTTATGCGGTACCCGAGGCTGTCTTTACCGCAGTGATATTTGTGCTTTCGGTGATAATGCTCATAGGAGAGAGCAATCATCCATTCCTTTACACGAGGTTCTGATATGAAGCATCCAAAGATTTTTATCGTCATATTTACACTGGTATTCCTGAGCTGCGCGGCTTACCTCTTTGCGCTTCCCAGGAGCAGCTATTCCGATAAGGAGAGAAGGGAGCTGGCAGGATTCCCTGAGTTTTCCCTTCAGGCTCTGGCAGACGGCAGCTATACCAAAGGCATAAGCAGCTGGTTTACCGATACAGTTCCCGGAAGGGATATGCTGCTGGATACCGCAGTGGCTGTAAAGGGAGCAAAGGGACTTCCCTCCTCCGGGGAAGATGATATACATATGTATAATCTGGGCGGCATGATAGCCGAGGAGGATGATGAAGAGATACTCATCCGGGATACGGATGAGATCGTGGAACCGGAGCCCGTAGAACCGGAACCCACAGTAGCTCCCACGGCAGCACCGACAGCAGCGCCTACCGAAAAAGATGAGCCTGAGGCAACTGCCACGCCTACGGAGATACCCACACCCACAGGTCCGGATCATGAGAACCTGACCGTGGATGAGGAGTTTACTCCCGATATCGAGGAGGCTTTCACCAGGGCTTCCAACGGCATCATAATCACAGGAAGCGGCGATACCACCAGGGCCATCATGATGTACGGCGGCAGCACCAACATAACCACCATGTACGCCGAATGCGCAAACCATTATCATGAGGTATTCCCGGATGTAAAGATCTACTGCCTGGTGATCCCTACTGCGGTAGCCTTCTACTGCCCGGAATCCGTCAGGGGCTATACCGGATCCGAGCTTAAGCAGATTAACAATGTGATCGAGCATCTGGACCCCGAGGTATATTCGGTCCAGGTCTATACCACTCTTGCGGAACACAGTGATGAGAACATCTTCCTGCGTACCGATCACCACTGGGCGCCTCTGGGTGCATATTATGCGGCGCAGGAGATAGCACGGGTAGCCGGAGTTCCCTTCATGGACCTTTCCGAATATGAGGAGAGGGTGGTGCACCGCTATGTAGGTACCATGTATATGTATTCCCAGGATCCCCAGGTGCTGAACAATCCCGAGGACTTTGTATATTATGTCCCTCAGGGAGTGGAATACGAGACCACCTTCATAAACTACAGCGGCGGAGTGGAGATGCCTCCGGTCACCGGGAATTATTTCTACCACATGAACGACGGTAATTCCAACGCCTATTCCACCTTCATGGGCGGAGACGCAAAGATCACCCAGGTGCGTACCTCTACAAAGAACGGCAGGAAGCTGATCATCATGAAGGACAGTTTCGGAAATGCCATCCCCTCCTTCCTTTTCGGAAGTTTCGAGGAGATACATGTGATAGACTGCCGCTATTTCAAGAAGAACATGGTGCAGTACGTGGAGGAGAACGGCATTACAGACATACTTTTTGCCAACAATGCCTTCCATGCATCGGTCACCTCGACCATAAATGCATACGAGCGTTTCCTTACACAGAACGCTCCCGTATCCGTAAATAACGCTGAAGAAACCGTGCCGGAGGCAGAACAATGATAAAGCTCCTGGATGATGCCACGATAGACCGTATAGCAGCGGGAGAGGTAGTGGAAAGACCTGCCAGCGTAGTCAAAGAGCTGGTCGAGAATTCCATGGATGCCGGAGCAGATGCCATCACAGTGGAGATCCGGGGCGGCGGCGTTGAGCTCATAAGGGTCACGGATAACGGCAGCGGCATAGAAAAAGACGATATACCGGCAGCCTTCCTGAGGCACGCCACCTCCAAGATCAGTGACATCTCCGATCTTTCCGCATTAAGCTCCATGGGTTTTCGCGGAGAGGCACTTGCCAGCATCTCCGCAGTATCCAGGCTCACCTGCATAACAAAGAGAAAGGGAGAGCTCTTCGGCTACAGATATGAGATCGACGGCGGCAAGGCCGGAGATATAGATGAGATAGGCGCGCCGGACGGCACCACCATAGTGGTCTCAAAGCTTTTTTACAATGTGCCCGCAAGACGCAAGTTTCTTAAGAGCCCCACTGCGGAAGCAAATGCTGTGGCGGAGCTTATGGAGCATTTAAGCCTTTCAAGGCCCGATATCTCTTTTAAGTTCGTGGTCAATTCCTCAACACGTTTCATGACAAGCGGGAACGGCGAACTGAAGGAAGTCATTTACAGGCTCTTCGGAAGGGATACAGCAAAAGAGGTCATACCGCTGTCCTGGGAAAAGGACGGCCTCTTCATAGAAGGATATCTCGGAAGTCCTGTGCTCAACAGGCCAAACAGGAATTTTGAAAACTACTTCTTAAACAGACGTTTCATTCGTTCCGATATCGTTTCGAAGGGAATAGAAGAGGGCTACAGGGGCTATACCATGCAGCACCGTTTTCCCTTCTGCGTGCTGAACATCAGTATTGACAGTGCGGAGGTGGACGTAAATGTCCATCCCTCGAAAATGGATGTTCGTTTCTCCGACCGGGAAGGCTGCTTTGATAAGATCAGCGAAGCAGTGAGCAGCACGCTCCATGCCCGCGAGATGATACCGGAGAGCCGCATAGACGAAGAAAAGAAGGAAAAACCCGAGGCCATTACGGCCCCCGAACCCTTTGAAGAAAAACGCAGGGAGAGCACAATAAGATCAGAAGCATCTCCTGAGATCAGCACGAAGCCGGAGCCCGGAGACGAGGCAGCTGCTCCCGCAGAAGAAAAGAGCAGGCCCCTGCAGAGAGACATCTTTGATATAAGCTTTGACGAAAACGATAAGGCTACTGTAACTGAACAGGTAAAGCCTGCGGAGTCGATAAGTGAGGCAGAAGATCTTCGATCTTCGCAGCCGAACTTATGCAGTGGCAGGGATCTTTCGGAAACTCACTTCCCTGAATACACCCAGCTATCCATGCTTCCGAAGGAACGTGTGATATCGTCAGCTGCACGTAAGCAGTACAGGCTCATAGGCCAGATCTTCAATACCTACTGGATGTTTGCCTATCAGGACAAGCTTTATTTCGTGGACCAGCATGCGGCTCACGAAAAAGTCAATTACGAGCATATAGTGGCGGCCTACAGGGAGCATAAGGTCTATAAACAGCAGCTGAGCCCGCCTCTTATAGTAAGCCTCTCCCCCGAGGAACAGGGAGTGCTGGCGGAATACAGGGACAGGCTTTCGGAGCTTGGCTTCGAAACTGAAGACTTCGGCGGGGACGAGACGGCGCTGCTCACTACCCCCCTTGATCTATACAGAAAAGACCCGAAGAACCTTTTTCTTGATATACTGGATGACCTTTCCCTCAAGGGCGGGAAGGGCGGCGACGGCGCCTTTGAACGCGTGCTTGCCACCATGGCCTGCAAGGCCTCCGTAAAGGGCGGAGACGAGATAAGCCGTGAAGAGATGGATAAGGTGCTTGATGAGCTCCTGACCTTAGAGAATCCCTATCACTGCCCCCACGGCAGGCCCACCATCTTTTCCATGAGCAGGACGGAGCTGGAGCGGAAATTCAAGAGGATAGTGAATTGACAGAGCTTAAACCGCTTATGATAATTGCAGGGCCTACTGCCTGCGGCAAATCCGCTGCCGCCGTGGAATGTGCCCTTAAGCTTAACGGCGAGGTCATATCCGCAGATTCCATGCAGGTATACCGCGGCATGGATATAGGCACGGCAAAGATCACCGCGGAAGAGATGAAGGGGGTTCCCCATCATCTGCTGGATGTGCTGGATCCTTCGGAGGACTTTAACATCAAGCTTTTTAAGGATCTCTGCCTTGAAGCCATGGAGGGCATATATTCAAGGGGACATCTCCCCATCATCTGCGGCGGCACAGGATTCTATATACAGTCTGTGCTCAGGAATGTGGATCTGGAGGAGGCTCCTGACACCGGGATAAGAAAAGAACTGGAGGCAGAGGATCCGGAAAAGCTATTTGAGATGTTAAAGGAGATCGATCCGGCTTCCGCCGAAGCCATTCATCCAAACAATGTAAAGCGTGTGATACGGGCTATAGAGTTTTACCGGGAGACCGGCCGGCCTATATCGGAGCACAATGCGGAGCAGCGTCAGAATGAATATGCCTATAACGCCGGCTACTACGTACTCTGCGATGACAGGGCGGTAATGTACGAGCGTATAGACAGGCGCGTGGATAAAATGGCTGAAAACGGACTGGTGGAAGAAGTAAAAGCCCTTAAAGCCGCCGGGATGAAGCGGGGCTCCGTTGCCATGCAGGGTCTTGGCTACAAGGAGATCTTCGCATATCTGGACGGTGAGATCAGCCTTGATGAAGCCCTCTATACTATAAAGCGGGACAGCAGGCATTTTGCAAAGCGCCAGCTTACCTGGTTCAAACGTGAGGGCGAAGCCGTGACCTGGGTGGACCGGACTGCCTTCACCGATCCGGAAAGGGAGATACCCGCCTTTATATGCAGGGATTTTGAGAACAGAATCATGACAAAGGCGTAATTATGTGGTATAATATATGTTTGCATCGCGAAATAATAAAGAAAGGAACCTGAACCAGTGGGAATAAGTGCTTTCGGGATCGATCTCGGATCCGGCAATATAAAGATATATAACGCAAACGACGACAGTTTCTTCATGGAGAAGAACATGATAGCCATAGAGGGCAGGGATACCCTCTTTGCCTACGGGGATTCCGCCTTCGATATGTATGAGAAGGCGCCTGACAATATCCATGTGTCTTACCCCGTGGTCAACGGCGTCATAGCCGATATAAGGAACATGGACACCCTGGTCCATTATTTCATCAATGACCTCTCCAGGGGCAGCATACGTCCCGCGGATTATTATGTAGCCGTGCCCACCGCAGTAACAGAGGTGGAACGCCGTGCTTTTTACGATCTCATAAGGGACAGCAACGTTAAGGCAAGACGCATCTATATAGTTGAGAAGGCCATAGCCGACGGCCTGGGCATGGATATAGACGTTATGACCTCCCAGGGCGTTCTTGTGGTGAATGTGGGCTACGATACCACCGAGATCTCCCTGCTTTCCCTGGGAGGCATAGTGCTCTCCAGGCTTATCAAAGTGGGAGGCCTCAAGTTCGACGAAGCCATCAAGGCTGCGGTAAGAAGGGAATACAGCCTCGTGATAGGCTCCAAGACATCCGAAAAGCTCAAGATCGCCATGCGGGATGTGGAGGAGCTTGGCAAGAACGCCGTGGTCTACGGCAGGGATATAGTCATGGGCCTGCCCGTAGAGAAGGAGATATCCACCGCCCTGGTATATGAATCCCTTATAGAGCATTACGAGGTCATCATAGACAACATACGGCAGATACTGGAGCGCACTCCGCCCGAGCTGGGCGCCGATGTGTACCGTAACGGTATCTTCCTGTCCGGAGGTGCCTGCCTCGTAGGTCATCTTGCCGAGATGATCAGCCGCAGCACCGGTCTTAAGGTAAATATAAGTGACGAACCCATAGCAACCGTGGTCAAGGGTCTTTCCTCTATAATCAGGGAGGAGCGCTATGATCCTCTTGCTTTCGCCGTGGAGAACGGCAAGTAAGATATGAGTCCCGTTGTTAAAAAAAGACGGGAGAGAAAAAAGATCCCCCCGAAATACCTGCTCCTGATATTCACCGTGCTCTGCATGGGGCTCATGATGCTGACCTATACCCGGGATTTTGACGACAGCTTCCTGGAGGATACGGCCGGCTTTGTTCTGCTGCCCATGCAGAAGGGCTTTGTTAAGCTGAGCCGCAATATAATAGACCGGGCAGAGATGCGCAGGAGCATAGAAGAGCTGAATGCCGAGAACAAAAGGCTCCAGGACGAGATAGACGAACTGAGCCGCGAGAACGCCCAACTCATGCAGGACCACTACGAACTTTCCGGCCTTCGTGAGCTTTACGAACTCGACAGCAGCTACAGCGAATACGAAAAGACCGGGGCCAGGATAATCGCCGCTAATACCGGCACCCGTTTCAACAGCTTCATAATAGATAAAGGCAGCGAGGACGGCATAGAAACGGATATGAACGTCATCGCCGGTTCCGGCCTTGTTGGCATAGTCGTTAAAACGGGAAAGAACTGGGCCAGGGTCAACGCTATAATTTCCGACGATTCCAATGTCAGCGCCACGGTGCTGCATACTCAGGATAACCTCATAGTATCCGGTGATGCCGAGCTCATTGAGCAGGGCATGATACGCTATTCCCGCCTTATCGACAGGAGCGGAGCGGTGGTGACAGGCGACAAGGTGGTCACCTCCAACATAAGCGACAAATACCTTCCGGGTATACTCATAGGTTACATATCCACCATCGACAAGGATTCCAACCAGCTCACCGCTTCGGGGCAGATACAGCCCGTGGTGGACTTTGAGCATCTCAGTGATGTCCTTGTGATAAAGCAGCTGAAGCCTGAGATGGAGGAGTAGATGGACTTTAAGCGCATACTTACGGCAGCCGTCTGCATACCGATTTTCTTTGTGCTGCAGACCACGGTCTTCAGGGTCACGGGCCCCGAAGGCATGGCTCCGAATTTCATACTCATACTCACGGTCATATATGCCTGGCTGAGAGGTCCCCGTGCCGCCATGATCTGCGGCCTTATAGGCGGACTTCTCATAGACATCTTTTTTATGAACGGCCTGGGGTTTTATGCCCTGCTTTATGTCTACGCCGGCTTCGTCTGCGGACAGGCTCACAGTTCACTGGACGTACGGGAATTCCGTATCCCCATACTGCTTATCTTCGGCGCCGAGGTCCTGACACAGCTGCTCCAGTTTTTGTTCTTCTTCGTGCTGAACGGATACTTCCTGTTCAGATACTTTTTCCTGCAGAGATTATTACCGGAGCTTTTCTTTACCATGCTCCTTTTCATAGTTGTTTACCCGCTGCTCCTTTTACTTGAAGAGCGCTTTGTCAATTCCGGCAAGGCCGAGGAAAAGGAGGACTGGTCCTTCATAGACGACACTGCGGATGAGAAAGGAGGCGCCGGCTGATGCCTTTATTAAGTCTGCGTGAGCGCATAAACGCCTTTCTTCATTCCAGATACCTTGCGCCCTACATACTGCTGCTGGCCGGACTTGCGCTGCTGATAGGACATGTCTTCAATCTGCAGATCGTGCACGGCAACGAATATCTGAACCACTTTACCTTAAGCATAGAGAAGGATATACGCATCCCCGGCTCCAGAGGTAATATCTATGACAGGAACGGGGTGCTGCTGGCTTATAACGAGCTTGCCTATTCCGTTACGATCACGGATACCATAGAGTCAGGCAGCAAAAAAAATGAGACCCTGAACAATATCATCATGAATATGATACGTATCATCGAGGATAACGGTGACAGCGTCATAAGTGATTTCGGCGTATATACTGATGAGAGCGGAGAATTCTGCTTCAGCTGGTCCGGCACCCAGCACCAGCGTTTTCTCGCAGACATCTTCGGAAAGAGCAGCATAAATGACTTAAGCTACACAGAGCGCAGCTCCAATCCCGCGGAGGTCATGGCCTATCTCGCGGGGGAGAAGAAATTCGGGATAGGCAGCTACTCTTATAACGGAAAGAAGCGTGCCTTCTTCCCCATGATGGGCTATACCAACGAGGAGATACTCAAGATCGCCATCATACGCTACCAGCTGAGCCTCAACAGCTTCCAGAAGTACATCGCCACCACGGTGGCCACGGACGTTTCGGAGAGAACGGTAGCCGTCATAATGGAGAACAGTAGTACACTCCAGGGTGTGGCCATAGCCGAGGATACGGTGCGGCGCTATAACCACGCGGTCTATTTTTCACAGATCATAGGCTATACCGGCAGGATATCCCAGAGTGAATACGAGGCCATGTCCCTGGAGAATCCCGGCTATGCCACCACGGACTATGTGGGAAAGACCGGCATAGAGCTTGCCATGGAAAGCCAGCTGCAGGGTAAAAAGGGCAGCGAGACCGTTTACGTTGATAATATGGGAAAGGTCATAGAGCGGAGGAACATCACCCTGCCTGTGGCCGGAAATGATATCTACCTGACCATCGATGCAGATCTTCAGATAGCGGCCTATCATCTGGTGGAGCAGAAGGTAGCCGGTATACTCGTGAACAAATTAAGGGATGAGAAGACCATAGACCAGAGCGGCCGTAACCGTCTCATTCCCGTATATGATGTGTACAGCGCCCTTTACGGCAACAGCGTCATAGATCTTAACCATATGTCAAAGAGCTACGCAGGAGATACCGAGCGCCAGGTCTATGATGACTTCCGTACCAAGCAGGGAGAGGTGTTCACCGCCATAAAGAAGGAAATGCTCTACGGCGAAACACCCTACAGCGAACTGGACAGCGAGATGAAGGAGTATGAGAGCTTTATCATATCGATGCTGGGCAATTCCGACCACGGCCTCATAAAGGGCTCCGAGGTTGATACAGCGGACCCGACCTACCTGGCCTGGCGTACCGAGGAGACGATCAGTATCAAGGAATACCTGCTTTACTGTATCTCAAAGCAATGGCTGGATCTTTCGAAGCTTTCACTTTCGGGCCAGTATTCCGATTCGGAGGAAGTATATGATGCCGTCGTGGAATACACCATAGATCAGCTCAGGAACAATAACGATTTTGCGAAACGTCTCTATAAATACATGCTGCTGGAAGACAGGATCACCGGAAGGGAAACCTGCCTCATACTTTGGGAACAGGATGTGATACAGGTTGATGCGGATAAGATCGATGCCCTGAAACGCGGCAATATCACAGCCTACCGCTTTATCTCCGACCTGCTGCTGGAGCTTAAGATAACCCCTGCCCAGCTTGGTCTGGATCCCTGTTCCGGTTCGGTGGTCATGACTGATCCCAACACGGGCGAGGTCCTTGCCCTGGTATCCTATCCGGGCTATGATAACAACAGACTGGCCAACAGGGCTGATTCCGCCTATCTGGCAAAGCTTTCGGCGGATAAGTCGAATCCCCTGTGGAATTACGCCACCCAGCAGCGTACTGCGCCGGGTTCCACCTTTAAGATGGTTTCCAGCGTGGCCGGCGTCAGCGAGGGCGTAATAGATATCTATACCCCCATCACCTGCGAAGGAAGCTTCACAAAACTGGCAGGGTCAGTCCATAACTGCTGGATCTATCCCGGCAACCACGGAGAGCTGGATCTTACGGGCGGTATAGAGAATTCCTGTAACTACTTTTTCTACGAAGTGGGTTACAGGCTGGCAAATGACGGTACCGGTTATAACGACCACACCGGTATAGAGAAGCTGAAAAATTATGCCGAGCTTTTCGGACTGGGAGAGAAATCCGGCGTGGAGATCGCGGAATCAGAGCCCAGGATCTCGGACCAGTATCCCGTTGTTTCCGCAATTGGACAGGGTACCCATAACTATACCACCGCAGGCCTTGCAAGATATGTTTCCGCAGTGGCTAACGGCGGGACCGTTTATGACCTGACCCTGATACACGAGATCAGGAACGGGAGCGGAAACACCGAATACTATTTCGTACCCAAAGTAAAGAATACCATCGATCTTGATCCCACACTGTGGCACAGCATACATACCGGAATGGAGCTGGTGGTGGCAAACAAGAGCTACTTCAACATCGAGGGAATGAGCGCCGCCGGTAAGACGGGAACGGCGCAGGAGCAGACAAACCGGCCCAACCACGCACTCTTTGTAGGATATGCGCCGGCAAAGGATCCCAGGATCGCCATCGCCGTCCGTATAGCAAACGGTTATTCCTCGGACTTCGCGGCCCAGGTTGCCTGCGACTGCTTCCAGTATTACTTCGCACCCGAGATCGCCGAGAGCCTGATCACCGGTACGGCTTCCGACGCTACCGCTGTTTCGGGAGGTGACTGATGAACGAAAGAAAGCAGAAGCTTGAACTGAAATATTTCGATATCAAGCTGGTGGTTCTCATCATAGGCATCTCAATCGTGGGCATACTTGCTGTGGGCAGCGCCAAGGAGAGCCTCCAGATGAGACAGATCTACGGTGTTATCTTCGGCTTCTTTGCCATGCTCATGATCTCGGCCTTCGATTACGGCATGATACTGAAGCTCTACTGGCTCATCTATGCCGGCAATATAGGTCTGCTGCTCATGGTCCAGCTCTTCGGGCAGTCCACCAACAACGCCCAGCGCTGGATAGAGATCGCCGGAATAAGGTTCCAGCCTTCGGAAACCGCAAAAATCCTGTTGATACTTTTTTTCGCACAGTTTATAATGAAGCGCAGGGAGCGTATGAACAGCTTTCAGAACCTGCTGATCATGATGCTTTTGTTTGCGCCGGTGCTCCTGCTGATCTATAAACAGCCGGATCTTTCTACCAGTATAATGATCATGCTGATCTTCTGCACGGTGCTCTATGTGGGAGGTCTTTCGCATAAGATCATACTGACCACACTGGCCATTGTGATACCTGTGGCAGTCATATTGCTGTTCCTCATACTCCAGCCCGGCCAGACACTGGTCAAGGATTACCAGCAGGAACGTATACTTGCCTGGCTGCAGCCGGAAAAATACGCTTTATCCACGGCCTACCAGCAGCAGAATTCCATCACAGCCATAGGGTCGGGGCAGCTGTGGGGCAAGGGCCTTAACAATAACGAGGTAGGCTCGGTAAAGAACGGCAACTACATCTCCGAGCCCCAGACCGACTTCATCTTCGCCATAATAGGAGAGGAGATGGGTTTTGTGGGGACCTCGATAACGATAATACTGGAAATGTTCATAGCGGCCGAATGCTTTTTCATCGGTACTAAGGCCAGGGACGACGCCGGAAGGATAATCTGTTTCGGCATGGGGGCTCTGGTGGGCTTCCAGAGCTTCATAAACATAGGCGTTACAACGGGACTGCTGCCCAATACCGGTCTTCCCCTGCCCTTCGTGAGCTATGGACTGACCTCGCTCATAAGCCTATACGCAGGAATGGGCTTCGTACTGAGCGTCGGACTAAGAAGACCCAGGCCCAGGGCATCGGGTACCATCTCGTTTACCGAGCTTATACAGGAAGATATGAATATAGAGGGGTTCTGATATGAAGATAGCCTTGATCGCGCATGACGCAAAGAAAAAACTTATGCAGAATTTCTGCATAGCTTACCGCGGCATACTCAGCAAGCATGAGGTATATGCTACCGGCACCACAGGCCGCCTTATAGAAGAGGTGACCAATTTAAGCGTGCATAAATTCCTTGCCGGGAAACTGGGCGGAGAGCAGCAGATAGGCATACAGCTGGAACACAACCAGATAGACATGGTCATATTCCTGAGGGATCCTCTCAATCCCATGACCCACGAGGTGGATACCTTCCATCTTCTGAGACTGTGCGACATGCATAACATTCCCCTGGCTACCAATCTGGCCAGCGCGGAGCTTTTGATAAAATCCCTTGACAGAGGAGATCTTGAGTGGCGTGAATTCTATAAATAAAAAAGGTCTTGCAATCTGTCTGGGACTGCTTCTTCTGATTGCAGGCTGCGGTGAGAAAGAAGTGCGCATGCCTTACGGCAGTCTGGATTCCAATCCGGAATTCAGCTTCGGAGAGGCCTCGGAATCCGCCAGGATGCCGCTTTTTGCGGAGGATCTCTGTGCTGCAGCTGCCGATCTGACCGAAAACAGCACCATAGATCCCGGCACTGTAAAGGCTGCCTGTGTTTATGATATCAGCGACAAGACCGTTCTTTACAGCTATAATGCCAATGAAAGACTTGCTCCCGCATCCCTTACAAAGGTCATGACAGCGCTTCTTGTGCTGGAAAACTGTGAAAATCTCGACGAGATCATAACCGTTGGGGATGTAACCATCAGGGAAGAGGGAGCCCAGCTCTTCAACCTTAAAGAAGGTGATAAGATCAGCATACGGAACCTTCTCTACATCACCCTTGTATACTCGGGAAACGATGCCGCCCTGGCGCTGGCCCAGTATATCGGTGGCAGCACGGAAGGCTTTGTGGAGATGATGAACGAGCGCGCAAAGAGCCTCGGCGCTACACATACTTCCTTTAAGAATCCCCACGGACTCACCCAGGACGAGCATTATACCTGTGCATATGACCTTTACCTGATGTTCCAGGAGGCGGCCAAACATCCTGAATTCCTTGAGATCATACAGACCGTGAACACGACCATAGCTTACACCGGCGCAGACGGCGGCGCCGTGGAGAAGGCGATAAGCACCACAAACCAGTATCTGCGAGGCGGCTATGACGTGCCTTCAGGGCTGAGCATAGTCGGCGGTAAGACGGGGAGCACCTCAGCAGCCGGAAAATGCATAATCTTTTACGCACGTTCTGGTGCAGGCCATGACCTCATAGCCGTGGTCATGGGGGCAGGAGATTTTGACGGCCTCTACAACACCGCAAGTGAGCTTTGCGAGGATACGGTCTTACAGTAAACACAATAAATAATATCATTTGCTATATAATTCCACTATTGTAAAAATCTGCGCCTTACGGTATAATAGGTGCAGCACAAAAATAAGCTATCCGGGAGGTAGATTTCAAACATGATAGAGCTGATCATCGGAAACGAGGGCAAGGGCAAGACCAGGGAAATGCTGGATCGTGCCAACAATCAGGTCAAGGAAGCAGTCGGAAATCTTGTCTATGTGGACAAGAACGCAAAGCACATGTATGAGCTTAACAACAGGATACGTCTGGTGGATATCTCAGAGTTTTCCTTCGAAAATGCTGACGAATTCTACGGTTTTATCTGCGGGATCATTTCCCAGGATCACGATCTTGAACAGCTGTATTTCGATAACTTCAAGAGGATAGCCTGCGTTGATAACAGCGGACTTGAGGGTGTCCTTGACAAGTTTGCAAAGCTTGGCGAGAGCAGAGGCGTAAAGTTCTGCATAAGCATCGCAGCTACCGATGCGGATATTCCCGACAGCTACAAAGATAAGGTGATCATCTCCCTTTAAGGATCATGGAAGGACATCCGAAACGCGGAGTGTTAGAACTGGATGCAGGCAAAAGCAGGGTTATTCTTGTAATCCTGCTTTGTTTTATTGTCTATCTGGGCTATCTGATCATACAGGTGTTGAACCGCAAGGACGTTGCCTCTTACCAGGTGCGCTCCGGTTCACTGGCCATGGACAATATCTACAGGGGCGTTATCCTGAAGGAAGAGGAGGTAGTCTTTGGGAGCGATACCGGCTACGTCCTGTATTTTGCCCGTGAGGGCGAGCATATGGGTTCCGGGGATCTGGTATATGCCATTGATGAGACCGGCTCCATAAAAGACAGCTACAGCGCCTCTTCCGGGGAGAGCAGCTTAAGCGATACGGAACTCAAGGAGCTCAGAAGCGAGATAATGAACTTCTCAGCCGGCTTTTCTCCTGTCCGTTTCAGCGAATGCTATGACTTCATGTATTCCCTGGACGGTTCCCTTCTGAAGCTTGAAAACTTAAGCGTCCTGGATACGGTAAACAGCCTCGGCACCAGCTATGCTTCCGACACCATAAAACTCAGATATGCGCCAAAACCCGGCTATGTCATCTATCATACCGACGGTTATGAATCCCTTTCGGTCAACGGACTTACCCCGGCCATATTTGACGAGAGCACCTATGAAAAGGAGCAGCTGAGCAATAACGCCCTTCTTGGCGCCGATACTCCTGTCTATAAACTCCTTACCTCCGAGAACTGGAGCGTGGCAATAATCACAGAGCCCGAGAGGGCACAGGAGCTGCTGGCAGAAAAATACGTATATGTGCGTTTTCCCAAGAACCAGCAGAAGCTCTGGGCATCGGTGGAGGTTGTGCCCGTGGATGCTGAGCAGTCCTTTGTCATACTGGGCTTCAACACCTCGGTAGTCAACTTCTGCACCGACCGTTTTCTTGATGTAGAACTGATGGAGAGCAACGAAAACGGCCTTAAGATACCTGTGTCATCCATTGTTCATAAGGAATTCTTCCTTGTGCCTAAGGACTATGCCCTGGATGTGGGAGAGGGCAACAGCTGTACCTTCCTCCGCAAGACCTTCCTTGAGAACGGCTCGGCCTCGTCCGAACGAATGGAGATCAGCGTGTATTCCGCTGACGACGAGTATTTCTATGTTGACGATACCCAGCTGAGGATAGGAGACTACCTCCTGAAGCCCGATGACCTGGCCGAATACCCGGTGAGCATGAAGGGTGAGCTGGTAGGCGTCTACAATATAAACAAGGGCTATGCCGATTTCCGGCAGATATCCATCATATACCAGAACGATGAATATGCCATAGTAAAGCCCAATACCAGATACGGTCTCAATGAATTTGACTATATAGCGCTGGATGCTTCAGTGCTGAAGGACGATGAGTTCGTATTTGAATGATTAAGGAGAAAAAACATGTCGCGTACCGTAAGTGTTTCCATGAACAAAAAGCCCATATACGATATAAAGCTGGAGCAGGATTTTGCCGGCCTGGCCCCGGCATTGGAGGAGCTTGGCTTCAAAGACAGGAATGCCGTCCTTATAAGTGACGATAAGGTAAGCCCCATGTATTCCGAAGAGGTTACCGCCGAGCTTTCAAAGGTATTTGAAAAGGTTACTGTACTGACTTTTCCCGCAGGGGAAGAGAGCAAAAATCTCGACAGCGTGACTGCGCTTTTAAGAGGCATGCTCGCAGCCGGTCTTAAGCGTTCCGATGCGGTGGTCGCCCTGGGCGGCGGCGTCACCGGCGATATGGCAGGCTTCTGTGCCGCCATCTATATGAGAGGTATAAGCGTTATCCAGATCCCCACCAGCCTGCTTTCCATGGTGGATTCCTCCATAGGCGGAAAGACCGGAGTGGATCTGGACCAGTATAAGAATATGGTTGGCGCCTTCAAGATGCCCTCACTTGTGTATATCAACACCTCCGTATTAAGGAGCCTGGACAAGAGACAGTTTAATTCCGGCATGGGTGAAGTCCTGAAATACGGGCTTATCATGGATGCCTCCTTCTATGAGTGGTTGCTTTCAAACATGGTGGAGATAGACGACCGCGAGAGCGCGGTACTGGAGGAGATGATAGAGCACTGCTGCATCTGCAAGCAGCGCATAGTCGAGCGCGATCCCTTTGAGCAGGGAGACCGCGCCCTCCTCAATTTCGGACATACCATAGGCCACGCCATTGAAAAGTATAAGGATTTCAAGCTTCTCCATGGAGAGTGCGTGGCTCTGGGCAGTGTTGCGGCAGCCTATATATCCTGGCAGAAGGGAAGGCTTTCCAAGGACGAATACTACGAGATAAGAGATATGTTCGTTCCCTTCGGTCTTCCGATAAGCATTGACGATATCGATGATGAGGAGATACTGAAGCTTACAAAGTCCGATAAAAAAGCCGCCCTGAACGGGATAAAGTTCATATTGCTCAAGCGTGTCGGCAAGGCTTATATCGAAAAGGATCTCAGCGATGAAGATATACTCGCCGGGATCAAAGAGATACATTACGTGGAGAGTAACGACTGATGCAGGAAAAGAAGCTTATAACGCCTTATTATATTTATGATGTCTCCGTAGTTGCAGTGATGATCTTCTTCGACCAGTTCACCAAATACCTCTGCCGCAAAAAGCTGGAGACCGGTTCCTATGTGAGCATCATAAAGGATGTGCTGCAGCTTTACCATTTCGAGAACACCGGAGCCAGCTGGGGCATACTGAAAGGACAGAGCATTCTGTTTTCCGTACTTGCGGCGGTTGTTTCCGTGGGCCTCTGTATCTTTATTTCAAAGATCCCTGCAGTTAAGCGTTTCCTGCCTCTTCATATTGCGTCATCCCTGGTGATCGCGGGAGCGGTAGGAAATCTTATCGACAGGATCATCAAGGGAAGCGTTACGGATTTCATCTATTTTGTGATCATCCGTTTTCCGATCTTTAATGTGGCAGATATATGCATAGTCTGCGCCAGCATATTCATGGTGATAATGATGCTCTTTGTTTATAAAGACGAAGAGCTTACTTTCCTCAATTTTTCGTCCGAAAAGGAAAAGGATGCATGACGGATACGGAGAGCTTTCGTTTTACTGTTACCGAAGAACAGGAAGAGATACGGCTTGACAGGCTGCTATCCGAGCTGATGCCCGAACAGTCCAGAAGCTATCTCCAGAAGCTTATCAAAGATCAGGCTGTCACCGTAAACGGTGCTCCGGCCAAGCCATCCGCGCAGACACTGTCCGGAGACGTCATATGCGTCGAAATGCCCGCAAGCCGTTTCCCGGCCATCCTTCCCCAGGATATCCCGATAGATATCATATATGAAGACAGCGATGTGATCGTCGTAAATAAGAGCAGGGGGATGGTTGTGCATCCGGCCCCCGGTCATTATGACGGAACACTGGTGAATGCGCTCATGTATCACTGCCATGATCTTTCCGGTATAAACGGAGTGCTCCGTCCCGGAATAGTCCACAGGATAGACAGAGATACCAGCGGGCTTCTGGTGGTCTGCAAGAATGACAGGGCTCACGAAGCAATATCCCTGCAGCTTAAGGATCACAGTGTGAAACGGAGCTATCAGGCCCTTGCATACGGAAGCTTTAAAGAAAAAGAAGGGACGGTGGATGCTCCCATAGGAAGGGACACGGCCGACCGTAAAAAGATGTGCGTGCATAAGGATCTGCTCCATGCCAAGCGGGCCGTCACCCATTATACACTGCTGGAGGAGCTGAAGGAGTGCAGCCACATAGAGTGCAGGCTTGAGACCGGCCGCACCCACCAGATACGTGTACATATGGCTCATATAGGCCACGCCCTGCTTGGAGATCCTCTTTACGCAGGTAAAAAGGCCTTTGAGATGGCTTCAGGCGGACAGATACTACACGCAAAGACCCTGGGCTTTATACATCCGTCTTCAGGCGAAGAGATCCTGTTTGACAGCGATCTGCCGGAATACTTCATAAAAACGATACAAAAATACAGAAAGTAGTGGTATAATCACAGCATGGACAAAGAAGAAAAGAAAAAATACACACATATAGGCGTCACGGTCTTCCTGACTGCAGCGGCGATCATCGTCTTTTACAGGGTGATCATGAATTATGCAGGCTTTAAGGCCGGGATCAAATATATCTTTTCGATAATAACACCTGTTATCGACGGCTTCGTGATCGCCTACCTGCTTTCCCCTGTGGTCAATTTCATCGAGGAAAGATTCCTGTATGCAAAATTTTACGATCATATCTTCAAGGGCAGGGAAGGAGCCGCCAAGGGAAAGATCAAGCGCCGCATACGCATGCTTGTGATAATCTTTACCTATACGGTCTTTTTGCTCTTGCTGTACGGCTTCTTCAGTCTGGTGATACCTTCCATAGCGGAAAGTGTCCAGAACATAGTCAGTAATTTCCCTAAATATATGGAGAATTTCCAGTACGAGATGAACGTGATCCTGGAGAAGCATCCCAGCCTTGAGAAGGGCTATAATGAGGTGATGGCTAATTATTCCGAGCCGATAAACCAATGGATCAATGAAAATGTACTGGGTAAGGTAAATACGGCACTGGTAGGTCTTTTATCCGGAAGCTTCAGCATATTGAAGGGCCTGTTCAATCTTATAATCGGCCTGATCATTTCCATATATCTTGTTTCCGGTAAAGAACTCATGATAGGCCAGGCCAAAAAGGTAGTCTACGCACTGATGAAGAGGGATCTTGCCAACGCCTTCATCCACAATGTACGTTATACCAACAACACCTTCCAGGGCTTTTTCGGCGGAAAGATCGTTGATTCCATAATCATCGGTTTTCTCTGCTTTATAGCCACCTCCATAATCGGGACCCCGTATGCGATGCTGGTAAGCGTCATCGTGGGCGTGACCAACATCATACCTTTCTTCGGGCCCTTCATCGGAGCCATCCCCAGCGCCTTCCTTGTCCTTCTGGTGGATCCTAAACAGTGCCTGTATTTCATAATACTGATAATAGTGCTGCAGCAGTTTGATGGCAATATACTTGGACCCATGATCCTTGGACAGTCAACAGGTCTTCCCGGCTTCTGGGTGATCTTCGCCATCACGCTTTTTGGCGGCCTTTTCGGCTTCGGAGGAATGCTGGTGGGCGTTCCCGTTTTTGCCGTGATCTATACCGGCTTCAAGTCCTTCATAAGTGCAAAGCTGGCGCTTAAGGAGCTGCCGCAGGATACCCGGCAATATGTCCATACGGCCTATGTGGATGATGACGGAACCTTCGTAAAGCTGCCCAAGAACACGAGGAACAGCAGATCCTCACAGACCGTGGTCAGCCGAAGCAGCCTCAGAGAACTGATGAACAGTGAAAAGAAGGCCGAAAAAGAGAATGCCGGGGATGAATATACGGATGAAGATACAGATGAAAAAACGGATAAGAATACAGAAGTAAAGGGAAAGCAGGAAACGAAGAATTCCGGCAGGACGAAGAAGAAAAAATAAATGTCAAAATAACAAGTTTCTTTTTTTCATGTGTCTGTTCCTCCCATATATATACGGAAAAAGGGTTCCGTTCCCGCTTGACAGCTGTGACTTGTGATGATACACTATGCCTCATGATGGCGTTGAAAAACGCCTTCTTTTGGGTGCAGATAATCACAGAATGGACTGAACGGAATGTGGAGTAAGGCCAGAGGCGAAGAAAACACGGAGACAAGACGAAAAGAGCTGCTTGAAAAGGGCTATGAGCTTTTTTCGCGGAAAAGCATCGAAGCTGTCAGTATGCGGGATGTAGCGTCTGCTGTTGGCTGCGGCAGCGCCAGCATATACCGGTACTACGGATCGAAGCCGGAATTCGTAGTCGCTGTGGCAAACTGGGTAGGGGAGCAGACGATCATCGCTCTCCAGGCGAGCCGGCCGAGCCGGAACTTCGAAGGTATGAGCGCAGTGCAGATATTTGATTTCTATCTGGAAGCCTACATCGAAATGTACCGGAAGAGAAGGGATATGCTGCGTTTTAACCAGTTTTTTAATGTATATATCCAGTCCGAGAAGATCGATCCGGAGGTGGTGAAGCCATACCGGGGTCTAATTGAAAGAATGAAAGCCGGGTTTCACGTGATGTATACGAGAGCAGGGCAGGATCATACGGTCCGGACGGACGAACCGGAGGAAGAGATGTTCAGTACCACGCTGCATCTGATGCTTGCGGCAGTTACGAGATATGCGGTAGGGCTTGTATATACACCGGAGAGCGGTTTTGATGCCGAGAAGGAACTGGAAAAGCAGAAGAGAGCGATCATGCGGGAATACAGCTGTTAACAGAGTAAATAATTAGACCTCAAATAAGTGATGTTGAATAAGCTGGAGGTACTACAGATGAGAGAGTTTTGCAAAAAGATCAAAAGGGAAATGGCTTCAGGGCTTATGGTGCTGATGCTGTTTGATTGTGTCTCGATGACGGCCTATGGGGCGGAGCCGGGACAGTTTGTGACATCAGGCGAAGCAGAGATGACCGGCAACCCTGAAGAAGAGACAGCACAGGGACCTGTTATCACTGACGTCTGCGAAGCAGAAACCGGAGACCCGGCCGGATCCGCAGACGGAGAAGACGCAGAAGATCCGGCCGGATCCGAAGATGAAGAAGAAGCGGAAGCCGGGGATCAGACAGGATCTGAAGATGAGGCCGGGTATACGGTCGAAGCCGAGGATCAGACCGTATATGCAGACGAGACCGAAGCCGAAGAGGAGGAGCAGGGCAGCTCTGCAGAAGATATCAAAGCAGAGACCGAGGAACAGATCGAAGCTGAAGAAGACATTGTCAGGTCGGGCGGCACACAGACAATGAGCGATGTCATGTATATAGACGGAAGCGGCGTGGAAAAGACCTGCGAAACTGCCGTGATCCTTTCCGAAAGTGAAACTGAGCTCGCTCCCGGATGGTATGTGGTCAGTACAGAGATCGATTACGACACCTCCGTTATCCTGAATGGAAATGGGGAATATCATATCATCCTTGCGGATGGTGGAAAGATGAGTATCGGAACAAACGAATTTGATGGTATTGACGAAGGAGCAGGTTTAGGCTGTTCCTATGATAATGCTGCCCAAAATGGTATCAAGCTAAATATTTATGCCCAGTCGACAGGTGACGATGCAGGACAGTTGAAGGTTTATTCCAGCAGCGCAACTCCTGATGGAAGGCCTGAAGACAAAAAAGTCGGTGATGCCATAAATGTCGGTGAGCTTGCCATTTTTGGCGGAAAGATCACTTGCTGCGCAGTAGGGGGTTCTAGAAGCTACGGGATCAATACGGATAAACTCACCATCAACGGCGGCAGCGTTGATGCCAACGGTAATCTGCATGCTGTAAACTGTACCGGTACTATCGTTATGAATGGCGGAAGCCTGAATGCCCTGGCGGAAACGAATGAGAGGACCTGTGCAATAAACTGTGCCGGGGACATTACAATCTACGGCGGTACTATCATTGCCGAGGCAAGTGAAAAGAACGGCCACGGAATTAACAGTACCGGAGATATTACGATCAACGGAGGCACCGTTATAGCGGATGCCGGAAACGAATTTAAAACTGATGAAGTGTCGGGGGGATGCGGGCTGAGCGCCGGCGGTAATATCACGATCAGTGGCAATGTCACAGCCAATGCCTACGGCAGAGACTGTCATGGAATAAGCAGTGCCGGGAATATCATCATCAAGGACGGCAATGTCACAGCCACTACCAAGGGCGAATTTGGTCATGCTTTGTACAGTCCCCATAACATCACCATAGACGGCGGTACCATAGAAGCCCATACATACGACGAGAACGCTAATGCGATATTCTGCGATCATACCGGCTGTCTCACGGTAAACGGCGGCAGCATCAGAGCTGTTACCGAAGAGGACAGCGCATCCGGAATAAAGGCCGATTCTATAACGATCAACGACGGTGAGGTCTATGCTGAAGCAAAAAATACCGAAGAGCCTCATGATAATTTCGGGATCAGGTCCGGCGGAAGAATAACGATCAACGGTGGTCGTGTTACCGCAAAGGGAACGAATGGTGGTCTTCATTCGCAATACAGTGGAGACGATGGATCTGCTATTTTGCTGAGCTGGAAAAATGAAACAGACTTTGTCAACGCAAACAGCGTTTTCCTGAATACAAATCAGAATGTTGCCATCGAACCGGGGAAAACCTTCGTTGACGCTGACGGTCTTTACTATGTTGCCGCAAATGCTTCCGAAGTGAAGGGATTAACGGATTTTAAGCTTACGGCCACAAGCGATACGGTTTATGCCGTATACTTTGATTGTGGAGGATATGGAACCGTTCCGCCGCTGCAGATCCTGAAGGAGGGAAGCAAAGTTACAGAGCCGGATGGCCCTAAAGAGGGAACGAAATATAACGGCCTTGATTTTGCAGGCTGGTATCAGGACGAGGCTTATCAGATCCGCTATGATTTTGATTCAAAAGTGACAGCCGATCTGTATCTCTATGCGAAATGGGCAACGAAGAGTACAAACCTGGAGGATGCATCCGTAAAAATGATCTACCGGCATACAGGCGGTAACATCGACCCCGTGGTAGAAAACAATATCGGAGAAACACTCACAAAAGACACAGATTACACCGTCAGCTGTAAAAAAGAAGGATCGGATACGTCCGTGTCGATGAAGGATCCGGGCTTTTACAGCCTCACGGTCAACGGCAAAGGTTCATACACCGGCTCTAAGACCGTGCGCGTCTGCGTGCTGACCTTTGACGCATATGACCCCGTTTCGGGAGAACTGAAACATGGCGTTACCTTACCGGAAGGCAAAGACGCTGCGATCGTCACAGCTTCCACCGTCTCCATGAATACGGGCTGGTATGTGGTAACAGAGAGTGTGAACGTGAATTCCCGCATGAAGGTAAACGGCGATGTCCATCTTGTAATATGCGACGGTGTGACCCTTAATGCCGGGGGCGATGCGGGAAACAGGGGCATCAGCGTTGCGGAGGGAAACTCTCTGACCATCTATTCCCAGGAGGGAAATAGCGGAAAGCTTGATGCGAGTACCAGCAAGGTGAATTATTATGCTGCTATCGGCGGCGACTGCCCTGCAAATTATAGTAATAATCACAATAATAATATCAATAACAATAACGGAGATTTCAGCTTCCTGAACGGAAAAGAAAACGGTAATGCCGGAAGCATTACGATCCACGGCGGTGAGATCATCGCAAAGGGCTCCATGTACAGCGCGGCCATCGGCAAGGCGGGGAAGGACGGCGTTGACGGAAAGGGCGGAAAGATCACCATATACGGAGGAAAGATCACTGCCGAACGCTTTACCAGTTACGGAGATATCAGCAGCCAGAGCGACACCGCTATCGGAGGGCCCGGCGCAGAGATACATCTTTCCCATTGCCGCGAAGACGACTATATTCTGTCGGAAGGCTATCAGGGGACGCTTAACTTTGACAGGGCTTTTATTATTGAAGATACCTCAACTCTTGTCATGCCGGAAAATATCAACGACTCCCTGGGGAAAAAGATCCTGCCCGTTGATTCCTTTAATGTCTGCAAAGTTACTTTTGACAGCAACGGAGGCACTCCGGTTAAAGCACAGACGCTTGCAATGGGCAAGCTGGCTACAATGCCGGCGACACCCATAAAGCGGGGGTATAGGTTTGTGGGCTGGTATACGGATCGTAGTTTTGAAGAACAATTCAAATTCGTTTTCACATCTAGACCCGTTGATATAGACCTGATCCTTTACGCTAAGTGGGTGGAAGTCGGTCCGATCAGCTATATCGGTGCGCATGGACAGATCTCCGGTTTTAAAGCATACAGCCTGATGCAGGAAGACTACACCGAGCTGCCTGCCGGAAGTTACTATGTCGATCAAACCATTACGCTGCCTGACCGCGTAAAAGTAACGGGAGAAGTAAACCTGATCCTGGGAGATGGCTATACCCTTACCGTACCGTGGGGTATCAGCGTGATGGGGGATAATACGCTCAATATCTTCTGCCAGAGCGGAGGAACGGGCAGATTGATCGCAAATGCAGCCAGTGAAAATGCAGCCATCGGCGGTGATTCGACCGGTGACAACCCCAGCGGATCCTCTGGGAATATCAATATATACGGCGGATACATTGATGCCCAGGGCGGAACGGATGCTGCGTCCATCGGCGGCGGAAAGAACAATCAGAATTACGGCACGATCCGCATCTACGGCGGAACGATCAATTCTTTGAGCGGAAAATACGCCGCGGCCATCGGAGGCGGCCAGATCAGCGCTACAAAGAATGCAGAAAAAGTGACCGACGGCACCATCGAAATCTACGGAGGAACGGTAACGGTAAGTGCAAATGCCGAGGGCACCGGTATCGGCGGAGGCAAGCATTCCTATGGCGGAGACATCAGAATCCTGGGTGGAAAGGTCACGGTAACGGTAAGCCCGAATAATGCCCAAAATGACCCGTATTCCGGGATCGGTGACGGGTATCTTTATAAAGGTCCGGAGAAGGCCCGGATCACACTTGGCTGCAGAAATGCGGATGACTTCATATACGCAGAACAGTACTACGGGAATGTAAGGGTGGCTCCCTATCAGACGCT
The DNA here is from genome assembly GCA_017518185.1 of Lachnospiraceae bacterium. Classification (GTDB taxonomy): domain Bacteria; phylum Bacillota; class Clostridia; order Lachnospirales; family Lachnospiraceae; genus NK4A136. Next base: position 69,195 of record JAFWWB010000066.1, read on the forward strand.
TCAGCTGGTCGGTGACGATTCTACGAAATTTTATGGGGAAATTTCGGACCCGAACGGCAAGATCAGGAAAAAGACGCTCAAACTCAGTCATACCCATGAGTTGACCTTTTCTGTCAACGGAAGCACGATCACTGCAAGCTGTAGTGATCCGGGGTGCGAACTGCACAATAACCCTGCGGTTCTTACCCTGCATGCCCCTTCGGAACAGGATATCGTCTATGACAGCAATGAATGGCCGGCGATCGTAACGGATGATCAGGGCATCAGCGGCTATGCACCTGTATACTATCAGAAAAAGAGCGGAAATTCCTGGGGCGAAAAAGTGACATCGTCACCTGAAGCTGTGGGGACCTATCAGGCAAGCATCACTCTTTCGGATGGAAAAACCCACAGCACGGCGACCGTGAGTGTCGAATATACCATAATCAAGAGAGAGGTCACGATAAGCGGCCTCACAGCGGACGATAAAGTCTACGACGACAGCACTGCGGCAAAGATCAATGACACGGCCATAAAGCTTGAAAATATGGCCGATGGCGATGATGTGCATATTGTATCGGGAAATGCAAGCTTTGACAGTGCAGATGCAGGTACCAGTAAAACAGTGACTTTTAGAGGATATTACCTTAGCGGTGCAGAGGCGGGAAACTATAACCTTCTTTCCCAGCCGGCTTCAGTGACGGCAGATATCGAAAAGCGTCCCGTTAACATTAAAGCTGACGATCAGACCATCCAGATTGGAGAAGCGATAGAAGAAATGGCTGCAAGCTGCGAGCAGGGTACGGATAAAGGCATTTGCAGCGGGCATGTGCTCAAGGCCCTGACCCTGACCCCGGATCCCGATCCGCGTTTTGTATTCAAGCCTGCAGAAAACGGCACGACCACGGCCGACGGCGCTGTGATCAAGAGAGGGGATACAGATGTTACCGGGAACTATGAGATCAGCTATCAACCCGGCAGCCTGGAGATCACCTTGCACAGGGCCAGTGTCACGAAGCTTCCTGCAGCAGGAGTGGATCTGAAATATCAAGGCTTCGAGAAAGAGCAGTGGCTGCTGGTCTATCCCGGCGAAGCTGATACGAAAATGGAGTACAAGGTTCAGCAGATCTCCAAAGGAAACGGAGAACTGCTGGTAAACGGCGACGGCAGTCTGGTCCTTAACAACGAAGCTCCGACGGATGGATACGGAGATGCTTTCAGCGCATGGGAGGCCGGCTCCTACCATGTCTGGTATCGTGCGGCTTCAGCTAATGATCTGCTGCCAGGCGAGCCGGGATGTATCAGTGTCAACATCGCCACGGCTCCGCTGACCATAAGGGTGCCCGATGCAAGTATTTCCTATGGTGATGAATTTCCGGCTCTGACTCCGATAGTAAACGGATTTGTTACCCCGGAGGAACATCAGCATATCGGCACGGTAAAGCTTGAATATCTGAGTGACGGCGAGTGGAAAAATGCCAAGGAAGCCGCAATACAGAGGACCTATCCGGAGCCAGGGACCTATCCGCTCACTGTCTCTTATAACGGTGACGGCGAGGTGACTTCCTGCTACACTGTCACATCTGTCTCCGGAAACCTGACGGTAGAGCCCAGGACGGTATGCCTGAATTGGGGTGAGACGAGGCTTACTTATAACGGAAAGCCGCAGGTTCCGACAGTCACGCTGTCAAACCTTGCAAAGAATGAAGATCCTGCAGCGGTGACCGTATGCATGGCAGGGCAGCAGGTGAATGCGAATGCCGAGGTGGATTATACCCTCGTTACTGGAGAGCCTTATATCGCCACAGCCGCAGCGCTGAGCGGTAATAAGGCGGCAAACTACAGACTGCCTGCTGACAATACAATGGCTTTTTCGATTGCAAAGGCCGGTTATCCCTGGAACATCCCGACAATCAAGATAGAAGTGCCGGTTTCGGCAAACACCTTTACGTTATCTGTGGCCGGGAAGCTGTCTGCGGATGCAGGTAAACTTACTTACCCCGGGATACGTACCTTATCAACAAACGGATTTGAGCATATCGAGGGCGGTATTGCCGTAAACGTGGACGAAAACGGCCTGGCGACGGTGTCCATAAACAGAGATATACAGAATAATATAACTGCAGGTAAGTCTATTTCCTTTCGCGTGAATGTTGACTCGACGAATTACGACACGAGAACGGTCGACGTGGATGCATTTTTTGTAGGAAAATACGATGCCGGCGTCCGCATTACCTCGGGAAATGCTATCTCCATAAATTATGACCAAGTCCCCGGTCTTACACTTGGGGCCGTAACCACATGCGAAAATGCCGGCTCGAATGGGACATGGACCTGGGAGAGCAGTCATCCGGAAGTGGCTGCGGTGCAGGGCGGCAATCAAAGAGATGACGGAAATTGCAATTTTATCATTAAGTCCGTCGGAACAAGCAGGATCAGCGTGAAGTATGAATCTTCTACTGCAACAGGTTATGCGGATCTGATCCTTACGGTCAATCCGGTATATGTATCGGTCCCGGAGGTGACAAAGGAACTGAACTATACCGGCTCCCATCAAATGTGCATGGGGAATTATGATAATAAAATATTCAGTGTGTCAGGTGCATCAGCATCGATGCCCGGCGAATATGTGGTGACGATAGCTTTGAATGACACTGATAAATACCGATGGGAAGACGGTACCTCAGATGAGAAGTCCATTTCCTGGCGGATCAACAAAATGAACGGTCCGGCCGCTCCCACGGGACTTACGGGGATCGCACCCACTACAGGGGATAATATCGACGGAAAGATCAGCGGTGTCAAAAATACCATGGAGTATTCCACGAATGAAAACTTTAG
>JAFWWB010000004.1 GCA_017518185.1 Lachnospiraceae bacterium
TCAGGGTCCATTCCCTGTGCTCCGGCCTTCCGAAGATCATCTTGAAAAGCCTGTCCTTGTGTTCTCTGTTGACCATATACATTTCCTCCTTCAATAAAACCGGTGCAGGAGAAAATGCACGTCCGACAGCTCATCCGTCAGTTAATCCGTCTTCTCCTGCTATACATAGATAAAGGGTCTAAGCACAGGAGATCTGCAGATTTCTGACGTCTCAGAACTGTATGAGTGAGATTACTTCCATGCTCTGAAGAAATGATAACACATAACAAATTGGATTACAACATGATTAGCGAAATAAAACCAAGGGGCTGGGAGAACCACGGGGACGGACCTGGTGGTCCTTCAGGACCACCAGGTCCGTCCCCGTGGTTCCCTTCTTCCTTGGATTGGATCCTAGTCAGCCGCATATGCTTTTCTTCATCATATTCGGTAAGTACGCTCATCATAAAAGCCCCTCACTTTATCTGCATTGCAAGATCCACTGTGCCTGCATCTATTCCAGAACTGAGGATGCTCTCCCGGCTCTCCCCTTTCCGAAGCCGGTTAACCGTCTCTACCAGTTTCTTCTGGCCGTTCTTTTCGCCTCTCTTCTCGCCTATCTCTATCCCTTCTTCCCGGATCATCCGACCAAATCCTTCCATACTCCGTACCTCCTTCCGAACTTCCGGTTTTTTACCTGTATCAACGTACTTATCTACAATCTCTATCTTTCCACTGTTGACTCCATTTACTCACTTCCGTGCTGCCGCCAGCTCCGACTCCAACTGAGCGATCCGGGCATCCTTCTGCTCCAACTGAATCCGGTTCTCCTCCAGCAGTTCATCCTTCTCCTTCAGTTTCCGGTTGATGTCGGCCATAGTACGCATATAATCCTCACGGGCTTCTATCCGCTGACGGATCTTCTCATCTTCGGAAACCTCATAAACGACTTCCACCGCTTCATCTATTGCCGGATTTTTTTCTGCAAGCATCTTCAACTCCTCCCACGTCGTTGCCTTGAACAATGCCGCCCACTTATCTGTACCATACTTCTTATCATTCTCTGTAGCCAGGCCGATATTTGTCAGATCCACCACATGGATCTCAATCAGGTTCGTATAAGTATAATGCTCTTTTTCCTCCATCAGGCGGAAACACGAAGTAAATGCCGGATGTTCTGAAAACAGCGTATAATCCAGGAAACCAACATGTATTGACGGGATTACGTCAGTATATTTGCCACCTTTTTTCAATCTTGTAAGATTTCTGCAGACATAGTATACCGAGCGTTCAGTCCAGTTCTGCAGATTTGCAACCTGCATCTCAAGGTCTATTACAAGCTTGTTATCAAACTCCACCCTCACATCCAGGACTATGTCTTTATCATCGACACTATCCCCGAGTATGATGGGGTTCAGTATCGAAACTTTGTGAAGCCTGTCCCCGTCCAGGTGCAGTACCGAGCAGATAAGCTCTTTCAGCACCCTCGGACTTTCCTGCAGCATCGCCTTGAACAGATAATCGTTCGTCATCCTGTACGGAAGCGGCCCTTTCGCATCATGGTAGTTGCCTGTTGTGTGTTTTCTCATACTCAATCCTCCTACAATAATAACTGCTGCGGAGGAGATCGTAGGCCGTCCGTCTTAACCTTCTCCTCTGCTGATACATAAAAAATGGGTATAAGCACAGGAGATCTTCAGTCTTTGAATATTTCAGAACCGGTCGAACAAGAATCTGTCCATGCTCTAAAACGAGCATAACACAACCAAAATAATATTACAACCATAATATATGGACTTTTTTGCTTGATAAAGAGGTGTTTTTCTGATAATACTTGTCTAAAGGCAGATTCCGGATATCTGCCTTCGGAGAAAGGAGTCAGAACTATGGAACCTTCACCTATGGGCATACTTTTTCTAATATTTGCGGGAACGCTGGTCCTCTTTTCGGGCCTTATGGTGATAAGTAAGGACTTTGCCGATTTCCTGCTCTACAGGGTGCATGACCGCAAAAAACTCACAAAAGCCTTCCGTATAAAAATGTCAAAGCACATCTGTGTCTTCGCCATCGGTCCCGCTCTTGGCGGTCTTGCAGGCTTCACCGGCTCCGACGCGGTCTGCGGCATCGTGACCCTCGTGGCATCGATAATCTGCCTCATTCTTTCCGTCAAGCTGGTAAAATAGGGGCAGGATTTCTCCCGCCCCCACACACAGCTTCATATGAATAATGTCTGCTCACGTTCTCGCCGCCGCCAGCTCCGCCTCCAGTTGGGCGATTCGGGCATCCTTTTGCTCTAGTAGTTCATCCTTCCACTCCAACTGCTCATTCTGCCGTTCCAGCAGCTCATCCTTCTGCTCCAGCTGCTCATTCTGCTTTCTTATCGTCTCCTCCAGCGGATCCACATACGTTTCGAAAAAACCACCCATATCATTCCCTCCTCGTTTTTTAGTATTGCATCGATGCGATTTTTTGTGTTATAATCCTTATTAAGCTTAAGTGGATGTTTAAAGTATATAGAGAATCGCCTAATTTGTCAATAGATTAACATCTATTTATCATTTTTTTATGAATGAAGTAGAACTGGTAAAAAAATACTGCAAAGAACATAAGATCCCCCTCTCCCGTCTGGAAAAAGACCTTGGATTCAGCAACGGCTACATCGGACAGTTAAAAAAGGGTGTATTCCCGTCTGACAGGTTATTGAAGATAGCAGACTATCTGGGTGTCCCTTTAAACGAATTGTCTTCAACCGCTAATGAAGTGGGTTATGTTTCCTTACATGATGGCATTAGGATTGACGCGGTCATAGTAAAAGCCTGGGAAGGACCATATAGAGACCGGCTTCTGGCATACGCCAGAAAACTGGTTGAATTACAGAAAATGGAAGAAGAATAACAAATGCCCCGGGGGCTCCCCCGGGGTTGTATTTTGTACGGTTATTTTCTTGCTGCCGCCAGCTCCGCCTCCAGTTGGGCGATCCGGATCCTGCTCCTCTCCAGTTCGTCATCCTTTTGCTCTAGTAGTTCATCCTTCTGCTCCAGCTGCTCATTCTGCTTTCTTATCGTCTCCTCCAGCGGATCCACATACGTTTCGAAAAAACCACCCATATCATTCCCTCCTCGTTTATCTCCGTTTATCCTGTACGACAGTTCCATTATAAGCCTTGCCTTATGCTTTTCCCCTTCCGGCAGACGCTCGATATAAGCATTGGCTTTCTTTATATCATCACTTTCCGCCTTATGTGACAAAGCCCGCAGCAGCGCCGGTGCCTGGGGATGCGCCGTGATCACTATCTGTATGCCGGGTCCCCATTTCCTACTGAACCTCAACAGCCATTCTGGCCCCGGTTCTTCCTTGTACCCCTGACCCTTAAGCCACTTTATCAACTTTACCGGTTTTGCCTCCCTCAGAAATGAAAGCGTTACATCTTCTATACCGCCGATCTCACTATGCAATGACAGATACTCATCAGCATAGCTCATGGTCTTGTGGAACACCGGAACACCAAGCCCATCCTTGTAGCTCTTAAACTCCCATATGTTGCATCGCCGAAACATCTTTCCCAGCTCGCTCTTTATCTCACCGGGCTTTTCCTTCCGTATCACCAGAAAGTCTATCTCCCGGGGCAGGGTATTCATCTTCACACATTGCAGAAACTCCAGCAGCTCCCTATCATAATACAGCTCCAGTTCCATTGTGTTGCATAGCGCCGGGTGGTATTGCAGTCTTTCTCTGGTTCTTTTCTTAGTTCGGCCTTTCTTGTCCTGCTTTTCTTTTATCTTCTTTCTTTCGTTTTTTTCTTCTTCCATACTCAATCCTCCTACAATAATAACTGCTGCGGAGGAGATCATATGGCCGTCCGTCTTAACCTTCTCCTCTGCTGATACATAAAAAATGGGTATAAGCACAGGAGATCTTCAGTCATTGAATATTTCAGAATCGGTCGAACAAGAATCTGTCCATGCTCTGAAATGAGCATAGCACAACCAAAAAAAGAATACAAGCACAAAATATAAGGGCAGGAGTCACACCCCCTGCCCTGAAGATCATTCAATATTTTGCCAGGTCCACGTGCTGCATGGTTCCCGCCATGCCGTTTTCGTAAAGGAAGATGCCGGTCTTTCGGATGCGCGCCTTCATACTGTTGTCCTCAAAGGACTTTATATCAAAGCCCGTGTCCGCACTGCTCAGGCAGATGGCGCCCAGCCCCTTTTCCTTAAGTCCGTAGAGACGTTCCTTTCCGTCGGCATCCGTGACCCACAGCTTAAGCCTTGAAAATATGGGATCGGCCTCATCGATCCATCCGTTCCCGTCGGCATCATAAGCCGCCAGATCCGCAAAACCGTTGCCGCTCTTTGTTCCGAAGAGCTCGCTTCCGTCATTGACCTTCCCGTCCCCGTTAAGATCCAGCGCCAGATATGCGCTCCCGGCTCCCAATGCGGCGATGGTATCCTGCTGCCCGTCAGCATCCAGATCAAAGCATATCCTCTGATCCGACACATCGGCGATGCTGCCGTCAAAGTTGATCACCAGCGGATCGCAGAGGGAGGGCAGGGGATTGAACTCATAGGTTTCCTCGCAGTACATTGCAAAGCTCCTGCTCATGGAAAGCTCTACGCCGAACTCTATCTCCCTTCCGTCTGCTGTAATGACTTTCCCCGCGGCCGAATACTCCGTCTCCTCACTTTCTTCATAATAAAAACTGTTCTGCACCATGATGCTTCCCGAATCACCCGCGGCATAGGCTGCATTCCCCTCATCCCGGGAATGCAGCTTCCGGAATAAGGCATGTATCCTGGCCAGAAATTCGTTCAGTATCTGATTACGGAGCTTCTCCATCTGTTTGAGCTGCTCCGCCTCACTGCCCCGCACCGAGAGCCTGCTCCAGTCATTTAAGCCGGCGTTTATAAACCCGCGGAAGGTCTCCCTGTTATTCGGGAGCGTATCCGCCTCCGCCTGCTTCCGGCCGGCCCAGCCCGCGACCTGCGTACTGCTGCTCTTCGAAGAGTACATGCGCGAAGCGTTCATCGCAAGCTGCGACGAATTTATGATCATAAAGACCTCCAGTCTTCATGAACACCTGTCAATACTTTCGTTCCTTCTACGGCATTGAAAAGGATAAGAAACAGACGGGGATCTCCTTATCCGTCGTCACTTCCCCTCCCTGTGCCCATGATCAGCTTTATTCAGGCCCGGAGCATCCGGCCGTGACGGTCCGCAACCTGTATCCTCTATATCGGCAGCTTAAATGTGAAAGTTTAATGAAAACCATTCAGAACATCTCCGTCCCTTATCCTTGAGCAGGAAGAAAATACATGTTATAATCCGACTGCAATAATGATAACCGAGGTAGAATACCGTGAAATGGCTTTTTTTCGGACAAAGGGTATCCGTCCATGAGGACATACTGTGGGGAGCTGTGGAGCTGGGCTGGGATATAGACCGCAGCAAATACAGAGTTCCCGACAGCGAATATTCGGATGAAGATCTGGAAAACGTAAAGAAAGAGGCAGGAACAGCCGATATCTTCCTTACGGTGGACTTTTCTGCAGCGATGGCGGAAGCCGCCCATCTCCTCGGACGCATATACGTCTGCTGGGTCTATGACTGTCCGCAGCGCGCGCTGTACAGAAAAGAAGCCCTTTATGATGAGAATATCATCTTCCTCTTCGACCGAAAAGAACTGGCGAAGCTTAAAACCCTCGGCCTTAAGCACCTGCATTATCTGCCCCTTGCCGCAAACATGCAGAGAGCTGCCGGCCTCAACATAAGCGACGAGGACATACGGAAATACCGCAGCGACATCTCCTTTGTGGGTAATCTCTATCACAATGCGGAACGCAGCGCTGCCTTTGTTTCGCTTTCCTCCCGGTTTCCCGGAGCCGGCGCAGAGCTGGATTCATATTTCAACAAGTATTTCTGCAACTGGGACCACAGCCTTAAAACTGAAGTCACGGATGAGACTTCTTTCATCGATCCCCTGTACCGCGTGATAAAAAAAGAGAATACCGGTCAGTATCCTTCTGCAACAAAAGCTTTCTGGGTGAGAAGTTTATTGGACAGAGAACTCAGCTGCAGGGAACGCAGGGAGATACTGTCATATCTCTCCTCTTTCTTTGCTGTCGATCTCTATACAAGAGATACCGGGACCGCTGCAGATATTCCCATGCTTAGAGTACATCCGCCGGTTGAGTATGAAACAGAGATGTACAGGGTCTTCTTCGCATCCTCCCTTAATCTCAACATAACCATGCGTTCAATAGAGAGCGGTGTTCCGCAGAGAGTTTTTGATATCATGAGCGTTGGAGGCTGTGTTCTCACTAACCGTCAGGATGAGATCGATGAGCTCTTCATTCCCGGAAAAGAAATACTCTGCTTCAGTTCACGGGAGGAATTAAAGGAGCTTGCCGCATATTATCTGATACATGAACAGGAACGTGTCCGCATCGGCATCTCCGGATATCAGAGGGTAAAGAACCAATACAATTATACAACAGCCGCAGAGAAGATCCTTCGGACTGTTATAACAGATGTCGGATAGATCTGCTGTTTGCTCTACCGTTATCTCAGGTTGAAATCGGGAATGAAATCCTCTTCCGCGCAGCCCTCTTCCTGAATCCAGGCATTGCGAATGCCAAGCTTATCGGCGTGATCACACAGTTCTTTATATTCTCTCTGATAAACCCTCCGCTCAAGCTCCGGAAAGCCATCAGGAAGTGATGAAAGAGGAGTATACTGCCACAGCAGCGAAAACCATACCCTGTCGCCATAGGCCTTCCAAAGCTCCTGCAAAATAAGCTTTGCCTCCAGCAGCCTTCCCGGCAGGAGCAGATGTCGTATGATAACGCCGCGCTTCATCATGCCCTTTTCATCAAATACACACTCTCCGCACTGCCGCACCATCTCGGCTATGGCCGCCTTTGAAACCCTTGCATAATCCGGAGCAGCGGCATAACGCTTCGCGGTCTTTTCCGAATAAAACTTCGCATCCGGCAGATAGATATCTGTCAGCCCTTCCAGAATTTTCAGGCTCTCCACCGTGATATATGATCCTGTATTGAACACAAAGGGAAGATCAAAACCCTGATCCTTTGCGATCCTCACAGCTTCAGCCACGGATGGTATATAGATATCCGCGGTCACGAGATTGATATTGTTTGCACCTTCTTCCTTCAGACGGAAGAAATATTCCGAAAGCTCTCCGGGACTCACTGTCTTTCCCGGAAGCTCCCTTACTCTGCCCGAGATCTCATGATTCTGACAGAAGACACAGCCCAGGCCGCATCCGCTGAAGAATATGGTTCCCGAGCCTTCCGTGCCTGAAATACAGGGCTCTTCCCAGAAATGGAGCGCTGCCCTGGCTATGCGCATTTCCGCAGTTGCCCCGCAGAATCCCTTCTTTCCGGCAGAGCGGTCGGCCCCGCAGGCCCTTGGACAGAGCCTGCAGGAGCGGAAAGCTTCGTTGTATTGCTGCAGCGCATCTTCACTCATCCGGTATTACTTCTTCTTCGTCTTCTCGGTTTTGTTCTTCCCGGCTTCCTTCTTCTTTTTCGCTGCAAGCTTTTCAGCGTCCTTACGCTGTTTTTCCAGTTCCTTTCTCTTACGCTCTTCCTCTGCTTCCTCGGCCTTCTTTTTCCGCAGTTCCTTTTCTGCCTGCTTCTGCTTATACAGCACCTCAAGCTTCTTTAACTCATTCACACGCTCTTTCTTGTCCTTTATAAGGGATTTCCTGTAATCCGCTTCATCCTTCTCTAATTTCTTCTTTTCCTTTTCGGTCAGTTCAATGCCTTTTTCTTTTCTCTCCGCTTCAGCTTTCATTCTCTTCATACGGTCGATCTCCGACTCGTATTTGAATCCCAGCTTACCGGCAGCACGTACATAGTGTATCTCCAGACAGCTGGCCATCTTATCCGAAAAATCCGCCATGTCATCGGGATCCACCGCACTCTCCGCCTGGGTATCCGATATCATTTCCTTATACTGTGCCAACATATCTATTGCACTATTTCCGTATTCCACGATAAAATCATCAATGGCATCTTCCATCAGCTGTTTCTCTACTTCCGTCTTTTCCCTATCTCCGGTCTTTTCGGTCTCGGCAAAGGACTCGCATGCCTCTTTAAATCTGTTAAAGGTATCCAGCAATGTGCCCGTATCGAAATCCAGCATATTGGAAAGCTTATCCTCTACTTCAGCTGCCTTAGCGGGATCTGTCATTTCCAGCAGGAGCTTTCTGAGAGAATTTAAGGTCTTCGAATCCATTCTTACATTGACAGCCTCCATTCTCTTTACGGACCGCTTCACCTTATCCACCAGCTTCGTATACTCACGCTTTTCTTTTAATGTCATCTTCGTTCCTATATTGCTTTTCTTTACGGTAAGATAATTATCTACCTCTTCTGCGGCGGTGAGCATTTTAGGAAGATACTCTTCGAACAGGTACTCAAGCTTTTCAAAGTCCTCTTCATCAAAATTGCCGTCATGGCCGACAGCTGAAGTCATATAGTTAATGTATTTATTCCCGTCATTCCGGTAAGAAAGGATCTCTGAAGTCAGTATATCAAGATTGAACTGCTGTCTTAAGGTTGCCAGTTCTTCCTTCTTCTCATCAGGGATGGGCCGGTCGCTTTCAACCAGGGCCCTGCACTCTTTATACAGCACTTTCAGCCTGTGAAAATCCTTGATGTGACTGAATATAGCATCATTTTTTATTTTTTTGAGATCTTCAAAACCGCAAAAATACCTTCTGCGGAACTTTTCCATGTTTTTCTGATTCCCGGGATCGAGCTGCTCAACATACATGCCGGCTTCCCTGGCGGTATCTGTCGCAAATTCACTGACCACCATGTTATATGCACTTTCACTATCATACATATTGCTGCCGTCTGTTTTCTTTTTCTGCAGATTTTCATGGAGCATTATGATCGGATCGGGTACATCCTTATATCTGGGATCGACCGGAAGCGTGACCAGTCTGTTCATGGTCTTTCCAATATCCATGCACAGATCTTTGCACTCCGTCACACTGTTTTCCAGACGCTGCTGGCACTGTGAGAAATTCTGTATCTCCCTGGGAAGCTTGATCCCAAGCTCCTGGGCTACGGTAAGACACAAAAGGATCTTTTTACCTGAATCCTCGCCTGTCCCAAGGGCAAATATCTCTTTCAGCTTCTTCTCGAATTCCGTTTTCTGGGCAAGGGACATCCGTGAGTAACCCATATATTCGCTGGTTCCGAACTTCTTGTCATCCTCATTCTCCGAAAGAGCGAGAAGCTCGTCAAAAGCATCTACGAAGAAATCCGTGCGGTTTGCCACCACTGCCACCATCATGCCCACTATCTGTGTCACCTTTTCGTCACGCAACACGGTACAGTTTCCGTAATCAAGAACAGTGGTACCGTTCTCGCTTATCATTATGTTACCGGAATGAAGATCTCCGTGATGGAAATTCTCTCCGTTATAGGAAAAGCTGCTGCTGCCGAAGATCGCCATCTTGACCCACTGGTATGCAAGATCCGCCACCATATCCTGGTTCTTTGCCGTGCTCTTCACAAGCCCGTTGAGATTTTTCAGGGTAGTCTCAATATTTTTGATGTTCTTGGGAGTAATGTAGTATTTCTTCCGTCCGTTACCGTCAATATCCTCGTAGGGTTTCATATTGCTTTCGATCTCACTGCGTGTATCCCTTATGTAGGAATCCACAGTCTTGCCCTCAGCCAGATCCATAACGATATAATCGGGAGATTTCTTAAACTGGCTGTTGATCTTTACGGTATTTACCCTGCGCCCCTTGTGTATGTAGTTCTTCTCTCCGCGCTCAGCATTGGCGATCTCGTTCTTAAAGTCAAATTCCTTCTCGATCGCCGAAAACTGAGCCTGGAAACCGGATTCCGTAACGCCTATCCGGTAATCCTTCCGGATCTTCTCCGAGCTTTCATATTTTGCTATCTCCTCATCCGACATATCCGCATAGCGGGAACACTTCCTGATAAATGGAAGTTCCTCTTCCATTCGTTCCATCGCATCGGGACGCTTTATCTTTATGACCACCTCCCGGGGTTCCTGCTTCGGTCCGGAAACACGACACAGGAATGTCTCCGCAACAGACGCCGCACCAAGGGATCTTATTTCCGTAAGCTCCGTGATCTTTCCCTTGGATTCTGTCTTGATCGTTTCAAATACGCTGTTCTTGTACTTCTCATCAATGGGTCTTAAGCTGGATTTGACTACCATGACGGCATCCCTCAGCTCCGGCACCACCATCCTCTCGGGAAGTCCCTGTATAAGCTTCTGCATGAGGGGTCCCGCGCCCTTCATGGCTGAAGCAAAATACTGGCCGCCCTGCTCTTCATTGGTGAGCTTCTCCGTCTTCTTCTTCATATCCTTTATGACATAGGAGAGCATGAAACGCCTGCTCTTGGGAGATGCGTTCTTATAGTATCCTGAAGTCAGCTGTTCGATAAATTTACCCTGTCCCCTGTTTCTGTCATAGAGGAGCTCATTGTGCATGTAATCAAGCTTCTGCCTGCCGCTCTCCACCTTCTGTTTCTTTGAGGCTTCCTGATCATCCAGATCGCTTATAAGCGGCAGGACGCCCATGCCCTCCACCTGGTCGTAGATGTTGTTCGTGATGCTGTCCATCTTATCGGTCACTTCTTTTTCAAATGCCAGGATACGTTCTTCCACCTCCGCGGAGGCCTCTTTAAGATACTTATCCATTTCCGGAGACTCGAGAAGCTTTGCGAGAGAAAGGCCCTTGTTCGCTTCCATTGCATCTGCGATCTTTGCTGTTATGTTCCTTATCTCATCAAAGATCCGTCTCTGTTCGGCAGTGATGTTCACGACTATATCCGCAAAGGGATCCTGTTTATCCTTATTTTCCTTTGCCACTGATACCAGCCTGATGATGCTGCTGTTCTTCTTGAGCAGTTTTTTAAGTACGGCAGTATTGTCCTTCCCGGCTGTGAAGCTGTTCACAATGTCACCGGTAAAGTTAATGACCTTACGGGAATCCTCACTCCACACGCCGGCTTCTGCTTTGAGCTTAGGGGCTTTTTTGGCCTTTTTATTTTTCAGGTCTTCAAGATGCTTTTCGTATTCCGACTTTCTGATCTCGGAGTAAAGATCATTCTTCCTGTATCCCGTTTTTTTCTTTTCGGGGAAAAGCTCCGTATTCTTTACATACTCCTTATCAGCCTTTACGCCCTTCAGCTCCTCGAAGGTCTCTTTTTTGATATCGGTTTTCTCAAGCTTCATCCCGAGCAGGCCGGTGATCTTATCCATCATCTCATCGGGGATATCAAGAGAGAGCAGTTCGTTTACGGCCACGGTCATATATTCCTTTGACTCCTCATCGTCAAAGGCCTTAAGTCTCTTGATAAGGGAAATATCTCTTGCAATGGTGTAAAAGCGCTCATCATCGTTCTCGCCCTCAAAGATACCCAGATCCGTGCCTTTGATACCAAGCTGGTTCATCAGGTAAAGGAGGGCATAGTCCCTCTTGCAGCTCACTGCCATAAACCCTTCAGACATCTCAGGGGTATCCGGGAAAGCGTCCACCTTTCCTTTATATGCGAACATGTTCTCCATGAGCTTTTCTTCGGTGAAATCCTGTCTTATGACCACGAACTGCTCCCTGCACTCAGCCTCGAGAAACTCCGTATCGCCATAGGCCTTGGCCGAAAGGTCATAAACGACCTCCTTAAGCCTGTCGGCAGGGATATCGGAAAAGAATCTCTGATCCATCCCGGTAAGCTCTTCAACTATCATCATCATTTCAGGCTTTATGCCGGAATCCGCTGCGGCCTTTGCCCTGTCCATCCTGTCCTTGATATACTCACCGCGCTTAACACAGATATCTGTCTTTTTCTTAAGCTCCTCGGGATTGAGGAGTTCGTTGAGAGCTTCCTGTGTCATTCCGTAAAGCTCAGCCACGGGGATGAGCTTAAAGAGGGCAGCATCCACCCCGGAAAGCTGTGCCATGATATCGGCGGCAGCATCCCCGCATTTATCCAGACTCTCCATCGGAACGGAGGACCAGTCCTGCTCATTCTTAAGATCGGGCCCGTACCCACGGCATTCCGAAACCTTCAGTGCAAGCTTTGACAGCTTTTCCAGGTCCATGGTCTTCAGTGAATCATATTTAAGATCCTTTATACCGGTGTTACGGTGCATTACGGACATGCTGTATTCATAGAGACGCTGGCTCTCGGCAGCGCTCAGATCCTTCTTGTTCATAAGCCTGCGGACAGACTGCCCCGAAAGCTCATCACTTTCTGCAAATTTAACCGTAAGGTCTTTGAACTCCGTATTCAGCTTTTCATTTATACCTTCCGTATCACCTGCGATCTTTATATTTCCCTTCAGGAGGGCATAGAGCTGATCGGTGGGGATAAACTCGAGATCCGCAGGATCGATCCCGGTAAGCTCCGTAAATTTTCCCTTTACGGCTTCCCTCGCAGCATCAGCATTCTTTTCCGCATCCTTTTCTCCGGCTTTTATCTCCTTCAGAGCTTCATACTGCGCGTTCACAGCCTTTATGGAGTCTTTTACAGCCCTTATCCTTCCTGCTTCGGCTTTTACTTTCAGGGCCTCTTTATCGAGCTTCTCACGTTCCTTCGTGATGATCTTCTTATTGAGCCTGGCAAGCTCTCTTGCATCCCTTCTCTTTATCGCTTCAAGCTTTTTCTTTTTGAGCTCTTCGAGTTCTTCCTCTCGTTTGGCCATCAGGTCTGCAAAATTCTTATCTGCCGTCTTTTTACTGAAACGGTCAAATTCTCTTGCATCCCTTTTCTTTATTGCTTCGAGCTTGTCCGCTTTGAGCTTACCGCTTTCTTTCTCACGCTCGGCTATATCATTAGCCCTTTTTTCATTGATCAGGCTCTTAACGCTGTCGTTCAGGTCCTTTTTCTCTGCTTCCCTTCTCAGTTTTTCCAGTTTTTCCTGCTCTTCCTGCTTTTTGCGCTCCTCTTCCTCTTTTGCCAGCCTCTGCCTTTCCAGCTCCTCCTGCTTTTTGCGCTCCTCTTCCTCTGCAGCCCGTCTCTGCCTTTCCTGCTCTTCCTGCTTCTTACGCTCTTCTTCCTTCTGCCTTTCTATCTCCCTTTGCCGTTCCAGTTCTTCCTGCTTTTTGCGCTCCTCTTCCTCTTTCGCAAGCCTCTGCCGTTCCTGCTCTTCCTGTCTTTCCTTCTCTTCCTGTCTCCTGCGGGCCTCTTCTTCCCTCTTCTTCCTGTCTGCAATATCCTTCTGTGTCTTTAAATTCTTCTCAAGAAGGCTGCGGTTTTCTTCAAACTTTACGGCATCAGGAGCACCGGGCTTGTGATCCCGGCCCAGACGGTGAGCCCTTTCGAGTTTTGACATACTCCTGCCCCTGACATATTTTTTTCTGTCACTGACCGCTGCATCAAAGTGTCTTATCCTCATTCCGAGGGTTAACAGGTAATCCCTGATCATCGGATCCTTTTTATCGATCTTTTTCTCTTTATTACCATCATCATCGAAGACATCATCCGGCTTGACAAGTTTTTCTATCTTCTGTTCATCAAGCTTTCCCAGATCCTTTTCCAGGAGCAGTGCATAATAAGGATTGGACATCAGGGAGATCCGCCCTCTGTATTCCTCGCTGATCTCCCGCAGAAAGCCTATACGGGCGCTTATCTCATCCAGCTGGTTGTCGGTAAGGTCAAAGCCGCAGTCCGCTTCTCTTCTCAGCCGCTTCAGCTCATCGATCATCACATCGGCATTATCTGCCAGCTCCAGCTTGTTCATGAGCTTATGCAGATCGGGCTTTTTCATCAGGTCCTCAGGTTTTTCGTATGTAAACTCATTCAGATCCCATGTGAGCATGGAAGACAGCATTGTCTCCAGTGCAAGGGCTTTATTATTTCTTATCTCTTTACTGTCTTCATCATCGCTGTAAAGAGCTCTGATCATCTCTTTGGGAAGATTTTCCTTTGAGATACGTTCACCACCAGGGAGCAGCCCTTCGTCTCCCATGTCATAAATGGAGAGAAAGGCCTTTAAGGATTCATCCACCACCTGGGGCTTATACCCGTCGGCGCCGTTGATCCCTTCTTCGCTCCTGATCCCAAGACTTTCCTTTATCATGTCAAGCTTAGCCTGAAATTCACTGTCCTTCCGCTCCCTTTCATTGAGAAAGCGTTTAGCGGTTCTTACATCCTTTATCTTTCTTCTGAAAGCATTCCGCCTGGTCCTGTCGCTGACATCCGCAAATTTTCCGGGAACAGCCGCATCTATTGCCAGCCTTATCTCGGCATCGACCTCATCATCACTTAACTCCCTTTCTTCAAGGAGATAGTCATATCTTCCGCATTTTTCTATCTCCTGATCTTTCTCTATATAACGGCCCAGCTGTCTGACCAGGTTTTCACAATTGGTCTTCCGGCTCTTTTTTGACCCGGTGGATCTTTCTTTCAGATAGATCCTGCAGCTTTTGTATATGTTCACCAGGGCACGGTATTTTCTGGCTTCATCCTCTCCCGCAGCATAATAAAGCTTAATGGAAGCCCTCACCTTTTTGTAGCCCGTGGCGCTCTTTGTGTCGCTGAGCATATTCTGCATAAGGTTCTCTATCGGGCCAAAGCTCACGTTCAGATCCTTGGGCATTTCACCGCTGACTGTCTCACGGGTATTGTCCAGCTTCTCCTTTGTGTCGATGATCTCATCATCATCATAGCTGTCGTTAAAGAGATCAACTACCTTCTTTTTTGTTTTCAGGCTTTCTTTCTCCTGTAAGGAGGTATTTATCTCATTTTCAGCGTGTTTGATACTTTTTCCCTTAGAAATCCTCATAATTCTTTCCGCTCCTTTCGGCATGGAGGGTTTACAATAATCTATATCATATCACCCTCTGTCCAACAAATGTCCAACAAACATAAAAAGGACAGGGTCAGCCTCCTGTCCTCAGCATTTCCTCAAGCGTGACCATCCTGTATCCCCTGCACGCAAGCCCGGAGATGATGATCTTTGCAGCCTCTACGGACGAGCTGTGGGTGACGTGCATCAGTACCACCTCACCGTCCGACACATTTTCAAGTACTGCCGCTGCCACACGGTCTTTATCGCGTATCTTCCAGTCATTGGTATCCAGTGTCCAGCCCGTGACCTTATATCCGAGCCGCTCCGCCAGCTTCATCTTTGACTCCGTCATTATCCCCATGGGAGGACGCATAAGCGTGGGGCTTACACCGCAGCATTCCCGTATAAGCTCTGAGGTGCTGTTAAGTGTGTCAGTATATTCCTCTTCGCTTAAGACCGCCAGGCTTTCATGATGCAGGGTATGGTTTCCGATACTGTGCCCCTCTTCCGCTATCCTCCTCAGTACGGCTTCTCTGTCCTTTATCTCTTCACCGATGATGAAAAAGGTCGCTTTTACACCGTTCTCCTTAAGTACATCCAGCAGTGCCGGAGTATTCTTTTCATCGGGCGCGTCGTCAAAGGTCAGCGCCACACGCGGTCCGTATCCCTCCGGAGACTTCATACGCGGATATCTGTTCCCGCATACATAAAAGAAGCTTTCCGGCATGCCGTCGCGGCATTTCCTGAACCTGCGTATCGTATAGATCTTTTCATATCCGCTCAGATATCTCTCCCCATGAAGGGGATCTATCACCAGTACGTCGTCTCCTGTCAGTTCATCCGGCACTATAAAATGTGAAATATCTCTTTCTCCCTTCACTGTCAGCAGACAGGGGATTTCCTTTTCAAAGCACTCCTTCAACACATCATAGGAATAGTCCACAGGCCCCAGATACTGGAGCGGATACAGCTCCTGTATCCTGTATATATCCATGTCGGCAAATTGATTATACGCTCTTTTCTCTTTTAAACGTTCCAGCAGTACCAGCGGATTGAACTTTCCGGTATCCCCTTCCTTTTCTATCCCCCATTTTCTCAGCATGATGGCAAGGGATGTAACAACAAAGCCGGATTCCCTCATATAATGATAAGCCGCCCCCGGATACTCCGATGCCGGCCAGGCCTCAGTTTTATTATACTGAGGATCATCCTGTCTGAAATTTCTGTACAGCTTATCGTCTTCTTTCATGATCTTGTCACCCTTTCCGGTACCGGCTTCGGACCGAAGCGGTCGTTGTTCAGACAAACCTCATCCGGATAATCCAATGTGAACTCATCGTTCTTCCTTAGCTCCGGATCCAGCTCCGCTGCTCTGTAGGAACGTATCAGTTCCTCATCCTCCTTTGATATCTCCCCTCTCTTCTTCAGAAGGTCCAGCCTTTTGTTCCTTATCCTTTCGAATACCTCCGGGTATCTGAAGATATTGCCCTTTGTGGGCGCATAGGGAGCGCAGGCCATTATGAACATCTGGTTTGTCGTCAGTTCCCACGGTTTCTTTCCGAAATAAAAAGCGCATCCGTCAGTTATCCCGTAAAGCCCGTTCCCGAAATAGATCAGGTTCATATAAAGATCCAGGATCTCATCCTTGCTCATCTTTTTTTCAATACTCAGGGTTATTATGAATTCCGCCGCTTTACGCAGATAATTTTTCATGAAATTAAAATACAGATTCTTTGCAAGCTGCTGTGTGATCGTACTGCCTCCGGAGATTATCTTTTTTGCCTTCAGATTCAACGCTATCGCATCCCTTATGTTTTCCCTGAGAAAACCCGGATGCTCATAAAAATACCTGTCTTCTATCTGAAGGAGAAAATGGATAAAGAGCTTCGGCACTTTCTCAACAGGACAATAATCCTCTTCGGCCTTTCTCATTTCATACAGTCTGAGGAAAGGTCTTTTAAGCATCAGAATGTTGGCGTATACAACTATACCGGCAAAAAACAGTATTGGTATGAGCAATACAGCCGCTATCAGGATAATTGCGGTATTCATGATGCAGCCGCAGTCTCCTCTCCGTATAGTGTCCGATATTCTTCACAGTTTTCCAGAAGCTCCTCGTGAGTTCCTTCAGCCAGCACTTTCCCGTCGGCAATGTAGAAAAGCCTTTCGCAGTTGATCACTGTGGAAAGACGGTGTGCACACATTATCAGCGTCTTTTTCCCACGGAACTCTTCCAGGTTCTTCATGACCTTTGCCTGTGTATCGTTGTCCAGTGCCGATGTTGCTTCATCCAGTATCATCACGGGATGATCCATGATAAGACATCTTGCAAGTGCCAGCCTCTGCCTCTGTCCTCCGGAAAGAGTGATGCCGCCTTCGCCCACACAGGTATCATACTTATCCTTAAACCCTTCTATATCATCATGTATACATGCCAGTTTGCATGCGCGTATCATCTCCTCGTCAGTAAGATCCGCTTTTACGGCTTTCAGATTTTCACGTATGGACATATTAAAGATATAGGGCATCTGGTTGACCATGGTGATGTTTCCCCTGATGGTATCCCGGTCAAGCTCGTTTATATCCGTTCCGTCCAGCAGTATCACACCGTTGTCCGGATCATAAAGCTTCGTTATGAGCGACAAAAGCGTGCTCTTTCCGCATCCGCTCTTGCCGATAAGGCCCACCGATTCACCTTCTCTGATGTGAATATCTATCTTCTCAAGTACCTTCGACTTTACATTGTTTTCATCCGTATAGGAAAAACTGAGATTACGTATCTCAATATCTCCCTTAACATCCTTAAGGCTTTTGCTGCCGAAATTCTCCTGCCTGAAATCCTTTTTGCCGATCAGCTGGTAAACCCTCTCCGCCGAAACGCTGATGCTGTGTATCGTGTTGATAAGCCCCGATATCGAAGAGGCGCTCACATATGCTTTTCCGTTGTAGTTAAAAAGTACGAGCACTGCCGCCGGCTTCAGGAAACCCTTTGCCAGCATCAATGCCAGCACACAGTTATATACCAGATTCGTAAAAGCTACAAACTGTCCGCGGAGCATTAAGAAATTAGTCGAATGACGGAGCATCTCACGGTTTAGTCCTATGCTGAGATCCACTTTATCCTTTACCTTCTTAAGGAAACTGCCCTCCGCATGCATCAGTTTTATATCACGGTTGGCGCGGACCATTTCATTGATAAGACCCGATCTTCCCTCGTTCGCAGTGAAGAGGGCGCGTTTGTCGGCTGCCAGCCTTCTTGCATGCGAATTCTGTATAAGGGCATAGAACAGGAACATCACTAACTCCAGACCGAACATGACCGGTGATATGATCAAAAAAGCCGCCATAAGACTGATGAAGCGGAACACCTCTGTCGTGGCTCCCAGCAGGTCATCTGTTCCTTCTATGATATTCTCCGTATCCGTCAGTATCCTCTGGGTAAAGATACCGCTACCGTTTTTATCCATGCACTCGCTGTTTATCCTGAGAACATTCGCAACGATGGAGTTCTGCATTTCGGCTTTTATCGTACCGTACACTTTATTGAGCAGCCTGGTGGCGCCCCAGGTTACCAGGGCGCTGGCTGCAGCCTGCCCGAAGATCATGGCAGCGATGATCAATATCTTCTGTATCTCACTGCCGCTAAAATACACTATGATGGCTGCAGACAAAAGAGGCTCCAGCACTATCAGACCCATATTTACAAAACGGAGAAAGGATGCAACTGCAAAAAGCCTCCTCTTTCCTTTCATATAGTTCCGGAAATACTGGATATTCTTTTTCCGGAACATATAGTTTAGCGGGAACAGCTTTATGATATTCTCGCCTTTTTTGTATGACCATTGCGGCTCACTTTCAAGCTCCGTCAGGATATTCCGCAGGATACTGCTTTCAGAGCTTTCAAGGATATTCTCTTTCCTGCTTTTTACCTTTATGATAACGGTAAGCTTTATGAAGGTCCGCTTGAATATCAGTACAAATCCCGCATTTTCATCTATACTTTCATATTCCAGCAGCAGTTCCTCACAGAGCAGCATATAGCGGAGCCTGCGGTCCTTTCCTATACTGTTCAGGTTAAGCTGCTCATCCACATGCGTTACCGCATCAAGGATATTCTCCCTTGACAGGCTGTCGTATTCGAATTTCTGATCCAGAAGACTTATCCCGTTGTTGTTATTCATTTCCATAGCTTTACTTCTTTACCGCATACAGTTTATTGTTTTTCAGTTCGAGCTTACCTCCCGGCAGGTTGCTCTCACCGATCAGCAGCAGTGCGTCACTGAAATCTAACATATTTCAACATAATCGTCAATTACGGGACCGGAGTTTCTTGTGCTGTCAAACTATATCTTGCATTAAATACTCCGTGGATTTATAATATGATGCCGGGATCAGGGGATCTTTTTCCTGATAAATTTAAACCGGAGGTTAAGAATATGGCAGAATGGAAGAACCTGGATACGCTCGAAGCCTATAAGGCGCTTGGAAACAAGGAAAAGGTAAGCCTTAAGGACGTGATGAGCGGGGAGAGCGGCGCAGAGCGTGTAAAGAAATATACCATGCCCATGGCAGCGGATCTTTCCTATAATTATGCGGCAAAGGCCGTGAATGACGATATCCTGGAAGGACTTGCAAAGCTGGCTGAGGAGGCCGGGCTTGCTGAAAAGTTCGCAGAGCTCTATAACGGCGAAGTGATCAATACCGGTGAGAAGAGACTGGTGCTCCATCATCTGACCCGCTCCCAGCTCGGAAGCGATGTGGTTAAGGACGGAGTGAACAAGAGGGAATTCTACACCGCGCAGCAGAAGAAGATCGCCGATTTTGCAAATGACGTCCATGCCGGAAAGATAGTAAACGGCGCCGGCGAGAAGTTCACGACCGTGGTACAGATAGGTATCGGCGGTTCCGACCTCGGCCCCCGGGCGATATATATCGCGCTCGAGAACTGGGCACGTCAGACCGGTAATTTCAATATGGAAGCCCGCTTCATCAGCAATGTCGATCCCGATGATGCCGCAGGCGTGCTTCAGGGCATAGATGTTGCCCATTCACTCTTTGTGCTGGTGTCTAAATCCGGCACCACCCTTGAGACTCTTACCAACGAATCCTTCGTCAAGGATGCCCTTAAGAAGGCAGGTCTTGACGCTTCAAAGCATATGGTGGCGGTGACCAGCGAGACCTCACCCCTGGCGGGCAACAGCGACTATCTGCAGGCCTTCTTCATGGATGATTTCATCGGGGGAAGATTCTCCTCCACCTCCGCTGTGGGCGGCGCGGTACTCTCACTTGCCTTCACTCCCGAGGTGTTCGCAGCCTTCCTGAAAGGCGCTGCGGATGAGGATAAGCTGGCAACGGAAAAGGATATAAAGAAGAATTCCGCAATGCTGGATGCCCTGATCGGTGTTTATGAGAGAAATGTACTGGGCTTTCCTTCAACGGCGCTGCTTCCTTATTCACAGGCTCTCAGCCGTTTCCCCGCTCACCTTCAGCAGGCTGATATGGAGTCGAACGGAAAGAGTGTGAACCGTTTCGGCGAATTCATAAGCTATCCTACCGGCCCCGTGCTCTTCGGTGAGCCGGGAACCAACGGACAGCATTCCTTCTACCAGCTGCTTCATCAGGGAACGGATATCATCCCTCTGCAGTTCATCGGCTTCAGGGACAGCCAGCTTGGCGTGGATGTGGATATCCAGGGCAGCACCAGCCAGAAGAAGCTCTGTGCAAACGTAGTTGCCCAGATAATCGCATTTGCCTGCGGCAAGGATGATGATAACAACAATAAGAAGTTTGCCGGAAACCGTCCTTCCAGCATCATAATAGGAAAGAAGCTTACTCCCGAGGCCATGGGCGCTCTGCTCTCACACTTCGAGAACAAGATCATGTTCCAGGGCTTTCTGTGGAACGTTAACAGCTTCGACCAGGAGGGCGTTCAGCTCGGAAAGGTGCTGGCTAAGAAGGTACTGGCCCACGAGACTGAGGGTGCGCTGAAGGAATTCAGTGACCTCTTTGAGATCTGAAACTGATACCTACCGCTCCTGCAGGCTCTGTCCCAGGGCCTGCGGAGCTGACAGGATAGCCGGGAAAAGTGGTGGATCCTGAAGAGCTTTCGGAATATTTCTTCCGTCTGAAGGAAGAAGGCTGCGCCGAAGAGGATTTTATCCCTGACTTCAACCTGCGATAGTCTTTACGGTCTCCAGGATCTTTTCGGCAGCCGCAGTATAATTGTATTGGCTCCTCACTCGCTGATATCCTGAGATACCGATGCGCACTCGTTCTTCTTCATGCATCAGATAATAGGCCGCAAGATCTTTTTCTGTGGAACCCCGCTTTCAATAGAACGCATGGTTATGTTCAGGTTAAGCGCAGATGCAAAAAAGACTTTGTACATCTCCGTTGTGTCAGATCAGCGTATTCATTTTGATCTGGATGAGGACAGGGGTTATCCCCTGTCCTCATCTGTCTTATCAGTTCGCTCCGTTCGCTGCGGCCTGTTGTCTCCTTGCCTCGGCGTGCTGTCTGATGGCACTGAACCTTCTGGTCCTGCTCTTCCTGCTCTTTTGGATCATCTTTCCGTTTCCGAGGGGATCTTCTGACTGCATATAGGGCACAAGTAAATAGTCCTGGGAATAAACGTAAGGATTGATATCCGTGATCACCAGCTCATCACCCTCTCCGTCGCCCTTTGCCTGGTAATTGGCTATGGTCACCTGATGCTCTCCCGAAGTGATGTAGTACATGATCGTTGCCTTTGCGATCATCTCCTTAAGATCCGCATCCTGTGCCAGGTTTGCAAGCATGAATCCATCCGGCCCCTCTGTATCGTGGAACTGCCGTATCATGTTCTCCGTCTCTGCGGGAAGAGTCTCTGCTGCCGGCTTTCCATCGATATAGAAGATATCAATTATGCTGTTTATACCGTGCGCTCTCGACCACTCATTGCTGAAAAGATCGGCGCTTCCGTGCCTGGGGTCACCGTCTCCGTAATTTGCGTTAGACGAAACCTTTGTAAATAGTTTGGCAACATACTTATTGAAATCATATACCGCACCGACGATCATATCGTATACCTGATGGCTGGACTGTACATCGGCCATCATTTTCCGTCTCGTCCTCGAACTCTTGCTTAAGAACCGGTGTCCCAGTTCAAGCGCTTCGCTGGAAGAGCAATCTTCATCGTTGTACTCAACTCTCTTAGTCAGTTTCATATCCAGCTTCTGCTCCTCGCAGGCATAACGGTGGGGCTGTTCGTAGGCTCTTTCCTTATTAAATCTGGAACTCTCATAGAACAGCTTGTAGATGTTCTCCTCCTGACCGTTGGCCGCTGCCAGTTCTTTAAGGGATATCTTTTTGAAATCATCCTTATCCAGTATGCGCAGTGTTCCCTTTTCACCCGGTGTGTCGGCCTTCCTTATGGCCTGCTTAAGATATTCGATCCTGCTCCACATGCACTCTTTTTCGTTTTCCGTAAGGGTGCTTCCCAGCTTTATAAAGAGACTCTCTTTATTCAGCTCCAGTATCCTGTTGGCAGTGCTGCGGCTCATGAGCCTCATCTGCTCGGGAGGCGCAAGCCTGGATATATAGTCCTGCACATCCTCAGCCTTAAGGAGCCCGCCGCTCATGTCGTTATCGATACCCACTATCCTTCTGACGCGCATGATCTTAGTGCCGCGGTCATTGGTCTTTCCGGTCTCCTCCAGCTCTATCATGATATTATCCATGTGACGGTCCATATTTCCGTCGATATAGTCGGTCGCCTCTATATCAGCCAGCTGTTCTATGAGATCCGCTTCATTGTCCAGTTCGATCTCCCCGTTTCTTATCTTTCTCCTCAGCTGGTCGATATTAACGCCTTCGATCCACTCCATAAGGATACCGTCTTCGCCCTTTACGGCCTCCTTTGCTTTTTTCCCTTTCTTTTCCTCTTTGTTCTTCTCTTTCTTTTCCTCTTTTTCAATGTGCACATTAGCGAGCTCGGACTGGGCGATCACGTTCTGAGTGCCCATCTCCCTGGAGACTATGGTCATGGCCACGTTTCTCATATCCAGGTTGCTGCCCACGGGAATGTGTCCCATGGCATAGGTTTGTAACTTTTTCTCTTCCTGGATGTAGTCCATTCCTATGCTCTCAATGTGCCTTACCACTTCTTCCCTGCCGTCTCTGGTCAGCTCCCTGAATCTTCCCAGCAGTACGTTTCCGGATTTCGGCCTGAATACATTGGGCCATTTTTCTATGAATACACTGCTGTGTTTTTTCCAGAGTTCTTCCAGATATTCTTCAAATCTCCGGCCGAACTCTTTCGGCTTTATGGTGCTCACTTTTTTGTCCAGTTTATCTTCAATGTATTGAGCGATCTCCGGTTTTCTGAAGAACGCATCCATATATGTGCGGCCTGCACCCGAAGTGATCAGGGCAAGGTCGGGGAAGGCTGCGCCGTATTTATCCGACTTACTGCTCAGTTCACTGTAGCGGTTAACGGTTATATTTTTGTTCTCCAGCCTGTTGCGTTTTGTGAAAGCCACCTTTTTCTGCTGACCGTTTATGGTGCCTGTAAACATGAGTCTCTCATTACCGCCTCCCGCAAACTTTCTGATCTGTTTTTCGGAAACGGTGATCATTTCCTCACGGCTTTCCGTCAGGATATCCGAAAGCCTGTAGGACTTATCGAACTCACGGCCGTTCAAGGTCGAGTAATCCTTTTCGATAGTCGCTATCATGGATTCGACTATATCATATCTCCTGCGGTAGAGCGCATTCTTATGCTTCCTGTTCTTACCCTTGAGATAAGTATTTGCGGCACCCAGGAGCTCACCGTACATCTTACGCAGCGTATGAAGAGATGCGGGATCCACGTTCTTTCCGTCTTCCGTCTGCCGGTTCGCAATGGTCCTCATGGTGGCTGTAAGCTCCGTGAGTTTATTGTTCATCACGATATACTTGTTCGAATGCTTATCCGTATCCACACCGGAAAGCCTGCTTATGTAGGTATCAAGCTTCGCCAGGGCTTCAACCTGCTCATCCTCTTTATTATGTGCCCGGATGACAGTATTTTCATGACTGGCAAAAGCCTCCTCGGGAAGCTCTGTCGCCCCGCGCATCTTCTTCCATATATCTTTTTGCTGGTCTTTATTCAGCTTAGGGACGTTTTCATGATCATTTCCGTGTTTGGTTATATCGTCCAGGAAGACCTTTTCTTCCGTAACTTCCAGTTCATCGGGACCCTGATCGGTGGCAAACATCGTCATCTGGATCGTATCATTGGTCGTGACATAGCTGGTGCCCGAAGCGTGATTGGACAGCTTACGGAATTCAGCCACAAATTCCGGTGTAAGATACCCTCTTTCCACCATCAGGTCCATAAGGCCCTTTACCACTCTTCTGCCTTCACTGAGACCACCGCCGGTGATAAGCTCATCCATGTTTGCTCCGTCAAAGCGGAAAAACAGATCGGACATGTGATCCGGCATAGCCAGAGCCAGCATGGGAACAGGGATCTGATCCACAAGCATACCATAGGTATTATAAAAGCGCATATGATAGTCATAATATATCTTGTATAACTTTGCCATGCTCTTCAGGTAGATATCCTTTGCACGCTCTGCCTGCTTCTGATCGGAGATATCCAGATCCTTCATATTCTCGATATTAAGATTCTCTATAAGCTCCAGCACCTCGTCATTGCTCATCATCTCGCCTTCTGCCATACGGCAAAGAGGCGTCATCATCCTGTGCATATTCGAGCCATATGATATCTTTTCGCCCGTATGAGGATCTTCAAAGCTGCAGCGTGAGGAAAAATCATTCAGCCTGCTTTTTTCCCTGTCTCCTGCTGTCTCAGTCATCTTATCAATAAGCTCTCCGTAGTGAGCCTGCGTGTAGCCCATAGCTCCGCCCTGAGTCTGATTATGATAGTACTTTAAGATCTGTGACGTAGCAGGGGAAGCATTCTTCTCCGCTTTCTGATATGCGGGAGTATATTCCTTCAGATCCCTGTTATTCAGGGCGCCGTTATTCCTGAGCTTTTTCAGCTCCTTTACAATGCCGTTCACACCTTCAGAGGTGATGAGATCAAGATTTATCCTGCCGTCCTTGTACGCCCTCTTCTTGTGTTCCTCTTCAAGGGATGAGATATAGGCAGCTGTACCTTCCGCAAATTCGGGGCTTCCCAGCATCTCAAGCTGTCCTCTTACTTCTGACATGTTCGCCTCATGCTGTATCACCGCCAGCAGATCCGGATGTGCAGCCTGGGATCCTGCGGCTCTGCCGCCGAACACCTCTGACATCTTTTTCGCACACTGTGCCGAGAGCAGGATGAGCTTTGATACTTCCTTCTGCTCTTTGGAGTCATTGTTGGTGTAAAGGGCGGATACCTCATCATTGTAGTGTGAGAGATAATAGGGATCAGTAAGGAGCAGCTTTCTCACCCTGTAGTAATCGGTCACGGCGGAGAGTTCTTTCATATGCCTGATCACCACGTCGTAGACCGAGGTATCGTTTCCGTTGTTGTTCATCTCTTTCAGTCTGTTCTGATACTCAGCATCCGCATCGAAGAGCATTTTATAGCTCTGAAGCTTCTGTGAGATCTCCTCGAGATTTCCGGCTGACGCCGCAAGTCTTTCATCGGTTGAAAGATCTATGCCGTCAAGCTTGATATTCAGGAAACCGCTTGTAAGTTCATCCATGGCGGCAGTCTTATTCTCTGCGAATTCCCTTACGATTTTCTCGTTTGCCTCTCCCTCTTCCGTGAAGAAAGCGGACAGAGCCCTGAACTCCTCATCCTTAACCATTGAACGCGTGCTGAAGCCCATGGCCCTTCTTCTTTTGGCCATATTTCCGGTCACGGCTATACTGTTGGTGCTAAGGGTCTCGGAAAGCGCTATCTTCTTATAAAGCTCAGAACGGGGATTCTTCATCTTCTTTTCCCGTTCCGTGACGGAAAGCCCGCGCCTGAAGGTGTGCCTTGATGCAAGACTGTAGATCGAGGAAGGCGTAACTGTCCTGAAGCTTCCGCTGTTCGTATATATACCTCTGGCCTGCCTTAGCTTTAATTCCGCAGAGTTCCTGTTTCCGGCAAGCACGTTATCCTTCTTTTGTGCAAAGGCATTCCTTATCTCCTGTGCCTTCTGTTCCTCAAAAGCAAAGGCCTCCGTATCGGGAACCTCCGACAGCTTCCCGTAGGTCTTCAATACTTCTTCCCCGTTCTTATAAACTGCGATGCGATCAAGGACTTCCCTTATCATATCTTCGTTCATGGCCGCTTTGATTTCCTGACCCTGTGCCAGGGCCGCATAATTGCCGGAAAGAAGGGGCTCCAGTTTTTTCGAGATCTCAACGATGTTCATGCAGGCGGCATACCTGTCCGGATCGTTATAGAAATCCGTTCCCTTCTCTGCCTTGAACTTCGATGCATCAAAGTTCAGCACCATGCTGCAGAAATGCTCCACAGCATCGATAAACTCCTGCTTTTTCTCCTTTGCCGCGCCGGCAGCCGGAGCATTTTTCTCAAGCACTTTGTAGGGACGGGCAAAGGCAGCATCCTTATCCATCCTCGCCTTGCGCTTTTCCGTGAATTCTGTATATCTTTCCTTTGCGCTTTCGACCTTCACGTCAAGCTTCATCTGCTCATCATATGCCGTAACGGAAGGCTTGAGCATGTCTATAAGCTTCTGCTTCTTTCTCTCTTCCAGATCCTTTCCGTGATTCTTGTAGTATTCGGCCTGATCATTTTTGTAAGCCAGTCCCGCGACGTAATGATCTATGACAGCGGTGGGGATCTCCCTCTTTACAGGCTTCTTCTTCTTTTCCGCAGTCTTGTCTTCCGCCGGTTCTTCCATCAGTTTTTCAAGCTTGGCGTTTATCTGCTCGGCATTAAGGACAAATACGGATTCCAGAGGATTCTTGATCACTGCCTGATCCTTATAGACCTTAAGGGCGGAAAGATAATAATCCCCGTAGCTCTTTATGATCTGCAGGCGTTCACGGACTGCTGCAAGACCATCCATATTTATGGATGTTGCCTTATTCTGTCTCCTGAGGGACTCATAGACATCGAATATAAAGTCATTTTCTCCCCTGGCAAAGTCCACGATCGCAGCATTATCCGCCATCTTCTTTGCCATATCCTCGAAATCGTTTGCTTCAAATCCTCTGATATCGAATTCCAGGATACGCAGGAAGATCTTTTCTATCACCCCGGTGCCGTCTGCAGCTTCCTTCTCTGTGGCATTTTCATTCTTCAGGGCAACGACAGCCCTCATGGCCTTTTCAATATCCGCATCCTTCAGATCCTTATCAAAGGCCTTAAGAAGGCGCATGGACTTTAAGCAGGAGGTCTTCTCATTATCGTTGACATTCCTGATCCCATGTTTGTCTGTAACCCTGTAACTGAGATTAAATGCTCTCTCATATTTGGTAAAGAAGCTGTTTTTATCTGTATCGGAGAATACACTGTTAAGATTCTTTTTATATTCCGACTCTTTTTTCTTCTTTTCCTGTTCTTCCTCTTCGGCCTTTTTGATCCGCTCTTCCAGCGCTGCCTGCTCCTTTTCGGCTTCCAGTCGCTTTTTCTCATTCTCAGCTTCCTGCTGTGCCTTTTCTCTTTCCTTGCGCAGCAGGACGATATCCCACTTATTCTGGGCATCGTTCCAGCCATTATCGTTCTTAGTCTTAAAGGCCTGCTTCTGGGCATCGTTCATGAAGGCAGTCCTGCTGAGATATATGGTCTCCTGCATATTCTGCACTATGTCACCGTTGCCTTCATCAACCATTTCCTGCCAGGTCTTGCAGATGCCTATGCCTGCCCTGTGGGCAGCGTCGTGCTGTTTGTTGATCCAGTTCTTGCGCACCACTTCTCCGGTCTGGGGATCTACTCCCAGACCCGAGTATTCGTTCTGAAGCGCCTGTCGGTCCTGCGGGCTGATCTTTTTAAAATATGAGATCTCAACGGCATCATACCGGCCGCCGCGCTTCAGGAAGGTATCTATATCTTCATCTATGGGATCATTCGGTGTATCGCTGGTGGAATCAAGGTACTTTATGTTATTATCGCTGATGCCCACGATGGTCACATAATGTTTGTTGGTCAGGAGTGAGACCATCTGACCCGAGCTTATGACCTCATAAAGCTTCGCCTTCAGGGCTTCTATCATGTTCTTTACGGCAGTCTCACTGAAGGCGCCGTTAAGACGGTATACACCCTCGACTACAGCCACATCGTCCCTTTCCAGACCGCCGTTTTCCCTTGTTTCAAATATAACATCCGATATCGCGCCTATATTTCCCGTTGCTTTTTTACCTGCACCGGCAAACAGGCTGACATCATCCCGCTGTTTTTCAAAATCATTGGTCTCATAAGGATCTACGTCTAACAGCTCCTGCTTGCTGAGATACCTGGGGGTAAATGAACGGATCTTTTCCTGATCCAGTTTCTCGCCGTTCCTGTTCCTTAACTCCCGGTCCTTTGACAGAAGATGGTTAAAATTTCCCGCCATGGAGCAGGCATAGCAGTTATTGCTCCCGACGCCCTGTTTCTCATAGGAAAAGCTTCCCTTTAAGGATGCGCTTCCGTGGAATGCCGGACGGGGAACCTGCTCAAGCCCGCGGGTGACGGTTCTCTCCCTGTTTTCGATAAAACGGTAATAAAGCTGGGTAAGATAACATAGACGGTACTGCTCCCAGGCTCCGATCTGCTTTAAGAGCCTGAAGGTGGCGCCGGTGGCATCCCCTTTGAGCATCGTGTTGTCGTAATCTTCCTGTGTTTTCTCGGCAGCCAGAAGCTTCTCCGATATCATGGCATCCCTTATCCTTGAGATCTCCTGCTGGGTGGGGACATAGCCCTCCGGCTTGCCCTCTATGGGATGGGTCTTCCACAGATCGCTCAGTTTTCCCTGATCCAGATCTTTAAGGGTCTGGATATCGATGCGGATCTCCACGTTCTCATCGTTGAACATCTCGGGCCACTTTGTTTCGTCATCATCCAGCTGGATCACGGTCTTCATTCCGGGCCTGGTCTTGATCTTGTTACTCACCTTCACGGGTTGGCCGTCCAGGCCGATCACCGGGATATTGACAGCAACCGGACGGAACAGGATGGGTCCGGTCTCTGGGAAAGAAAAATCCGGAGATGTCTTATACTGGCTCTGCCATTTCTGATCCGCCAGCTCGATCAGCTGTTCATTGGTCATCTGTACGGGCGCATTGGCAGCATTGGCAGCATTAGCCCTCTGTGCAGCTTTTTTCTCATTATACTTCCGCCGGGCTTCATTATTATTCTTTCTCGCCTGCCTCCTGGTACTGATCTTCGGGTCCTTCAGCTCTTCTCCGACCCTGTTCCTGGCTCCCTCCAGGATGATCTGCGGATCCTGAACCTCCTTAGAGATGATCAGATCTGCTTTATTTTCCGTTTTAAGGGACATATCCTCCTTTGATACGGTAAGCTCCTCATTCAGCTGGGCCGAACTTGTGTTGATCTCTTCTGCGATCTTCTTTTCGTGTTTTTTCATGACAGATACTCCTTATATGATTTGATCCTCTGATTTATCACTTACCCTTTTTGCCCTTCTTTGCAGCCTTTGCGGACAGCATGGTCTCCAGAGCAAGTGCCTTATTCTCCTGATAGCCGCTTTCATCGCCGGAATATAAAGCCCGGAGCAGCTCTTCGGGCATATCTTCTTTAACGCTGTCCCGGCCTGGCTTAAGCTGAACGTCAAGACTGTTCTTTTTTGACAGCTTCATACTTTGTTCTCCTCTGATCCTCCGGGCTGCTTTTCACATCTTACACCCTGTTGTCCAACAAATGTCCAACAAATCTGCCCGTTTGCCGGGATCCTGCCGCATTTTTCGAAACCCAGCTTCTCAAGAACCCTGCAGGAAGCTATGTTCCGCTCATCTGTCCTGGCAAACACCCTGTTTATCCCGAAATTATTCCTGCAATAGTCTACGACGGCCCGGCAGACCTCGGTACAATAGCCCTGCCCCCACAGGTCTTCAGCAAAACAAAAACCGAGCTCGGCACAGTCTTCTTCAAACATCCAGTCGAAGGGGTATTCCTCCCTGTCGATGTCGGATCTGTGCTCAAGCCCGGCTTCTCCTATAAGCCTTTCCGTTTTCCTGTCAAAAACGGCCCACATACCGTAACCGTAGCGGCCGTATATCTTCTCTATGTAGATCTCCTGGTATCTTCTTTCCTTTTCCGGTTCGTAAAGCTCCTCAATAAAATCCGTCATATGCGGACCGCTGTTATAAAGCTCCACCTCCGCAGGAATATCGTCAGGTGTTATCTCCCTGAGATAGCATCTTTCTGTCTGCAGGATGATCTTTACCCCGTCTCTGTCCGGACTCATCTGTCCGTAAGACGGATATACCTTGTCACCTTCTTCTGGCTGATATCCGGCACCAGCTCGTCCATGGTGGTCACCCACAGCTCCAGATCGGGTTTCACCTTAAAGAACCCGCAGCTGCCGAAAAAGCTTTCTGTTTCCTTCTGGGACATAGGATAAGCAAGCTTTTTATCCGCAGGATAGGGCAGCAAAAATGTGAATATGGAGATACCACTCCGCTTAAGGATCCCTGCTGCATGATCCAGCATCCTGCCTCCCATGCCCTGCTTTCTGTATTTTTCCGTCATATATATATATATCAGTTCGCCAAAGCATTCTCCGGTGCGGGTTATGTTCACAAAAAACTGGGCGATGCCGAGAATGGGATCGTCGGTCTTCTTTTTCACTATCCCGATAGTATAGTAGCCGTCCTCATCTGCCCTTTCGATCACATACTTGGGAATGGCGCTGCCAAGTGTCTTCAGATCTTCCGAATCAAGGGTGCATATCTCAATCCTCATCTTTCTCTCCTTTTCTCGTTGGCGGTAAAGACCTCGCTTACCTCCTGTGAAGGCTCCCATACCATCTTGTATGCGATATTTGACTGAAAGGGAACCCCGGCGATCTCCCTGCGCCAGTCATCAAGTCTGTCTTCTTCCGGAGATTCTTCAATGGATATTTCGGGATACATTTCTTTTTTCAGCTTTTTTCCTGCGTATAATGCACATCCGACCCTCTCCGGCCCGTATTCCGTCCCGAGGATCTCCTCCAGCAGGGATATGACTGACGGGTCAGAGGCCAGAAGCGTAAGTACTCCGTTCTTCAGCCGCCCTCCCCCTCTTGACACTTCCCTCAGCATTTCTGCCATGGCATAGTTGACATATTTTGTGTCATTTTTTGTATTTCCCGCCAGAAATTCAAGATGTATACTGTCTTCAGACTCCGTACAAAGAAGGACAGCGCGTCTCTTACCGGTCTCATCACACATGACTCCGCTGAGCCTTTGGGAGAACCTGGCGATATCATAAGTGGACAGCTGTATACCGAAGCTGTCAAGATATTTCATCATACCGTCCCAGTCCGCTGCACCCAGATCCTCCAGCGTGATAAATATCGCACCTTCAATATCCCTGCCCAGGTATTTTTTTGCCTTTTCCGAAGCAAACAGTCCCTTAATGTCGAGGGCTATGATCTGAGCAGACTCAGTGATGTGGTAACCCGCGCTCCTTAGAAGGCCCGTCACAGCTGTCAGGGAATCACTGTAATCAGCCTCCACCAGCCTGACACCGCGGCTGTACAGCTCCGATTCGGCAACATAAAGAAGACCTTTGCCAATCTCCTCATTCCTGTCCTTCTCCGGTACATAGATCGACAATATACGTGCCGTATCCCCATGATACCTTAGTGTTATGGCACTGCTGTCCTCATTTTCGATCCTGAGGATCTGTCCGTTGTCATATGTTATCTGATAAGTATCCATTACAAGCTGCCTCTTTCAAACTTCCGTCCGTCTGTCTCTGAACAGTCCGAGCTCATATCATTTTCCGAACAGCCAGACTGTGAGTCTCTTTTCCTTTGAACCCTTCCGGCGGATGACCACTCTGGTCTCCGGAGGATAAGTGTTAACCAGGATATTTCCGATATATTTCGCCATAAGCACTATCTGATCCTTCGAATCGCCGCTGATACTCGCAAAATAATCCACCCAGTATACGTTCTCACCGTCTTTGTGGAGCAGGAGCATTCCTATCACTTTTCCGTCCTCCACATAGCAGCAGGACAGCGTGGGATCGAACCATGCCGCAGGAAATTCCGAAGGATCACCTTCAAACCTGTAGGGATGCTCCTTTAAGCAGGCCTCAAGCGCGCTGCGGAATTTGCGGGTGGACAGCTCCTCTAAGGAGAAGACCGTATCCTGCAGCAGCTCTTTTTCTTCCTCATAATGCTTGAGCAGTCTGCTGTTTACGATCTCTTCCGCCGATACCATGATATCCTCTTCCGTCAGAGCCCTTTCGACAGGCATAAGCCCGTTTTCTTCCGCAGTATCCAGCGCCTCAGCCAGGGCTTTTATCAGCTCTTCACGCTTTACGGCATCTTTTTCACTTTCCCCGGTGACCGGCTTTATAAGGAAGCTCCTGTTGCCCTCCCCTGCTATGATCTCTTCATTAAAGGATCTGTAGCTGAAGTATTCCTTTTCAAAGGGACAGATCATCATCCTGCAGCCCTCATCTCCCATGACCGCCGTGACGGATGACAGCCCGTTCTTCTCAGCCTTAGACAGAGCCGCGGAAAGAAGAGCATTGCCTGCGCCCTTCCTCCTGCTTTCGTAGTCCACATACAGCCAGAGGATCACCAGGGTATCCCGGAAGGTACCTCCTATGAGAAGGCCAACGGGTCTTTCAGGATCATCCTCCTCCACCGCTCCCAGCATAAAACAGGGAAAGGTGGAAGCCTCATCCATATAAGATAAAGGATCCAGTTCCTCAAAGGCCGTTCTGTTACGGTTGTCAACTTTTATGACTTTCATATGATCACCCCGTTTCCCGATCCGTTATTCTTTTTCTTCCAGCAGGCTCTTCTCTTTATGTTTCATATCAATTATCTGGTCATCCCTATGATCCTCACGGATCTCTATGATCTCATTCTGAGGGTTGATGACCTCATCCTGCCGGATGATTATCTTCTCAACGTTTTCTATCTGATCTTCTGCCTTTTTCCTTCGCTCTTCCACCTTTCTCTGCCTGTCGGCTCTCGCTGTATTCAGTCTCTCCAGCTCCTGTATTGAGGGTGCATAGCCCGCCTGGGCCTCTTTCTGTACACGGTTATATGTATTGTTTTCGTATTCCCTTTGAAGCTCCAGTAAGCTCTTCCTGGTACGGTTGGTATGCCATTGGTTCAAAAGGAGCTCACCTTTCCTCAGTCCTATCTTTTCATCGAACGCATTCCATTGTTTATCATCTATCATCTTACCTGCTATGTCAACGTTAAAGCTGTCATCTATTTCCTCCGGAACAAATCCCTCTATTGAAGCTTCCAGCTTATCCAGAGCCCTTCTCTTTTCTTCCGGTGATGCCTCCTGCAGATTCATAACCTCCAGATATTTTCTTTCAATAGCTTCCAGCTGTTCTTTGTATGCCTCCCTCGCATCCACAACGCTCCTTTTATAGGAGGAAGAATTGAAGTATGCAGCTATAGCCTCTTCCTTCCTGCCGTCGAGCTGTGCAAGATAAGCCTCTTCATTCTGCTCTCTGTCAGCTTCATTCGGAAGCTCGACAGCCTCTCTTTCAAAATACTTAACGGCAGTATCCGTAGTGCCTGAAAAATCGGCAGGATCAATGGTATTCATCTGCTGCTCACATATCTCAATTATACTCTTTGCGTACTGCAGCCGGAACTTACGCTGGATCGAGGGCTTCCAGTGGAACCACTGCTTCTTCTTTTTCCTGATATAAGCCTCTGCAGCCTGCTTCAGTATCCGGAGATTCTCCAGATGATCCGCTGCCGTTATATCGTCCGCTCCATCCACGATGGTGCGCATGGCAATCAGCATGGCCTCATACTGGGGTGAATCCTGGTGATCCTGTTTCTTTGCGTGGGCATTACGGTCAAGGGCTTCCCGTATGGGAGTCTTGATCCTCCGCATAAAGTTTTTGCCCTTTATGGCATCTTTATACTCTGAACGTTGAAGGTTATTCGGATCATAATTCAGTCCCTGTATGTATCTGTCATAGAAGTTATTTGTCGTAAATGCGTTGTGGATCGTGTTAAATGCTGTCCGTTTATTCTGGTAAACAGCTCTTTTTTCTTCGACAACACGTCCCTTCTCTACCACGATCTTAGTGGCAGCATCTACTTCTTTCCTCTTATTGGCTATCTTCTCTTCAAAGTTCTGGTCGACTATCTGCTCCGCAAGGTGTCTGACCGTGTCTTCAGCCAGTGTCTTATATCTCTTTCCGTATTTCCCTTCCAGCTCCTTCAGCTTATTCTGGAATTCGGTATATTTGTTCTGTACCATTTCCCTGTTTTTTTCGTTCTCGAGACTCCCGAATTCATTATAGATGGTCTCAAGAGCTTTCACTTCCGTGTAAAAGCCTTCGGGCAGGCCCTTCAGGCTCTTCAAAGAGACCAGAGGCCCGCTCATAGCATTCAGAGCTCTGTTCCATCCGGAGAACATCGCATTTTTCCTGCTGTCCGTCTCTCTTTTTTCTTCCTTGTACAATCCCAGGAGCATCTCTGCCTGCTTGACATTTACATCATAGTACTCCTTCCGGGCATTGGTATGATTGATTATATGGTTCCTGACGGTTTTTGCTCCGGTAATGTAGTTTTCATTTTCCCGGATCCTGTTTATCTCTTCTTCTTTTGCTTTGCGCCTGCTTACAGCATTTTCATACTCAAGTTTGGCATTATCTATATTCTGCCGTTCATCGGGAGCGGCTTTCTCTTTTCTCTTTTTCCTCGCTGCCTTGGCGTCTTTGAGATCTGTATAGAGCTTTTCCTTCTCCTTTTCCCCGGCCAGAGCCAGATCCAGCTCCTTCTCCTTTTCCTGAAGCTGGTCGATAAGGAAGAAGATCTCGTTACCTGCGCTTTTTGCAAGCATCACAGATCCCTGTTCTTCGATCTTCTTCAGGTTTTCCTCCTTAAGATCAAAGGTCCTGTATTCGGGAGGACATAAAGTCTCCGCCATTTCGGCGATATTGAGGAGCTTCTTTAAGAGCCTTGCGTCAACCGGCTTTTCATTGTCTTCCCATTTGCTCTTCTCCCGATTCTGATTCTTTTCATAAAGCTTCTGCAGATCGGCCCTGACAGCACCTATAGCCCTGGTCTCCGGGCTGATCAGCCCCCTCATCTCATAGGGGATCTCGGATATGAGTCTTACCAGCGTTCTCGCCACACCGGGATAACGGGTATACTGAAACCTCAGCGTCTCCTCATCAAAAAATCCCTTAAGTCTTTTATCGGGTGAGCTCTTTAATACCTCTCCGAGCTTTCCTCCGATTTTTTCCATATTCTGCTTCAGCATCCATTCATCCATCTGAAGCGCATCGGTAAGCTTACCTACTTCCTCCCCATAGGCTCTGGTATCGTAATCATCAACCTTCCTGTCCCTTGCCTCAAAAAATCCGTCAAGAGAAGGGAATTTTGCGGAAAAGGCTTTATCAAGGGTCGGTTCGCAGACAAGATAATTGTCCAGGGCTTCCTTTTTCCTTGCGTACTCTGCCTTGTTCCTTTCCCAGCTTTCCTGCGAAAGCAGTTTCTGATTCTCTATATCACTCAGTTCCTTCTGGACCTTTCTCAGATCCTCGTCAGCCCTGTTTTTCTCAACAGACGCAGCATCCAGTTCATCCTTGGCCCGGTTCGATTCGATGAAAGCGTCCCTTTTCTGTGTTTTCCAGGTCGTAATTGAAAAGCCGGGCTGGTCTACCAGAAGTTTTCCGTACTGCTCCAGATTGGTCTTTTCCACATTCAGATTCTGTTCAAGCTCTGTCTCTTTCTTATACTTATCATTGAGCGCGTCCATCCTTTCGAGTTCCGTAAAGAATCTCGTGACGCCGTTAAAGATGTCATCGATCTTATACATGAGGGAATTGGTATCCGCATAATCTCTGTAGCCGGTGGCCAGGTTGTAGGCATCCGCATCGGCTTTGATATTCCGGACCTCTCCATTCTGCCGGAAAAGATCCCTGCCTCTCCAGACCATCTCTTCAAAATCGTGCATATATTCTCCATAGCCGCCTTCAAAGGAAATGGTAAGGAAGCCCTCTTCCCCCCAGACACGGCCTCTGTACCTGTCGGAATTGGTCATATAGAAAAGACTGTTGGTATCGCCGTTATACCTCTCCTTAAAATCATGGATGAACTGACCGTATCCCACGATCTGATCCTTGACCTTTTCAAGGCTTTCCCTCTGGGGCCTCTGTTCTTCGCCGTTCAGGGAATTGATCTTTGCTTCCAGCTCTCCTATGACTGCATTGATCTTTTCATACAGTCCGGAATCGTTGCAGAGCTCCAGAAGCCTGTTCAGGTCATCCAGAAAACCGTCATAACGTGTATTCTCCGGATGTTCTATTACCGGCTTATACGCTTTTCTTTCAGGTTGGGGTCTGGGCATGTTCTTTTACCTCCTTTGATATATATATTATCCTGATACATATTTTATCAGTCAGTCACGGGATTACCCTTAAGAAACGTTTTATCTGCATTCGCAGTAGCAAGGAATTTGTTTGCAAAATCCAATAAACTGCTCAGCGTCTGTCCTTTTTGTGCAGCTATTAACCCGTTTTTCATCGGATTGGTGATGGCACCGCCAAAAGTATTATAGAAACGGATCAGATGCTTCAGGCGCAGATCCTGCGCATTTTCATCCTTCAGCACTCCGGGATCATGATCTACGAGATCATTATCTACCTGGACATTTGCAAAATCTGCGACAACCTCATCAAGATGCATTATCAGCCAGGGCATATCCGGCAGCTCGTAACCGTATTTTTTTTCAAGGGCTTCGTAATGACCGCGTACATTATCGTAGTAAGTGCGCAGCCCCCGCAGGTTCTGCTCTTTTGCAGCCTTTTTTTCTTCCTCCGTCATCTGCTGCGGAAAGGCTCCGGCAGAAAGGTCTTTGAGCATTGCATCATAGTCATCCTGACTCATCTTCCTTATTGTAGAAACAGACTCGCTTGAGGAAAATGATCGGAATATGGGCTCTCGTATCATGGGTTCGGTGTCACCTGCAAGAATATATTTTTCTGCGTGCAGTTTATGATACACCTCCAGCTCAAACATTGTCTGCGCGTCGTTTTTGGCTTTCGCTTCGGAATAAAGCTGTGCAGCAGCCTCCTTCGAACCGATCGACTGGCCTTTTTCCTTAGCTTCCTTTATCCTCTGCTCTATCAGTGCTGATGCGCGGCCCGCATATTCCGCTCCCTTATGGACCGGAGGAAGGTATCCGATGGCCAGTTCTGCACTTTCAGCCTCTG
This sequence comes from Lachnospiraceae bacterium, assembly GCA_017518185.1. Classification (GTDB taxonomy): domain Bacteria; phylum Bacillota; class Clostridia; order Lachnospirales; family Lachnospiraceae; genus NK4A136. The sequence goes on from JAFWWB010000004.1 coordinate 37,085, forward strand.
TACTCAGGTAAGCCTTCACATGAGGCAAACTCATAAAAGTCATTTCGGCTAAGCTGATATTTTTCTTCCCCTTTTCATACTCTTTCTTCGCAAATGCTGCCATCTGCCCGCGAGGGGTTAGTTTTTCATCCAGATGTTTAAGCTCGCTTGACGATACTGCTGCTATGGGATCTTCCAGCAGATCTCCGTACTTAAGTATGGCAGCGCCCCTGCATTTTGCGCGTAGAGGCTCCATAATTGCCATTTTTAAAGTAAAGGCCTGCTGCATTGCCTGAAACTTACGTTCAAGAGCGGCATAACGCTTCGGATCCGTTTTTTGAAGTGCCGGATCCGGCTTACCCAGCAGCTTATCTTTGACGCGGAACCCTTCAATGTCCGAAAACTCTTCTTTTGCTATGTCCGACAGCATCATACAGGCCATGGTGAGCTCGATTATCTCAGCCTGCTTCGCCACAAGCTCATCTCCGTCAAGGTGGTACAGGCCGCCGATATCTGTATCGATCACTTTCTTAAGATAAGGAACTGCCAGCTCTTCCGACTCTTTGGCGAGCTCTTTTTGCAGCCCGGCAAGCTTTTTTTCATCCTCCTCGCTGAAGTCAGCTTTTAATTTCGCTTTCTTCTGGACAAGCTCATTACGCAGGATCCTCTTATACTGAAACTTCATCACCTTATCGTTATAAGCCTCTCCGTCTTTTCCGGGCTTCATCAGCATGATGCTTCTTGCGCCGTTGCCGCCGTAGAGCTGCTTGACGATCTCAGGATCGTCTTTAAAACACCTCTTGATCGATTCCTTCATCAGCCTGTCTTTTTCTTTGTAAATATCGGCATACATACTCGCTTTGTCTGCAAGCGCCTTCTCAGTCTCCTTTACATCCTCATCCCCGTTTTCATCATTGTTATTCTCATTTTGCAGCTGCAGTGCCCGGGTCAGCGTGGCTTCCCAGGATCGGATCTTATCCAGGTCTTCTTTGCTGTAGAACTGATTTCCGTTCTTCTGATCCATATCAAACAGCGTTTTATACAGCTTGTCCGTATATTTGCGGAGACGCTCTTCTCCAAACTCGAATTTCAGGGCCCCGAGGAACAGTCTTGCCTGATCGTCAGGCGTGCCTTTACCGTCACCTGTATTGTGTATTTTTTTATATTTTTCTATCATTTCGGCGAAGCCGTCTATCTCCTTCATGGAGTCGGCGTGATCCTTTTCCTGAAACGTTTTGAGAGTCGTCATTCCCAGCTCTGTCGCATTCGCGCCCCTTACGAAACGGCCTTTTCCACGGAGGGACTTTACATTATCAAGAAATTTCCCCAGCTCCGCATCCTCCTGGCTTCCCTTCAGCAGTTTGATCTTTTCATCAAGCTGGTCAACGGAAAGGGATTCAAAATCTTTTCCTGCAAGCAGGGCATAATAGGGGGAGTGCATCATTTTGATACGGGTCTCGTAATCATTCCGTATCTGCTCCATCACATCCAGCTTCGCCCTCAGCACCGTCATGTTCACTCCGTCGATCTTATGTATTTCAGACAATCTGAATATTTCGTTTGCATGGCAGAGGGCCTTCAGCTTGGCATATCTGGCGGGATAGCCGTCTACAAACTCCTTATCACTTTTATATTCAAATTCCGAAAGATCGGTTTCAGCTGCTTCCTTAAGGACTTCTTCCAGACCCAGCTCCTGTGTATTCTTAACACTCATGGTCATGAGAAGGCGGTTCATGCGCGTTGTGGTCCTTTCCGCCGCTTCCGTACCTTCCTGCTGCAATGAAGCGTACGCGCCGAACTCACGGAGAAGATCTCCGTATTTCGCATCCTCATCTGCATTCTGCAGAAACTGCTGATTACCGGATTTATAAAAATTCACGGCCGCCTTAAAGACGCCTGTGTCCTCTGCCTGTTCAAAGGCATGCTCCTGCAGGAACAGTTCACCCTGCAGGCCGGCAGCTTCAGCCATCCTCTTCGACTGTTTATCCAGCTCGGAGCGGAAAAAAGACTTTTTCAGATGCAGTTTGGAAAAAACGCTTGTGATCTGGCTATCGGCTTTATCCTTCGGGATCTCCCGCTGGCGCATCCATGCAGTCTCAGCGGCAGCATCATTGTATGCCTTCAGGCGCACTGTTCTGTAGTGTTTTTCATGATCGTCCCGTTCTCCCAGAACAAGCTGCATCTGGGCCTGTACCAGCTGGTCCGTATCGGCGTTTTCCTTTGACTTCAGAAGCTCCACCCTTTCCCTCAGGGCCTTCTTCTTATCCTGCATACCTTCCATCTTTATATCTCCTTAATAACACCGATTGCGGTCATCATCCCGCCTTCATCGGTAAGCGCATCCCCCGCCAGCTTTTTTGCAAATGACAGCACGCTCTCCACTGCCGGGAGAAAACGTACCGTAAGCTCATCCATGCCCTCCGAAGCTTCAAGAAAAGCGGCCAGCAGCTCTGTCATGGCTTTGGGATCCTTACAGAAATTCGCCAGCAGACGCAGGAGTATGGTATCTTCCTGCTTTTCGCACATGAGCGCCGCCCTCAGCTCTTTATCCTCAGGATCTGCCAGTATCAGGGACAGATCCCCGTCTGCCTGTCCGTCATCCAGGGATGCATCACCAAGACCGGCTTCAGCCAGCTTTTTTCTCAGCTGCTTCTTCTCTATCGCCGGGAGCTCCTTAAGAGGAATGACAGAATACTTTTTCTTACCTGAAAAAAGGGACGTGGCAGAGGCGCGCTCTCTGAGCACCGAGAGCTTTGCACCATATATCCGCAGCCCGGATACCATGCCACATCCCATATGCGCAAGGAAGGGTTTCATGCCTTCCGTATCTTCGGAAAACACCGCCATGAACGCCCCGGGCCCGAAGGCGCGGAGAGACTCCTTCATAAGCTTCTCCGCTATCCCTCTCCGCCGGTATTCCGGCACGACATACAGATGTTCCAGCCGGATGACCCGGTGTTCATCCTCCGAAAACACTGCTGCCGCTACCGGTTTATCGTCCTCTATGACCCCCACAGCCAGACAGTCTTTCTTCAGGCCGCTCCCGAGGAGCAGCTCCACAAACGCCTTTGCATTCTCTTTTCCTATGCCCGTAAGGATCATGGTCATAATCCCCCTGTTTTTTTACTGATATTATGATATTGTATCATTTTTTTACGTTTTATTCCACCAAAACGGAGGGGAAACCGCCTCAGGGATCTCCTTGATGTTATTTGCCGCCGGATTTCCATTGTTATCTGTGGCATTATACCCCCCTGTGTCCAACAAATGTCCAACAAAATGGGGGTACAGGGCGGCTTTTGAAACAAAAAAACGCCGGAACAGGGGTTTTATCCTCTGTCCCGGCAGCTTCTTACTCTTTCTTTACTTCACTGTTACGTTGATGGTTATGGTCTTTCCGTTCACCTTTGCGGTGATCTTGGATTTACCGGTGTCCTGGGCGTGGAGCACATAATCCTCATCCACATAAGCGATCCAGGCGAATAACTGCCGTCGACCGTAATCTTCCGTTTCGGCGGCGTCTTCGCTCTCCTCTGCTGCTGCGTCTTCGCTGCCTTCCGCGGAAGCTTCGGATGCGGCTTCTGCCTCATCTTCCGCTGCGTACACCATAAGTCCGGTGTCACCGATGATGCCGGCGCATAATATCACCGTTTTTCCAAATATTTCCCCCATGGGATGCATTCACATCCGCTTCATAAGTCACAGAAAAATATGACACTATCGCATTAATAGCCGCCGGGTACCCGGTGCAAAATGCACCTTCATCCCGGCCAGAGATTTACCTTTCTGATGGTGGTTTTGGGGGTGGTGCTCACTCCGAAGAGGAGCACCGCGAGACTCATCATGATGAGCATGCCGCTGGGGTACACGGGATGGCCGGACCACTCCGTCATCATGCCCACTCCTATCATGCCTATAGACAGGCAGGCAAAGCTCGCCTCGTTCAGGTTCTGCTTCCGCAGCACCAGGCGCGCAGCGCAGAGCCATGCCCATAAGAGCAGCATGCCATAGAGTATCCCCACGGGAACGCCGTACTGGTACATGTTCTGGAAGAAGGTATTGTGGGCATGGTATATGACATGATCTCCGTCCACGGTAATGTGTCCGGGGTAATGACCGAAGAAGCTCATATGTGAAAGGAAAAGCTTCCATACCCAGGTACGGCCGTTGGTCACATCCCTTTCGGTGTTGATGGTCACCACTTCTTCAGTGTCCGTTTTATCGGCCTCTTCTATGTGAAGGTCTATGCCCCACTTTCCCAGTGACCTGGTGAGGTATCTGGCCAGCGAGGTATAGTGGGGAGAATCCACCGGATCTCCCTTGTGGACCTTGCTCTCGTTCTCGTATTCACCGGCGAAGAATACCGGCGCATCGGAATAAGCAGGGACATAGCGTATTATCTGATATCCGGGATAAAGAGATATCAGGATGATCAGCAGCGGCAGGGCAAAGCGTCCCGTGAGCCGAAGCTTCTTCTTGCTCTTGAGCATTCTCAGGATGTAATAAGCGATAACGGAAACTCCCATACCCAGGAGATAGGTCCTGGTATAGTTAAAGAAGATCAGCACTCCCAGCCAGGCTGTGAGTATATGCTCGGCTATAAGGAAGAAAGTGCGCTTCGGCCCCTTTTCCATATGCCAGCTGCGGTTAAGCCTTGCGGCCATGACCATGGCGGTGACTCCCAGGAACATGCCGGCCATATTCTCATTCGCAAAATACAGAAGATACCGCTCGGTATCAAATGGCCTGTAGCGCAGGCTCAATAAGCTCACGAAGATAAAACAGAGAGGTATGGCATTAAGATAGGCGTCAAAGACCCGCTGTCTGGTCTTCTTCACGCGGCAGGCTATGAAGAAGCAGGAAAAGCCCAGTGTAAAAACGATAACGTAATAGTATCCGGGATTGAATACCGTAAGCACCACGGCGTATATCATCCAGCCGGCAACAAGTACATGTCTGGTAAGCTCCGCCTCTTTAAACCTGTCGATAAGATCAAATACCAGTCCGTCCTTTATGATATAGACCAGCACAGCTATCAGCATCCAGCCCCAGGTCAGCGCCACGCCCTTTCCCAGACGTATCACATCCACAAATTTATATTCGCAGACATCCGGTATCCAGTGCTTCTCATATCCGAAATGCATGACTACATAACAGACCGGCACCCATATAACGGACCACCAGGTCATATAGCTCTTTCTGGGCAGGTTGGTCAGCACCAGCAGGGCGAAGCAGATGCAGAAGATCCGGAAAGGCACCGCCTGCTCATAGCTGTGTCCCGCATTCATAAAGCGCACGCCCTGATAGGACATTACGGTCATGAGCGCGATGGATACGGGATAACGGAGCTTCATCAATATCTTATAGAAATCCTTCAATTTAGTGACCCCCTTTTCATTCGGCATGAGGTGGCTCCGCAGGAGCCGGAGCCCTGATGCCCTTCTCTGTTTTCATAATTCACTTTACACTATCTCTTCACCACATCCGAAAGTGCGCCTGCCCACAGAAGCAGCACGCATATGCACACCGCTGCAGCTATGCCCTTTGTCAGGGCCACCTCATATGTGAGGCCGCCTCCAAGGGCTTTTTTGTACACCAGCACCGTGTTCGCCAGCTGGAGAAAAGTGAAGGCAAGATAAAGATGGAACCTCCACTTTCCGCCGTTTATGATATATGCCAGCAGGAGCAGCACCAGTCCCGACAGCATATAGCGCTCGTGCATGCCCGTGGCAAAGCAGAAAACACTCAGTATGAGCAGCGCTCCCATATAGGGATAGACGCGTCTGTTCTTTTTCAAAAATGCGTAGACTAGTGATAATATTGCAGCAGCCGCTTCGGCAAGGAGCCCCAATAGCTTAACGTTTATCCCGAGCAGAGTGGTATCGGTAGATGCCCAGTTCCTGCCGATAAGTGCCCAGAAATTGTAGGCTTCCACGCTCACAAAGTTCATGCCCTCGGTAACGGACATATACTGTCCGAGCATTTCAGCAAGGCCGAAGGGAAGGCTCAACAGCACCATTCCGGCGATTACCGCCGCACCTTTAAGAAACTCACGCAGGAGTCTGCCGGGGATAGTATCAGATATGAACCGTCCGCGTCCGTCAGATTTTACATTCTTACCTTCAGCCGCCGCATGCACCAATCCAGCTATCACCAGCGGGGCAAAGCATAAGCTCTGCTGCTTTATGAGCAGCGCAGCGCCGTATGCGATATAAGCCGGCATCGTCTTCCCGTAGATGAGGAAAACGCACATAAGGGCGATGACGAAGGAAAACACGCCGTCGGTCTGTCCCCACATTGCGGAATTATGTATAACCGCCGGATTAAAGATGTACAGCGCGCAGAGTACCGGTGCCTGTCTTTTTCCCAGCTTAGATGCTGTCCTATAAATCACCCACCCTGCTGCCACATCCGCAAGTATCGGCCATATCTGCAGTACCATATTCCGGACACCGGGAGCATTTATACCGAACCATTCGATCAGGCACTGTGATATCCACAGCAGATATAGGTAAAGCGGCGGATAGGGCCACTGCACCTCCGGAGAATAAAAGCCGGAAGGTCCCGTTATATAAATGCGCTCCGCCCACTCTGCCATCGCCTCGGGATAGGGCGGATAAGTCGCCGACAGTATGCAGCGCAGCACAAGCCCCGAGAGGCATATGAGCACCGCAGCAGGACAGCCCTTAGTCTTCCAGGGAGATATATGTGATGAAGCGGTTGCCGTTCTCTTCAAAGAGCTTCGTCCCGTCCTTTCTTCCTATCTTGTAGAGCACCGCCCCGTCCGGCACCCTGCCTGCGGGGTTCAGCACCACAAAATTAAGCTCATTATAGCCTGTGAGCAGCATGCTGCTGCCGTCATTCATCAGAGCCAGCACCGGTATGTCCTTGGCCAGATAGTAGAGTATCTCTTCCGGCTGAGCCCCGTTCAGCTCCAGTACCCTGTGATCCGGGAGCAGCTTCTCCAGAGCCCTGGCGGGATTTCCCGCAGAGCTTATTCCGTAAGGTGTGACAAGCGGTTCGTTCTCGTATCTCAGTATGGTGTTCACACAGGCTGCGGTTATGCCCTCCGGGGTACCGTCATTCTCACCCTCAGGCTCCTGTATGGCCATTATCTGGTTCTTCGGCGGCAGTGTCACCCTGGCAAAGATGTTGAAGCCCTCCATAGTGCGTACAGTCCCGCCGTTTTCCCAGGCCTCGGCCTCGGCCTCATAGACATTCTCGTAAAAGCCACAGATCTTTCCTCCGCGGGTCACATACACGTTATCAGAGTCCTCGTCCCGGCTTTTCACAGCCAGCTGTCGGTCACCTTCGTACAGCAGAATGCGGGGGATCTGACGCTTCAGCGTGTCTTTCTTTATCTCGCTCCTGACCGCTATCTGCACTATGGTCTCATATCTTTCCGTGACCACGGTCTCGATCTTGTTCCTCTGCTTCACGCTTGTATCATTATCAAGTATCTGGTCTTCCGTATACTCCTCAAGTATGCCTATGGCATTTTTCTTCATGCGCTTAAGGGAGATCATGTCCTTTCCCTCTGTGATCTCCGTCACATAGACATCCGGCACCTCGTACTGCTTGAGCAATGTTCCGCTTATACTCCTTATGCAGAGCCTGTACATCGGAAACACCATCCGTCCGCTCTTATCGGTGCTGATATCCTTTTCCTTTGCCACACCGTAGATAAGGTCATTGTCAAAGAAACTTATGGGCAGAAGCCTCTCCCCGTCATCCGCGATTATTGCGTTGCTGACGCCGGTATTCAGGTTCTTGACGATCAGGGTCCTGGTATCATACAGCGGAGACTTGTCGCACCAGGCAACCACCTCATGATTTTTCGATGCCACCATGCCCTTCATGGGAAGATCTTCAACCAGTGTATTTATGCTGCGGTTGTCCGGCTTTATCTCATAGATCGTGCCGCCCCTTACCATGTATATGCTCTTTTCGCTTAAATACAGCAGTCTGTCGGCCTCCATAAAGAGCCGCTCCTTCGAACCGTCATAGGGTATGAAGATCTTTTCCTCCACGGTGTTGAGCAGGCTGTCGTATTCGTACAGTGTGATGCCGGACTGGCCCTCATGGGTACCGCAGCTCATGTAACCGTATACAAGGAAGCGGACATTACCGGTCTCATCCACCTGGAAGACCTTAATGTCGCTGTTCCTTGCGGCAGAGCGTCTGTCCGTAAGGTCATCCTTAAAGAAGCCGAAGATCATGGCCATGCGGTTTTCCCTGGCATTATAGGAAAAGAGCCTGCCGTTATTCGCAAAAGCCAGGATATTGCCGTCGGAGCTCTCCCGTTTTTCTATTTCCTCGCTGCTGATGCCCAGCACTATCTTGTTGCTGGCCAGGGTTGAGGCTTCCATATCGAAGATCTGGGAGGCGCTGCGCTCGAATTCAAGCAGGAACATCCTGTCCTCACCGGGACGCATGCGGTAGTACTCTTCCACGAAACAGTTATGTACATCGTCCTCGTCCTCGATCTTCGCGATGTAATCCATCCTGATCTGTGCCGTGTCCGCATCGATCTCCTTTATCGTGGCCCTGGGCGTTGTGAGCCTTGATATCTTCAGCTCTCCCCAGCAGACCTGGCTTAAGCTGGAATGAATGTCCACATGATGGAAACTGGAATTGTCGCCGCTTGCGTTGCTCTCCAGATAAAGAGAAAGCTCTGTAGCCGCCCGTCCACGGTCAAAACTTAAGTCGCTTAGCTCATAGGCAAAAGCCAGCTTCTCCTCGGGAGTGAAGTCATCGTTCTTGATAAGCCTGGTATAGTAACGGAGCAGCTCACCTCTTTTTGTCTCGATCATCATGCAGAGGGAATAAGGCACGTCCTCCTTTATCAGGTCCTTAACCGTGAACTTTCCCGTGATGTAGCCGTCCCTGTGGCTGTAATCGTATATCTGGCTCTCTTCAATGAGACGGCCGTCCAGTATTGAGCGGAGCTGGAAGCTTATCTTTTCAAGATCCGCCGAATAGGTGTCCACCCTGAATTCCAGTGTCCTGCTGCTGTCGATGGGTGTGATATGCTCGCATACAGCGCTTAAGTCCATCTCCCCGGCGTAGGCGTTCATCTGGTTATATTCCATGCCGTTAAGCGTAAAGCACATAAGAGGGTAGCGGGCATCCGGCATTTCCGCCGTCATATCCGTATTACCCCTGTTCATGAAGCGTGATAAAATAAAAAGAGAAAGCAAGAATACCGCTGCGCAATACACTATCCGCAGGATACCCTTGCTTATGTGATAACCTCTCATGTCAGTGTTACTTCAGCGTGGATATACGGGCTATGGCTCTCTTCAGTGCCATTTCGGCCCTGTCCAAATCCACATCGTCTCCTCTCGCGGCTATGCGCTCTCTGGCCCTCTGCCCTGCGGATTCCGCCCTGGGCAGGTCTATCTCATCAGGCCACTCCACCAGCTCGGCCAGCACCGTCACCTCATCCCTGAGGATCTCCACGAAACCTGCATGAAGGGCCGCCTTTTTCTGGCCCTCAGGTTCGGTGATGGTCAAAACACCCGGGCTGACGATGACCGTCATGGGTACATGATTCTTATATACGCCGATCTCTCCCTCTGTGGTGTTGAATTCCACCATCTCCACCTCACCTTCATAGAAGATGCGCTCGGGAGTGACCACACGTAAACTGAAAGTATTCTCAGCCATTAGTTCTTATTTGCCCTCTCTACAACCTCGTCAATGCTGCCCGCGTTAAGGAACGCACTCTCGGGGATATTGTCATGCTTGCCGGCAAGTATCTCCTTGAAGCCGCGGATAGTCTCGCTGATGGGAACGTATTTGCCCTCCATGCCAGTGAACTGGGTCGCCACGAAGAAGGGCTGTGACAGGAAACGCTGCACCTTTCTGGCACGGCTGACCACCTGCTTGTCTTCCTCGGAAAGTTCGTCCATACCGAGGATGGCGATGATATCCTGCAGTTCCTTGTATCTCTGGAGTATGGCCTGCACGCCTCTGGCCACCTCGTAGTGTTCCTCTCCCACGATACGGGGATCCAGTATACGTGAGGTGGAATCCAGCGGATCCACTGCGGGGTAGATACCCTGCTCGGAGATCGCACGGGAAAGGGTCGTGGTCGCATCCAGATGTGCGAAGGTTGTTGCAGGCGCAGGGTCCGTCAGGTCGTCGGCGGGCACGTAAACTGCCTGCACCGAAGTGATGGATCCGTTCTTGGTGGAGGTGATACGCTCCTGAAGAGCGCCCATCTCCGTCTGCAGCGTGGGCTGGTAACCCACGGCGGAAGGCATACGTCCCAGAAGTGCGGACACCTCGGAACCTGCCTGGGTAAATCTGAATATGTTATCGATGAAGAGCAGCACGTCCTTTCCGCCCTTATCACGGAAATACTCGGCCATGGTAAGTCCCGTCAGACCCACGCGCATACGCGCTCCGGGGGGCTCGTTCATCTGTCCGAATATCATGGCGGTCTTGTCGATAACGCCGCTCTCGCTCATTTCATGGTAGAGGTCATTACCCTCTCTGGTACGCTCACCAACACCGGTGAACACTGAGAAACCGTCGTGCTCGGTAGCTATGTTACGGATGAGCTCCTGAATGAGCACGGTCTTGCCGACGCCGGCGCCTCCGAAGAGGCCTATCTTACCGCCCTTCTGGTAAGGGCAGAGCAGGTCGACGACCTTGATACCGGTCTCCAGCATCTCCTGCTCTGTGCTCTGCTCCTTGAAAGCGGGTGCAGGCCTGTGGATAGGCTCGTAATCAACTCCCTCGGGAGCGGGCTTGTTGTCTATGGGCTCTCCCAGAACGTTGAAGATACGTCCCAGGGTCTTTTCGCCTACGGGCACGCTTATGGGTGCTCCGGTAGCTATAGCTTCCATCCCTCTGACAAGACCGTCCGTGGGGCCCATGGCCACGCAGCGCACCGTATCATCACCAAGGTGCTGCGCTACCTCCACCACAAGCTTTGTCCCGTCATTTCTGTTGATGCGGATGGCCTCGTTGATCTCGGGAAGCGCTCCCTCGAACTTAACGTCCAGCACCGCACCAACTATCTGTGTCAGTCTGCCTTTCTTTTCCTCTGCCATGATCCTTATATCCTTTCTATGAGATCGCGTCCGCGCCTGCGATTATCTCCGTCAGCTCCGTTGTGATCTTGCCCTGTCTTGCACGGTTATAGAGCAGCGACAGGTGGTCGATCATCTCGGAAGCATTGTTGGTTGCATTATCCATTGCCTGCATACGCGCTCCGTTCTCGGCAGCCTGGGCCGATATCAGCGCACCGTAGATAAGGCTGGAAATGTATTTGGGAATGATGAGATCCAGGGCTTCCTCGTCTTCGGGCTCGAAGTTCATCGGCGCCTCGGTCTTTTCTTCCTTTGCTTCAACCTCACCCTCTTCGGACTCCCTGTCTGTCATCTCCACAGGCAGGAGCTTTAAAAGCGTGGGCACGTGGCTCACGGTATTCTTAAAGAAGGTATAAGCAAGCCAGATCTCGCAGATCTCGCCCTGCTCATATGCCGTCAGCAGCTCTTTCGTGATCATCATGCCGTCCTGGTAAGCGGGCTCCTCGATGGCTTCGGAATAATCCTTGAAGATGCTGAAGCCGTCACGAAGCATACCGTCCTTGCCCTTCTTACCTATGGCATAGATGCAGGTGTTGTCCGGCGTGAATTCCGGATTCCTGCTTATCAGCTTGATGACATTTGAATTGTAGCCGCCTGCAAGGCCTTTATTTGACGTTATCAGGATCACCAGCTTCTTGCCCTTCCCGCTGCTCTGCAGGTAAGGATGCTCGATGCTCCGGGACCTGGCAAGTATGGACGTCACCGTATCGTAGACCGCGTTGAAATACGACTTGGACTTCTCCGCGCGGCCTTTGGCACGCTGCAGCTTCACCGTGGAGACCAGCTTCATGGCCTTGGTGATCTGCTGTGTGCTCTCCACACTGCTCTTACGTCTTTTGATATCTCTCATTGATGCCATATGGCGTATACTCCTGAGCTTCCCCCGAAGGGGAGATCCTTAAATTCTTTTAGAAATCCTTCTTGAAGTCCTCAATAGCCTTTACCAGCTTCTCCTCGATATCGGCCTTGATCTCCTTATCCGTCCTGATACTCTCGGGTATCTCGGGATACTTGGTATCGATATACTCAAACAGCCCGCTCTCGAAACGGAGCACATCCTCCACCGCGATATCAAGCAGGTACTTCTTGGTAGCGGCATAGATGATGATTATCTGATACTCCACCGGCATGGGCTTGTACTGGGGCTGCTTCAGCATTTCCCTGATACGCTCGCCCTGTGCAAGACGCTCCTTGGTGTCGGCGTCAAGCTCGGATCCGAACTGGGAGAAAGCTGCCAGCTCCCTGTACTGTGCCAGCTCCAGACGGATGGGACCTGCGATCTTCTTCATGGCCTTGATCTGGGCGCTGCCGCCCACACGGCTCACGGAGAGACCGGCGTTGATAGCCGGACGGAAACCGGAGTTGAACATTTCGGTCTCCAGATAGATCTGTCCGTCGGTGATGGAGATAACGTTCGTAGGTATGTAGGCGGAAACGTCGCCCGCCTGGGTCTCGATTATGGGAAGGGCCGTAAGTGAACCTCCGCCATACTCGCTGTTCATCCTGGCTGCACGCTCAAGAAGCCTTGAGTGAAGGTAGAAGACGTCGCCGGGATAAGCCTCACGTCCGGGGGGTCTTCTCAGCAGCAGGGAAAGTGTACGGTAAGCGGTTGCGTGCTTGCTCAGGTCGTCATAGATGACCAGCACGTCCTCGCCCTTTTCCATCCACTCCTCGCCGATGGCGCAGCCGGCATAAGGCGCTATATACTGAAGGGGCGCCAGCTCTGAAGCGGTAGCAGCGACCACGGTGGTGTAAGCCATGGCTCCGTGCTCCTCAAGGGTCTTCACGATGGCGGCAACGGTGGATGCCTTCTGGCCGATGGCCACGTAGATACATTTCACCTTCTGCCCCTTCTGGTTGATTATGGTATCGATGGCGATAGCCGTCTTACCTGTCTGACGGTCGCCGATGATGAGCTCTCGCTGGCCCCTTCCGATAGGGACCATGGAGTCTATAGCCTTGATACCCGTCTGAAGAGGGGTATCCACGGACTGTCTGGTGATGACGCCGCTGGCCACACGCTCTATATGGCGGAACTTATCCGTGGTGATGGGGCCCTTGCCGTCAATGGGCTGGCCCAGCGCGTTCACGACACGCCCGAGCATCTCGTCACCTACGGGAACCTCCACCACACGGCCGGTGGTCTTCACCGTATCTCCTTCGTTAATGTTCCGGTTGCTTCCCAGGAGCACGGCACCTACGTTGTCCTCTTCCAGGTTCATGACCATGCCGTAAACTTCTCCGGGGAATTCAAGGAGCTCGCCCTGCATAGCCTTCTCAAGGCCGTGAACACGGGCGATACCGTCGGCAACCTGGATAACGGTACCTACTTCGGATACCTCCAGTTTGTCGGCGTACCTCTTGATCTGCTCCCTTATCACCGAACTGATCTCTTCCGGTCTCAAATTCATAAGGTTAGTTCCTCCTATGCTATCTGGATCTTAAGGAGCTCACGCTCCAGACCCTTAAGCTTCGTCCGTATGCTGTTATCCACGACTCTGTCTCCGAGACGGATAACCAGCCCGCCGATAAGCTCCCTGTCCACGCTGTAGTTCATCTCCATGGACCTGTACTTCGTGGTGGAAAGAAGCTTCGCCTCTATCTCTTTCTTTTGCGCCCCGGTGAGCTCCATGGCTGAGGACACGTATGCCACTCCTATGCCTTTGTGCTCACGCACCCTGGCGCTGAAGTCCTTCAGGATAGCTTCAAGCTCGCTGTAACGGTCTTTTCTGAGGAGCAGCGAAAGAAAGCCCGTGAGCTCTGCGTCCGCACGGCCCTCAAAGACCTGCTTTATGATATCCTGCTTTTCTTCCTTCGTCACCTTGGGATTGTTCATGAGTGCCGTGAACTCGGGATTGGCCTTGAGGATCTCCTCAAGAGCCTTCACCTGTTCGGACATCTCATCCACCTTTCCCTCCTCGAGAGCAAGGGAAAAGAGCGCCTCTCCGTATGTGGCGGATGCTAACTTAGCCATGTGTCGTTACCTATCTCCTTCAGTGTCTCTTCAACGAGGCTGTCCTGAACGCTTGAGTCGATACGCTCCGCTACCACCTTGCCGGCCATAAGGGATGCAATGGAGATCATCTCCTGCTTCACTTCATCACCGACCCTCTTCTTCTCCAGCTCAGCTTCTTTGGTGGCGCGCTCGATTATCGCAGCCGCCTCCTGCTTTGCATCGGAGATTATCCTGCTCTCGGTGGCAAGAGCCTTCTTCCTGGCCTCAGCCAGGATCTGCTCCGCTTCCTTATCGACATTCTTAAGCTTTTCTTCGTATTCCTCGCGAAGCCTGAGCGCCTCGTCCTTGTCGCTTCTGGCAACAGCGAGGTCATTTTCTATCCTGCTCTTTCTGTCATCCAGAAGTTTTCTGGCGGGATTGAACAGATTATAGGAGAGCACCAGAAAAAGAACGAAAACCGCCAGCAGCGTCAGTCCGGAATCGAACAGAAGCTGCAGGTCAAGGTTGAACATTCTTTCATATCCGTCGCTCAAAAGCATGAGCATACTCATATCCATCGGTATGTCCGCAGGCCTCCTTTCTTGAGTGATTGATAAAAGTACCCGTCAGACTGCTTCCGCAGCCTGTGAGGCCCGTGTTACGGCATGAGCGGCTTAACGAACATCAGGAGCATTGCAACCAGCAGACCGTAAAGACCGGTGGTCTCTGCGACGGCCTGGCCGAGGAGCATGGTACCGGTGACATCACCCTTTGCTCCGGGGTTACGTCCCACAGCTGCTGCCGCATGTCCTGCTGCGATACCCTGGCCTACACCGGGTCCGATACCTGCGATAACCGCAAGGCCCGCGCCTATGGCAGAACATCCAAGTATGAAGTTCTCGTTAAACATGCCTTCCATAAATAAATCCTCCTAAATGATTTTGATGCTTGTTTTTTATAGTCTCAGCCGTTGGCTGTAACTTCCTTTTTGTCATCCCGAGCAGGGATCTTACGCCTTTACCTCATCCCCTACCGCATCAGCAATGTAGGTCATGGTCAGCATACAGAACACGTAGGTCTGTATAGCGCCGGAGAACATATCAAAGTATACATGCAGCGCTCCGGGCCATGCGTAGGCGATGGGCTTTAAGAGTCCGTACACCAGCGCCATCATAACGGTGCCGGAGAGCACGTTGGCGAAAAGACGGAGACTCAGTGAGATGGGCACCGCGAAATCGCCGATCAGGTTTATGGGCAGCCAGAAAGGCCAGGGCTCGCAGAGACCCTTGATAACGCCCGATACCTTCTGGTATTTGAATTTGCAGATGGTGATCAGTGAGAACGTCACAACGCCCAGAGGGAAGGTGACGCCGTAGTCCGCCGTGGGGGGACGAAGGCCAAGAAGGCCCGAAATATTGGAAAACAGTATAAAAATGAATATGGTCCCGATGTAATTGCGGAACTTGTAATGGCTCCAGCCCATGGTGCCCTTCACCAGGCCGTCAAGGAGCTCTACGATCAGCTCTACTATGTTCTGGAAAGTGCCGGGAACTTCGGTCCCTTTTTTGATAGCGCCCCTCGCAAAGAACGAGAATACGATGAGTGTGAGAAATACTATGAGCAGGCAGATGTGGGATGTGGTGATCCAGAGTGTGTTGCCGCCCAGATCAAAGGAGAATACTCCCTTTATCATGAAGCCCAGATCCTGTTTCTCCTCAGCTGCCAAAAGCATGTCTGCCATCATTTATTTAACCCCTCGTCATCCGACCCGTAAACATCACACGCCCGGATCAGTCTTCTTCTTTTTTCTTTCCGTATAGTTCATCCTGCACTTCTGCAGGGACCATCTCTCTTTCAAAGGCCTCCGCGCCGCATACGGCCACGGAGATCTTATGTGTCACAGGCTGCATGTAAGCCGCAAGCTTCAGGGTCATAAGACCGATAAATGCAGCAAACACATCCAGCGCCTTTGTCAGCACGATCAGTATGAGAAAAGCCGCCATGCTGAAATATCTTATAAGGAAACCGGCCCGCATGCTCTTGTCCGCCCCGCCTTCGCCAAGGTCAAGGGCTTTCGAGATGTTACGTTCCATATGCCGGGCCATGAGCGCCGCCATAAGGCAGCCCGCAAGGTAACCCAGGCAATGGGAAAGGCCTGTCTGCGGCACTATGACCAGGATAAGCTCTCCCGCCGCAAGGAGTATCCCTATACCGATCCACAGCTCAACCAGCGCGCTGTGGTCTGCCCATTTACTCGTCATCCCTGTCTTCTTCGGGGGCTTTGTAGGCCGCCGCCACGCTGTCCGGATCGTTCTTAAAATATCTTCTGCTCAGTACGTATATGTTTCTGAAGCCTGCCAGCGCCCCGGCAAAGAAGAGTATCACCGTCCAGTATTTGGTGCCGAAATGCTTATCCAGCGCCGCTCCCGCAAAGAAGCAGAGCACTATGGGGACCAGCATCGTAATGGCAAACTGCGTTATCATGGGCAGCAGCCGCATCACTTCCCTGTTTCCGGCTTTGTCCCTGTCATCAGACTTCTGCATACCGCAACATTATACCTTTTCTCATGGGGATTTGTCAAATAAAACGTAAGAGGAGGGAATAAAGAGAAAAATAAAGGCCCGCTGAGATGCGGGCCTTCCGGAAATGTCCTTGATGAATGATTTACTTTCGATCAATTCCTAGGGATCGCTCCGCTGCATGCAAGCATGCGATAACGGCTGAAGTTTTCGAGCCTGGAATTAATCGGTCACGTACGGCATCAATGCCATATGTCTTGCTCTCTTGATAGCCACGGTAAGGGCTCTCTGATGCTTTGCGCAGCAGCCGGTGACCCTTCTGGGAAGGATCTTGCCTCTCTCGGACACATACTTCTTAAGCTTGTTGGTGTCCTTGTAGCTTATCTCACTGTCCTTGCCGCAGAAGGTACAAACCTTCTTGCGTCTGCGGACGCCACCCATTCCGGGGCGCCTTCTGGGTGCATCAGACTTATCTCCGTCTCTGTTAAATGCCATTTTTACAGCCTCCTGTTCATACCATTAACGTTATATGATGTCTGCTGTGTCTCAGTGTCCGAAAGGTACTTCGTCGTCGATACCCTCGGGTATGTTCATGAACCCGTCTTCAGGCTCGCTGCCTCCGCGGCTGCATCCGCCGGAATAATCTCCGCTGCCTGAACCCTGTGAAGCGTTCTTGCTCTCGGCAAACTCCTGCTCCTCAACCACAACCTCGGTGGTGTACACCTTCTGGCCTTCCTTGTTGGTGTAGCTGCCGCTCTGTATCCTTCCCACTATGGCCACCTTGATGCCCTTGTGGTAATACTTCTCGGCGAACTCTGCCGTCTTTCCGAAGGCCACACAGTTGATGAAATCCGTGTTCTGCTCGGAGTTGTTCCTGTTAAAACGCCTGTCCACTGCCAGCGAGTAACGCGCTATAGCAAGCTGTCCGTCACCGCCCTGTGAATATCTGACTTCCGGGTCTCTCGTGAGACGTCCCATCAATATAACTTTGTTCATATGCTATCCCTCTTTTCTTTATGCCTCGTCTTGTCGAACGCATAAGAACCGGATCACATTTTCCATCAGTCTTACATGATTCTCGATCTCGATGGGAGCTGTTGCTTCCGCCTCGAAGTGGATGAAATAGTAATAAGCTTCCTTATTGTACTGGATCTCATAAGCAAGCTTCTTCTTGCCGCCGTCTTCCACATCAGTGACAGTGCCGCCATATCTCGTGATATAGTTCTTGCACTTTTCGACGGTAGCATTTCTGTCCTCTTCTTCGAGCTTAGCGCTGACAACAACGGCTAATTCGTATTTGTTCATGCTACTCTCTGCCTCCTTTTGGTCTTTTGGCCCCCCGAAGGGAGCAAGGATATTTCACGGAGCTCCATAGTAACACAGGCAGAAAAGAAAAGCAAGTACTAAATATAGTAGTCAGCTACGGCTAAAACCACTTCACAGCCACAAGAGTCCTGCCGGCTTTCAGTTCCGGCTTAAGCTTTTGGATCAGGGCTTCGGCAGCCTTACCGGGCAGCGTGATGATCAGCTTCCTGTCCTCCGGATACAGCTCCAGCGCCTTTGCCAGCGCCGCCGCTGCCATGACGGAAACTGCCCTTTTATCCCTGCTCCTGCACAGCTCTGCCGCGATCCCCTCCTCTGTCTCCGAAAAGAGCAGGATACCTGCGGGCTTTCCCTCCTCCATATATATTAAGGATAATTCCTGTATATAACTGTCCCAGTCAAAACAAAAGGCGGCAGGAACGGGCAGCGGCCCCGGGTCACTCTCCATGAAGTCCGCCGCAAGCTCCAGCATATCCTCGGTAAGATCCTTTATAAATACGCATCCCGGTGCCGGATCTGCAGCTCCCGGCATTTTTTCCTTTATTTCCGAAAGCGGGATCTCATATATTCCGCTGTCCGTCTCCATGACCTCCATGCCGGATAAGCTGAACATTTCCCTCTCAGTCTCATCAGCGAAATACCGTTCACAGTACGCCCCCTCATACCGGCTCTTCACACTTTCCATAAAGGAACGCAGAAGTGCCGCCCCCTGCTCAGGAGCCTCAAAGCCCTCCGCCCTGTATGAATAAAGAAGCTCCAGCCATCCGGAACAGGCCCGGGTCAGGAATACTCCGGCAGGCTTATCCTCCCTGCCTTTTTCATACAGGACAGTCACAGCTATGCTGCCCCTTCTGACCCGTCCATGATATTCTCCGGGTATGTATTCAAAAAAGTTCCCTGCCTCTTCACGGGGGATCTGCCTGCAGACGAAGCTGTCCTCTGTCCCCGATACAGCTTTTTCCGCCCCTTCTTCCTCCGTTTTCCGAAAACAGACAGCTACCGATCTTTCATACAGCGTCCGGTAGGTATCGATACGCGCTTCCGCTTTTTCAGTCTCCGCCTTATCTGCAAGACCCGCTCTCTGCCGGTTCACTCCGTTTGTAAGGAACCAGCAGTCAAGGCTGCTGCTGATGACCTTCAGCAGCTTGGCTTTAAGCTCATCCTCCCCGGACGACTGCTCCGAAACTTTTTTTGTATAGTATTTCTCCGCCTTCAGCACGGACAGTATGGAGTCCCTGCTTATCCGTTCTCCGGCCCCCGTGGGAGGCATCCTGCGGAATTCATTTCCGCTGAGCCCGGGTTCTTCCTCCGTCTCCGCCTGTGCATGAAAAGACTTGAGCACCTCCAGTGCAAAGAGCTTCCCGGCCCTGTCGGCATAAGGATCTGCTCCCTTAGCCTCCATCGAAGCCAGCAGATATCACTGCCTGAGTCTCAGGATCCTGTCCTTCATATTCGGGTCCTCCCGTTGAACTCCATCGCTTTTGCAGAGATCCTTCTCAATATATCACCCCTCAGGTAATGCTCTCCGCCCTGAAGTCACTCTTTTGTTTCTCCACGCGGACCATAACATCTCTGCTTATTGTGATAGCAGAGCGGTCAAAGGCAACATAATAATCCTGGGAATCCGTCCCTCTCATTGCCTTGATCACATTATAACCGCCAAAAGCGGCGACTATCGACTGCGCCGAACCGGCCTCTCCGCTTCCGAAAGTGAACTTCCTCTTTCCCGCTTCCTCATTGTTCTTGAGATAGGCTATAAGGTTCGGGAACTGTTTCGCGAACAGCTTTGTCAGCTCATCCAGCTTCCTGAAATCCGCGATCTTTGCATCCTTGTTAAACGTAAGGGTAAACTGGACAGAACCGGCCTCCGTCCCATAAGTCCAGCAATGGGAGGCTGCTTTCTCCTGGGCTTCCTCTCCGGTCTGCATCGGGGAAGCGATATAGGTTCCCTTTCCGAACAATCCGCTGCTGTAGTACTGCCTTCCTTCTCCCATGAGCTGCTTTGCCTGGTCCATGGCATCATCGCTGCCGTCCGGAGTATTTATGGTATGATACATCTTTTTCTGAACGGGGGACTGACTGACAGCTTCATCGATGCCGTCCTTGTCCGTGATCACAGGCTTGTGTTCAGCCCAGCCCAGAGCATTGAAGAAACGGCTGGTTATGGTATCGCTCTGATCAGGATCCACCTGCTGTGTCTCTTTCATGGCCCTGACGATCTCCGTCATCCGGCTGTCGAGATCCGCCATCTCCTTCGGTGTCAGCATCAGCTGTCTCTGAAGCCCCCGGGACATGATCTCGAAATGCAGCTTAAGCGCCGCATTGATCAGATCCGGGGTCAGTGTATTATTCTGCCGGTGCTTTGTGAATTCCGCGTAGCTGTTTGCCGCCGCTTCGTACAGCTGTTTCCTGCTCACCGCCGTCTTCCCGGCGCTTGTCTTCAGGGTAGCGGTAGCAGAGGTAACGGGAGCAGCATTAACGGGTACATCGGTAACCTCTTTCTGCCGGGTCTGCTGCGTTTCTACCGCTGCAGGCCTGAGATTCTGCAGTGTCTCATTGACCTTAAGAAGGACCCGCATCACCATCGCCTTACGGATCTTCCCCTTTTTGGTAAAAGGATTTCTGGAGCTGATATACTTTTCACAGCTTTCCTTGATCCGCTGGAGAAGGAGACCTGCCTCTGCATCTCCGGACCCGCCGCCGTTATAGAGCTCCAGATCCGTTACCACATCGTTGTATACTCCGGAGTTTCCTCCTCTGTTGCTGTTCTTTAAGAGGACCTCCATCTGATCGAGGCTCATATTGGTATAGTATTCCGTCGTTGTCTCGCTCTCCGTCCTGACCCTGCGATTTTCTATCAGCCGCTGAGCTTCCTCACCTGTTTTCTGATGCCATAAATCCTCTATCTGCTTTTTTCTTTCCTTATACCGTGCAAGCTTTTCCTTTTTCTCCTCATCCTTTGTCAGGGCAAGCTCCATATCGGTATAGCGGCTGTTAAGATCACGGTACGCGATCTCCGGGGTTTGCAGCATTAGCAGATTATTGGTGCGCACCTGGTCTTCAAGCCTCGAGACCCTCTGCTGTTCTTCAAAAAATTTCTGTTGAAGCTGATCGGAATCCATATCAATCCTCCATTTTCAATCTGAATATTCTTATGGGCTGTTCCTCGGAATATCTGAAGAACTTACCAATGGTATCCTTCTCCTCATCGCCGCAGAGCAGGAAGCGCAGGTCCGCCTCCGGACCGTACTCCTCCTTGAGCAGCTTTGATGCCTCACTGAAAAGCGCCTCCGCTGCAGCTTCATCATCGTAGCGCAGGAAACTTATCTGTATGCCGTCGTCCGGCTCCTCCATCAGCATCATGCCGCAGACCTCCCTTCCCCGCCTGCAGCAGATACTGCCGTCCGAAAACCTGTCCATATCCAGCACCAGCTCCGGCAGCTGCAGAAAGGTGTCCGGGTTATCCTTGAAGGAATATTCATACAGCCTTACATAAGGCACCTTTTCAATAGGATCGCAGCTTAAGTCCCCGGTATTCTCCGGGATATCCATATCCCCGAGCTTTCCCGCAAGGAAGAAAAAGCGGCTTTTGGATTCGCTGAAGCCCCGCTTAAGGAGGAACTCCGTATCGGCATCCGTCCTGTGGGTCACCAGATAGACCGGCAGCGCCAGATCCTCCGGAAGATCCTTAAGGTAAGAGAGCAGCGCCGTTGCAGCCCCCTTTTTCCTGTATTCCGGAAGGGTAAAGATCCTTTCGATCAGTATATGTCTGGGAAGTATCTGCACAGCCATGACAGCCGCAGCCTCACCGCTCTCTTCATCGTATGCCCCCATAACGGACATGCGGCCCTCTCCCAGGGCAAAGATCTCCTCATTGCTCAGGATTTTCAGATACTTTGCACACAGATCCTCTGTGATGATCTCAGTACGCATGCTCAGGACCTCCCCAGCAGCTCATCCGCCCTGGAAAAGGCCTCCTCCGCCACCTGCGGATCGCATTCCGGATCGGCAAAAAGCAGTCTCATATCCGCATACTCCGGATGCTCCGTGATAAAGCTCTCCTCGTACTCCGCCAGCAGATCATCCGCGTCCTTTGCAGGATCTTCGGGAGCATTTTCATAAAACTCCGAAAAACCCTTCACAAAGCTGTCCGCCAGATCATCGATATGATCCGTCACATCCTGAGATATATTGCCCAATGCCGATGCAGTGATGTTCACCAGCATCTTCCATGAATTTATCGATTCGGATACAAATCTTCGGTCTCCTGTCGTCAATTCTCTCATAATGATCCTCCTGAAATATTGGCTCAGCTCTTCCTCCATTTTAGCTTCAGCAGTCATGTCACCGTGAAGATCATGGATCCTTTTCTCTCCGGCTTCACCCATTTGAGATCATAACATAAAACTTCCGAAAAATACAGCAGATATATTTAATTTCGCAGCCGGCATACTTCCTTGATTTTATACGTTTTTTATTGTAAAGTATACAGCATCATGCCGAAGATCTCAGTCATAGTCCCGGTATACCGGGCAAAAAAGTTCATAGAGGAATGTACCCGCAGCATCCTGGCACAGGAGGGAGCGGACTTCGAGCTCCTTCTCATCGATGATGCCTCCGATGACGGTTCGGAGATATTCTGTGACAGGCTTGCTTCGGAACAGGAAAACATAAGGGTGATCCACGCTCCCCACGGCGGCGCTGCCGCCGCAAGGAACAGGGGGCTTAAGGAAGCCACAGGCGAATATATCGCCTTCATCGACAGCGATGATACGGTGGAACCCGACTACCTCGTCTCCCTTCAGACTTTAATAGAGGAGACCGGCGCTCCCATAGCGGTCTGCGCCCATGACGACGGCAGAAAGAAATGCCGCTGCGGCTGCGGCGGCTGCTGCGGAGAGGGCTGCTGCCACGACGCGGATATACATATCTCCACCGATCCCCTCAGCGATCTTTTATATCAGAGAAAACTGATGAGCGTGCCCTGGGGGATGCTTGTAAGGAAGGAACTGTGGAAAGGCCTGGAATTCCCCGAAGGGGCGGAGGCCGAAGACATGGCCACCATCTATAAGCTGTTCATGAGGGCCGGTACACTGGTATATACTTCAGAAGCCCTCTACCATTACCGTCAGCACAGCGGCAGCACCATCATCTCCACCCGGGCCTCCCGGAGGATAGCCTACTATAAGAACTGCCGCCGGATGATAAAGGACGTCCGCGAACTGCGTCCCGACTGTATGGACGCCGCCCGCTGCAGGCACTTTTCCGCCTGCGCCCAGAACCTTTCAGAAACGGCTCTCGGGGACTGCGGCACTTTCATGAAACGGCTCTATAAAGATATGAAGATACTGGCTCCGGCCATACTGCGTGACAGAAACGCCAGGCTCATGAACCGGGCTGCCGCAGTGCCGGCCATGATCAGCCCCCGGCTGGTACACTGCCTGCTGCGGGCCTGGTATGTCTGCAAAAACCGCACAATGATAAAGAGGTAAGCTCTGATGGAAGATGAAGAGAAAAGCTTAAACGGCGGCACAGCCATTTTTGTGATCCTCATGGCCATGATCTCCGTGGGCATACTGGCCTGCGGTCTGTTTTTCATGCTCAAGCCCGCTCCCGACGAGCTGGGCGCCGGCCGCGGACGATACCGGCAGGCCGCTTCAAGAGGCCGGGGACGATACGAAGCTCCCGATAAGGTTGTTGAGGAGAAGCCCGCAGCAAGTGAGAATGAAGTGGCTTCCCGTCCCATGCCGGAGCTCAGGAACCGTTTAGTCCGGGATAAGCTGGTAACTCCCGTGGGTGACGGAAAAGACGTGGTCACCATCATGATATACTTAAACGGTTCAAATTTAGAGTCCTGGAACGGCTTCGCCACCTCGGACATCTCGGAAATGCTGGAGGCTGACGGCTCCGATAAGGTGAACATCCTCATCGAGACCGTGGGTACCATGCAGTGGCAGGATTACGACATCGCCTCCGACCATTCCCAGCGCTATCTCCTGAAAAACAAAGAGTTCACTCTGGTGGACGACTCCCTTCCCCAGGTGGATCTTACAAAGCCCGAAGGCCTTTCGGATTTCATCAGCTGGGGAGCCGAAAACTATCCCGCAGACCGCTACTTCCTTATATTATGGGATCACGGCGGCGGCTCCGTAGACGGCTTCGGCTACGACGAGTGGCAGGATACCGAAGATTCCCTCACTATCGATGAGCTGCGGCAGGCACTGAAACAGTCCGGCCTGGTCTTCGACTTCATCGGCATGGACGCCTGCATCATGGCCTCCATCGAGACCTGCTATGCCCTGTATGATTACTGCGATTACTGCATACTCTCCGAAGATTTCGAATCCGCCCTCGGCTGGAGCTACACGGGCTGGCTTACCGCCCTTGCCGGGAATACCTCCATGGATACGGAGGAGCTGGCAAAGATCATAGTGGACGATATGGTCATTGCCAACGAGGACGATTCCTTCTACGGCGGCAGCTCCACTCTTGCCCTGATAGACGAACGCTACGTTCCCCAGGCCTTTGAGGCATGGGAAACCTTCGCCTTCGCAAACGAGGAAGCGCTGCTGTCGGTAAACTACAGCCGGGAGGTGGAAAGGAGCGGCCGCGCCGCAAAGGTATCCTATGAGCTGGCCCAGTATTACATCACGGACATGCTGGCTCTGGCAGTCTCCGTGCCCTCGCCACACACCAAGATACTGGTAAGCCGTCTTGCCTCCTGCGTGGCCTATTACAACTGCAGCTTCGATAACACCGGGCTTACGGGCCTTGCGGTGACGCTGCCCTACAACAACAACGAATTCTATCACTCTCTGGGAAGGGTCTTTGCCGGAGCCGGCATAAACAAACGCTACATCACCTGGCTTGGTAACTTCCAGACTGATGCAGCGACTGATGAATACTATGATTACGGTGATTTCGATGAAGAATGGGAAGGCTGGGACGAGCTTGGAGACGAGTACTACGATTAAGTAGTTTACGTTAAGCGCTCTGCTCCGCGGGCTGCTGTTCCCTCATGGAGAGCAGATAGTCCGCAATGTTCTCAGCAGCATGGCCTCTCTTCTGCCAGGCTGTATCTCCCACCTTTTTAATGCTCTTTTCAAACTCCGGACTTCCGGCAGTCTTTTCAATGATCTCCTTTATGCGGGGAAAATCCTCCTCCTTAAGCTGTACTCCCAGGTCAGGCAGTATCTGAAGCCTCCAGACAGGCTCGTCGATCCAGGCCGCGTCGTAAGGCGCCGTGTCCAGCTTTGTATCCGCATAGATCAGGGGCTTTCCGAATACCAGCGAATAATCAAACATAACGCCGGAAAAATCCGTGATCATTATATCCGCAGAGCTCAGGGACTCAAAGTTGTCCGGCTTCAGATCCCAGTGGAGCTTATCGGTCTCCGGGAAACGCTCACGCAGGGTGTCGAAGAGCTTCTTCTCGCTCTTTCTCGTCTGGGGATGGGGACGGATGATGATATTGAAGCCCGTATCGATAAGGGCCTGTATCAGCTTCTCCCCGAAACGGTTGAGTATGGCGCTCTCGCCCCAGGAGGGAGCCAGCAGTACGGTGAACTCCTTATGCCCGGCATTAGCTTCTTTAAGCTTGCGCTCCATAAGGCTGTCCATATAGGTGCAGCCCACAACGGTAAGCTCCTTCTCCGGCTCGTTCCTCAGCTGCTCCAGCTTCCGGATATAGTCTATCTGGAACTCGCCGCTCAGAACCACCGCGTCGTAATCATCCATGCCGAACATACGGTAGCCCGTGCCCTCGGTAACATCATGGAAGATGTGCACATAGCGGTCCACACCCTTGGAGCGCTTCCACTGGTACACGTTAAGTCCGGGCGTTGTAGCCAGCACCACATGGGCCTTCAGGAGGTTCAGCCTGGCAAATGCGCGGTTGTCCGAACCTATGAAGGAAGGATGTACGTATTTATAATCCGTCTTCAGGGAAGGGTCATTCTCGTCCATGGTGTAGTAATCCACCTCCACGCCCCTCTTTTCAAACTCGTCACAGATGGGCCTGAAGACGTTCCAGTACTGTCCGCCCTCTCCGAAAAACACATATTCCTTTTTCTTGTCGTCGGCCTCCACCTTGCCGCCCTTAACGCGGTACTTAAGCTTCAGCCACAGCTGCTGTGCCAGGAAATAAAGGGTGGAGATGACACCCAGCATTGCCGCAAAGAGCATACTCCCGGTACCGGGATCGATATATAAAAGCATTCTGTTTTCCTCCGTAAGACAGAAATGAGTTTACCACGCTGACCTTTTGCTGTCAAACTTGCTATTGAAAGCTTCATATCGTATAATAGCGTCATGGTACTGTCAGGGCTCTTATTTACATTTTATTTCCTTCCTTTTTCGCTGATACTATACCATATCCTGCCCCAAAAGCTCAAGAACCCGGCGCTCTGCGCGCTGAGCCTTATCTTCTATATATATGGCGCAGGTCACGTTTCCTGGATCCTGCCCCTTGATACTTTTTTCTGCATCCTGACCCTGAGCCTGATGGAGAAAAAGGATGAGGATCCCGGCGCAAAAAAAGTCCTGCTGGCGGCAGGGATCACTGTACAGCTGCTGCCGCTGCTATTCTTTAAATTCTTCACCGGGGCCGCACTGCCCTTCGGCATATCCTTTTTTACCTTCAGGTCCGTATCACTGCTCGCGGATCACTATACGAAGAAAACGGAAAAACATATCCCTGCCGGCAGGGTGTTCTTATACCTGTGCTTTTTCCCTCAGCTGAGTGCAGGCCCCATAGCAAGATACGGGGATCTTTTCGGAAAAGCTTCTCCTGAGGGCAGACACGGCCTGCCCGAAAGCTTCTGCAGCGGGGCAGCGCGCTTCCTCACCGGCTTCTGTAAAAAACTCCTGATAGCAGACAGACTGGCTGCTGCAGCGGACGAAGTATTCTCAAGGAGCAGCCTCTCCGGCGCGGACCCCCGTCTGCTCTGGCTCGCCTCCCTCTGCTATTCCCTGCAGCTTTTCTTCGACTTCTCAGGCTATTCGGATATGGCCATAGGCATCTGCGATATGCTGGGCTTCCGCTGCGACGAAAACTTCAACTATCCTTATGCCTGCTCCGATGCAAATGATTTCTGGCGCCGCTGGCACATCTCCTTAAGCAGATGGTTCAGGGATTACGTATACATACCCCTCGGCGGTTCAAGAGTCTCAGCGGGACGTACCGTACTGAACCTGCTGATCGTCTGGATACTCACCGGCATCTGGCATGGCAGCGGACTGAACTTCATTGCCTGGGGCATGATACATTTTATACTGATCACCTCGGAAAAATATCTGGTGAAGCCCCGAGAGAGGAAAGGCTTCTTCCGCATACTCTGGCGCATTTTTATCCTCCTTGCCGTAAATATCGCCTGGGTCTTCTTCAGATGCAGGAGCCTTTCCCATGCCCTGGAATTCACCGGCGGCATGTTCCTGCTCACGCCTTCCCGCTTCACCGAAGGAGACGCCCTTATACGCTGCTTCAGGGAGTACGGCATCTTCATCGCCGCTGCCCTTTTATTCTCCACCCCCGCTGCGCCAAAGGCCGGAGAGTTCCTTAAGAAACACACCGGAAAGATATACAGCTATGGCATGCCCGTGGTACGCTGGCTTTTCTTCATCATAAGCCTCTCGTACCTGCTGCTGCAGAACCACAACCCTTTTATCTACGCAAACTTTTAGGATATGAAAAAAACGGAAACAAAAGACAAACGCATAACAGCCCTGCTCTTTTTTATCACTGTCGCTTTCTTCTCGGTAAGCGGCCTGGTAAAGACCGCCTGGCACTATCTTGGTCACGAAAACGACAGCAGCGAGTTCATACCCGGAGAGCAGAGCCGGGTCGATCATCTGCTCTCGGAAAACTTCTTCCTGAACCGAGAGCTCATCACATTAAACGGCGGGATACACAGGGTTCTCGGCCAGTGTGAGATGAATACCGTCATAAAGCAGAGCGACGGCTGGCTGGCCGGACATATCGCCGCCGCAGATCCTGCGGTGCTCTCCGCCAATGCCGCAAAGCTTAAGGAAACCCAGAGCTGGCTTGATGAAAAGGGAATATACTGTCTTTACGTCGGTGCGCCTTATACGGTGGACAAGGCTTCTCCGCTGCTGCCGGCCGGGGAAAAGGTCACGGTAAATGATGACCTTGATACCCTGTATGCGTATTTTGACGAGGAAAAGATCAACTATATCGACATGAGAGAAGTGTACGATAAACTTCCCACTGAATATCATGAACATTTTTACCGCACCGACCACCACTGGAATGCGGAAGGCGCCTTTGAATGCTTCCGGAAGATCCTTCCCCTGTTTGAAGAAGGACTGGATACGGAATTCGATGATGCCCTTACCGATATTTCCTCCTACGATATCATCACCTATCCCGGAGCGCATCTGGGTTCCTCGGGACAGCGCACGGGAGCGCTCTTTGCAGGCATCGATGACTTCGATGTCATGCTCCCCTCTTTTCCCACACAGCTGCGCAGGGGTGAAGAGAGCGGCAGCTTTGAAGAGATCATCCTGGATATGTCCGCGATAAACGGTAACGACCTTAATTCCCGCTATACCTACGACTCAACCTTCGCGAATTCGCGGCGGCATATCTATAACGATCTCGCAGGCAATGAACTTAAACTCCTTGTGATAGGTGATTCCTATGCCACGGCATTAAATCCCTTTCTCGCCCTGGCCTTCAGTGAGATAAAGACTTATGAAAAATTACCGGATGACGGCGAGATAAAAAAGTACGATCCCGATGCGGTGATCTTCGTTTACTATCCCTGGTCAGCCTTTGACGCTGGACATTTCGGTCCGGAAGAATAAGTCACTCCGTTTTCTCTTCTCCCGCAAGCTGGGCTTCTGCGGAGCAGGCCTCCTCGTAGCTTATGGCTTCCGCCTTTCCGTCCTTTATCCTGTAGATCATATCACAGCATTTGATGGTTGAAAGCCTGTGGGCGATGATCAGCATCGTCACTTTTCCCGACAGGCCGTAGATCGCATCCATGACCGCGGTCTCCGTTTCAGTATCGAGGGCCGAGGTAGCCTCATCCAGGATCAGCAGACGTGGGTCCCTGTAGATGGCTCTTGCTATGCCTATCCTCTGTCTCTGGCCACCGCTTATCTTTACACCCCTGTCACCGATATTGCTGTTGATGCCTTCCGGCTGGCTCCTTACAAAATCGGCGAGGCTCGCTTCCTCAAGGGCAGCCCAGACCTTTTTATCATCTATCTCCTCATCGGGAATGCCGAAGGCGACATTTGCCCTTATGGTATCATCGGTAAGATAAATGCTCTGGGGTATGTAGGCTATGCATTCGTGCCAGCTTCTCACATGCTCGTTGATGTTTATCCCGTCCGCGCATATGGTACCGCTCTGCGGTTCATAAAGCCCGAGTATAAGATCCGCCACGGTAGTCTTTCCGGAACCCGAAGATCCCACAAGAGCCACCGACCGCTTTGCGGGTATATCAAAGGATATGTCCGAAAGCACCTTCTTATCCGGTTTGGAGGGATAGCTGAAGGATACGTTCTTTACCGAGATCTCCTTTTCCAGACCTATCGCTGTCTGCGGATCCTTATTCCTGTTCTTCTCCCTGCTGTTCAGCTCTTCGATCTCCTTTATCTCCCCATATACCGCATTGACGGCAGGCAGGTTGAAGATCAGTGAAGCGATGTATCCGCTCAGCCTGTTAAAGGAAGGAAGGAGACGGAAAGCAGCGACTGCAAATACCGAGAGTACGGGTATGAAGCTGTTCAGATCGGCGCCGCTCATTATACGTACGGACATGAAGACCAGTATCGTGGAGATCGCAAACATCTCCACCACCGGCTTTGTCATATTTCCCAGGAATATCTGCTTCTCAAAAACGGTGGCATGCTCCCTGTAAGTACCCTCATATCCGTTGATGAAATAATCCTCGCAGTCCATGGTCTTTATCTCTTTTATACCGCCGAAGGACTGAAGGAACCAGCGTGTCTTTTTCTCGCTGAGCTCCCTTGCCCTTTTGCCGTATTCCTTCATCCTCTTACGGAACACCTTAAGGAAAACGAGCATGAGCAGGGACATGATGACCGCTATCACCAGCGTTGTGGCGATATCCACCACGGCAAGATACACCACCAGAGTACAGCATACCAGTATCTCTATGGCAAATTCCAGCATATACTGCAGTGCGGAAAAGAAACAGTTCACATCGTTGACTATGTTCCTCTGCAGCTCGGACATATTGTGTATGGTATGAAAAGCGTACTCCTGCCTCATATAGCTCTTCATGAGCCTTACTGCAAGTACGCGCTGGTTCTGGTATATAAAATGGAAGAGATATTTTGTCATCACCAGGATGAAGCAGTTCTTTATGATATATATCACAACCATCATCAGGGAAAGGATGACAACCAGGCGTGAAGGCTCCGGCTCTCCGAGGAGACGGGATACAAGGCTCAGGAAACGGTCATCGTTTATCGTCTCCGGCTCCGTCACAGCGGTTATCAGCGGGAGCACCGCGGAAACACCCAGGAGTTCAAACAGGGTATTGAGCAGTATCATAAAAAAGAGCAGCACCACCTGTCTTTTCTGTTTAGGATCGAGAACATACAGTATCTTTTTGAGCATTATCCTTTTTTCCTCCGTTGTCTTGACTTTTCCGGGCCGTTTGTTATCATACATTAACGATATGAAACAGCGACAGGAGCGAGACACATGACACGAAAAGAGCTTAAAGCCTGCATAAAGGCGGACCTTTCCGATTACGCATCCCTTTCCACCCCGCTTAAGCGTTTTTACGCCTTTCTGTGCGGAGACAGGGATTATTCTGTTGCGAAGTATCTGCGGCTCCTCAGGTATACCGAATACTATTTCCTGAAAAAAGGCAGGCACAAGATCTTTTACATTCCCTACATCTTCTATAAACACCGCAAGAACAGGCTGGGCCAGTTCCTCGGCATCGACATGGGAGAGTGCGCCTTCGGTCCCGGGCTTTCAATAGGCCACACCGGGATCATCGTAGGCAGCGCAAAGATCGGAAAGAACTGCCGGCTTCACGGACAGAACTGCATCGGCAGCGGCGCCGTCATAGGTGACAACTGCGAACTCATGGTGGGCGCCAGGGTCTTCCGTCCCGCGCGTCTGGCCAACGGTATCACCGTCGCTGCGGGAGCCGTAGTGCTGGGCACCTTTGATGAAGAAAACATCACCATCGGCGGCATCCCCGCAAAAAAGCTCAAGTAAGCCGGTCACTTATCCAGCTTTTCCCAGTTATTGATATCGAATATGTTATCCTTTACATGGAACCACTGACGCTTCTTTGCGATCTCATACCTCGGTTCGGCCTGGTACCTGCTGCCGCCGGTCCAGAGTATGTTCAGTCCGTCTTTCTTTCCATCCATATTAATGGGATTTCCCGTAAAGGGATTCACCGGATCTTCTATCATTCCTTCCATTGCAAGTGAAGGCGTATCCGCATTGCACATGAAGGTATCGTCTGTCCTTAAGGGTTCTCTTGAATTAAAATCCTTCACCATGAGAAGGGCATTGATGGCCTCCAGATCCGGCCCTATCTCAAGTGTCATATAATCAAAGTTTTCAAGCCAGAAGCCGTGATCCGAAACAAAGATTATGCGGGTATTGTCATAAACGCCCCACTCCTTCAGATCATCGAGCCACTTTGCGAGTATCATGTAAGTTGCCATGTTCGAATGGTATTGTCCCACGCTGAACTCCATATTGAGCCCCCGGTCAAAGTGCATGGTCTTTCCCTCTGCAGTCTTATCCGCTGCGATGTCTATGCCTGTGTAATCCGGCACCTTTTCCACATCATAATCGGGCAGTGAGAGCAGCGCGCCTCCGTGGGTGGTCTGGTTGCAGAGGTCTATGAAATAATCCCCGTCTTCCCTCACCTCCGTCAGTATGGGAAGATTTTTAAGCGCCGTATATCCGTAACGGAAGGCCTGCTCTCCGATAAAATGATCTTCCCTGTCGGCTGCACAGTATCCGCCTTTGTCGTAGACTTCATCCTGAAGCATGGCAGGCATGCTGCGGTAGAGGCTGTAGAAAACAAAGTTCCTGTATCTGGCCTTTTTATAAGTTTCCAGGCTGTAGCCCGTAGGCAGCGTGCCGTATAGCTCAAAGGCATTGGTATTGGGATACTGTCTGAACATGTCCAGATCCGTTACGCTCTTCCAGTGCACTATAGGGGGATCCACTACAGTTACGTCCCATCCCGCTTCCCCGAAGATGATGGGCATGGTCAGCAGCGCATGGTCATGCTGGTCCGGCAGTGACACCTCCTCTTCCCTTGCCTGTATCGCTTCCGTCGAATAGTCATAGCCGCCGTATAATCCCGGCGCGCCCGTCTGCGTACAGTCTCCGTAGGATAAGGTGTTGGGATAATAGACGAAGCCTTCGTAGGAAGCCTTTAATTCAGGCTTTTCCGAAAAGATATAGGGAACAAATCCGCTTATGGCACGGTCCAGCATTATTACGACCACATTTCTGCCGTTTTTGCTCAGGGGTATGACGTACTCCGCCTCTTCCGTATCCGAAAAGGAACTGTCCACGTCCTTCTTAGTTGTATAGATATCCTTTGCGGCCATGGCCGTAAGGCTTAAGAGTATGACTGCAACGGCTCCCTGCCTTATCCTTCTGAGCTTCTGTCCCGACAGGAGCTTCCACAAAAAGATCAGCGCAAGAGAGATGACTGCGATCAGCAGCAGATTTATCATCTTTGTCTTAAGGTCAAAATGGGGCAGGAAATCAAACTCCAGCATGGCGGAGACATTTCCGACAGCGGCATTGAAGCCCATGACGTTGACCAGGGAAAGGACCAGCAGAAGCAGCATGACTATGTTATGGATCTCTCTTCCTTTTTCATCCGCCAGCAGCCAGATTATGGATCCCCATACAAGGAAAACGCCGCCCCACACCGTTGTGGTATAAACCGCATAGCTCAGGGGCGATACCGTTTTGTCCAGCGCCAGGAAATCCTGGGGGTTTACGGCGATCACGAGAAAAGGTATCACCAGTCCGTAAAGGACCGTAAGGGCCGCCTCCAGCAGAATGGCCGTGGAGATGCGCTCCGCCGGGACCTTATTTTTTTCTTTCCCTTTGAATTTCCCTTTGAAGAGTCCGGAAAGCAGAGACAATATCAGGGGCAGGCAGAGCAGGAAAATGATGGCCATGTAGATCATCAGAGACTCCCTGTCTTTTACAGCCAGCTTTTCGGCTATGCGTCCGGATGCGGCAAGATAGATGCCGAAGGCTATTCCTGCTGCAAGCAGGATAGATCTGAAGAGCTTTCCGGGATCTCGGAAAAGCTTTGTCACGATATTCTTTATCAGGGAATACAGATTGTTCATGGTCCAGTAGAGGACCAGTCCCGAAGGGCTGCGGTATAAAAGCACTAAGAAGATCAGCGCAAGTACTACCGGCTGTATCCTCTCCTTCCAGCTGAAGCCTCTGGTGTAGATGAATGCAGAGACCAGGTTGATGGCCGTCATCAGAACGGGCAGCAGATTGGCTCTGACCGTCCCCAGGGGGATGAGCCTGTCTTCAGCCCCGAGATCCGGCAGGAAACCGAAGGACACCCCCTGCAGGCTGCCCAGGGTCGAGAGAAAGTGGTATGCCGCGATAAAGAAGGGGATCTGAAGAAGAATGGGGATGACTCCCCTTAAGGTATACAGCGGCCTGTAATCCTGCTGCTTGTAATAGGCCGCCTGCATCATGTAGCGTTCTTCACCTTTGAAGGTCTTACGAATATGGTCCATCCATTTCTTCATGGACTCCTGCTTTATCCGTTCTTTCTCCTGTATCGCGTCACCCCGCAGATACAGGGGCAGGACCAGTGTGCTGACAAATACGCTCATGGCAATTATAGCGTTGCCCTCACTGTTGAAGAACCTGTTCATTATGGTAAAAATGACCTCAACCATATATTCGATAGGCTGGATCAGTATATTATAGAAAAACATCTTTCTTTCTCCGCGTCGCTTGCTTTCTTTTGACCCCGGCATCATATTATACCGCATACTTCCTCCATAAACAAGACAGAAGGATGTACCCGGCGGTGACAAGCTGTACCATATATGGTATAATTACGGTGTTTAGCTTATCACCCGGGGGAGTGCCGTTTTGGAAGAGCTTATTTCTGTAATAGTTCCGGTTTATAATGTAGAAGAGTTCCTGCCGGTATGCGTGGAGAGCGTGCTCCGCCAGAGCTATAAAAACCTCGAGCTCATCCTTGTGGATGACGGCTCTGCGGATTCAAGCGGGGAACTCTGCGATGTTTATGCCGGAAAGGATGAGCGGATCCGGGTCGTGCATAAAAAGAACGGCGGGCTTTCCTCCGCCAGAAATGCAGGGCTGGACATCTGCCGCGGGCAGTATATCTTCTTTCTCGATTCCGATGACCACATCCATGAATATGCCCTGGAAAAACTGTACGGCGTAATGACCGGAAACGGCTGCGACCTGGTACTCTGCGATTTCTGTTCCTATGACCGGGGCCTTGGAAGACCCGAGCAGGGCGGCGGCGTCCGCTTCTTAAGCGGAAAGGAACTGCTGGATCAGTTCTTCGGTTTCTGGCATACCCACATCACCGTTGCCTGGAATAAGCTCTACCGCAGGGAACTCATCGCTGATACGCGTTTCCCCGAAGGCCTGCTGCATGAAGATGAAGCCGTGGTCTTCAGCCTTATCTACAAGTCGGCTAAGATAGGATGGATCAGGGAAAAGCTGTACCGCTACCGCCGCAGGGAGAGCAGCATAACGGGAAATGCATTTTCTCTAAAGAGGCTGGATATACTAAAAGCATACGAGATAAGGATCGCATTTTATAAAGAAAAAGGAGAAGCTGGTCTTCTTTCACGCGAAGAGCAGTATTATCTTTCAGCCATACTGGATAATTACGGAAAAGTAAAGCGCGAACTTCCCGGAGAAAAGAGTACAGCTGAAGATCTGAAAAAACTTTACAGGAAAAATTACAAAAGCGCCGATAAGCATTCCTGGAGCATCGCCAGACGTTTTTCCTGTTTTCTGTTTTACCTTTTTCCGGGGATGTACGGTCTGATAAAAAGAAAATGATCAGCCGCAGAGCCTTCCCTGCTCATCCAGCTTTATCCAGTCGGGAGTATCCGGTATCGTAAGCCAGTCGCGGTCGGGATAATACTTCGTTCCCCTGCACCAGGCTCCCGCTATTATGGAAAAAGAACTGGGCGCAGTCACCAGCACATCGGCGTAGCAGAGCTGCAGAAAACTCTTCTCCGCAGGCATATCAAGACAGAAAGTCAGCTTCCTGTCCTTTGCCCTGAACTCGCTGAAATCCTCTTCACGGCCTTCCGAAAAAAGATAATAATGTATGTTCTTATCCGCATGGAGTTCATCCAGCATATCCATGGAGTTCAGATAGTATTCAGGCTCCAGCCATCTCCGGCGCATGCTCTCGTCGCCCTGCTTTAGCCTGGAGCTCACATCCCCGCGTCTCACATGCAGCGCTATATTGAACTCATCCTTTGAGTAGATAAGTTCGTCGCTCTTTCTCTTCGGGGATCCCCAGAAGATTTCCTTTATCTCCCGGTCACCTTTTATATCATCACCCACACCGGTCCACTGTTCATATTCGTTATAAAATATGACCTTCTTTCCTTTATAGGATGCGATGATCTGTTTTATCAGCTCCCTGCTCTTTTCCGAATCCACACTGTAATAAGGAAGAAGAACTTTTTTATAACCCTGTTTCAGAAGCACTGCTGCCGCGGGAAAACCTGCACCCAGACCGAGGATCTCCTCCCACTCCCTGTTCACCATGGGACTGTAGGCATATTCAAGTCCGAAGATCTTCGCATTCATAAGGCCGGCTCTCCAGGCTCCCAGACCATGCCCGAAGCCCGCCATGTATCCGGGCAGCTCCGTCATGTACTGCAGCTGTTCACCGCTTCCCGGCTTTTTATTCCTGTGTCTGTAGGAGGAGTAAAGAGGATAGAGCTTCTCTCTTTTTTTCGCCAGCCCGTAGGCAGTGGAATGCAGCTTTCTGTAAAGCTTTCTGAAGGGTCCGGCGTAGTCGTGCTTTTCGCTTTTCTTAAGTTTATATCCCATAGCTTTACCGTTCCCTGCGTATGCTGCCCTGTTCCACGCAGTACACGCTGTCGCACTTTTCTATGGTCTGCAGCCTGTGGGCGATTATTATGAGCGTCTTCTCTCCGCGGAAACGGTTGATGGATTCCATGATAGCGGATTCCGTATCGTTATCCAATGCAGAAGTTGCTTCATCCAGGATGAGTACTTCCGGATCCTCATAGAGCGCCCTTGCTATACCTATACGCTGTCTCTGTCCGCCGGAGAGACGCACGCCTCTCTCGCCTATGCCGGTGTTGAGGCCCTCGGGAAGTGAACGCACAAAGTCGTCAAGCCTCGCATCCTTAAGACACTGCCATACCCTGTCCATATCTATCTTATCTTCGGGTATGCCGAAAGCCACATTTTTCAATATGCTGTCATCCAGCATGAAGATGCTCTGGGGGATATAGCCGGTATTCTTAAGCCAGCTGCGGTAATTCTCCTTATCAAGTATGTCCGTGCCGTCCGCCGTGATGCTGCCGCTTTCGGGCTTTAAAAGGCCCAGCAGTATATCCACCAGCGTGCTCTTTCCCGCGCCTGAAGAACCTACTATACCTATGCTCTTTCCTACGGGTATCGTGAGCGATGCCTTATCAAATATCATCACCTCACTGCCGGGATAATGATAGGATATCTCCTTAAGCTCTATCTCCTTCTTCACCGGCAGCTTTTTCTCAGCGGGTTTCAGCGCGCTCATGTCCGTGGCTTCTCCCGAAGTCTCATTCTGCAGGTTATCGGAAACGCCCATGAGGAAAGGCTCGAAATATGCGATATTGTTCAGCTGGTTGTTGATGCGGTTTGCGCAGGGCATGAGACGCACCACTGCTATTCCGAAGGCGCCCAGTATCGCCATCATCTGGGAGGTATCCCTGCCGCTCAGCATCAGTATCAGCATATACAGTACCAGCGCCGCCACACACACCGTCTCGATGAGCAGCCTGGGCACGTTGCTGTAGAGGGTATATTTCTGGACAGCATTCACATAACCGTTTCCGCAGCGTATATACTCGTTCACGAAGTACTCTTCGCGTCCGCCTGTCTTTACATCCTTGATACCGGTCACCGACTGGCTTATCCATTTAAACAATGATGCGTAATAATTCTGATTATCCTCGCCGGCCTTTTTCATAACCGGTTTGAGCACCAGTTTTATGATGAAGAGAGTCAGCAGAAGAAGGGCCGAGATCATCAGCGTCATCATGGGCTCCGCCACAAAGAGCACCACCGCAAGACAGACAAACACTATGCCTTCGGATAAAAGCTGCAGGAGCGAGAGTACCAGGGCATACATATTGTTCACGTCCGAAGTGATGCTCCGCTGTATCACCGCAGTGTCCGCATGGAGATAATATTCGTAACTCCTACGCATGTAATTCTTCATCATACGCTCAGAGGTGCGGAACTGGTTGGTGTAGACAAAACGGTACAGTATCTTCTGCTGTATGTATAAGTACAGGTTCTTAAGGATGAACACCGCTATCATGGACAGCATGATGACCGTGATAAAGGTCTGTGCGGAAGGGCTTCCCATCAGCGTATAAACGGGAGCCACATATTTATTCTCCGTCATAGCCTGAGGATCCATGAGCAGCGTGATGACAGGGATCACCAGGGTAACGCTTGCCGTTTCCAGCACCGCACCGAAGAGCATCATAAAAAGAAGCAGAACACAGAAGTTCTTCTGCTTTTTATCCAGCAATATATTCAGTTTACGCAGAATACTTTTCATATTTTTCTCCGGATGAGGGGTTTCAGTGCCTGTGTATGGCCGGATCTTCATACTTATCCATAAAGTCATGCCCCAGCCTTATCTTCTCATCCGCAAAATCTATGGCTCCCAGTTCGGTATAGACCGAGACCACCTTATCGAAATGCAGGCCGTCAAAAAAATTCAGAAGCTCCATGGGCACCGTTGAGGGAAAGAGCGGGATATCCGGAAACTCTTTGGCATAGTCCAGCACATCCCTGGGATGGGGCTTGATGAACACCAGCTCCCCGTTTCCTCCGAATTCCTTCAGCTGGTCCTCCATGATACGCTTTCTGGTCTCCAGGTCGCACAGAGGGTCGCTCAGTATCAGTACCGCCTTTCTCCCGTCTTCCGCCGCATGCCTTATCTGCCCCTGCAGCTCCTCTTCATTAGACACAAAAGCCTTCAGCAGCATTTTCTTATTCTCTGCGGTCAGTCTTTCGTACAGCGGCCGTCTCGGCACTTCCTTATACTTTTTATACTTGTGCTCGATCACGGAGATGTCGTTCACCTCCATGTCCAGGCAGTATTTTGAATAGCCGTTCTCTATATGTATCAGGTTCAATGCCGCAAACACTGCCTTTATCTCAAAGTGTCCGGCGTTGCTGATCCTTGCAAGATCCAGTGTCTTTAAGCAGTCCAGTCCGTCCTCCACCGCGTGGTAATATATATGCTTCTGACTGAGATAGAGACCTATGGGATCCGTATCGCAGTACACATACACTTCCTTATATACACGGAAGTCCACGGGCACGAAGGGTTCCTGGAGCTTTGCGAACTTTTTCGTGAACTTTATGCGCTGCAGCATGTTGCTGACGATGTTTCCCCTGTCCGTCTTTAATTCCGCAAGCTCCGGAAAGAAAGTGTCCCGCTTCTCATCAAACTCCACCACCTCTTCAAAGAAACCAAGCGCTCTCGTCCTCTCAGCCAGCTCTCCGAAATTATTGGACATAAGGCTCAGCACAAGGGTTGCTCCCTTTCCCGGTTCCTTGAGTGCAAATTCCTTCAGAAAGGTGATGTACACATGGTAAAAGGTATGGCACACATATATCCTGTCTTTCATGCTATACCTCTTATTTTCATACTCAGTCTGTGTACTTTGCGTACACCCTTTGGTGATGCGGCAAGAAGACTCAGATAAGCCTTCTGTTTTTTATCAAGAT
The DNA here is from genome assembly GCA_017518185.1 of Lachnospiraceae bacterium. Lineage (GTDB taxonomy): Bacteria > Bacillota > Clostridia > Lachnospirales > Lachnospiraceae > NK4A136. The sequence continues at coordinate 75,963 of JAFWWB010000004.1, forward strand.
AACGGTTCTTCTTTATCTCTTTCTTCTCGCTCTTTAAGAACCTGACCATGCGCATGTAAAATTCGTTATCACTCTTCATTTCGGATACAGGTATATGCAGCAGGAAATCCAGCAGCTGCACCAGACGGAAACGCCTGCCCTCTTCCCAGTATTCGGGGAAATCATCCCTGGCTATCCTGCAGGCCGTGAAGGCATTGTACATCATATCTTCATAGAGCTTCTGTCTGTAGCTTCCCCTTGTGGCGCTCTCTTCGCTGAGACGTATATCATAACCCACTACCGCAAGCGTGGGTACACCCGCGGAAAGCTCCGGCATCATGCGCATCAGCAGTTCAAAGTCCTCGTTCCTGCGGCCTTCCGCAAAACGGAAATTCTTTATAAATCCGCTCCTGAACAGTTTTGTGCAGAAGCTCGAATCGCCCTCATGCATTATGAGCTGGCGGAAATATTCTTCTTCTCTAAGGATCTCGGTGCTGCCGTCATCCTTTTTGGGCGCCAGCACCAGCTTCCCGTCGGGAGCGAAGTTCCTGCTCATCAGCTGGGCAAAGGGATATTCTTCATTATCGGAAAGAAAAGCCTGCAGCGTTTCATACATCCCGGGTTCTATCCAATCGTCGGCATCCACGAAGCCTATATACTCGCCCTTCGCTTCTTCGATACCCAGGTTCCTTGCGGAGGATGCGCCGCCGTTTTCCTTTTCGATCACACGCACACGGCTGTCTTCCTTCTCATAAGCGCGGCATATAGACAGACTCTCATCCGTTGAGCCGTCATCCACCAGCAGGATCTCAAGATCCCGGCAGCTCTGCGCCAGCACACTGTCTACGCACTGTCTCAGGTATTCCTCTTTGTTGTAGACCGGTATGATTACGCTGATCATTATCTCCTGTGTACAAGCCGCCCGCCCTGGGCAGGCCTTATCTCACGATCCCTGCACATGGGCTGGAAATCCCGGCTTTCATTATCCTGCGCTGCATATGTAAAACTTCCCTTATCAAGAATCTCCCGCGCCACCCGCAGAAACTGTGCCGCCGCATTTTCAGCATTCCAGTATTTTGTTACGGTCTCATAAGCGTGCCACGCCTGCTCATGCCTGTCTTCCCTCTCCGATGCCAGCCAGAACACCATACCGGCAAAGTCCATAGCATTGGGAATGCACAGCATTCCGTTCCGGCCATGCTGTAACATATATGGGACAGCTCCGGGTTCAGGTCCCGTTACCACCAGACATCCACTGTTCATAGCTTCGTTGAGCACCGCTCCCCAGCCTTCCTTCCCATCGCTGGTAAAAAGAAAGATGTCCGCTTTCTCCATTTCGGCGCGTATCTCTCCGGGCTTCATGAAACCCGTAAAATGTACCACATCCTCAAGGCCTTTATCCTTTACCATGCGCCGGAGCTCTTCTTCCATCTCTCCGCCTCCCGCCATGGTAAGCGTAAATCCACCCTGTTCCTTCAGCTTTTCCACAAGCCCCGGAGTAAAGCGTTTATCACCGTACATAAGCTTTTCCGCCGTCTCCACCGCAAGCTCCGGATGTTTCCATGAGATCATCCTCCCCGCCCACAGAAGACGCAGCGGCTCGCCTTCCCTGCTCTTCATACCGAGCAGTTCTTCTTTATCGTAATGCTTAGTCTCGGGGAAGTATCCCCACATAAATTTCTTTTTCGGATACGCACGTATCAGATTGAAATCCGAACCCACATATGCGCCTGCGCACAGCAGATATACCGGAGATTTTCTGTACCGCGTATGATCGTGATACTTTTTCTTCAGGCCTCTCGGGGAAATGAATTTCCACTGTCCTTCCTTATATAAACGCTCGCTGTAACGGAAGGTGAGCTTCCCGGCCTGCAGCCTCGGCTCTATCTCTTCTTCCATCTCCACGCCGCCCCATATCACAACGTCACTGTCAAGTATCCGCTTTCTCGCCGCTTCAACATCATCCTGCCAGAGCTTCACGTAAGGATATTCCGAGATATCTGTACCCCAGCCCATACGGACACGTTCCTCTTCCATGGGCTCGGTCTGGTAAAAAACGAAGTCAACATCCTTCGATGCCGCAAAGGCATCACAGAGAGGCCTCTGGTGATGATTGAAATAATTCGATACAAAGCTGAGCTTCATGGCCATCTCCCTGGCATGATGAGCGGCGCCGCAGACATGGGTCCGCTCTCATAGCACAGCTGCTTTCCCGCAAGAGCCCCTTCTGCGAATTCCAGGAAGCGCTCCGAGGCATGCTCCGCATTCCATTCCTTAACTATGGTCTCACGGGCTGCTGCCGATATCCTTTCCGCAGCTTCCCGGTCTTTATTTATCCTGCTCACTGCCGCCGCGATCTTTCCGGCATTTTTCAGTGCATCCTTCTCGTAGCGGTACACTATGCCGTTCTCCCCGTCCTTTATCAGATAAGGCACGCTGCCCGCGGCAGAAGATGCCACACAGACACAGCCGGCATTCATCGCTTCGTTTACTACCGCGCCCCAGCCTTCCTCATAGCTGCTGGTCATAAGGTATATCCCGGCTTCCTTCATAAGCCTCCGTACCTCGGAGGGCTTGACAAAAGGAAGCAGTTCGATGCTGTCCGATAAATCGTACAGCTTGATCAGTCTTTCGACCTCTCCCCGCATCTCTCCTTCACCGGCCATGGTAAGCTTCGTATTAAGTCCGTATTTATCACGAAGCTCCCTGACCGCCAGCACCGCGGTCTCCGGATGCTTCCATTCAAGCTGCCGTCCCGTCCAGAGTAGCTTCAGGGTATCTCTGTTCCCGTATACTTCGGTCTCATCCGTCGCCGGGAAATATCCCCATTTCAGCATCTTTCCCGGATAGGAAAAGAACATGGAAAAGTCGGCAGGCACATAGCCTCCCGCGCACATAAGATACACCGGCGCATTCCTGTATGCCGTATGCTCCTTCAGCTTTCGCATATATCCGCCGGGAGAGAGCGCATGCTGTCTTCCTTTTTTATACAGTCTCTCAAAGTAGCGGAAAGTAAGCTTTCCGGACTTCAGTCTTTTTTCGATAAAGCTGTGATGAGTGCCGCCGCAGATGAGTATATCGCTCTCATCCGTAAGGCTGTGGCTCAGATCCCAGTCGTCATCATATTCCCTGATGAAGGGATACTTCGCCTGCTCCCAGCCCATGCGCTTTCTTTCATCCTCCATCCTGTCGGTGGCAAGAAAGCAGAACTCTTCTCCCAGTTTTTTTTCCAGAGCCAGACAGAAGGGCAGCTGGTGATGGGTCATGTAGTTCGAGATAAATACCAGCTTCATCTTTACTTTCCGCAGATCTGGTCATAGATCCACATGAGCATCTTTATGTTTGCCTGTCTGTCAAAGGTGAGCATTGCCCGCTTTCTTCCGGCCATTGCCAGATTCGCGGCAAACTCCTCATTTTCAAATATCTTTATCACTGCTTCAGCCAGCGCCTTTTCATCTCCCGGAGGCACCAGCAGGGCTTCCTCATCCTTCTTTGCCATGGACGGGATGCCGCCGGTCTCGCAGGCCACGCAGGGCAGTCCCAGCAGCATTGCCTCACCCAGCGAGTTTGGCGAATTCTCCACAAAGGAAGGCAGTACGAAAACATCCGAATCCAGATACAGCTCCAGAAGATCCTCGGCCCTTAAGCTTCCGGTAAACTCCACGCAGTCGCGTATCGCAGGATCCTTTGCCAGCTTATGAAGGTAACGTCCGTAGCCGCAGCGCTTCATGGCCGCCACCGGACCGCTGCCCTTCAATATATTGTCGCCTGCGATCGTAAGGGTCGCATCGGGGAAGCGTTTCAGTATGAGAGGCATTGCCTTCAGCATGACATGGGCGCCCTTCAGAGGGATGTTGCCCTGGGTCATGACTATGTTCCTGCCGCGCTTTTCCTTATTCCACGCCTTTCCGTAAAAACAGGAGCGCAGAGTCTCGTTCAGAGAATAATAGTTACACTCCGGATTAAGACCGGAGACAAATTCCTTATCAAAAGCCGTCCTGCCGCAGACATGTTTAACCAGTTTTATGGTTTCTTCTTCGTTAGCGGCGCGGCTCTCATATTTTTCCTTCTGCTTTTTCAGGGAATCGCTTCTGAGCACATCCCTGAAGGTTGCCCTTTCGGTGATATTAGAAGGAAGATCCGCAAGATAGACATCAGCGCATTTCCGCATTATGCCCTGCAGATGTATCACCACACGGTCACGCCATTCGCTTACCTTAAGGCAGGCCAGGCAGTGTGGAAATTCTGTTCCGAAGATCTCGATGACATCCGGTCTGAACTCCTCGAGTATCAGTCCCAGGGAAGCCTCCAGTGCCGGATCGTATTTTTCGGGATGCGAGCTGTCCTCGGAAAAACCGAAATAATAGATACCGTCGATCTTTCCGTGCATGGGATCCTCGCTCTTAACGGGAAAGGCAAGCCCGAGGGTCATATCCTCGCTGCCGTATTCCTTAAGGGCGTCAAGGGCACCGGCTACCCAGCCCTCCTTGTTGGAGGAACGGATACCCATCTGGGCCGCCGCCTTACGCGGTATGAGATTTATGATCCACAGTACCTTCATCTCACCTCTTATGTCCGGACAGAAGCTTCTTTAATCCGAAGTATACCGACGAAAACCTTTTATCGTTTGCCAGCTTCTCCCTTAAGGGCTGCAGCGTAACGATCATAATAAACTTATACAGATAAACCTTTGCGCCGAGATAGTTTTTCGTGATCTCCGCGTGTTCCTTTTTCGATATCTCACGGTTCTCCTCTGTCTCGGAAAAACCGCCGCCTTCGTAGGATGCCACGGTAACAGCCACGTGGGTGCACTTTGCGCTTTTTTTATACAGGCACCACAGGAAATGCTCGTAATCTGCGCGGATCTTTATCTTCAGGTCATAGCCACGCTCAAGAAAAAGCCTGCGGTTATAAAAACAGACCTGATGACAGGGGATATTCCTGTACGCCGTAAAGCTGCTTATGCGCTCAGGGGATACGTCAACGCTCTCCTGCTTTCTCCTGTAGAGATCTCCGTAAAAGATATCCGCTTCATTTACGGCTATCGCTTTTGCGATCCGCCCCAGAACATGCTCGTCATACAGATAATCCCCGCAGTTCAGGAAGAGATAGTATTTTCCCTTCGCTTCCCTTACGGCCTGGTTCATGGCATCGTAGATGGAACGATCCTTTTTTACTATGGTCCTTATGCGTTCATCTTCAGGAAGAGACTTAAGCGAGCCGTCGGTGGAATATCCGTCCTTTATCAGGATCTCGAAATTTCCGTAATTCTGTGACAGCACGGAATCCACGGTCTTCTTCAGTTCCTCTCCCGCATTGAGGGATACTATTATGATCGTAAACAGTTTCACTTAAACCAAACCGCCTCTCCGGTATCAGCCAGAAAGCTGTGATAAGGCAGGAGCTTGGTATAGATATCTCCCGCCTTGTACAGGAATGCAGCAAAATACGCGCATCCCGCCGCCAGTGTTCCCGCATATGCAAAGCTTCTGAATCTTCCCTTCGAAGCTTTTATGATCTCAGGCAGTATCAGTATCTGGCTCACGCTCAGGTAATAACCCAGCCTGGATACGAAAGGTACGAAGTAAAAACAGGAATACATTATGAGGGCGAGTACATTCATCTTCAGATAGATATCGTCCGATAAATTTCCCTCTTTTTTATTCACATACAGCCAAAGCGCTATCACCGCTGCGCAGCGTATGATGTTTATGATGCTCAGGCTTCCCCCGGCCAGGTATTCTTCCTCATGCGCATATGAGGGGTAGAGCTTTACAAAGAGCTCCATATACTGCTCCCTGAACACCAGTCCCGATACTGCAAGCAGGCCGAGTCCCGCATAGTGGGGCCATTTCCACTTAAGCCTGCAGGCCGGAAGCAGGAGCAATGCCGCCAGAGCGGTCTTATGGAAGAGGGCCGCCGCCAGCACACATACCACAAAGGCAATGTATCTCTTCTCCCGTATATGATACAGTGAGTAAAATACCAGCGACAGCGCCAGGTAGTATCTCACCGTATTATAGGAGGTAAAGTACAGTCCCAGTGTCATGAAGAGGAAGATCCCGAGGTAAAACTCCGCGCTCAGTTCATATATCCCCTTCAGAAAGAACAGCACCGTGATAAAGGAGAACACCGCAAAGGGTATCATGAAGTACTCTCCGCCGAAGGCGTAGAACACGCCCTTTACCACCGCATTAAAACCGGGCTCCGTCACCACGTAGTTGCCCACGTTCACATCATGAAAATGTTCAATGTAGGTACGGTAATCATTTCCCGTATAGATACGCAGCGCCGCCGGAATATAGAGCAGCATGAACAGCGCATACAGAAACAGCCGGTTCAGGTAAGCCTGTCTGCTGCCGGGCTCCGCATCCTTTTTCACCTGTGCCGCCAGAGCCACTGCCCCGGCTGTCAGGAAAACATAAAGCGCTACTGTCTGCAAAGCTCACGACCCTTTCTGATGCCGCTGAACAGATACTTCACGGCATTATGGGGCGGCACTTCACAGCACATGATCTTTCTCTTGCTGATCACGAAACGCAGTCCCCATATATACGCGAAGGCTCCGTATAGAAAATGATACAACACTCCCCTGTCAAAGAAGAATTTCTCATCATAGCCTTTGAACCAGGTAGAGGGTCTTTCCTCTTCCCGTCCTATATGTACGGGCAGCGCGAATATCTTAAGGCCATTTTTCAGGCAGTCCATAAAGAAGAGACTGTCTTCTCCGTTCTGAAACTCAGCGCCGCCTCCGAAGAGCAGTGAATACCTTATGCCGGCCTTCCTTAATGCTTCCAGTCTGGCTGCACAGCAGAATGCCGGATAGCGTCCGCAGCTTAAGGGTGTAACCCTCTTCGCTCTTTCCGTGTGATAGGTCCTCCTCTTTTCATTCACATCCAGGTTAAAGAGAAGTATATCCGCCATGGGCAGCTTTTCAAAACAGCGCAGTATCTTTCTGCTGTACCCTTTATCGTACACTATATCTTCATCGGAAAAGAGTATGATTCCGGCCTCTGCCTCGTCCATGGCCTTATTCCTGCTCTTTCCGACGCCGCGTTCATTGCATTCGAATATGCGTATGCGGGATCCGTCTTTTTCAATGACCAGCGCCCCGTCCCTGTCACACTGGTTCACGATGACCGCATCACCTTCAAGACCCATGCTTGCAGCCAGGGCCTCAGGATCTTTGTCTACACAGGATACAAGGGTTTCCAGTTTCATTTACAGTCTGTATCTTTCCTTCAGTTCTTCATCATGCACCACCGCGCGGTAACCTGCGATGAAGTATCCCACGATGATGCCGAGTACTGCTCCGAAGGCCGCATAACGGCTTATACGCTCCGGAGCCTTTATCTCTTTCGCGCTCCCCTTGTCCCACATGCTTATGGAATCAAAGCCTTCAGCGCTGTTTGCAAAATGTGCCAGGGCTATGCTCACGGCATTCTGTATCTCATCCGCCTTCTGCGGATCCGTGTGATCTGCATAAACATGTATGATGCGTATGTCCGACATCGTCGGAATGGATACGGCTTCCGCCAGCTCTTCTTTGCTCATGCCTCCCGACAGGGTAGCCGCAACACCGGCTATCTGGTCAGAATCCAGAACGTCGTTCCAGGTGTAATCGTTATAGTACAGCTGTGTCACATCCTGCTGTCCCTGCGTAAAGGTAATGTAATAGGTGCTGTCATTGCGGTACACCGCGGGTCCCGAAAAGAAATTTTCCTTAAGGAACCTTGCGCCGCCGAAGACAGCGGCTCCGGCGATCATCGCGATGACCAATATGTACCACTGTCTCACCAGCAGTCTGAGATACAGCTTTCTGTCGATCATTTCTTATTATTCTCCACGCCCTCGGTGCTCTCGGGCTTGAACAGTATCTTTAAGGTCAGGAGCATCAGCTTGAAGTCCAGCCATACCGAATAATTCTCGATATAGCTCAGATCCAGCTTCAGCTTGTCATAGGGCGTCGTATTGTATTTTCCGTAGACCTGGGCATAGCCCGCAAGTCCCGCCTTCACCTTGCAGCGGTAGGTAAACTCCGGCATCTCCTCTTCATACTGGGCGATGATCTCGGGCCTTTCGGGCCTCGGTCCGATAAAGGACATATCACCCTTAAAGATATTGAAGAGCTGGGGAAGCTCATCCAGCCTGCAGGAACGTATGAAGCGTCCCACGGGAGTGATGCGGGAATCATTCTTCTCCGCAAGCCTTGCCACGCCGTCCTTTTCCGCATCCACCTTCATGCTCCTGAATTTCAGTATCTTAAATTCCCTGCCGCCTATAGTGCAGCGCACCTGCTTATAGAGCACGGGGCCTCTGTCGTATAGCTTTACGGCAATGGCCACCAGCAGCATAAAGGGTGAAGTGAGGATTATCAGTATCAGTGAGCATATGATATCAACAGCCCGCTTTGCAGCGCGCTGTTCCACTGTAAGCGCATATTCACGGATAAGATAGATGGGGGCATCGAAGATGTGAAGCTCTTCCGTGCCCTTGACCAGGACATCGGAGATCTTCGGCATGATATAAACACGTATGGACTTTCCGTAACAGTATTTCAGAAGGTCATTCCGTTCGGAGCTTCCTATATCCCAGATGATAAGACCGTCGTAGCGTTTCTCCAGCTCCTCACAGACGGCGGAGATCCCTTCGCTTATGTTCATGCACCGGCTGATGTTGTAGCGGTCGGGTCTCGATGCAAATTTTTCAAGTATGTACTCCACAGGCCTGTCGCCATGTACCATCAGCAGATCCCTTGGGTGCGTGAGGGATGAATATACCCATTGACTGAGGGCGGTCCACAGGCCGATCCACACGATCTGTACAAGAGTAAGATATATCAGGTATTTCGCGTTGATGACCTTCGTGGCCATCAGAGCCAGCACTGCGTAGGCGATGACATTTGCTATTATCGTAGAGAAAAGCTGGGACAGAAATACCTCCCAGGCCTTCAGGTATCCTATGCGCATGCCGCCGTACATGCGTGAGAGCAAAAACAACAGCACCACGTAAAGAGCAATAAGGGTGATATCACCCTTGATCCAGAAGATCACGCCCTTTTCTTTTAAGAGAGGTTTATAGTACTCAAACCAGAGCAGGGCAAAACCCGTCACCTGCGCTGCCAGACTAACGAATGACAGAAATAATATGATCATCCTTCTGGAATTGTCCAGTTTCTTCATATCAGTTTTATCCTACAGTCGCCTCGCGGTTGCCCGGAAAGCCCAGCCCGTAAAACACAGGGCGCTCTTTATGAGCCCAAGGCCCTCCTGTTTCCTGTACAGCTGCCAGATACGTCTGATGGCCGTCATCTTATCGGAAGACAGACTTCCTTTTGTCCTCCGGTAGGTAACAAGATTCGCGTTCAGTCCCCTGGCGCTGACACCCGTCTTCAGTATCTGCCACCAGCAGGCGGTATCCTCGCTCTCCACATCCGGCATCATTATAACCTTTTTCCCGAGGCGCTTCATGTCAAGCATGACGGTGGAGGTAAAGATGACGGTGCGGCTCAGCGCTTCATCATAACTGAGTGAATCAGGAACGTGCACCTTCTTTCCGGTGCCTCTGCATTCCTCATCCCCGAATTCATATCCCGTGAACACAAAAGCGGCGTCCTGTTTTTTCATGAACTTCAGGGTACGCTTCAGCTTATCCTTGTGCCACTTATCATCCGCGTCAAGGTATGCGAGATACCTTCCCTTCGCGGCTTTTATCCCGGCGTTGCGGGCATTCGCCGCGCCGTGCTTTCCTTCATTAATGACCAGGCGCACCCGTTTATCGCGTCCGGCCAGCTTTTCCATCACAGCCCTGCTGCCGTCGGTGCTGCCGTCGTCCACCAGTATACATTCATAGTCCCCGTAGGTCTGGTCGAAAACGCTCTGCACCGTCTCCTCAAGACAGCTCTCCGCATTATGGACGGGTATGACGATGGAAATGATATCTTCCATGGATCACATCCTGGCGTCAGCCCTGTTTTCCTTAAACCATTCGTAAGCCAGCTTAAGACCCTCATCCAGATCCACCTTGTGGTGGAAGCCCAGGCCGTGAAGCTTGGAAACATCCGTGAGCTTCCTGGGAGTTCCGTCGGGCATGTCACTGTTCCACTTAAGCTCGCCCTCATAACCCACGGTGGCTTTTACCTTCTCCGCCAGCTCTTTTATGGTGAGCTCCTTTCCGGTACCGATGTTCACATGCTCTTCGCCGTCGTAATTCTCAAGGAGGAAGACGCAGGCATCGGCCATGTCGTCCACATAGAGGAATTCACGGAGAGGTGAACCCGTGCCCCAAAGCTCCACGAAGGGAGCACCGCTCTCCTTTGCGTCATGGAACTTCCTGATCATGGCGGGCAGCACGTGCGAGCCCTGAAGCTCGTAGTTGTCGTGAGGCCCGTAAAGGTTCGTGGGCATGCAGCTTATGAAATTGTCGCCGTACTGGCGCTTATAGAACTTGCACATCTCAAGGCCGGAGATCTTCGCGATGGCATAGGCCTCGTTGGTCTCCTCCAGCGGACCGGTGAGCAGCGCGCTCTCCGGAATGGGCTGTGGCGCCATCCTGGGATATATGCAGGTGCTGCCCAAAAACAGCAGCTTCTTTACCTTATATTCATGACAGCAGTTGATCACATTGCACTGGATCTGCATATTGCTGTAGGCAAATTCCGCGGGAGCAGTGTTGTTGGCATTGATGCCGCCTACCTTTGCCGCAGCAAGAACCACTATGTCCGGTCTCTCCTTTTCAAAGAAGGCCCTGACATCAGCCTGCTCGCAGAGATCCAGCTCCGCATGGGTGCGTCCGATGATGTTGGTGTAGCCGCTGCGCTGAAGGGAACGTACGATGGCGCTTCCCACCAGTCCTCTGTGGCCCGCAACATATATCTTATCGGTCTTTTCCATTTTCAAACCTCCTGCTTGTAAAATTTCGACTTTTCATTTATAATATCGGGGTAACTGAAATCCCGACAGCATGGATCACCAATGGACTTTTTTAACGAACTTTTTCATAATCCGGTGCTCATGAGCGCGGTATCATCCTGGTTCATAGCACAGATAATGAAAGCTATATTACATACCTGTCTTACACGGAGCTTCATACCCGAGCGCCTTATCGGCACTGGCGGTATGCCAAGCTCTCATTCAGCTACAGTCACAGGTCTTGCCACCTCGGTGCTCATCACAAAGGGCCCCGGTTCGGTGGAATTCGCACTTGCCGCATCTCTCGCCATCATAGTCATGTATGATGCTCTGGGTATACGCCGCCAGGCAGGAAAACATGCCCAGGTGCTTAACGAGATGATGGAGACCATGGAGCGCATGGAGGAGATCGACTGGAATTCCCTTTCCCCGGACGAGCGCCTCAAAGAGTTCTTAGGTCACACGCCTTTGCAGGTCGCGGTAGGTGTGGTGATAGGCATAGGCATGGCGCTGATCATGTGCGGAAATATTCTTCCAACGCCTCTTGCCAGCCTTTAAACTCATATATCCCGCTTAAACGGAACATCATTTTTTCCATAGCCGAAAATGCCGGTCTGTCGGCAGATTCGGGAAATCTTCTTTTGTATTCCTGAGAACTTATACGCTCTACCTTTGTGGACTTCCCGCCGAGCTTAAAGATCTGTTCTGCAAAATCAGCCCAGCTGCAGATACCTTCGCAGGTGCCGTGATATACTCCGTATTCCTCCGTGGGTACCAGCGCCATAACGGCTCTCGCAAGCTCCAGTGCAGAGGTGGGATTTCCGAGCTGGTCATCCACGATCCCGATGGTGTCCATTTTTTCGGACAGTGCCAGCATAGTCTTCACGAAATTCTTTCCGTCGCCGTAAAGCCAGGCGGTACGCACGATGAACCATCTCCTGCAGAACTGCTTTACGTATTCCTCACCCGCAAGCTTGGTCCGTCCGTAGGCGCTCTTAGGCGCGGGAGTATCATTCTCACGGTAAGGTCTTTCCGCATTTCCGGGGAAAACGTAATCGGTAGAGATATGTATGAGCTTTGCGCCGGTCTTTTCGGCAGCGATGGCAAGATTTCTGGGGCCTATGGCATTGATGCGGTAGGCGCCCTCTTCATCCTTTTCACAGCCGTCCACATTGGTGGCAGCGGCACAGTTTATTATCACGTCTGGACGCTTATCCTCAGCATAAGCAAGCACCTCGGAAAGCTTTGTGATATCCAGGTCGCCTACATCGGTACCCAGATATTCATGTCCTTCTTTTCCGGCAAGTCCATAGATCGCCCTGCCCAGCTGACCGTTGCAGCCTGTGACCATAAGCTTCATGCTTTATTCTCCTCCAAGCTTAAGCCTGTTCATAGCCGAGAAAATGGCTCTTACGGAAGCTCTGGTAATATTGGAGGAAACGCCCACGCCGTAGGTAACGTCGCCGGTGTCCTCGTTCAGAAGATGTATGTAGGCCGCAGCCTGTGAATTGGAACCGCTCTGGAGAGCGTGCTCCTCGTAGTCCAGTATCTTTATCTTTATGTCAAAGGTTTCCTTAAGACCTCTCTGCACGGCATCCAGAGGACCGTTGCCCACTGCATCGAAGCTCTTCTCCGTGCCGTGATCGGTATAGGTCACATGCACGCCGGTATCGAATTCCGATTCCGTCTCGCCGGAAAGATCGTCTGTCTTGAGCTTCCGGAAATGTATGGGCTCGTTCTTTTTGAGGTATTCTTCCCTGAACAGCTCCATAACGGTATCCGGCGAAACCTCGCCCTTGCTCTCGGAAAGCTTCTGGACCACATCGGCAAATTCCCTCTGCATGGGCTTGGGAAGCTTGAAGCCGAAGTAGCTCTCCATCACGAAAGCCACGCCGCCCTTGCCGGACTGGGAATTGATACGCACGATGGGTTCGTACTCGCGGCCGATATCCGCGGGGTCGATGGTAAGGTAAGGAACCTGCCAGATCTTCGACTGTCTCTGCTCCATCGCGTGAACGCCCTTGTTGATGGCATCCTGATGTGAGCCGGAGAAAGCGGTGAACACGAGTTTGCCTGCATAAGGATGTCTGGGATGGATGGGGATCTTGCAGCAGCGCTCATAAAGCTCGATGGCTTCATTGACGTTGTCCAGCGCAAGCCCGCAGTCCATGCCCTGTGAGAACATGTTGTAGGCAAGGTTCACTATATCCACATTTCCGGTGCGTTCTCCGTTGCCGAAAAGAGTGCCCTCGATACGGTCAGCACCTGCCAGCAGTGAGAGCTCGGCTGTAGCCACGCCCGTTCCCCTGTCGTTGTGGGGATGAACGGAAACGATTACGCTGTCCCGCTTGTGGAGGTTCTTGCACATATATTCGATACGGTCCGCAAACACGTTGGGAGTGGTCATCTCAACTGTGCTGGGGAGATTTATGATCATGGGACGTTCGGGAGTAGGATTCCAGAGGTCTATCACGGCATTGCAGACCTCAAGTGAATAATCCAGCTCTGTTCCGGTAAAGCTCTCGGGAGAATACTCCAGTGTGAGCTCGCCGTCATACTCATGGGCATGATCGAGCACCATCTGCGTGCCCTTGAGAGCCAGCTCCTTTACTTCTTCTTTGGAAGCATTGAAGACCACATCCCTCTGAAGGGTGGATGTGGAATTGTAGATATGAACGATCGCCTTTTTGATGCCCCGGATAGCCTCGAAGCTTCTGATTATCTGCTCCTCGCGGCACTGGGCAAGCACCTGTATCTTAACGTCGTCCGGGACCATTCTGCGGTCCACCAGCTGACGGAGAAAATCATACTCTATCTGGCTTGCGGCGGGAAAACCAACCTCGATCTCCTTGAAACCGATCTTTACGAGATAATTGAAAAACTCGACTTTTTCAGACACCACCATGGGATCGATCAGTGCCTGATTACCGTCCCTTAAGTCCACGCTGCACCAGATCGGTGCCTTCTCGATCTCCTTATCCGGCCAGGTCCTCTCCGGATAACGGTCTACAGGTACCCGCTGGTAACGCTTGTAGTTCAGCATTTTTTGTATCTCCTCCTGTTTTCATTCCGCTCGAAACACCCCACATGCCATTACAGACCTCTTAGCCTTCTTGTCATCCCGAGCGAAGCCTGCTTTGCAGGCGAAGTCGAGGGATCCTTTTATCCCTCTCCCAATCCGCTCTCTATAGCCGCGGTAAGAGACTCCAGAGCCTCTTCCTCGTCCTCGCCTTCGCAAACGAGCTCGATCTCATCGCCGCTCTTCACGCAGGCGCCCAGAACGCTCAGCACGCTCTTGGCATTTGCGATATTATCTTTGAATGCAAATGTTATCATTGAACGGAACTTCATCGCTTCCCTGCACAGAACGCCTGCCGGCCGCAGATGAAGTCCGGTCGGATTCTTGATCGTAACCTTCTGTCTGACCATATGTGTAACCTCCCAATCATGTCCCCCCGTGCCCCTCACGGTATCAAAGTATTATATCATAATCATATTATGTTTACAAGTATAAAAAGATCCCCACCGTTGCTTCGCAACCCCTCGCCGGGGCGGCACCTTATCCGCTTCGCGGACAAGGTCAACGTCGACTCGCTTCGCTCGCTCGGGATGACATACGGTTAACCCTGTATTTTTGTCATCCCGAGCGGAGCCTGCCTTGCAGGCGCAGCCGATAAGTGAGGCAGAAGATCTATGATCTTCGTCGCCGAACTTATGCTGTGGCAGGGATCTTCTTCAGATCAGTTGTTTCCTTACTGTACGTCCTGTGCCAGATCGATCAGGTAGATGAACTCAGCCCTGAAGTCATCGGTCATGACCTTGGGGGTTACCTTAAGCCTTTCGCGCACATCTTCATAAGTACTGGTGCCCGCGTATTCGGATCCTCTCAGAAGCATCGCGAACTGTGCCACGCCTGCTGCCCAGGAAGTATCCTCATCCATGGTATCCACTATATCGTCCTTACCGACAGGACAGGTGATCAGCTTGCTGGTATCTTCATCCGGCTCCTTGTATCTGATGGAGACCGTCAGGAGCTCGTCGCTGCCGTTATCGGAGGCTTCATCGCTGCCGTATCTGGAAGTGACCTCGGGTATCTCAAAATCGGAGTCCACTGTCACCACTTCGTAGAGCACTGTTACGGTCTGGCCGGATCCTACCTCGCCGCCGTCCTTGGTATCATCCGCAAAGTCCTCTGCTGCCATTTTCCTGTTCTCATAACCGATCTGACGGTAGCCCTTTATCTGTGCGGGATTGAATTCCACCTGGAATTTCACGTCCTTGGCTACGGTGTAAAGGGTGGAGTACATCTCGTCCTTCAGTACACGCTCAGCTTCCCTTGTGCAGTCGATGTATGCGTAGTTGCCGTTTCCGTGATCGGCCAGTGCTTCCATCTTGTCGTCCATGTAGTTGCCTTCGCCGAAGCCCAGGCAGGAGAGGAACACACCGCCCTGTTTCTTTTCTTCGACCAGTTCTATCAATCCGGCTTCAGAGGATACGCCCACGTTCAGGTCACCATCGGTAGCGAGGATGATACGGTTGTTGCCGCCCTCGATGAAATACTTTTCCGCTATCTCGTATGCCTTCTTTATACCGCCTTCACCGTTGGTGGATCCCCAGGCTTCAAGGCTGTCTATCGCTTCCTCTATCTCCCTGTGGTCGCTGCCCTTTGCGCCTTCCAGCAGGACAGTGTCGCCGCCGGCGTAGGTCACGATTGAGACTGTATCCTTATCCGTAAGCTCCTCCTGGAGGATCTTGAACGCCTTCTGTGCCAGGGGAAGCTTATTATTATCAAACATGGATCCGGAAGTATCTATAAGGAAAACGATGTTGCTGCCGCTGTCCGCGGGTATCTCTTCCGCCCTTATGCCTACCTTGAAGAGCATCGTATCCTCATTCCAGGGGCAGGGGGTAAGAACAGTAGTCACGCTGAACTTCTCGCCGTCCTCGGGTTTTGCGTAATCATAGCTGAAATAGTTGATCATCTCCTCTGCGCGTATCGCTTCACCGGAGATACCGTAGCCGTCCTTCTCATAGAGGCTCCGGCGGAGGTTAGAATAGGTAGCGGTATCAACATCTGCTCCGAAGGTGGAGAAAGGCTGGGTCGCAACCGACACAAAGCCGGATTCCTTTACCTGGTTGTAGCCTTCGGTATTCCAGTCCACATCGGGTTCCATATAAGGATAATCGATGGTCTCCTGCTTCATCGAAGAAGCCGCATAGCTCATCTGGGGCGATCCGGAGAAATCTTCCGCTTCAGCGACATCTTCAGTCATCATGACCATACCGCCGTTGGTGGCACCGGATAAGCCTCTGAGATCATAATCATACTCATAACTGTAGAGACCGTCGTACTTTTCACCGACCTTTTTGATCCTGGCCTCGATGTCCTTTTCGGACGCAGGTGTCGGCGTTGCCTTGGCGCCTTCTTTAGTGCTTTCATCAGGATCATAGCTGCCTCTGGAAACGGAAGGCTCCTCCGTCCCGCAGGCTGCCAGCATGGATGCCGTCATGCAGAAACTCATCAGTATGGCGATTATTCTTTTCTTCATATCTTTTTCCCTCCCAAATTCTTAAGATCCCTGTGTAATTCCGAGCGCAGGCTGCATCACAGCCGGAGTCGAGGAATCTTTCATTCACTTGTCATAGTTATAGTACGAACGGACCCGGATGCATTTATGGGGAAAAATAAAAAAAAATTACCGGGGGTGTTTCCCCCGGTAAAAAACCTTATCCTTCTATCGCCACCACTATCCCGCCGGGATTCTCATAAGCAGTGCTTATGCCGCCCGCGTTCAGTATCTTTATATCACTGAAGCCGAACCGTTCCCTCAGGACCAGGGCCACCCTGGTGCAAAGCTCTTTGCTGACGCATTGCGTGATCCTGACCTTTCCGGTGGGATCCAGCTTCATCTTTTCTATATGATATATCATGCGGTTCACCGCCCGCTGCATGCCTATGCCCTGATCGATCTGCTCGATCAGACCGTCTTTTCCGATAAGTACAGGTTTTATGTTCATGGTAGTAGCCACCAGGGCTTTAATACCCTTCAGCCTTCCGTTTCTTTTAAAGGTCTCAAGATCATCCAGCACAAAGATGGTCTTCATACTATCCCGCAGAGCCTCCACCTCTTCCACTATCTTATCGAAATCCATACCCGCTTCCGCTCTTTCCGCAATGGCATCATAAAGCAGATGCTCACCGGCGGCTGCGCTCAGGGAATCAAATACATGGATGTTCGTGTCTTCGTGATCCTCTTCAAAGATCTCCTTGGCCAGCATGGCACTTTGGTATACACCGCTCAGTTTTGATGAAAGTGTTACCACATAATTGTCTTTTCCTTCCTCAAAAACATTCAGGAAAGCATCGGGCGAAGGACAGGCCGACTGGGGATATCCGGAGTCCGCTTTTATCAGGTTGATCCAGTCCTCCTGCGTTCTCTTCCCGTCGTCAAGATAATCGACACCTCCTATCATGACCGACATGGGTACACTTTCCACATTTCCTTTCCGGTAGTCAAGCTTCGTGAAGTCGCAGCAGCTGTCAGCAATAACCTTATACGCCATAATACATCTTTTCCTTTCCTCTCCCCCAGTTTATTAAGGTACCATAATTAAAGCAGTTCTTCAAGCATTCTTATGATATCCGCTGCCAGTGAATCGATATATTTCCTTTCATACTTATCGCGCCTGTATTCGATACCTATGGACAGGCTGCTGCCGGCGGGATACAGAAACAGTGTCAGATGCATTATCGAATTTCCCGTTTGCAGCCTCTCGGGAACGGGAAGACCGCCAAAACCCTCTCTGTCCTCTTCCTGCTGGAAGACAAAAGCGGTGTCTATCTGCGGCAGCTTCCCTTCGCCGAGATGTTCCGTGATCATATCCATGGGGAGCTCCTGACAGCGGAACTGCTGCATGAGCATCTCATTAACACCGGCCAGAAGCTTTTCCCTGTCTCCGGTCACTGTAATACGTACCGGCTGTGACGTCGTGAACATCCCGATAATATCCGAGCATTCCGGCCGGCTGCGGTTTTGGAAGCTCAGCATGGTCATTATATCACGGCTTCCCGTGGCCCCGGAAAGAACAATGGCATAAGCACAGAGCGAGTATGCTGTCATGGACAGATGACGCCGGGATACGCTTTCCTTCATCTTCACATAAAGTCCGTCGGGAACGGGATAAAAGATCTGCTCTCCTCCGCCCAGCCCTGTTTCCGTCTCCGGCAGCTTTATATGTTCATAACTGTCCGGAAACCTTTTTTCAAAATACCCGTACTCCTCCGAATGGTCCAGGTTCTCAAAGAAAGCGGCATAATCACCGTACCAGAGACGGGCTTTCTTCACTCCGCCGCCTTTATATACCTCTGCGATCCTGTCGAATAGGAGCCCGAAGGAATGAGCATCCGTTACTATATGATGAAACTCTGCCATTATGGTATTCCCGCATGTGCCAATACGATAAAAAGGTCCCCTGTTCAGGTCGATAGCCCTGTGGAAATCTTTTTCATCCTTACAGTGCTCCACTTTTGCTTCTGCTTCCGGGATATATTCCGCATAAGCTGTTCCGTCTTTTTCAATGATACGGCAGTTCAGCACCTTTTCATTTTTGAGTACTCTTACCATGGCTTCAAGGATCTTATCTCTTTCCGTTTCATCCGGGGCGGATATTCGGTAAAACAGCTGGTAAGTAAGTGATGAAGGATGCTCCTTAAAGTATCTGTAATGAGGGAGCTGCTGGGGAAGCAGTCTGTAACTGTTTAAGCCGGCAGGCAGGATCCTGCTACCGCTGCCTTTGCCTGCTTCTTCATCAACTTTCTCCGCCAGCTCCTTCAGCCGGGGAGCCGCGAATATATCAGAGATCTGCAAATTAATATAGAAGAAAGAGTTTATCTCCGAAATGATAGAGATGGCTCCGAGGCTGTCCCCGCCAAGGAGGAAGAAATCATCGTCCCTTCCCGTCACGCTGATATGCAGATGCTTACGCCAGAACTCAGCTATGACCCGTTCCGTTTCCGTGGCAAGCTCTCCGGATCCGGGGCCTCTGTCCGGATCTCCCGGAATGGGCGGGAGCTTTTTCCTGTCCGTCTTCCCGCTTGGCGTCATGGGTATTTCCGAAACACGCATAAACCTGTTGGGTATCATATATGCCGGCAGTTGTCTTAGCATATATTCCCTCAACTCCGCAGTATCGATCTCTTTTCCGGAAACATAATACCCGCAGAGCAGCTGTCTGCCCTCTTCCGTATGTACGGAAACCGCTGCGAGGCTTATGTCTCCAAAGCCCGACATAACAGCTTCTATCTCACCGGGTTCCGTGCGCTGGCCGCGGAGCTTTATCTGTCCGTCCTTCCGTCCGGTAAAGACTATCCTTCCATCCATAAGTCTGAAAGCCGTATCTCCGGAGCTGTACGATAAATCTCCCTCCATTGTTTTTTTGAATTTCTCTGCCGTAAGCTCAGGACGGCCTATATATCCGGAAGCCACGCATTCTCCGCTGATACGGATCTCGCCCTCCGTGCCTATCGGCATACTCTGTCCCTTATCATCGGTGATATCCAACCTGATATTTGTAAGCGGCCGGCCTATGGTGATATACGGACCGTTTACTGCATCCTGCGAGCACCATACCGTAGCCTCTGAGGGACCGTACACATTTACTATCTTTGTTCCTGATCCGTTCTTTATCACGGGGAGCAGCTCCGAAGGAAATCTCTCACCGCCCACCAGAAGAGTTTTCAGTCTCCTTACGGCTTTTGCACCTTCGCTGTCATTCATCAAAAGCTTAAGCCGCGTAGGTGTGAGCTGTGCGATCTCCGCTCCGTGTTCTCTCATCAATGAAGCGGCCCGGACAGGATCCTTTCCTTCTCTCTCATCTGCCAGTATAACGGTCATGCCGTTTGCCAGAGGAAGAAGCGTTTCCGTGATGAATATGTCAAATACGGGATTTGTGATACAGAGTATCTTTTTCTGGTCATATGGTATGCAGCCTCCGAGTATGCTCTTTTTTCCGGGACTGATATAATTGACCGTATTCCTGTGTGTGATGCCGGTTCCTTTCGGCTTTCCGGTAGAACCCGAAGTGAACACAACGTAGCAGAGTGAAGAAGCATCTGTTTCCGGATCCTTCCGGCTCACTTTTTCATTTATATCAAAAGAGGACAGTCCAAGGCATTCCACCCGGCTTATCTCTCTGTCTGTAATCATAAGACGGCATCCGGTATCTTCGATCATCTGTTTGATACGTACGTCCGGATATGAAGGATCTATCAGCATAAAGGCAGCTCCTGCTTTCAGTATGCCGAGCATCGCCGCGAGCATTTCGGGACAGCGTTCCGACATGATCCCTATAACGGAACCTGCGGCATTCCTTTTATCAAGGCACCCGGCTATCACTTCACTTATCCGGTCAAGTTCCCTGTATGTGATCTCTTTATCGTGAAATATCACCGCAGTCCGGTCCGGATTTTTTTCCGCAGTTCTTCTGAACAGGGTATGTACACAGCAGGAAGGTATCTCTTCCGCCGTATCGTTGAAGCTTTCAAGCAGTCTTTTTTCTGCGGGGGGAACGATCTCCATTTCCGATATCTTCATCGACGGATATTCCGCTGTCTGCTCCATGATATGCTCTATACGCTTTCCCAGCAATATGAGTTCCTCCGGGTCCGGAAAGATCTCTGTCTGGTGATCGAAAGTAAGCGTATGTCTGCCGCAGCCGAAACGATCATCGATATGGATGCATAGAGCGCATTCGCTTGCACCGCAGGAATATAAAGATACCTCCGCGATATCCGGGATCTTCACTGCATGATAATTCACCATTACGTGATACAGTCTCCCCATGAACCCAAGAGAACGAAGATGTTCCTGTATACACTGAAGCGGATATTTTCCATGTCTGAAAACCGCATCCCGTTTGTATCTTCCGGTATGCCTCACCCACTCCCGCAGGCTCAGTTCCGTATTAACCGGAAGAGTCAGCGGCACGGTGAGCACTCTCATCCCGGCCGTATCTTTTACAATGCTTCCAATCCTGTTGTGCACGGGAATCGCAACCGTTACATCTCCGTTATCCGGATGCAGTCTGCTGAGATAAGCGGTGACTGCAGCTTCGAAGACGACTGCAGGTGTAACATTACAGGCATCGCAGATCGTATTTAATGCCTGTTCCGCTCTGTCACTCATACTGTATTCCAGCCTGTCAGCTGCGGGAGATGAAGAAACCCGGGCGTTTATGGGAGTAGCGCAGGGTGCGGTCTTATAAAGCTGCTCCCAGAATTTCTTATCCTCCGAAAAGCGTTTTGATCCCGGATACTCCTCATCTTTTCTTATGAGATCAGCATATGAAGGCACAGGAACTTCCGCCGCGTCAGGATCTTCCGCTAATGCCGCATATCGTTCCTCTATGGTCAAGGCGATGATGGCGGAAGTCATTGCATCTGCGGTCATATGACTGAAGCACATTATGATCCCTTCTTTTCCGTTGAGACTGAAAAGATATATCTTTGACTGCGGAGCATCCGCTGCGGTTAGCGGGATCATTGCGGTTTCCCTGCAGAAGCGTTCTGCTTCCTCTTCCGATCCAAAAGACAGCTGCTTTATATGAGCAGGCACTTCATCGCTTACGTACTGCCGGTCGTCTGCTGTCATGCGCAGACGCAGCGTATCCCGCATGCGTATAGTTTGTATCACTGCCTTTTCTAACAATGCAATATCATGATGCTTCTTAGAGATAAGCATGATGCATTGATTTCCTATCGCCGTTTCCGGATAGAATCTCTGCATGGCAAGTATGTTCTTTTGAGGATATGATAGATTGATAATGTCCAATAAATTTCCCTCTATATTTTAATCAGCAGATGGTTCGTATTTACTGCGCGTATGTATTCAAATGAACGGGATATCCCTGCTATCATCCTGATACCAAGACCTTCCTCTGCCGGACCATCTTTATCAAGCCTTGCCACCGGATCAAAATATTCACTGTTGTCACGTATGCTGAGTGAAAAGCTGCCATCCAGGCATTTTATCAGCCGGACGTTTACCGTCAGCTCACCTTTTTTTGCTCTGCCGTAACGCACGACGTTCATCGCCATTTCTTCTACTGCAAGAGAAACCAGGTTCGCAACTCTCTTTTCGCCATCATTTTCGATAACAAATTCGCCTGCCATTCTGCTTGCGAGCATTACCTGCTTTTCATCATGTATATAAAAATCCATTTCATGTCCCGGCTCAGGACCGAAACCCTGAGGCAGGAACAGATAGTCATCAGGATCAAAGCTTACCTTCTTTTTACTGATCGTCACATTGACAAACATCAACAGCCACATCACGATCTGTGTTGAAAGATATGAGATATACAATCCCGTAAGACTCCCGGTGGCAAAACCGAAGATCAGTATATTGCTAATGGGAACGATACCGCTGTAGAACAGAACAAAAATATTAGCCCGCTTTTGCTGTCTGCCTGCTTCGAAAAAATTCTGTATGTAACAGTTGATGCTCATGACCATGAGCGCCGCACCAAAAAGACGTACACACACCGCAACTACCGCTATGGTCCCGCTGTCGCTTACAAATATTCCTGTCAGCGGAACAGCCAGCGCGATCATGATAAGACCTGATATGGCATTTCCCACAGTACCGTAAAGCATCGAGCAGCGGCGCACGCTCTTTACAGCTGTGGGGTTTTCTTCTCCCGTGGCGATACCTGTCAATGTATGGACCACGCTTCCAAGGGAACGGTTCGTAGCGCAGAACAGTTCACTCAATGTGCTGACCACCGAGTTTGCAAGCAGCGCGATCTCACCGCCGGTATAGATAAGCATCCTATTCAGCACAAAGAACTGCACGGTGTACATCAGATTTGTGAGTGTGGTAGGAGAACCTGCCTTCAATATTTCCTTAAGATCCGTCCACAGGATCTTTCCGGATCTGAGTTTCAGCAAAAAACGTTTTTTGAAATAATGCGGGATTATGAATATGAGCGCGATATATATGCTGAGGGACGAAGCCATCGACATGCCGAACATGCCCATCTTAAATACAAAAACATTAAGGGCATCCAGAACTATATCCGCCACAGCCATAACAGTGGTGGCGATACCTATATTTTTCATATCACTGTCCAGAGGGAGCAAAGGCATGAGCAGTCTTACCAGCATAAAGCCCGGGATGCCAACCGCAAAACCGCGAAGATAATCCGCTGCTCCTTTATGAAGATCTGAAGCGCTATCCGCTGCTCCCAGGAAACCAACTAAACCGTCAGTGAATAATATCGACATCAGTGTAATAAAGACAGCATATGTAAGACCTGCGACGACACCGGTGCGTATGAGATCATTCGCCCGTTTGGGATCATCCTTACCTATCTCACGTGAAACTGTGGTGTTCATCCCCTGCATCAGGGTCTCCGAGACAAGAAAAAAGATCATGTTGACAGGATTCAGCAGCGCGACTGATGCAAGATATGTTCCGCTGGATCCACCGAAACCGTGACTGATGAAAAGAGTATCTACTACGGTGGTCACAATATTAAAAGGAGACAGCAGGATCAGACCGATATACTGTTCAAGAAAAGAATCCTCCAGAACATTCTTACTTTTTCTTTTTTTCATCATTACTTTTCTTTGACCATTTTTTCCCTTAACTCAATGATAGTCCCGGCAGCCTTCTCCGCTTTGGCACTGTCTTCGGAGAGCGTATAATAGATATCAAATATCTCCCTTTCGGAAAGGTCTCCCCAGATGAGTCTGGCGCGGCAGAGATAATAAAGCGCGGCATTTGTTGTGATCTCCTCAAGGTCCGAATACTTCAGCGCATTCTCCAGAAGCTCAAGAGCATGATACTGTTCCTGAAGCACCAGATCATGAAGGTTTCCCAGTGTTTCTATCTTCAGACAGTTCAGCATTGGAAGATAACCTTCCGCCCCTACCGGCAGCACCTTTCCTCCGGTCAGCTCCGCCATGTCATAATAAAACTTCTGCAGGGAATTGCTGTATTTCATATAAAGGTTCAGCGTATGGATATCGAGAGTCATCTCATATGCAGTATCATTCTGTATCGCATGAAGAGTCTCATCATCATATTTATTCAGCGTGTCCTTTATACGTTCAAATGAATTATCGGCTACTTCAAGAAGACCTGCCACTCTGGAAAACTCACGTCTGACACTTCTCGGGATCTCCAGGGCTGTCTTATATCCCAGGTCATGTTCTATCTCCGCCCAGGCATGCTGCAGTATGGTCCTCAGCTGTATCTCGAACTTCAGTTTGGTCAGTTCATCCGGATATGCAGGGGACTTTTTCAGTGAACAAATATTGTGAAGCGAGATATATCCGAAGGCTGTGGGTGAGAGCATCATACGTTTATCCACGGAATTTTTTTCATCCACATCAAAGATCCTGTGTATGACAGTAGCAGCCTCGTCAACCTGTGAAGGGAAATAGCAGATGACCCTGAAGCCAAGCAGATCCGTAAGGTCGGTGATAGAAGAATACTTATCCGCCTTCTTTGACATCTTTCCTTCCACCGATTCCCAGGTCTTGATACGGTGGGGAAGCTGCATCACATTTATCCCCGCCTTCATAAGTTCATCTTTCATGAGACCGTACGCGATCTTTTCCACCTGTTTAAGTTCAGGTACAAGACTGTCATATATTTCTTTCTGCAGTTGATACTTCATATTCATGATATTACCTCGTGTTAGTAAATCCCCAGTTCATTCCACTCCGGTTCATCGCCGGCATGCCCGGGAAGGAATTCCTCTATGACATCATCAAGCAATTTATTATATTCGTTAATATTATACCAATCCACTCCGGCACTGTTAAGTGATCTCTCAATATAAGCAGTGTCATAATCTCCATCGTAATTGACATCATAAGAATAAAAAGTCTTCCAGCTCATAGAACCGTAATAAATCTCAGCCTTGTAGATCGTTCCGAAATAATCATACTGATCCTCAAAATATGATCCTATGTTATCATCTTCAGAAGGGGATATCATAGGATCACTCAAATAAAGAGCTACGTAGTTACCGTCAGCATCCACGGCATTAACATCTTCACTGCCCCAGTATGATTCATTAATGACTACTCCGTATCGGTCAGACCTTGCTGAATAATCTGTTGCCTCATCCTTAAACTGCGCGCATTTTTCCAGTCTTCCGTTTTTGTATTTGATGATCTCGTCATACATCGGACTTTTTACATTTGAGTCAAAATCAAATGATATCAACAGTTCGGGGATCCCGTCCATGCCGCAGTCAATATAGGCATAGCTTACTTTTATCAGATCGGTTGACGGATCAGGAACCTGTCTTCCGGTAAGATATCCCGACCATACTCTTGCCAGTTCTACATCATCGGATAAGTACAGCTCTTTTTCTTCATCCGGATCATAAACCGTTTCTTCATTATTCAGAAACCCCTGGTATGCAGACATACTCTGATCATAGATCTGTTCAAAAAGAGTATTGGGTTCGATATCATTTTCCAGGATATCATCACGAACTGTTATGCCTGAAGGATCGGAGTCTGTATCATCATCTTTTCCGTCTCTTCCGTTGGCTTCCGCAATCCCGGGATCATCAGTCTCATTTTCCTTTTCAAGCCTTGCGATCTTTTTCTCAAGTCCTTCATCCTTTGTTTTCTTCAGACCTGACTCGAGGATGTCTATAGCTGCTTCTACATCATCTATCTCGATGTAGACATCTGCCAGTCCTTCATACGCTTCAGGATTCTTCGGATCGATCTCTATAGCAGCCTTATAGGATGCGATGGCTTTATCATAGTCCAATTCATCCAGATACCTTTCTGCAAGTTTTATCTGCCTGCGGTATTTTTGTGCCGGGCTGTTGGTAAAGATCGCAATGCCTATCACTACTGCCAGTACCACCATCAGTACAGCTATGATCGCTATCCATATTCCTTTGCTGTTATCTTTCTTTATCTGTTCGTTCATTTTTATCGTCTCCTGTATCGGCTTATCTGTACATATATTCCTGTGACTGTTTTTTACTGTTGAAGTAAAGGACGAGCAATAATATGGCTATGGCTATCAGCACAGCTGCTCCTATGAGAAACCAGCCGCCAAACTTAGAGAGCACATTTCCGATCCTGAGTGCTGCGTCCGCCGCCTCTTTTCCTTCAAGGATCTCTCCATTGATCTCCACTTTCACGCCCTCGGGATTGCTGACAAAAACCGTTCCGATTATCTTAAATACGATTCCAACTATCAGAAGAGGAAAGCCCATGACGCCCGGGATTATCCCTCCTATCAATAAACCTTTATTATCTCTTTGCTGCATAGATTAACCTCTTCTCATATTATGAATGATATCCGTAACTATCCGGAATCGCAAGATGATCCCCGGATAAATAATGATACCATATCATTATGTCAGGGTCAAAAGTTCATATAGCGTGAAACAATATTATGGTAACACAATATCTTGGGTCTTGAATGTTTCACGTGAAACATTATGTGGTTTTGTGCTGTGAAACACGGTTTTGTCTATCATTCTTCGCTCCGTTATAAATCCAGAGATATCCTTTAAACACAAAGATCTAGCGGAAGATCACTTATATCTTTTAATCTTTTTCCATCAATCAATGATTTCAACATTTCTATAGAATCCTCTGCACCGATATCATTAACTGCATCAACCAACTCGTACAGGGCAAAATGATACATACAGTCAATATCCCCCGTGCCAAGAGCCAGTGAAGCAAGCCTACTGGGTAAGGGCTCTCCTGTTACCACAACGATATGTGGCAAGTGGCCCTTTCTATTTCTAATAAGATTTAGAGCTTCCGTCCTGCTGTTCTGCGCTCTATCACTTCTCATGGTCCATTTTGCAGAAATTGAAGCATGCAATATAGGTAGTCCTCCGTTTTTCCGCCTTATGTCTGCTTTAAGAGAAACTGTATCATCCACCATTATGACAGGATCATTTAACTCTTCATCTGTAATACTCTCACGATATACAACAACATCCGGAGTAACCATATAATCATTGCCCATGCTTGCCGCCAACTGCCTGTTATATGAGAGCAGTCTTGTAAGATAATCTAAATGCTCATACTGCACAAAGCTGCTTGTTTTTATAGCATTACGATTTCCAAGCTTGACAATATGCCATTTTCCTGGACGTATATTCTGCATCTTAGGAAATGTTGCTTGCAAAAACTCCATATTAATCTGTTCGAACTTCGCCCCGGAAGTCTGTCCAACTGCCTTTTCATGAGTTTCTGCCATCAATCGATCAGCAACGCCTTTCGCTATTGCAATGGACAGCTTAGAAGATGAATCAGCATTACTGGGAATTTCTCGCTTGTCTATGGTCAATACTTCATTATCCAATAATGACTGATGATACTTTTTTCTTTCTTCAGCAATCAGCGCATTCATTTTCCAGAGCCCTCCTTATTTCTTTTCCAACAGCCTCTGCTACAGGTGGTGGAAATGCGTTTCCTATCATTCTGCAGGCAGTTGTTTTTTTTCTTCCAAAATCCCATGTATCCGGAAACCCTTGTATCCGTGCTATCATCCTCGGTGTGAGTTTTGGCATACCCTCAAAATCTTTTTCCGGCGCTTCATCTGCAACACCAAGACCATTCACTCCAAGTTCAGCCCATGCTTTTCTTGCTCTTACCGGTCCAAGATCCGGTCCGCCATGTTTCTTCGAACCGCCTACGATCGTTGGCGCAATAGTATTGGCACCTTTTGCCCATTTAACGGCATTCTTCCACCCATTTTCTTTCATCAGATCCAATAGTGTATCTCCTACGCTTTGAGCCGTTTCAGGATGTTCTTCAGGATAATGGAATTTACCGGGTTCTCCATTTTTAATACCGACAATTATGACTCTTGGTCGAAGCTGAGGAACGCCATAGTCATTGGCATTCAAAAGCTTAATTTGTACATCATATCCAAGATCTCTTATCTTGCCTAATATAGATTTCCGATAGTCATCAAATACCGCATCCAGCAAACCTCTTACATTTTCAAGCATAATTGCTCTGGGTTGTATCTCGTCAATTAAACGGATAGCTTCAGGAAAAAGATCTCTTTCATCTTTACTACCAAGCTGCTTTCCCGCAACCGAGAATGGCGGACATGGAACCCCTCCCGCTAGCAAGTCTACTTTTCCACGGTACCCAATACCGGAAAACTCCTTTACGTCTTTACATATCACATTCCATTCCGGTCGATTTTTTTTGAGTGCATTGCAGTAATCTTTTTCATATTCAATTAATGCAATATGCGAAAACCCCGCCATAGCAAGCCCTAACGCCTGTCCGCCTGCCCCGGCACAAATTTCTATACTTGTAAGCATATTTTTTACCAACCTTACTCTGATATTTTTATTACATTACCGATTATCATTTTGTGAAACATTTTTGATAAATACAATATTTTGTGGTGTACAATGTTTCACGTGAAACATTATGTGGTTTTTATCCGTGAAACATGGATAATAAGTTTATGTCTTATCCACTTAACATCGTCACCGAATTCCATAGTCTATATTCAAAAAACACTTTCAGCTTTCATATACTCCATTAAATTTACATGTTCAATCCCATTACGCTTCTGTAGTAAATAATCCGTTGTTACCACATATTTAGGGTAATTATCCTTGATCTGTTCCAATGGACGATATTCCCTATCTTCTGTTTCTTTACTCTGGAGAATTGTATAGGCAACCTGCAGATAGGAATAATCCATCGATGTGCTGCGGCAAATAAAATCACATTCTAATTTTCCTATTCGGCCTACACTTACTGAGCTCCCTGTACTTTTTGCATAAAAGAAAACAATATTCTCAAGAACCGGTCCGTAATTTATTCTATTATCCGTATTCAATGCAAAGAAAAAACTCAGATCGGATAAATAATACTTTTTTTCTCCGGAAAGAGATTTTCGAGATTTCATATCAAATCTGCAACATTCATACAAAACCTTTGCATCAACAAGCGCTTTAATATAATGTGTCAGAGTCTGTCTACTGATCAGCTGTCCGTTTTTCCGTAAATCATTATATAAATTATTGATACTGGTCGTGGATCCGAAATTATTGATCAGGTAATTTCGAATAGTTTCAAAAGATTCCCTATTTCTTATTTTTACACGCTTCCGGATATCTTTCTCAAAAATTTCAAGAGCTACACTTTGCGTGTAGCTTCTTTTATCTGCTAATGATTCAATCCGTATACTTCGTGGAAATCCCCCTTCAAGAATATAGTTTTGTAGTTCTACCTGTGAATTTGCATCAATCTTGATTCCGTAAAAACTTTTCATCTGTTCATACTCTTCAAATGAAAGGGTATACATTTCAAACTCAATATATCTTCCTGTCAACTTTGTAGCCAATTCTCCACTAAGCAGATAGGAATTAGATCCGGTGATAAATATTGAACAATTACCATCTTCTCGAAATCCGTTTATAACCTTTTCAAAACCATCTACGTTTTGTACTTCATCTATAAAAACATAGTTCAATCTTTTATCCTGAATATTATCTTTAATCAATTTTTCAAGCTGGTCAGCCGTTCTGATTTTCCTATACTTTCGCAGATCCAAATCCAAATAGATAATCTGTTCTTCTAAAATCCCATCCTTCTTAAGTTCATCAGCAATCATCTCCATAAGGCTCGATTTGCCACATCTTCTTACACCGGTGATCACCTTTATGATATCCTCGGTATGGTAAAAGCCTCTGATTTTTTTCAGGTATTTCTCTCTCACAAACAAATTCATATCATGCATATCCTATTTTTGACAATTATAACACAAAATTCCCAAAAATGTGATTTAACGTTGCAAAAATTTATGAAATTATAATATTTGTAACGTTAAATAAAGACTGTGGATTCCGGATATTATCTTGTACTCTGTCCTTTAGACAATCATCTCAAAGCTTTTGGACGAGGACCATCCCCTCAGTTGAGTCAACAAAGCCAAGCTTCTTATACAAAGGTCGTCCTTTTTCGGTTGCGTCAAGACTGATCTCGGTGGCTCCGCGTTTCCAGGCCTCATCTATGAGCATCGATACCATTTTCATAGCGATACCCTGTCTCCGCCATTCTTTCATCGTATATACATTCATAAGATGGGCACGCTTTCCTGTAGGATGTGAAAATGTTGGCATCATGTAAATATAACAGATCGTCGCGCAGCCGATGACTCGTTCACCATCCATGGCAAGCACAGTGGTATGATCTCCTTTTTCAAAATACTCCCGGCTGCATTCGATCAACTCATCACTGAACTCATAAGCAGCATCAAAGTCATTTACCACCCTGAGCATTACCAGTCTGCTGCTCATCAAAAGTTCAATATCTTCAGCTGTTGCGATCTTATATTCAACACCATAAGAAAGTCTGTCCGGTAAATGATGAAGGTACATATCCAAAGCATCGGTGCTTTCCTTTAAGACCTTCATAAGTCCCTCATCCGGATATGAATGATTATCATGATAATCTATCTCACCTTCGTTCCTTATCTCAAAGGCAAGCTTCTCTCCCTCTGTAGAAAAATCTGCATTCACACCTTCCTTATTGCCTCTTGCGTCAAGTCTGATCCATCTGTCAAGACATGAAATAAAAACCGTATTCATGGCATGAATACAGAAACCGGAATCAGCCGTATCTCCGAGAGTTAAACGCTGGTAGGAAAATCCGGCCGGGATCCCGTTTGCGCGAAGGAGCGCTGCAAGAAGATTTGCCTTGGCCCAGCATATTCCTACACCTTCTCTCAGCGCATCACTGGCAGAAACGGTAATGCGTCTGTCCTGTGCATCCCAGGAATGTCTGATCTCATCTCTTACAAAAAAATATGTATTCCTGACCAGTGATATTTCATCAGATGACTTTTTCCTTAAACTCCCGGCAAGACTTTGAATGTCAGGATCATCATGATCGACATATTCAGTTTTTTCCAGATACTCGTTCATTACTTTCCCATACAGAACTCTGAAAATATTCTGTCAACCAAATCATCGTCAATCTCTTCACCAAGGATATAACCAAAATGTTTATAACTGTCTAAAAGGTCGATAGCAAAGATATCCTCGGTCATAAAGCTTCTTATAGCTTCAATTACAAGATATAGACTCCTGCAGGCCATTTTTAGCTCATTCAGCTGTCTTTCATTAGCCATTATAACGTTTTCATCAAAATTGTACATACTTTGGATAAACATAATATCCAGCTGAGCGCTTAATTTATCCACACAAGCCTCATCAGTCGTAGTAAACATAACATAAGGGATTTTTTCCTTTATATCTACCTGTTCTTTGCCCAGGACCGAGGCCATCATACCATATACATCCTCCACGGAAGTCACCGGATTCAGATCCGTCTTATTATATATAAGCACGCATCTCTTTCCTCTGATCAGTTCAGCCGCCAGCCTGTCGTTTTCATCCAGGGGAAGCGAACTGTCAGCCACAAATAATATCAGCTCTACATCCTCTGCTGCTTTTCCGGATCTCTCCACTCCTATCTTTTCAACCTTATCTGAAGTATCCCTGATCCCTGCGGTATCCACAAGATTAAGGCACAGCTCGCCTATGCGCACATTGACTTCCAGCGTATCCCTTGTGGTTCCGGGCACATCGGTTACTATGGCACTTTCCCTTCCGCTAAGGAGATTTAAGAGTGAACTCTTTCCCGCATTGGGCTTTCCCACAATAGCGGTATCGATACCATCTTTAAATATCTTCCCGTTTTCCGAACACCTTATCATTTCTTCAGTCTCTGCAATAAAAGCACAGACCTTTCCGTCCAGCTCTTCCGGATAATCATCAAGGTCGTAATGCTCAGGATCATCAAGTGCCGCTTCAATAAATGCCAGTTCATGAAGTATCCTGTCTCTAAGATCTTTTATCTTTTCCGAGAAAGAACCTTTAAGCTGCTTCACCGAATTTTTAAGAGCTATGTCATTTGCCGAGCTGATCAGTTCCTGTACCGCTTCTGCCCGGCTCAGATCCATCTTTCCGTTCATGAAAGCCCGTCTGGTAAATTCACCGGGCTCCGCAAGTCTTGCGCCGTTCTCACACAGAAGCTTTAATATCCGTCTGCAGACATAAGTCCCTCCGTGACAATTTATCTCACAGACATCTTCACCGGTATAACTTTTCGGTCCCCTCATCACTGAAAGGAGCACCTCATCTATCACTGTTCCGTCCGAAGGATCGACTATATTCCCGATATGCAGGGTATGGGAATCAAAAAGGGCAGCTGAAACGCCGCCCCTTCCTTTAAAGATC
Source organism: Lachnospiraceae bacterium (assembly GCA_017518185.1). GTDB lineage: Bacteria > Bacillota > Clostridia > Lachnospirales > Lachnospiraceae > NK4A136. The sequence goes on from JAFWWB010000004.1 coordinate 108,128, forward strand.
TTATCAGTAACCTCAACCGAACCTTCACCGCTGACACGCACTATCCCTATGCCCGCAGAGGTAATGCCTGTAGCTATTGCACAGATCACACCGTCATTCATCGGCCGTTCTTGAGGGTGACAACTACCTTACGGTAAGGCTCATCTCCCTCTGAATGTGTAGTTACATAACGGTCTCCCTGCAGTGCCGAATGTATTATCCTTCTCTCATAAGGGTTCATGGGCTCAAGAGCCACAGGCCTTCTGCTGCGCTTAACCTTGAAAGCAATGTTCTTTGCAAGCTTCTCAAGGGTCTCACGACGACGGCGGCGGTAATTCTCCGTATCAACCTTAACCCTTACATACTCTTCCGTTCCCTTATTTACAACAAGTGAGGTAAGATACTGGAGTGAATCCAGGGTCTGTCCCCTCTTTCCGATAAGTATACCCATTTCTTCACCGGAAAGCTCTATGCTGAGGGTATTATCAGGAGTAAACGTGCAGCTGATAGTCGCTTCTATCTTCATTGAAGCAAACACATCCTTAAGGAAAGCTTCGGCAGCTGCCTGAAGCGCAGCCTTCTCCTCTTCGGGGATCTCCCTTACGGGCTTTGCAGGCTTCTCCTCAACTACGACGGGTTCTTCGCTTACTTCATTCTCCCTGTTCCTGTTATCCCTGTCACGGTCAAAGCGTCTTCCGCCTCTTCCGTTTCCGCGCTCTTTTCTTTCCTGGCGTCTCTTTTCCTTCCAGGCTTTTACATCCTCATCGGTAACCTCGGGAATCCCTTCCCTTTCACGGATAGCAGCAGCTCTTTCCGCATTTTCTTTCTTCTCTGCTTCTCTTTTAGCAGCCTTTTCGGCAGCTTCTCTTTCTTTCTTTTCTTTTCTTTCGGCTTCTTCAGCTGCTCTCTTCGTAGCCTGCTCAGCTTCAAGAGTCTCAAAGGATTCTTCCTTTACCCTTGCCTTTATAACAGCGGGCTTTACACCTATGCCTATGAATCCCGATGAACCTTCGGTCACAACTTCATAATCAAGTCTATCACTGGTCACCGAAAAGGTCATGCACGCATCTGTTATACAATCACTTACGGTCTTTGCCGAAAACTCCCTGTAATCTGCCATTTAGCACCTCCGATCACTTCTTGTTATTTTTTTCATTAAACTGTTTTACCATTGCCGCCTTTGAAGCCAGGCTGCCGGGCTTTTCTGCATTCTTATTGTAGTACTCGGTCGAATCCTTTATACCCTGTGCGATTCTTGCCTTATCCTCAGCGGTCTTTTCCTTCTTAGGCTCAACATTCCTTGTGTTGATGGTAGCATTAGTGCTTATCTGCTGGGGAGGAAGACCTGCCTTGCGTCTCTTCTCATTATTCTTTTCGATGTTAGTCTTGATCATTGCATCTATATCGATCTTATCAAGATGCTTGTTCACGCAGATCTGGATAACGGATCTTACTACGGAACCGGTGATCCAGTAAAGACCGAGACCGATGGGAAGAGTATAACAGAAGAAAGCACTCATAAGAGGCATTATCGTGTTCATGGTCTTCATGGACTGGACCATGGCGTTCTCGTCCTGGCCTTCCTTGCTGTTATTCTGAGGCATCAGCTTGGTATTTATCCACTGGGTAAGTGCGGACAGCAGAGGTATCATGAGCACTCCGACTATCAGCAGCCAGTTTTTGCTGTCGGAAGCCATCTCTGCTTTTACCATAAATGAAGGAGAATTTGCGATGTTAAGTCCAAGGAAGCTGTTGAATTTCTCAAGGGCGCTCTGTGTAGAACTTATATGATTTAAATATTCGGGATATGCTTCCCTGATACTGTTCCAATCTGCGGTACTGGCGCTGTTCAACAGATCGATGATAGTATTCTTGGTAGCGATCTCAGCAGTACCGAATTCGAACTTAGGATTGGTCACCTGATTCTTATATCTTGCATAAGAAGCAAAATTCTCGATAAGTGTCGAAAACTTTGTCGTTCCAACCTGGGTATAAAGATCGTTCACAAGATCAGTGAACTTATCCTTCACCATGGGAACATAAGCCGGGATATTGTAGATGACACGGTACAGTGCATAAAGTATGGGAAGCTGTATCAAAAGCTGAACACAGCTGCCGGAAGGGCTTACGCCGTACTTTGCATAAACGGCCTGGGTCTCCATGTTCATCTTCTGCATGGATTCCTGGTCGGTCTTTCCCTTGTACTTAGCCTGTATGGCCTGTATCTCCGGATTCATCTTATTGGAAAGCTTGGAGAACTTCTGCTGCTTAACGGTAAGGGGCAGCATCAGTACATACATTATTATAGTGAATAAAATAATGGCAATACCTATCCTGGGATATTCCATAAAAAGATTGAGCACCCAGAATATGCCCTGCATGATATAACCCATGATAACTGCAAAAGGGCGCAGTATCACATTAGTCGTTTGTGTAAGGAGCATTTTTTACCTTCCTACTCTTGAAACAGGGATCATCGGAACAGGATCATAGCCGCCCTTTGAAAAAGGGTTGCAGCGCAGGACGCGCCACATGGCCATAAATGAACCCTTAAACGCACCGTGCCTCTTTATCGCTTCACAGCCGTACGCTGAACATGAAGGAAAATAGGGGCACTTAGTACCCTTAAGGGGAGAAATATATTTCTGATAAAGCTTTATTATGTATATGAAAACAAATTTCATTACAAAACAATACCATGCAGCCCGCCCAGGTGTAAAAGGGCACTCTCGATCTCACGATATCCAACATCCGCTGCACTGTTCCTGGCTACCACCACAATGTCCAGACCACTACTGAACCTATCCTCATTCAAACGGTAGCCCTCTTTTACCAGTCTCTTTATCCTGTGTCTTACTACACTGTTTCCTGTTTTTTTACTGACAGATACACCGATACGGTTTTTACCGGTACCGTTTCTCCTGATATACATCACAAGGTACCGGTCGGCAAAGGATCTTCTTATCCCGTAAACCTCTTTAAAATCGCCGTTCTTTCTTAAGGGTTCGGAAAACCTCATAACTGATCAGGCAGATAATACCTTCCTGCCCTTCCTTCTTCTGGCAGCCAGAACCTTCCTTCCGCCGGGAGTGCTCATACGTGCCCTGAAGCCGTGAACCTTTGATCTGGATCTCTTCTTAGGCTGAAATGTCATCTTCATGGAATCTTTACCTTCCTTTCTGTAAAAATATAGGGCCAAATTCGCCACGTCAGAAAATTATATAAGATAAAAATGCGTACGTCAAGCTAATATTTTCAAGGATTTCGCGATGATATCCTTAAAAATTTTACAAAAATTTTATATTTCTACATCTGGTAGTATTATAAAACTTTTTTCCACAAGATGTGGAATTACCATTTGGTTGATAATAATTATTCCGCTTTACATAAATTTATCCACTTTTTGTGAAAAAAATGTTTAAAACATTTTTACCGAATCCAAAAAATCGCCTTTTTGCGTCAAAAATCAGGTTTTATAATGTTGAAATATTATCAACAGGGTGGCATAAAAATTATTATTTCAATCGATATATGTTAACTCTTTATGCCCTTTGTGTAAAAGCCTTAAAGGGATTTTCACCATTTGAATTTTTTTTGGAACTATTGTAATATATCGGATGTGGATAACTTTTAAAGGAGTTCGGTAATGGGCGAAGAGATCATCAAAGCACAGTGGGAAAACATAAAGGATACTATTCACAATGTTTTTGACATAACGGACATTGCTTATAATATATGGGTAAAACCTCTCAGATTCGCAGGCTGTGACGATCATACTGTCCGCATACTTATCCCAAACAGCAAACCTGAAGGCAGGACCCAGATGCTGGACTACATCACCAAGAACTACAAAAAGTACTTCCAGGAAGTTATATCCGATATGCTCATGGACAGTTACAGGGTTGTTTTTTTTATGGAAGAAGAAGCATCCGTTCCAAAGCAGCCCATGAATATTCCCGTGAGCAGCAATAGTCCTGTCCCGGAAAACGTGGAATATGATTCAAATCTGAACTCAAAGTACTATTTTGAGAATTTCGTTGTCGGATCCAATAACAAGATGGCTCATTCCGTCTGCCTGAGAGTTGCAGAAGCTCCCGGTAAGGAATTAAATCCTCTTTTTATACATGGTGGATCCGGTCTGGGTAAGACTCATTTAATGACAGCCATCGGACACTATATTATAGAAAATACTGACTTCAAGGTAATATATGTTACCTCCGAAGATTTCCTTAATGAAGTCATCGAGTCCATCAGGAACAATAACAACACGGCAATGTCACGTTTCAGGGAGAAATACAGGAATATAGATGTTCTCCTTATAGACGATATACAGTTTATAATAGGAAAAGCTCAAACCCAGGTTGAATTTTTTAATACTTTCAATGCCCTTATACAGAACGGAAAGCAGATAGTCATAACCTCCGATAAACATCCTGCACATATCAAGGATCTTGACGAGAGGATACGCTCCCGTTTCTTAAGCGGCATGACCGTCGATATACAGCCTCCCGCTTATGAGACCAGGGTAGCTATACTCAGGAAATATGCGGAAAACTTCGATACGAAGGTTCCGGATAACGTTATAGATTACATTGCGGAACATATCAAATCCAACATTAGGGAACTCGAAGGAGCCTATAAGCAGGTTTATGCCCTGAGCAAGATGGAGGCCGACAACGGACGTGAGATAGACCTGGATACAGCCAGGAATATTCTCAAAGATACCATTTCCATGGATAATCCCTCGGTAGTAACTCCTTCCTTAATATTAAGGGGAGTTTCAGAATACTATAATCTGGATCCCGATGACATCACTTCAAAGAAGAGAAATGCAGAGATCGTGCTGCCCAGGCAGGTATTCATGTATCTGTGCCGCGAGATGACCGATACCACCCTTAAGGGAGTGGCTGCCCTTTTGGATAAGAAGGATCATTCCACAGTTTTATACGGTTATAACAAGATCAGTGACGAAATAAAGTATAATACCGAACTTAAGGAAAGCATCGAAGCTATCAAGAACAGGATAAGTACCTATTGATAAAACCCTATCCCAAATCCATTCACAAAGTTTTTCTTTCATTTTTTCCTGTAATTTAGTATAATAGTATCGGTTTTGCACTTATGCACTGCCCCTACTATTATTATTACTATTATTTAAATATATAATGTAGGCCTGCGGCCCTCATTATGCATGACGGAGGTGTGTTCATCATTATGAAGATAATGTGTTCAAAACAGGAGCTGCTTAACGGTGTCAACATCGTATCCAAGGCTGTACCCGCCAATACGACCATGTCCCTTCTTGAATGTATACTGATCCAGGCAGGGAACGGACGTATAGTACTTACCGCCAACGATATGGAGCTGGGCATTGAGACTGTCATTAACGGTATGATAGAGATAGCCGGTATGATCGCCATCGATGCAAAGATGCTTTCTGATGTTGTAAGGAAACTTCCGGATGAGGATATAACTATACAGACCGATGAACAGGTCGTATATGTTACCTGTGATAAACTTAAATTTGAACTTAATGGTAAATCAGGAGATGAATTTACCTTTTTACCCCAGATAGAAAAGAATGACAGTGTTTCGCTGTCTACTTTCAGCTTCAGGGATATGGTAAGGCAGACCATATTCTCCATAGGGAACAGTGATATCAATAAAGTCATGAGCGGTGTTGACGTAGTGATAAAGAATGACCAGATGAAGGTCACCACCCTCGACGGCCACAGGGTTTCCATCAGAAAGCTGCAGCTTAAGAACATCTATTCCGAAAGGGAGGTCATAATCCCCGGAAAGACCTTAAGCGAGATAAGTAAGATCCTGCCTTCCGATGCCGAGAAGGACATAAAGATATATTTCTCCGATGCACATATATGTTTTGAATTTGAAAAGACCATAGTGGTATCCCGTCTCATTGACGGCAAATATATAAATGTTGACAAGATGATGTCCTCGGATTACGAGACCAAGATCAGGGTTAATAAGAAGAGTCTATTTGACTGTATAGACAGATCCATGCTCTTCTCAAAAGAAGGCAACAAAAAGCCCATCATCCTTGAGATAACCGACGGGTCTCTGAGCATGAGGGTAAAATCCAGTCTCGGAAGCTATGATGAAGAGATAGACATACAGAAGCAGGGCAAGGATATGACCATAGGCTTCAATCCCAGGTTCATTTCCGATGCCATCAAGGTCATAGATGACGAAGAGGTTGACATGTATCTGGTAAATCCCCGTTCTCCCCTTTACATCAAGGATGAGAATGAAAAATACCTGTATATGATACTTCCCATTAATCTCAGCTGATGAAAGAGATAACCATTCGTGATGAATTCATAAAACTGGGTCAGGCCATGAAGCTTGCCTCTCTGGTGTCGGCAGGTTCCGATGCCAAGATGATCATTGCCTCGGGACAGGTGACGGTCAACGGACAGCCCTGTGAGATGCGTGGCAAAAAGCTTTATGACGGAGATGAATTTTCATATAACGGAGAGACCGTAAAAGTGGTATCATCCGGTGCAAAAGCATGATAATAAAATCTCTCGAACTTGAGAACTTCAGGAATTATGATACTCTTCACATAGATTTTGATAAGGGTGTCAATATATTTTACGGCGACAATGCCCAGGGAAAGACCAATATCCTTGAAGCTGTATATATGTCTGCCACTACCAGATCACATAAGGGCAGTAAAGACAAGGACATTATAAATTTCAAAGCTGAAGAAGCCCACATCAAGACCATACTGGATAAAGAAGGTCTTGAAAGGCGTGTGGACATGCATCTTCGTAAAGCCAGATCAAAGGGGATAGCCGTTGACAAGGTAAGGCTGAAAAAAGCCACTGAGCTTCTCGGACTCCTGAACATAGTCCTCTTCTCTCCCGAAGATATGGCGATAATAAAAAATGCTCCTTCGGAACGCAGGCGTTTTGTGGATATGGAGCTTTGCCAGCTTGATGAGATATATCTTTACGATCTGAATAATTACAACAAGATAGTCAATCAGCGCAATAAGCTTTTAAAGGACATATACTTTCATCCCGATTACAGGGACATGATAAAGATATGGGATGCGCAGCTCTTATCTTACGGCGTAAGGATCATAAAGAGAAGAAAAGAATTTACTGACCGGCTTAACGAGATCATAGAAGATATACACGCCGGTCTCTCCGGAGGCAGGGAAAAGCTTAAGATAATATATGCTCCCCATGTAAAAGCCGAGGAGTATGAAGAGAAGCTAAAAGCTTCGGTTGAAAAAGACATAAGACTTAAGATGACTTCAACCGGTCCCCACAGGGATGATTTTGTGTTCATCTCCAACGGTACCGATATAAGGGTGTTTGGATCACAGGGTCAGCAGCGCACAGCAGCTCTTTCACTTAAGCTGTCGGAGATAGAACTTGTTAAAAAGACCGCAAAGGATGAACCGGTGCTGCTGCTGGATGATGTTCTGTCAGAGCTTGATGCAAACAGACAGAACCATCTCCTTAATAACATAGGCGGTATACAGACTATAATAACCTGTACCGGTCTTGATGATTTTGTAAATAACCGTTTCAAATACGATAAAGTTTTCAAAGTTGAGAACGGAACAGTGAGAAGCGAAAACTAAACTAAGAGGCATGGTATGAGTGAAGAAATGAATGAAATGAACCAGCAGGAGATCGATAACGAAGGAAGGAGCATACTTCAGCAGCTTAATGAGAATGCTGAAGCTGATGAGCTTTCAAAGGTTGAGGCGGAATACGGCGCAGACCAGATCCAGATACTTGAAGGACTTGAAGCCGTAAGAAAACGTCCCGGTATGTATATAGGAACTACTTCGCTGCGCGGTCTTCATCATCTCGTATATGAGATAGTTGACAACTCCGTGGATGAAGCCCTTGCGGGATACTGCGATAAGATAGAGGTTCATATAAATCCCGGCAATTCAATAACCGTTATCGATAACGGCCGCGGCATACCAGTGGGTATAAACCATAAAGCCGGAAAGCCTGCTGTTGAAGTTGTGTTTACCGTTCTTCACGCAGGAGGAAAATTCGGCGGCGGCGGATATAAGGTATCCGGCGGTCTTCACGGCGTGGGTGCTTCCGTAGTTAACGCTCTTTCAACCTGGCTTGAAGTAGATATCTGCCATGAGGGACAGATCTACAACCAGCGTTATGAAAGAGGAAATATCTGTTATCCCCTTAAGGTGATAGGCAGCTGTCCTGCGGATAAGACCGGAACAAAGGTCACCTTCCAGCCCGATCCTCAGATATTTGATGATGTTGTATATGATTTTGATACCCTTAAGAACAGATTAAGGGAGATGGCCTTCCTTACAAAGGGACTGAGGATAGAACTATATGATGACAGGGAGGATGTTCCCGAAGGTAAGAAGAGCCAGGTATTCCATTATGAGGGCGGCATAAAAGAATTTGTAACTTACTTAAATGACAACAAGACTCCCCTCTATGAGAAGGTCATGTATTTTGAGGGAAAGAAGGATAATGTTTATGTTGAAGTGGCCATGCAGCATAACGACGGCTTCAATGAGATGATGTACGGCTTTGTTAATAACATAAACACTCCCGAGGGCGGTACCCATGTAGAAGGCTTTAAATATGCTATAACCAAGACCTTCAATGATTACGGCCGCAGCAACAAGATCATGAAGGACAGCGAACCCAACCTTAGCGGTGATGATGTAAGAGAATGTCTTACTGCTATTATTTCTGTAAAGATAGAGGATCCACAGTTTGAAGGACAGACCAAGCAGAAGCTGGGAAATACTGTAGCAAAGGGAGCAGTGAGCAGTGTTGTTTCGGAACAGCTCACTTATTTCCTTGAGCAGAATCCGGCTATCGCAAAACAGATAGTGGAAAAGTCCGTGCTCGCGCAGCGTGCAAGGGATGCCGCAAGAAAAGCAAGGGACATGGCAAGGAGAAAGACTCCCCTTGAAGGATCTTCACTTCCCGGAAAGCTTGCTGACTGTTCGGATAAGGATCCCAGGAACTGTGAGATCTATATCGTTGAGGGTGATTCCGCAGGCGGCTCCGCAAAGTCTGCCAGAAGCCGGGCAACACAGGCCATACTCCCTCTCCGCGGTAAGATACTCAATGTTGAGAAGGCAAGGCTTGACAAGATATATGCAAATGCCGAGATAAAAGCAATGATAACCGCTTTCGGTACAGGCATACATGATGATTTTGATATAAGCAAGCTGAGATATCATAAGATAATAATCATGACCGATGCCGATGTCGACGGTGCGCATATAGCAACGCTCATGCTCACCTTCCTCTACAGGTTCATGCCCGAGCTTATAAAGCAGGGTTATGTATATCTCGCGCAGCCTCCGCTTTATAAGCTGGAGAAAAATAAAAAGATATGGTATGCATATTCCGATGACGAGCTTAATAAGATATTAAATGAAGTCGGAAGAGATCAGAATAATAAGATACAGCGTTACAAAGGTCTCGGTGAAATGGATGCCGAACAGCTCTGGGAGACGACCATGGATCCCGAACGAAGGATACTTCTCCGTGTGAATATGAATGAAGATGCGGAGAGCGAGCTTGATATGACCTTTACCACTCTTATGGGTGATAAGGTCGAACCCAGACGTGAATTCATAGAGACTAACGCAAAGTATGTGCAGAACCTGGACATCTGAGTCCATGCAGTTCAGAAATAACAAATAATCGTTAAATGCTTGCATTTATAAGATTATTTGTTATTTCTGAAATATATGGCGAAGCCATACCATGAGCAAGAAGCGCAAAGCGCGGATTGCGAATGGCTGCATGGATAAAATAAAAAGGAGAACAGCATGAAAAAGACAGGCTTTTTAATGAGCTTCTATATGGGCCTTACACTCAGTGTTTTCCTCACCTTTACAGGTGTGGGTGTAGGTATGCTCCCGAATGTCATAGCCGGAAGATTACCTAAACAGGCCCTCATAGTAAGTATGATAAGCGGATTTTTCGTCAGCTTCGCCATCAGTATGCTGATAGGTTTGATCGTTCCCATGCATAAGGTAACGGGAGCATTGACAAAGAACATGAGGCCGGGTGTCGGAAAGCTTTTATTTGAGTCCCTTTTATCGGACATCATTTATACTCCTTTAATATCTGCATGTATGGTTGCTCTTGCATATTTCAGGATAGATGCGCCTCCGGGACAAAAGCCTTCTTATATACATATGCTTATCCCTTCGCTGGCAGCATGTTTTATTGTGGCATATATTTTAATACTGGTATTCCAGCCCTTGTTCCTTAAAAAGCTTATGAAAAAATACGGCGGACCACAGGGAGGACCTCCGGGAGGAATGCCGCCTGCAGAAGGATGAAGGTTAAAAAGTTTTTACTTATCTCGCTGCTCTTAACCGTGCTGATGATCGCAGTACTTATAGTCAGCCTGATACCTGAAGATGAGCACGGCATACTTGTTGTACTTAATCTTTTCATAGCGGCGAACATGCTTGGCAGCTGGATACTTACTCTTATCGATGCGGTATCATATCTGTTCAATAAACCGTACATAAAAGGTTTAAAGAGCTACAGTATCTTAACTTTAGTGATATTTGCTGCGGCTTTGATATTTTCGGTGATAAGTATCATATTTGAAAAAGGCTTCAAAGGTTCGTCAGCTGAGTTGATAGTGTTTTACATGCTTCCGTTACTGGCAGCCGAGTACATATTATTAAGATATAAGGAAAAGAAAAATGAGCGACTTAAATGACCAGGTATTTGACAAGGTAAATGAAGTAGACTTAAAAACTACCATGGAAAAATCTTATATAGATTACGCCATGAGCGTTATCGCTTCCCGCGCCCTTCCCGATGTAAGGGATGGCCTGAAGCCTGTTCAGAGACGTATACTCTTTTCCATGATAGAGCTGCATAACGAACCTGACAAGCCTCACCGTAAATGTGCCCGTATAGTTGGTGATACCATGGGTAAGTATCATCCCCACGGTGATTCCTCTATCTACGGCGCTCTGGTAAACATGGCACAGGACTGGAACCTCCGCTATCCTCTTGTGGACGGTCACGGAAACTTCGGTTCTGTCGACGGTGACGGCGCGGCTGCAATGCGATATACGGAAGCAAGGCTCTCAAAGATATCCATGAAGCTTCTTGAGGATATCAACAAGGATACAGTTGATTTCATTCCCAACTTCGACGAGACCGAGCAGGAGCCTGTAGTCCTTCCCAGCCGTTTTCCCAATCTGCTTGTAAACGGTACAACGGGTATAGCAGTCGGTATGGCTACAAACATACCGCCCCACAATCTCCGTGAAGTTTCAAATGCAGTAGCTAAGATAATAGATAACCGTGTCCTTGAAGACAGGGAAACAGAAATAGATGAGCTCCTCGATATAGTCAAGGGTCCCGATTTTCCTACCGGCGCGCAGATCCTCGGTACCAGAGGCATACAGGAAAGCTATCGTACGGGACGCGGAAAGATAAGGCTCCGCGGTGTTACCAATATTGAAACCCTGCCCAACGGAAAGAGCCAGATCATCATAACCGAGCTTCCCTACATGGTGAACAAGGCAAACATGATACTGAAGATGGCGGATCTTGTTAAGGCAAAGAAGATCGACGGCATCACTGATATAAGGGACGAATCAAACCGTGAAGGCATGAGAGTCGTGGTGGAATTGCGCCGCGATGCAAATGCGAACATCATCCTGAACCAGCTTTACAAGCATACCCAGCTTCAGGATACCTTCGGTGTTACCATGCTGGCCCTTGTGAATAACCAGCCCAGGGTAATGAACCTTCTGGAGATGCTCAAGGAATACCTGAAGCATCAGGAAGATGTGGTAACAAGACGTACACAGTACGATCTTAAAAAAGCAGAGGAACGCGATCATATAATCCAGGGTCTGCTCATTGCGCTGGATCATATCGATGAAGTGATAAGCATCATCCGTTCCAGCCAGACCACAAACGAAGCAAAGGAAAGACTGCAGGAACGCTTCTCCCTGACCGAGATCCAGTCCAACGCCATCGTGGAGATGAGACTGAGGGCTCTCACAGGTCTGGAAAGACAGAAGCTTCTTGACGAGCATGAGGATCTTCTCAAAAAGATCGGCGAGTGGAGAGCAATACTTGCAGATGAGAAGCTTCTGCTTGGCGTTATAAAGACAGAGCTTCTGGAGACTGCCGAGCGTTTCGGTGACGACCGAAGGACCTCTATCAGCTATGATATCTCCGAGATCTCCGAAGAGGATATGGTGCCTCTTGAGAATACGGTGATCGCCATGACCAGTCTCGGTTATATCAAGCGTATGACCGTTGATAATTTCAAGGCCCAGGGCCGCGGCGGTAAAGGTATAAAGGGTATGACCACCATAGAGGATGATTATATCGAAGATCTTCTTATGACCACTACCCATCATTACATAATGTTCTTTACCAACAGGGGCAGGGTATACAGATTAAAAGCTTACGAGATACCGGAGTCAGGACGTACCTCGAGAGGAACGGCTATAGTGAACCTGCTCCAGCTACAGCCCGAAGAAAAGGTTTCCGCCGTCATCCCGGTCACGGATTACAAGGAAGACAGGAATCTCTTCATGGTAACGAAACGCGGTATCGTTAAGAAGACCGCGATGAAGGATTTCGAGAACGTGAGAAAGAACGGTCTCAATGCGATCACGCTCCGCAGTGATGACGAGCTCATAGAAGTAAAGCAGACAGATAAGAATACCCACATCTTCCTTGTAACAAAGTACGGCATGTGCATACGGTTCATGGAAACGGACGTGAGAAATACAGGCCGCGGAGCCATGGGCGTTATAGGAATGAACTTAAGCTATGATGACGAGATAGTCGGAATGCAGCTGGATCATCAGGGTGATTCACTTCTGCTGGTCAGCGAGAACGGTATAGGAAAGAGATCCACCCTTGATGAATTCCGTCTGCAGAACAGAGGCGGAAAGGGTCTCCGCTGCTACAAGATAACCGAACGTACCGGTGATCTTGTCGGCGTGAAGGCAGTTAATGACGATCACGAGATAATGATGATAACCACCGCGGGAACCATCATACAGGTGCGCATGAGTGAGATACCCGTACACGGACGTATCACCTCAGGTGTAAAGATGATGAACGTGGAAAACGGAGTAAAGGTTGCAAAGATAGCAAAGGTAAGGGAAAAGATCAGCGACGGCGAAACAGAGTTTGATGATATAGCTGCAGCAGAGCGCAGGATGGATGAGGAAAAGGCATCCATGCCCGTACCTTCGGCAGATCCTGATGAAGACGACGATGATGAGAACCTGATCTATCCTACTGAGGAAAGCGAAGATTGAGAGCGGAAAAAAGCAACAGACAACTTAAAAAACTGACAAAGAGCCATCCGATACTGTCGATAATATCCGCTTTTTTCGGGTACCTGATGTTTTCCATAGTCATGCTTATGGCGGCTGCGGGAATATTCTATTATATACTTGACGCAAAGCTTACTGCGGAATATGATACCATTTCCTATTTTGCTTCACTTTATGATGACGGATATCCTGTGGGAGAGCTTCTTGATCATGATGACAGAAGCTACCTCATAAAAGACGCAGACGGTAATGACATTTATGAAAAGGGTGAGATCACCATGAGCAGTGAAGAGGCTTATGTGGATCTTTCATCCCTCGGCATGCAGATACATATATTTACCGACGCAGAGAAAAGGATACTTTTTCCCGGTCCCTTTAATGTGCTGTTCTTCAATCCTGCGGATCTCAGAAGAGAGCTGAAAGAAAATAAAGAGATAGAAGAACTTGATGATGATGAAGTTGAAAATCTGAACGTGGTTGAAATGCCCGTCTGGATAGCCGTCGATCTTGAAGACGGAGGGCAGTTTATAGGACAGGGTCACCTGACCGCCAATCTTAAGGATATAGCCATACTCCTTACAGTATGCGGTATCATAGCGTTATTTACACTGGTCTTCTTTACGGCGCTTGTTGTACGTATCATCAAGAATCTTGTAAAACAGAGGAGACTGATAAACTTCTTCTTTACCGATGAAGTGACCGGAGGCCGCAACTGGATGTGGTTCCTCTATAACGTTGACCGTTTTCTCAAAAAGAGAAAGAATGCCGGAAAAGCATTTGCGGTAGTACATCTTTCCATAGTAAAGTACCGTAATTACTGCCTCTGCCATTCCATAAGCGAAGGCGAGCAGCTTTTGAGAAACATCGATCTGAGATTATGCTACAGCCTGGGAAAGAACAACATGAGGAGACTCGATAAGAGGACGCTCAAGGAAAACGGAAAAAGGGAGTTCTGCGCGCATGCCTCCTCATCCACCTTTGCGCTGCTCCTTGAGTTTAATGATCACGATACCATGCGCTTCCGTATCGATTCCATAATGAACGAACTGAAGCAGGTGGACAAAGATCATAACTTTGAGTATCAGATAGGCGTGGATGTCATATGGCCCAGCGTAAGGAACGGAAGGATAGTAAAAAGAAAGAATCCAATGCTGGAGCAGCATTACAATAATGCCTGCACCGCAAAGTCCAAGCTGGAGATCTCCGATAATTCCGGCGTGATGTTCTTTGACGATAAGCTGCTTGAGGAACAGAAGTGGGAGACCATCGTTGAAGAAAGCCAGCAGAGGGCGCTTCTGAATAATGAGTTTCTGGTATATTACCAGCCCAAGTATTCACCCGGAGATGAAAAGCTGAAGGGAGCCGAAGCACTGATACGCTGGAACCATCCGCAGTACGGTCTCATTTCCCCGGGACGTTTCATTCCTATCTTTGAAAAGAACGGTTTTATCACGAATATCGATCATTACATGATAAGCCATGTTGCGGCAGACCAGAAGGCATGGCTGGATGCGGGATATAAATGCGTGCCCGTTTCCGTAAATGTTTCCAGGGCGCATTTTACCGAGAGTGATCTCGCGGAGCAGATACGCGACATCGTGGATGCAGCAGGCACTCCTCATGAGTATATAGAGATCGAGCTTACCGAGAGTGCTTTCTTCGATGACAAGCAGGCACTCATCAATACTCTTGAAAAACTGAAAGAATACGGCTTCTCCGTTTCCATGGATGATTTCGGTTCAGGTTATTCCTCACTGAATTCCCTGAAGGATATGTCCCTGGATGTGCTTAAGCTGGATGCGGATTTCTTCAGGGGTGATGCTGATGAAGAAAGAAAAGAGATAGTGGTATCCGAAGCCATACGTCTTGCAAGAGCTCTTAATATGCGAACGGTTGCGGAAGGCGTTGAGGATAAGGACCAGGTGGAATTTCTTGCGTCCCAGGGCTGTGATATGATACAGGGCTTCATCTTTGCAAAGCCCATGCCCGCAGCGGATTATATGGACAGGATGAGAAAGGCTGCGCAGAAGGAAGAAGCTTCTGTTAATCTGATCGAAGAAAAGAAAGACGAAAAGGAAGCGGAAGAAAAACAGGAAGAACCGCATGAAGAAAATGCTGAACAGGATATAACGGAAGAAAAAAATGAAAGCGTTGAAGAGGTATCTGAGGCGGCTGATGCCGGCGTTATTGATGACGCTGCTGCTGATGCCACCGGTGAGGGCGGAAGCGAAGGGGATTAGCATTCCCGAAGAGATAAAGGACATACCTGAAGAGTATTTTGAGCCTGCGAAGTATCCCGGCAGGCTTTTGAATTTCTATTATAAAACCCGTGATGCCTTCGACTATGAAAACGGAAGGGAGCTGGAAAAGCGCGCCATGGTCTATCTTCCCTATGGCTACAGCTTCGGGGAGAAGTTTGATATCATTTATGTTATGCACGGCGGCGGATCCCATGAAAGTTGGATATTCGGAACCCAGTATGAGCCTTCGGACTATGTGAACGTGATGGATCACGCCATAGAAGACGGCCTCATGAGACCGGTGATAATAGTATGCTGCACCTATAACAATGCCGATTACAACAAACGCTTCAGGGGGCAGCAGGGGGATGCGCTCAAGCTCTGCCAGGCTTATCATAACGAACTGGTAAATGACCTTATGCCTGCGGTGGAGGGCACTTTCAAAACCTATGCCGAAGATACTACTCCGGCAGGACTTAAGGCTTCGGCCCAACACCGCTGCTTTGCGGGCTTTTCAAACGGCGCGGTGTGCACCTGGGAGATCTTCATGAGCGCAGGAGATTACTTTTACTACTATTTTCCCATGAGTGCCGGCGAGCACCCTTTTATCGAGGACAGTGAGGCCGCCGCTTCGGCAAGGAAGAGCGATTCCTTTTTTGTGCTCACCATAACGGGAGGAGAGGATTTCAATCTCTATCACGAAAGGAACCGCGCGGAGGATATGAGGAACAGCCCGTATTTTACGGAACAGACCGATACGCAGAATGGCAATTTTGCCTTCCGGGTAAAAGAAGGGCGCAAGCATCTGAACGTATCGGCGCAGGAATATATGTTTAACGGATTTCAGATATTATTCGGAGCTGATGAAGCATTGTAGTATCAGAAACTTAATACCGGCTCTGTTTATCGTATTGCTGCTCACTGCCTGTGGTGACGGAAAGAGTGTCTCGGAAAACTCTTACGATACCTGGTATGTGGAAAGCGGCGTAGATATGGTAAGGACCCTTAAGACGATGCCTTCAGGTGAGATAGGCTGCCTGGAGCGTGGCGAAGCTGTGCCCATTTATATCGATGATGATGAAGATGAAGGCGGGACAATGGGAGGAAGCCTTGTTGCGCATACGATAGAATACGAGCCTGCTCCCACGCCTACTCCCATCATCGGTGAGGACGGTGAGATCATAGCGCAGAACGACCCCGAAGAAGCTGAGGAAGAGGAAGAAGGCGAAGAGTCTGAAGAAGCGGAAGAGGCCGAAGAACAGGAGGAGGAAGAACCCACTCCCACTAAAGAAGAGGAACAGCAGGAACAGGAAGAGACGGAGGAACAGCCCATTCCGACGGAGATACCGGAAGCAACTCCCACTCCGGAACCTGCACAGGAAGAAGAACAGCAGCCCACGCCTGTCATACAGCAGGCTAATTTACGCATAGTGCCCGAGGTTATGCCTGCGATACCAGCGTCCTATTGGAATCCCTGCTCACAGCCGGGCACGATAGAGGATTTTTACTATACCAGCTATGATTCACTTCATTTCGATGACAAGAGCAGGGAGCTCACAAAGCATGCCCTGGTTTACCTGCCCTACAGATATAATGAGGAAATGGAATATGACATAATGTATCTGATGCACGGTCTCGGAAATAACGAAGGCTGGATCTTCAAGTCCTCATCCAACCCTTCGGACTTTAAGAACGTGATCGACAATGCCATTGCCAACGGGGAGATAAGGCCCTGCATAATAGTCTGCTCCACCACAGATAATTTCAGCTGTGACAGGACCCGCTCCTATGGCGGCCAGCAGAGTACACTGTGCAGGAATTACCATAATGAGCTGGTGAACTGCCTGCTTCCCGCAGTGGAGACTCACTACAGCACCTACTCTACCGGAGGCAGCGCTTATGAGCTTATGGCTTCAAGGGATCACAGAGGCTTCGGAGGTTTCTCCAACGGAGGTCTCACTACCTGGAGTTCATTCCTGTACTGTGTGGACTATTTCCACTGGTGGCTGCCCATGAGCGCAGGCACTAATCCCAACACCAGCCAGACAGGAGCGGTGGTGGCAGGCCGTGATGCCCACAGCTTCTACGTCTTCATGGCGACCGGAACCGCGGACGGCAACTACAGCGTGGAATCAAAGAGGGCTAAGGATATGGCCGCCAGTCCCTACTTCATAGAGAACAGTGCCGCAGATATCGGCAACTTCTCCTTCAGGGCCATGGCCGGCAAAGCCCACCGCGACCGCTCTGCCATGGAATACATATATAACGGCCTGCGCTTTTTCTACCCTTAGTGCCGAAAATCCCGGCATATTTGCCTTAAGGCCATAATTATGCTATGATTTTACGTATCATAAATGACACATTCCGCATTTTTACCGACTTCAGGGAGGAAATGATCATGAAAAGAAAACTAGTTATCCTGCTTCTTGCTGTCTTCACCCTCAGCGCCTGCGGTTCCGATGCCGGCAGTGACAGGGGAAGGTATGACGGAAAAGAAGAAAAAGAGGAAAAGCCCACAAAAGAGGATGAGGATACGGAGGATGATCCGATCGAGATCGTCGATCCGGATACCGGTGAAGATGACCCCGAGCCGGATGAAGAGCCGGATGATGAAACAGATACGGAGGTTTTTGAAGAGCTTACGGAAGACGAGCTCTATGAGATAAACCGTTCCGATTTCAACTGCGGTTTCTTCCTTTCCGATTACCAGAGACCGGAGGAGATAGACTGGTATGAGGTATTCTACAACGGAGCGGGTATAGAGCAGGATCTTACCGATGAAGAATGGGAATACATAAATGAAAATTACAACGATATCGGCATAGATTTTGAAGCACTTAGTAAAGCACAGATAAGTGAATACATGGAGCTCCATACGGAATGTGATTCCAGATATGCCGAAAAACCGGTAACGGATGATTGGGAGTATGTATCGGAATATGACCTGTACGTCTTTTTCCACGGTGATACAAATATGGTCGATATCGATTTCACCCATGGTTTTAAGGCAGGCGATGTCTATCATCTGTTCTACTATATAAGCGACTGGCGCCATAACAATTTCGATGACGTTGAATATGAAGCCGTTGTCAGGATAGAAAATGACGGCAACTGGGTCTATATATCGAACCTCTGCGTGGATAATCCTACAAAGGAGACCCTGGTGGATATGCTGGTCTTTGAGGATAAAGAGGATGCGGAAGCCTATGATCCCCTTGACTGGATCGAGACGGACAGCGATCTGATAGGATGCGATCCCGATGAGAGGTTTTACTGGATAGTGGTCAAGGCAGAGGATAACGTAAAGCTTACACTGGATTATGCAGATCTGGAAAACCCGATGGGAATTATCCCTTTTCATCTGGACTGCTATATACCCGGAACCAACACCTGGACAGGGAACCTTGATGCGGGCGACTGCATAGTGATACATACTCCACTTACCTGGAGTCCTACCATGAGACTCTTTGCACAGAGCGGTGAGTTCTCCGGAAGCTACTGGTTAGGAGAGGATACCTGGCGCGGAGCCGACTTTGATGACGGCTATATAGATCATATCTTCATTACCGGACATAACCTTGCAGCTGAAGGCTGTGTCATAACTGCAGGCAATGCCCTCAGCTTCTATGATGCTACCTACGGCACATGGGCATATTATAACGATTACGGAGAGTTAACTGCCGTATTGACAGTGGACGACGGCAGCCTTGCAGTGACTACCTTAAACGGCATCTATGAGGTCGGTTTCTCACTTGAGAACGGTTTCAACGACAATGAGGTTCCCGATCTTATCAGCCTGTATTCAAATAACGATGAGATCATGTTCGATCTGCCCGGCGATATCTTCACCAACGACGAAATGCTGGGCGAATACATGGTGGGCATCATACAGGAAGACGGACTCCAGAGACTGATATTTGAGCAGGGCAGCAACGACGGAGCTTTAAGCTATCTGATCCCCGGCGCCGACGCCTCCACCACCGACTTTGAATTTGTAAGATACGAAGGCGTCCCCAGCAGCGTACATTGATCATGAAGGCCGGGATGCCCATGTCATCCCGAGCGAAGGCCGTATGTACATTTGTCATCCCGAGCGAGCGAAGCACATTTACATGTCATCCCGAGCGAAGCCTGCAAAGCACATTTACATGTCATCCCGAGCGAAGCCTGCAAAGCAGGCGTAGTCGATAAGTGAGGCAGAAGATCTATGATCTTCGTCGCCGAACTTATGCTGTGGCAGGGATCTTATAAGGAGCATGACCATGAAGAAATGTAAACTTATATCCGCAGCGATCCTTGCCGCCCTGACACTTTCCGCCTGCGGTCCGAGTGACGGATTTGTCAGCCGCGGCAGTTATAAGGACGTGGACGATGATGACGGCGGCAAAGATGATGGCGGCAAGGACGACGGCGGCATAGTTATTCCCGAAGCAGAACTGCCTGAGGACGAAGTCTTCCTTGTATCACAGTATGCCAACGGGGCCTGGGGCCACTCATACAGCGCCACCTTTATCGATACCAAAGGATACGTGTACAGTTTCGACTCCAGCATGGACAGTTATTTTTTTGGCGGCTATGAAGATGACATGGGCCTTTCAGAGGAGTTCGATATGATAAGGCAGTGCTGCGAACCTTCGGCACAGCTTGATATCGAGATCATAAAGAAAGCATATGCATTGGGAATGCAGATAGATCCGGATGCGGAGCTTGAATCGGAACAGGTTGCCTGCGATGCGGGACAGCATACGCTTTACTTTATCAACCCCGAGACGGATGAATGGATCGAGGTAAGCTCCTACGGTGACGTTGACTGTACGCCCACGGATAAATATGCAAAAGAATTTGAGAAGTTTTATGACGGGCAGTTTAAGTTTAACCCTGCAAGGTATTACCAGCTTTATGTCAGAGGCGATATTCCCATTAAGAGCTTTAACTGCGGCTATAGTGACATGGTCGACGGCGGATTTTTCTTCAAGGATACGGAAGATCTTTATGCCTTCTCGGCCCTCTCGGGCATCCGTGCGGACTGTATCCTGGATGGCCTGGATGAATATGAGCAGGAGTATTTTGATTACTTTGTCTACGTCACCAATGTAAGTTCCGGAGGTTATGACCTGAAGGCAAGTGCCATAGCAAATGACGGAGACAGATATTATTTTATAAGTGATTACGAGAGCGTATATCCGGAACCTGATTCCGTACAACCGGCGGTCATGGACGGCTTCTGCTTTGTGGCAGCCTGGCCGGAGATATGGGATGAGAGCACTGTCGGCCCCGAATGGCGTACCATGGATCAGGCAAGCGCGGAATATGGCTGGACGAAGCCGGAGGGCAATCCGGATCTGACCGTTTATGACGACGGATCCGTACCCATAATGGAGCCGGATTCCACACATGCTCCCGCAGTGGTATTCACTCTTGACGGATATGTGCTGGATACCGAAAGATCCACCAACCAGGCTGCGTACTGGTACAGGGAGGACGATCCCTCATACCATTATGAGGCATTTTATGATATGCCTTATCCCGACAGTGATTACTTTTTCTACGGCGTGATGCCCAATGATTATTATTCCTTTGAAGAGGATGAAGATCCCGGCCGCATGGTGCACGGCTATGACCTGCATCTGGCATACCGCTGCAACCAGGACGATACGGAGGATCCGGGTCTGTGGTACCTGTATTTCCTTTACGGACCGGATGCTTCTCCTTACGCCTTTTCGGTGAGCTTTTCGGAGCCCATAATGATGGAAATGGCAGGTTACCCCGAAGAGCTTCAGGATTTCATCACAGCCATATTCGGGGAGTGATAAAAGGGGAAACTGATGTATTGTACAAAGTGCGGCAACCGTATAGACGATGATTCGAGATTCTGTCCTTTCTGCGGGAATATGACGGATATTGCGGACGAGGATGCCACTGAATCCATTTTTTCTTCGGCTGTTCCTTATGCGGACAGCACAGAGATACTTACGGCAAACGTTGCCGGCAGCAGTACCGAAATCCTGCAGGGAGCTGATGAAAAACTCACTGATGAGCTTTTTTCCGGAGACAGGCAGCCGGCAGCCGGCGGAGGCGCGTCCGCCTCATCACTGCCCTATATTGAGGGCTACGATGTAAAGGAGCGCATAGGCTCAGGCGGCGGCGGCGTTGTGTACCGTGCCTGGCATAAGAACCTCCGCAAGGATGTGGTCATCAAAAAGATACATGACTATATCTCCGACGAGAATATACAGCGCACGGAAGTTGATGTGCTGAAAAACCTGCGTCACCAGAACCTGCCTCAGGTCTTTGACTATTTCGTGATAAACGGCGCAGGCTATACGGTGATGGACTTTGTCCCCGGGGAATCCATGCAGCAGATGCTGGACAGGGGAGTGCGTTTCTCTGAAGAACAGATACTTAAATATGCTGCCGAACTGGCCGATGCGGTGGCTTATCTTCATTCGAGACCCACTCCTGTCATCCACGGCGATATCAAGCCGGATAACATCATGGTGACCCCGGAGGATAATATATGCCTTATCGATTTCAATATCTCAGGCATCAGCAGCAGAGGCATGGCGGAGACCTACGGCTATACACCCGGTTATTCTGCTCCTGAGCAGTATTCAGCCTATGTGAGGATAGAGCGGGCGATGACAGCCGGTGAGCCTTATCAGGGCATACCCATAGACAAGCGTTCCGATGTCTACAGTATAGGCGCAACGCTTTATATGCTCTATACCGGGAAAAAATATGATCCCTCCGTGAAAGAAAAGCTCAGCGGCAGTACCAGCGAAGGCTTTCTCTATGTACTGGACAAGGCACTCAAAAGCGATCCTTCAAAACGTTTTCAGGACGGCGCGGAGCTGAAGAAAGCCCTTGCCACCCTGTATAAAAAGAACCGCGGTTACAGGATCAAAGTGGCATCGATCTTCCTTGCGCTGATACTTGTACTTGTGGCCATAGGCGGAACTGTCCTGTATTTTTATTTTGATCACCTGGAGAAGGTGGAAGAAGAGAAGAACGACAATATCAAAAAGGTATACTCTCTTTACGAAAAATATGATTACGAAGGCTGTATCGACTTTATAAATGAAAAGATAATCCCGAACGAAGATCAATTCAAAGAAGATACCCTGGCTGATATTTATGGTATCCTCGGCAGATGCTTTACCATGGAAGAGGATTATGAAAATGCGGTAGAAGTATTTGACGTCGCGATAGAATACGATGAAAAGCCCGAATATTATAAGGAGAAGGCCATAGCCCTTGCCCGTAGTGGAAATGCAGAGGAGGCAAGGCAGGCACTGAAAGAGGTTGACAACGCGGATGAAGATGATGATCTCTGTCTGGCATTGGGAGAGGTAACCAAAGCCGAAGGGGATTACGGGTCTGCCGTGGAGTATTATAAAAAGATCATAGAGCATAGCAGTGATGATGATAAACTGGAAAGAGCTTATCTGGAATGTGCGAAGGTCATGATACTTAAAGGCAGCGGGAGCGCAGGAGCATATCTGGAAAGCATAGAGCTCCTGGAAAAGGGACTTGAAAGGCTTCCCGGAAACTATTATCTCCTGAAGCAGCTGCCTGCGGAGATCGTAAGATATATCGGGATATCGGGGTTTGAAGGCAATGAAGCCATGATCGGCAGGGGCATAGACGTGTATAAGGAGCTGATCGGCAGGGATCTGATGTCTTTGGATGACTATATCAGCCTTTCCAATCTTTATAATGCGGCAGGACGTTATGATGAGAGCCTTGAGCTGCTTACGGAACAGGACAAAGGGCATCCCGGAGAATGGCGCATAAAGGTCCTGCTGGCCCATACGGCGTACTATATACAGGCTTCCGATCCCTCAAAGAACTATGATTTCAGTGAATTTCTGAAGTATTATGATGAGGCGCAGGAACTGATAGAAAAGCTGGATGTCTCGGAACGAGGAGACAGCAACATACATCTGATGGAAGATTTATACGAAAAAGTAATGGAAAGCGGTCATGTGAAATAATGACAGAATATGCTCTCTTTTCTGAAAAAGGATTAAGGTCGGTCAATCAGGATGCGGTTCTGGCTGCATCCAGGGATGATCATGCCCTTCTGGTGGTGGCTGACGGAATGGGCGGCCACAGCTTCGGCGAGGTTGCCAGCGCCGCTATCATAAAGGCGGTGAATGACTGGTGGGTAACGGCATATGATAAGGAGCCCTTCCCCTCTCTTGATGAAGCGATCCTGAAATGCCGGAAAGCAATACTGAAAGTGAATGATGATCTGCTGGGTGAGTATTCCGATAAAGGCCAGATAGTCGGCAGTACCGTTGTGCTCCTGCTCTTATGGGAAGGGGAGTATGCGGCCATTTCAGTGGGAGACAGCCATATATACAGGCAGACCTTTTTCGGTCTTGAAGCGATCACCGAAGATGATATATGGGAGAACATGCCGGAAGTACGCATGAGCATGAGCGAAGAACAGATAATGCAGGATCCCCGTTACGGTAAGCTTACCGCTGCCGTGGGTCCCAGTGCCGAGCTTGAACCCCACATCATCAGGGGAAAGCTTAAGCGCCGCGAAACATTTCTCTTATGCAGTGACGGTGTCTATAAATTCTGTCCTGTTAAAGAACTTGCCCGCATCATGCGTTCCCGCGGTACCGTCAAAGAGCGCGCCGAAAAGATCAGGCGCTGCGCCTATGACCACGCCACCAGGGACAATTATTCAGCGGTCCTTTGTGCGTATAAAAAAACCGAAAAGAGCTGAAAAACAGCAGAGACAGCATGAGCAGGATATACGAGAGGATCAGATACTACAGGGACAAAACCCCGGAAAATAAAGCATTCACATTCCGTACCGGGGATCATTATGAGTCGATAGATTACGCTGCCCTTTATGATCAGGTGAATATCCTGTCTGAAGGACTGGCAGGATATAAGGGTAAGACCATCGCGGTAATAGGGAACAATAAGCTTGAGTATGCCCTTTCCCTGCTGGCTGTCTTATGCCGGGTGGGAAATACTTTCCTTATCGATAAGGAATTATCTTCCGAAGATATACTGAAGATATTTGAACAGAAAAAACCGGAGCTCATCATACTTGACGAAGAGCTGGGACTGTCTTTTGACGGATACCGGGTGCTTACCTTCAATGAGATCGGAGCTATGCTGAAGGGATCACGGAACGCGAAAGCAGAAGAACCCGGATCCGCCGATGCTTCTTTTGCCGGCAGGCTTATCCTTCATACCTCCGGTACGACAGGTGAGCCCAAATGCGTTTCTCTTTCCGAAGAAAACTATTACGGCGTGATACCCGAGCTTAACAGAAAATGGAAGGTTGTCGCAGAACACTCCTGTCTGTTCATCATACCGCTGTATCACATCTATGCCCTCACCAGCCTGTTCCATGGCCTTTATGCCGGCATAAACAATATACTTGAATGGGATTTCAAACGTCTCGGCACTGTCCTTGCAGAAACCAGGCCATGTCTCTTTATGGGCGTTCCCCTTATGTATAACAGGATAATGAACGCCCTTCCGAGGGACAGTATCCCTGCATATTTCGGAGGAAATTATGTTTTCGGCGTTACTGCGGGAAGCCTGATGCCTTATGAGACCGCAGCATTTTTTAACGGCCTGGGACTGCCTGTATATAATGTATACGGCATGACTGAAACCTCCGGACCCATAGCGATCAATTACAGGGATCATAACCGTTATGAGTCGGTGGGTGAAATATTGGACATTAACGAAGTGGTGATAAAGGATCCGGATGAAGACGGCACAGGAAGGATATGCGTAAAAGGCAGCAATGTCTTCGACGGATATCTGAATGAAGATGAAAGCATAGCTGATGACGGATTCTTTGATACCGGAGATATAGGATACATAAAAGAGGGTTATCTTTATGTGACCGGAAGAAAGAAAAACCTTATCGTAGGTTCCAACGGAAAAAATATATCTCCCGAAGAGCTGAACAGAAAACTGATGCTCTGCGGCAATATAGACGACTGCAACGTGATAATGGAAAACGACAGACTGACAGCGGTCGTTAATACGGTTATGAGTGAAGAGGAACTTAAGGCATGCATAGATGAACTGAATAAAAATCTTCCTGCATATAAAAGGATCTCCGGTTTCAGGATAACGGATAAGAATATAAAGTAATGGAAACAGTCATAGTAAGGACAGAAAAAGAAAAGAAAAGCTTTATCGCATTTATTTATGAGCTTTACAGAAACGATCCCGCATTCTGTGATATGAACCTGACCTTTGTCAAAAACTTTCTGTACCGTCAGGACGGATTTGCAAAAAGAAATATGATCATACCTGTCCAGATAAAAGAAAAGGGAGAGATCAAAGCCGAATGCATCTTCATTATCGATGAGACTCCCGTGATAAAGCTTTCATTTCCCGAGTTTAAGGCAGGCGCAAAGAAGTATCTCTTAAAACTGAAGGCCTGTTCCGAAAAGCTTATGAAGAGATACGGAAAAGAAAAGACCATAATAGGCATCAACGGACAGATAAGCTATGGACTCGGTATACTGACAGACGGCTGCAACAGGGAATTCGAATTCAATTCAAATTACAACAGGGACTATTACACAAGAGAATTGGACGAAGTCTTTCCTGTTATAAAGAAAGCATTTTCTTATAACTATGAAGCAGAACACAGCCTGTCCTTTATGAACCGTGAAATGCTGGACAGGGTATATAAGGAATATGAATTCCGTTATCTTGACTTAAAACACTTCAAAAGAGATATGCTGGTAATGGGAGAGCTGTGCCACCGTTCCCTGAAGGATACGCCTTATTACTCTGAGAAAAAGCCATATGAAATGTACGAGCTGATGAAACAGGTCCGTTTCATCATGAAGAGTGAGGACATCATCTTTGCGATAAAGGACGGAAAGGAGATCGGCTTCATCTATACCCATCCCGATTATGCTGAACTCTTTGACAGACCGAAGCTGAACTACCTGAGCTTTTATCTCCGCTTCCTTACGAAGAAAGCAAAGAAAGTGGTATACAATGTTATAGGAGTGCTGCCGGAGCATCAGTCCTCGGGAGTGGCTATGGCGCTGATAGATAAGTCTATACGTATGAGGATGAAGGACTATACCGTGGGAGTATCCTCGTTCATACTCGAAGACAATATTCCCTCCACGGCATTATGCAGAAAGCTTTCTACAGGTATCAACAAGGAGTTCCATCTTTACGAGATCCGGAGCAGAGAGGATGTATAAAAGGATAGAGCATGCGGAGGAGCTTCCCGGAGAATGGGACGAGCTCTGCGAAAAGAACATATATATGTCACGTTCTTTTATGGCTTTTATGGAGAGAGTGAATCCCTGCAGACAGTCCTATCATCTGTTCTATAAGGGTGACAGATTATACAGCTGCTTTATGATGTTCGAGAGATGGTTCAATCTCTTTATCTTTACAAAAAAGAAGATAAACGTTCCGATGAAGTTCATCTATCTGCCGCTTTCCGTATCCCACCCCAGCATCATATGGGATGAGGATAAGAGCGAAGTGGAAGAGACGCTTCATAAGATGAGGGGCATCAAGATCATCATCAACGTTGATAAAGAAGAACTGAAGGGATTTGCAAAAGGCCATTATCTTCCCATCTGCATTCTTGAGAACAGATGGAAGAGCTGGGATGAGTATATCTTTTCCATGAGGGCGCCATACAGGAGAAGGATAAACCAGGCGCTTGAAAAGGGAAAGGCCATCGAGTATGTTACCCTTAAGGATAACAGAGAGTTCACGGATGAGATGTACAGCCTTTACGAACAGGTATTTGACCATTCGGAATATTCGCTGGAAAAACTGACCGCAGACTTCTTCCGCAATGACATAGCGAAGACTATACTGCTGAACATAGGCGGAAAGACGGAAGCCTTCATCCAGCTTATCGAAGACAGGAAGAACGACATGCTGATCTTCGAATTCTGCGGATATGACTATGCCATTGCCCACGACTACGATATCTATTATAATATGCTTGCAAAGATCACCGGGTATGCCATAGAAAACGGCTTCAGATATGTGCAGTTCGGGCAGACGGCCTATGATGCAAAGATGAAATTCGGCGCCCGGATGTTTTATAATTATTATCTGCTGTCACACAGCAATAAGTTTATAAACCGGCTGATACAAAAGCACAATGAGTTCCTGCAGTACAAGGTAGAGGATTACAGTTTCAGAGTGTTTAAGGACGGTGAGTGAATGAAGGTAATGCTGGTCAGACCAAAACCCCATAAGGATTCACTGGGCCTTGCGGATCTTATGACCTGCGAACCCATTGAGCTTGAATATGTTTCCACTCTGGTAAAGAAGCTGGGACACGAGGTAATACTTGAGGATATGATCCTTGAGAAAAAGCCTCTGGACAGACTGGTCAGGGAGGAGTCTCCGCGTATCGTCATGTTCACCGCGTATATCACCCATGTGAACGTGATAAAGCATTATTCCGATCTGGTCAAATCAGTAGATAAAAATATCGTCACAGCTGTGGGTGGTGTTCACAGCGAGGTCCTGCCGGGAGATTTTGAGTATAAGAACATAGACTATGTTCTCGGCATCAACGGCATGCAGAATACTGAGATCCTGATAAAAGCCGTTGAAAACAATGAAGAACCGGTTTTTCTTCACGAAGAGATAGATAAGTCTTATAAACTTCCCATGCCGGACCGTAATGTAAGCGCCCGCTACAGAAAGCATTACGATTATGCCTATCATGTTCCCTGCGCTCTTTTAAAAACATCTTTCGGCTGTCCCTACAGCTGCAGGTTCTGCTTCTGCGTGCAGATCACGGGGCAGCAGTATTACGAAAGAGAACTGGCTCCCGTAATGGAGGAGCTGAAGGAGATAGAGGAGCCTAATGTCTTCATTGTAGATGACAATTTCCTGGTCAGCAGGGAAAGGATCATGACCTTCTGTAAGCTTTTGGAGGAAAATGATATCCATAAGACCTTTATCATTTTCGGCAGGGCGGATTTCATAGTAAAGAATCCCGATATGATAGAGCTCCTGAGCAGCCACGGACTTGATGCCATCTTTGTGGGGATCGAAAGCTTCAAGCAGAGCGACTTAAACGATTTCAACAAAAAGACGGATGTGGAGACCAGCGAAAAAGCTTCGGAGATACTGTACCGTTATAATGTGGATCTGTACGGCGGAGCCATAGTGGGTCCCGACTGGGATAAAAAGGATTTCAGGGATTTTGCAAAATGGATCAGAAGGATGCATATCAGGTATGTGAACCTTCAGCCTCTTGTTCCGCTGCCTGCAACGCCTATCTATGATGATTATAAAGACCAGCTTTTGCTGAAGAGGGAAGAATACGAAAAGTGGGACCTGACGCATCTTGCCATCAGGCCCACAAAGCTTACCCCGTCGCAGTATTACTATGAGATAATACGCGGCTATTTCAGGACAACGGCAAGCATCGATTCGCTGAGATACATCAGAAAAAAATGCGGCGTTAAGGTGGAGCTCAAATGCTATAACGGCGCAATGAAGATGCTCCGGCACTATATAAAGATGATCTGGGAATACAGAAGGGTCAGGAAATATGAAGGGATCGGACAAAAAGCAGAAACGTATGTTGTTGATCCAGCCCACGATCTATGACAACAATCATCTGCTGGTAAAAAAAGACAGGCTGTTCTTCATCGGTCTCACCATGCCGCTTCTGGCTGCGGAATGCGGTGACGACTGGGAGGTCGAGATCTGCATCGAGACCATAGAGGACATTCCCTGGGATACGGATATCGACCTCATCGGCATAGGCAGCATGGGTCATTCCATCATACGCGGCATCGAGATAGCCGGTGAATTCAAGAAGCGCGGAAAAACCGTTGTCATGGGCGGATATATGGCAAGCCTGGTATCCGAGGAGGTCAAGCAGTACTGCGACTGTATAATGATAGGCGACGCCGAAGGCTACTGGAAGGATATGCTGAACGATTATCTGAACGGAGAGCTGAAGCCCTTCTATTCGAAGATCATCAGCAGTCTTTCAACTCCTCTGCCCAGGTACGAGCTGGTTACCTGCAAGAAGATCGGCGATTTCCTGCCTGTACAGGCGGGACGCGGCTGTCCCAACAGCTGTTCCTTCTGTTCCATCGCCTGCCTCTATAAGGGAAGGTATCTCAGAAGAGAGATCCCTGAGGTCATCAGGGATATAAAAAAGGTCAAAGAACTGGGCTTTAAGAAGTTTCTTCTCATCGATGATAACATCCTCTCCGACAGGAAATATACCATGGACCTGTGCCATGAGATAAAGAAGCTCAAAATGACCTGGTACAGCCAGTGCGCCATTAAGCTTGCGGAGGACCCGGAGCTTTTGAAATGCGTGGCGGACAGCGGCTGCATCTGTTTAAGCTTCGGTCTGGAATCTGTTTCCCCCGGGAATCTGAAAAAGATAAACAAGTCCTGGGAGGATCCCAGGGAATACGGCAGGATGGTCAGGACCATCATCGATGCCGGCATAGATGTGGCCACGGAAATGATGATAGGTCTTGAGGATGACACGGTGCAGAGCATTAAGGATACCGCAAGGTTCGTCATCGACAATAAGATCACCGCGCCGAAGTTCTACATTATCACACCCGTACCCGGGACGCCCTTCTTCGATGAGGTCAAGGACAGTGAGGAGCTGGTAAATAAGGATATCTATACCTACAGTCCCTCAGGTCCTGCCGTGAAGAATTCAGCGCACCTCACAGCCGAAGAGATCGACGAGCTGTACTGGTGGCTGTATAATGAAGTGTATTCCGTGGGCAACATACTGAAACGTATCGTTTTCTGCAGGAGCTTTGTGCGCCACCCCATACGCTCCATGTTCAACCTGGGAGTGAACTTTTTCTACCGCTATCACATCAAACACAACATCGCCCCCATCATCATCTGAGAAAAAGTTTTCTGCGGAAGCCATAAATCCTTAAGAACCGTACGTATCACAAGCATGAAAAGGAAAAGGACCTACGTCCGAATAAGGGAGGTACGATATGAAAAAGCAGATCATAACAGCAGCATTACTTTCAGCCCTGGTGCTGGCGGGCTGCGGAGAATCCGGAAGCGCAATGTACAAAGAATCGCCGGCAGCGGCTTACGGCGATGCCGGCTTTGTCACCAATGCCGGATACGCAAAGGCGGAATCGAAGGATTATTACGAGGACTACGATGACGAGTACGCTGAGGAAGGCGGTTCCACGCAGTATGAGGAAGCCGCGGCTAAGACCGGCCGCAAGCTGATCAGGAACGTGAGCCTTGATGTAGAGACTAAGAACTATGATGAGCTCACCGCAAATGTCGTCTCCGAGGTGAAAGCCCTGGGCGGATATGTGGAAAACAGCAACAGCTGGAACGGCAGCGCCTATTCCTACAGCGGCAGCCGGACAAGAAATACCAGCATGACACTCCGCATACCCGCTGACAGGCTGGATGAATTTCTGTCACATATGGCGGATATGTCAAATATCACCCGCCGCAGCGAGAACGTAACGGATGTTACATTAACTTACGTGGATCTGGAGAGTCACAAAGAGGCGCTCAAGGCCGAGGAACAGCGCCTTATCGAGATGATGGAGAAGGCAGAGACCATAGAAGACCTGATCACCATAGAGGGCAGGCTTTCGGATATCCGTTATCAGGTGGAGAGCATGGAATCCCAGCTCCGCAGTTATGATAACCAGGTGGATTACGCAACACTCCAGCTTTCCATCACCGAGGTTGAGGAGCTTACCCCCGTTGAGGACCGCAATGCCTTTGAAAAGATGGGCGAAGGCTTCATATCCAGCTTAAAGGGTGTGGGGAACGGCATCGTGAACTTCTTCGTGTGGCTCATTTCCAACCTGCCTTACCTGGTAGTATGGGGCGGCATCTTCTTCGGTATATTCCTGGTCATCAGGGGGATCTTCAGAAAGATCACCGGAAAGGGAAAGGGGAAGAGCCGCAAGCAGAGAAAGCTTGAGGCAGCTGCGCAGGCCGCAGCCCCCGCAGCAGAAGAGACTAAGCCGGAAGACAAATAAAAAAGCCTTCTCCCTGGCGAGACGGTGGCTGCGAAGCAGCCGGATGAGGGGTTTATTTCTCCTTCATCCTCTTCACATACGCATCAACCATCAGCTGTCGGACATGCTCCGGCAGCTGTTTTCTTTCTTCGCGGTCCATTTTCGCCGTATCAACGGGAGGCAGATAGTCAATGGTGACCTTTTTCGAACGGAGCCAGGGAAGGTGATCCTCAAAGATGGCCGAAGTGTTAGTAAGTACCACGGGTATTATCTTGCAGTCGGTTTTTTCCGCTATCTTAAAGCTGCCGCCGTGGAAAGGGAGCATGGGCTCATCGCCCTTGTTTCTGGTGCCCTCGGGAAAGATGACCATGGAAATGCCCTTTTTGATCTTTTCGGCGCAGTCATTTATGGTCTTCATCCCCTTGCGGATGTCCTTCCTGTCGAGGAATTCACAGTGGAGCAGCTTCATCCACCAGGTAAGGGTGAGATAGTTGAGCAGTTCCTTCTTGGCCACATAGCCTGTGGGACGGGGGACCCTTACATAGGTCAGGATGATGTCAAAAAAGCTGCGGTGGTTGATCACATAAAGAACGGCTTCGTCCTTCGGAACGTTCTCGAGACCTGTGACCTCGGCTTTGGTGCCTGCTATCGCGATGACTACCCTGAAAGCCCAGTTCACGATGGATAGGCTCACGCGGTCCCTTGCCTTCCGGCTGAATACGCCTATGAGCAGCATTATGGGCTGCAATATGAACGAAAACAGCAAAAACGGGATAACAAACAGTACAGCGATAAGAAATCTAATCATATCAAATCTCCCCCGGGTAAATGATCATACGCTTCATATTTAACCATAATAAGACCATAATTGCAACCGTAGGGGGAGCGGCTTAAGAGAATAAATGCATTGTGAAAAAAGGCCAAAATATGATACAATAAACTCTGTATCTTCAAATTTACGGGAGAGACTTAGCTTTCGTCAACAGCGGATATATATATTTCGATGCATGACATCGACCTGGTGAACGATACCTTTGTGGATTTCAGCAGCCTGGATGAGCGGATGAAGGACGGCAATACCATTACCTGTGAGTTTAAGAGCGCCAAAGGGAAATGGCGCAGGGGAAGGTTCATCGTATCCGGGAGGCTTCAGGACGGCAGCATCTCAAATGTCATGTACCAGGTGGAGGACATTGACGCCGAGAAGGAAGAGCGTGAGAGGCTGATCAATGCTTCCGAACGCGCCCTTGCCGCGAGTGAGGCAAAATCTTTGTTCCTGTCGAATGATGAAGGCCTTTCGAATCCGAAGAGCTGGAAGAAATGCTCATAAAATATCTTCCTGATGAAAAGATCCTGGATTGAATTGATATAAACGGAGGTAGGTCTGATATATGAAAAATATCGGTGTTAAGATAGCGCTTCTTCTGGGAGCAGTGGAGATCATAGCCATGGTCGTGCTGTTTCTGGTCATGGATGACAATCTCACAAAGATCCTGGAAGAGAAAGCCATAAAGGATATGAATGTCGTCGCGCAGGACCGTGCAGAGCTTGCGGAGGCTTATATCGACTCCTGCTGTGACCTTCTGGACGGCTACAGCAAATCGGCGGAGATACGTGGGGTGCTGGAGCATCCGGAGGATGAGGCAGCACTGGCCGCTTCCAGGGAATTTACGCTCCGCTATGCCGACGGCCACGATAATATAGAGGGTCTTTACGTGGCCAAGTGGGATACCTGGGTGCTTGCCCACATCAATCCCGATTCCATGGACAAGACCTTCCGTGAAGCTGATTCCGCGAAGGAGCTGGAGGACCGTATCCGCGCCATGGGCTGTTCCTTCTGCACCGGAGTGGTGCTTGCGCCGGTCACGCGCAATATGGTCATCCCGGTCTATGCTCCCGTGTACAACGCAGAAGGGGAGGCTATAGGTTTTGCCGGAGCGGCTTTTTACCCTGAAGGCCTGGCAAGCCGTCTGGAATCGGCAGCAGGCGATACTGATGAAAGTATGGGATATTCCATATTCAATGCCGCGAACAATATCTTTATCTTTGATCATGATACTTCCCTGGTGGGGACCGAATGCAGCGACAGTGAGATCCTGGATATCATGAGCAGCTTCAGGGAAGCGGAAGGCAGGGAACGTTTCGCTACTCTCAGGAGAAAGGGCGAGATCATCAGCTTCTATTATATGCCCGAACGTGACTGGGTCTTTGCCGTTACGGATGCCGGAGCCGATTCTCTCGGTGTTGTGGACAAAGTGAGGGTGAACATCATAGTGATACTGGTCTGTGTGACGGTCGTAATGATGGCCCTCTGTATATGGTCACTGCACCGCATGATAGAACCTCTCCATGCCATACACCGCCAGATACTGAGGCTTAATTCAGGCGATTACAGCCGCGGACACGGTATAGAAAAATACTGCCACCGTGATGACGAGTTCGGCACCATAGCAAATGCGGTAAAGGAACTGCATATTTCACTGGAGAATCAGACAGAGCTCTTCCATGAGATCATGGAGGTGCAGATGACCGGTATGGTGGTGGCGAAAGAGACCAACAGCCGGGTGCTGATGATAAACCAGACGGCGCTGAAGCTTTACGGCATCCCCGAAGAGGAAAAGGATGATATCACCATCGAAGGGATACGCGCCAGATTTACCGATGAGGAACTGGCTAATATAGACGAGCAGCTTTCCAAGGTCACGGATTTCAGCGAAGAAGTCGTTTTTGAATCGCCCGTCACTTACAGTGACGGAAAAAAAGCCTGGCTGCTGACGCATGTGAAGACCCTTACGCTTTCCAATTCGGAACGTGTGACCATTTATTCGCTCATGGATATAACGGAGCGTAAGCACATGGAGCAAGACCTCCAGATGCAGGCCGAGACGGATGCGCTTACCGGTATCAGCAACCGCAGGAGCGGCGAATACCGGATCGGCCAGCTGCTTGAACGCGGGGAAGGCGGTCTGTTCTGTCTGTTTGACGCCAACAAGTTCAAGCTGATCAATGATGGTTACGGTCATGCCGCCGGTGATGAGGTGCTGGTGGCGCTGGCGAAAGCCATGTCCGCAACCTTCCGTTCCTCGGATATACTGGTTCGTCTGGGAGGTGACGAGTTCGTGGTCTACGCCCCTTCCGTTCCGGACCGGAGCGTAGCAGAAAAGCTTATAAACCGGCTGATGGAAAATGTGGATAAGATCGCGCCGGAATCTCTCAAAGGACACAAGGTGTCCATAAGCCTCGGTGCCGTTATGACGGAGGGCAGTGAAGACTTTGCGCGGCTGTATTCCCGCGCCGATTCCCTCATGTACGGCTGCAAGGCCAAAGGCGGGAATGCATATGAGTTTTATGAGGGGTGAAACCGCCAATAATAACCAGATCAGACCGGAAAAACCAAAATCGACCAAATCTGACCAAAACGGACCAAAATCGACCAAATCCAACTTGCACGCCATAGGAAAAAGATACCCTGCTCTCTTTCTCCTACGCTTGCAAGGTTAAAGGGAAAAGGAATAATATCGTCAAACGGGATATCCGGTCTTGATTTTACCGCGCCTGGTTTTGATGCTTATCTGCGGCGCCATGCCGATTATCCCGAATGGATAAAGAGCAGGTAATATTCCGAAACGACAGGAAGATCACGATAAATCTACATATTCAGCTCTTTTTCCACATCACTTTTCAGAAAAAGACTGTTGTTTGAACCTTTCTTAAACGGCTTGAGCCGGCCCTTGGATGACAGCTGTCCGATGTACTGTCTGCTGCAATTCAATAAAGCGGCTGTTTCTGTTGTGTCGATCACTCTTTTTACGGCAAAGGTGAGCAGATCCTGATGATCCAAAGGTGATATTTCTCCTGCATGTAATAAGGTTTCCGCCGGGATAAAGCGTTCTTCTCCCCATTCGATCCCGTTTCCTCCGGGTGATACCGTTACATTTTGGAAAAGTTCCGGATCCCGGAGTATGTTGGCAAATCTCAGGTCACCGGCGATCATCTCACCGGTATTTATGATCCGGGACGCACCGTTCATAAAGAAAACCATCATCTTCCGGTCCTTCATCGGGAGAACATCCCTGACTTTATCCTGTAAGCGTTTTTGGACCTCCGGAATTATATCAATCTCAGTACATTTCACCAGGAATAATTCATCCTGTGCACAGCGCCCTTCGCTTAACTGCAGCAGCTTATACTCGTCATATTCACGGAGCTTATTTGCTTTTAAGATGTCTCCGAGATTCTGCCGGTCAGCCGGGATGATACGCTGTCTGACAAATTTCATGGTCCATTCAGAATCTATGCTGTAGATCCCGCGTTTTACGGCTCCCGCAAAAATGAAGGGTGCCGTCCACTCATCCAGGTCACTTAACAGTTCCGAGAAAAAGCGCCTGCTTCTTTCATAATAAAACAAATAGCCCAGCAGTTTTCTTTCATCAGTTGCGCCATCCCTTATCTCAAATGTTACCAAGGCCTGCCCACCTCCTTTGGATCATTTCGCGTATCTTATCCAGATGTTCCTTCTGCAGTATCCCGTCCAGACCGTCAAAAAGCAGATCAGGAGCTTTTTCCCGTAATTCCGGTAATCCGTGAAGTATCTTTTCAGGGACGTATTTCAGGTTTTCCAGAGTGCTCCCGGAACCGACAAAAGACTGAACCCTTCTGTCTTCCATAACATCGAATTTCTTTATTTCTTCGCCGGTGCGGCATCTGCATAACAGGGACAGACCGTGATCAAAAAGCGGAGCAAGACGCACGCTTTTATTCTTCGCGGATCGGAGCACTTCAATATTTGCGCCATGTCTGTCACGGTTCAGGATGATATGATCCACAATGAGCATGTGGTAGATATATTCTTCCCATCCCTGTTCTTTACAGAAATCCAGCGGACTTTGTCCCTGCTTTTTTTCCATAGCATAATAGTCTTCCAGTGCGATCTTGCTTTCTCCCTTTTGTTTATAATCTTTCGATACGCAAAGGTAGGTTTCCATATCCCGGTCATCTATCCTGACGAGTGCATGTATCAGTTTGTATTCCAGATGCTCGTATCCCAGAAAGCGGAGAAGCCTCTGCACGATGATCTCATTTACGCATTCGTGGCCGACTATCCCAAGAACCGCATCATAATCTGATAATTTGTAATATTTTTTGACAGGTCCGCTGTCATCGTAAGCTTTCAGAAATGATCCTGCCGTACCGGACGATCTTCTGCTCTTCGTCCAGCTTAAATATCTCATATCATGTAATTCTTTCTCTATATCTACCATATCTATCAAGTCTCCCTGTCAAACAGACCAGAAATATATAGTCGCTTGACTAACGTAAAGTAATTTATCATAATGATACAAGATTGCTTTACGATAGTCAAGCATTGTACAAGCGATTTTGCTTATCTGAAAGCCGGAACCGGGGATATCTTTCGGGTTTACATAAGACGATGCCTGTGATATAATCGGTTCTGTATGAAAAAGAAGCTGAACCCCTTAACAATAGCTGTATCAATGCTCACCGTTCTTGTGACTCTTGCCCAGGGATGGAGGGCTTTTTATGTATACGCGGACCCTACCATCGACGAGCTCAAAGAGCAGCGCGACCAGGATCAGGACGAGTTGGATGAGATCAACGCGACCCTTGAAGAACTGGCTGACGAGCAGGCCGAGATAGAGGACCAGATCGCGGAGCTCACGGATGCCCTTACGGAGGTGCTGGGTGAGATAGAGCTTCTGGAGGAAGAGATAGGCCAGAAGGAATTTGAGATAGAGGACGCCAGGGAAGAGCTTCAGGAAGCCGAGGATAAGGAAGTGGCCCAGTACGAGGCCATGAAGGTGCGTATCTGCTATATGTACGAGCAGGGAGAAGCCAGCTATGCCTCGATGCTCATGGAAGCCGGGAGCTATTCGGACCTCCTCACCAAGGCAGATTACATAGAGGAGCTTTATTCCTACGACAGGAAGATGCTTGCGGAGTATCAGGATACCGTTCAGGAGGTGTCCGATAAAAAGGCTGCCCTGGAACAGCAGATGGCCGAGATGGAAGAGATACAGGCTGAGTATGAGGCGGAGAAGGAAAACATGGAGGAGGTCATCGCCGAGCTTAAGCTGGTCTCCGACGACTATGCTGCCGATATCCGCGTGGCCCAGAACCAGGCCTCGGAATACAGGGAGAGGATAAAGAGCCAGAATGCCGAGATAGCAAGGCTGGAGGAAGAGGAGCGGACGCGCAAAGAAGAAGAGGAGCGCCGCCGCCGTGAAGAGGAAGAGCGCAAGCGCCGCGAGGAAGAGGCCAGAAAGGCGGCCGAGCAGGCAGCGCAGAACGCGCAGAACGGCGAAGCCACAACGGTGACCACGACAAAGCAGTCCACCTTTGACATTTCTTCCATATATGCGGCAGCAGGCGGTGATACCGGCAAGGCCATTGCGGCATTTGCCTGCCAGTTCATAGGAAATCCCTACGTAGCGGGAGGTACCAGCCTCACAAACGGCGCGGACTGCTCAGGCTTCGTGTTCTCGGTCTACAGGGAATTCGGCTATAAGGTGCCCAGGACTTCCTACACCTTAAGAACAGCCGGCAGGGAGGTTTCATACGCGGAGGCCCAGCCCGGGGATGTGGTATGCTATCCGGGACATGTGGCCATTTATATAGGAAACGGAATGATAGTGCACGCCAGTACGGAGAAGACGGGTATCAAGGTATCCAGGATGAACTACCGTAACTGGCTTACCATAAGAAGGATAGTCTGAGATGCTGTACGATGAGCTTGAAGCCTGGGCGGAGAACGGCAGGCTGCCCTTTCATATGCCGGGCCACAAGCGCAGAGGCTCAGGACACTATGATGAATGGTTCAGGCATGATATAACGGAGATACCGGGCTTTGACTGTCTCGGGGAGGCCTCAGGGATACTTAAGGAGGCACAGGAACGGGCGGCGGAGCTTTACGGCGCGGACAGGAGTTTTTACCTGGTGAACGGCAGTACCGCAGGGATACTGGCGGCGATATCGGCGGCAGTCAGCCGCGGGGGCTGTATACTGATGCAGCGTTCCTGCCATTACAGCGCCTGCCATGCGGCTCTTCTCCGGGATCTGGATGTGGTGTGGCTCTACGATGACGACGGTCCCATCGAGCTTAAGGACGTCAAGTATGCCATGTTTGAAAATCCGGACATAGAGGCGGTGTTCCTGACTTCGCCTTCTTATGACGGTGAGAGCCTTCCCCTGAGGGAGATCGCGGAATACGTGCATTTTCTGGGGAAGCCGCTGATAGTGGATTCGGCCCATGGCGCCCATTTCGGACTGGCTGAGGGACTTCCGGCAAGTGCAGTGGCGGAAGGCGCGGATTATACCATAATGAGCCTTCACAAGACACTGCCGGCACCCAATCCCGCAGCGCTGCTCCATATAAAGGGTGAGATGGCGGATGAGGAAAAGGTGAAGGACTTCCTTAAGATATATCAGACCTCGTCGCCCTCATATCCGCTCATGGCGGCCATGGATGACTGCATCGGCCTTATGAAAAAGGAAGGAGCAAAGCTTTTCGAAGATTTTCTGAAGAGGCGGAAGTCTCTGGACGAAAAGCTCAAAGGCCTTGAACATATACGTATACCGGGTCTTTCGGATCCGGGACTTGACCCCTGCAAGCTGGCACTGTATCCGGAGAACGGAGACGGGGATAAGCTGGCAGAGGGCCTTCACCGTGAGGGCATAGAATATGAGATGGGTTCAGCGGATCATGTGCTGCTGATACTCACCATAGCGGACGGTGATGAGGAATTTGAAATACTGGCGGAAGCCATGAAAAGGGTGGATGCGGAATGCAGCGGCCGGAGAAGGGTTTATCTGCAGGATCCTGTGGTAAGGCCAATGATCGCAGCGCTTATGAGCGAGGCTGCTGAGGAGGAATACAGCTGGGAGGAGCTCAGGAACTGTGAAGGGGCCGTGAGTGCCGGCTTCATCTATGAGTACCCGCCGGGAAGACCGCTGATCGTGCCCGGAGAAGTGTTCATGAGGGAAGAGCTGGAGTACATACGTAAACGCAGTGACAGGCTCACCGGTGTGAAGGACGGAAAGATACGTGTGGTAGATGAAGGATAAAAAAGATTCCTCGACTCCGGCCTGCGGCCTTCGCTCGGAATGACAAAGGCAATGGATATGTCATCCCGAGCGGAGCAGACGTAGTATGCGTAGTCGATAAGTGAGGCAGAAGATCTTTGATCTTCGTAGCCGAACTTATGCTGTGGCAGGGATCTTATACATAACATAAGGAGGAAAAATTTATGGAACCCGGAAGTGCAATTCTTATCGCAGTGATCGTGGTGCTGGTGATAATGCTCATCTCCTGCATCAAGATCGTGCCCCAGTCAACAGAGTGGATCGTGGAGACCCTGGGTAAGTACAGCGGTACCTGGGGAGCAGGCATGCACCTGAAGATACCCGTGATCATGCGCGTGGCAAAGAAGGTCTCCCTGAAGGAACAGGTGGCGGACTTTGAGCCCCAGCCCGTTATCACCAAGGATAACGTTACCATGATGGTGGACTCAGTGGTGTTCTTCCAGATCTTTGACGCAAGGCTCTTTACCTACGGCGTGGAGCGTCCCATCGCCGCTATCGAGAACCTTTCGGCTACCACCCTTCGAAACATCATCGGTTCAATGACCCTTGACGAATCCCTTACTTCCAGGGATTCCATCAACGGCCAGATCACCACGGTCCTTGACCAGGCTACCGACAAGTGGGGCATCAAGGTCAACCGCGTGGAGGTCAAGAACATCCAGCCCCCTCACAACATCCGTGAAGCAATGGAGAAGCAGATGAGGGCAGAGCGTGAAAAGAGAGAGAAGATCCTGAATGCCGAAGGTGAGAAGCAGGCAGCCATCACACTGGCAGAAGGTGAAAAGGAATCGGCGATCCTTAAGGCAGAGGCAGTGCGCGAGAAGCGTATCCGCGAGGCACAGGGTGAAGCTGAGGCTCTTCTGGTGGTGCAGAGGGCAAGGGCAGAGGGTATCGCCCTTATCAACCAGGCAAATCCTTCACAGCAGTATCTGATGCTTGAGCAGTACAGCGCCGCCGTGAAGATGGCGGACGGCAAGGCCACCAAGCTGGTTGTTCCTTCCGAGATCGCAAATCTCGCCGGGACCGTGACCGCCATTTCCGAGATGGCGAAGAATACGGGAGCTTCTGAATAATGGGAATAGCCATATTTGTAATTGTTTTGGTCTTCATCATACGGGTCATGGCCGCAGATAAGGACAGAATGAAAAAAGGACAGCAGCCTCCGAGCGTCAGGGTTCCTTATGACCGGCAGCCGCAGCAGATGCTGAGTCAGCCCATGCCCTCCCAGAGGACGAGCATAGAGGTGGATCCGGCGGATTTCCAGCTGCCGAAAGCCGGCAGTCCCGCTTATTCGCTGCCACCGGCAAGCTCAAACTATACTGCGCCGCCTCCCCAGTTTACGGATCATTACAGTAAGGACAGGATGGAGAGCCGCAAGGCCCTGGCCATGATGGAAGACCGTCAGAATGACTGGCTGGCGAGACAGCTCCGGGAGGAAAGCCGCCGCAAGCTGGAGATCAGCGCCATGCTGGATCTGAAGATGAGCCATGAGGGTAACTGCGATGCGGATGCCCTGAGACAGATGCATCAGGAAAACTGTGACGCGGAGCAGATACGAAGGCAGTTCAGAGGGTAAGTAATACATATGATCAATGAGAGAATTGACGCAGCCGTCATCGGAGCCGGTCACGCCGGCTGCGAGGCGGCTCTTGCATGTGCCAGGTCGGGACTTAAGACTGTGGTGTTCACGGTGAGCGTGGATTCCATTGCTCTTATGCCCTGCAATCCCAGCATCGGCGGCTCCTCCAAGGGACACCTCGTGCGAGAGCTGGATGCCCTGGGCGGCGAGATGGGCAAGGTCATCGATAAGACCTTCATACAGTCCAGGATGCTGAATGAATCCAAGGGCCCCGCTGTGCATTCACTCCGGGCCCAGGCCGACAAGGCGGAATACACCAGGGAGATGCGGAAACGCCTGGAGCATCAGGACAACCTTTATATCAAGCAGGCGGAGGTCTGCGGCATCGAGGTGGAGGATACGCCGGAAGGCCGCAGGATAAAGGGTGTGCGGACCTATACAGGCGCTTTCTATGAATGTGCCGTGGTCATCATCGCCAGCGGCACTTATCTCAATGCGCGCTGTCTTACGGGTGAGGCCATCACACATACGGGACCCGGAGGTCTCATGGCGGCCACCCATCTTTCAGATTCCCTTAGGGAAGCGGGTATAAAACTCCGGCGTTTCAAGACAGGGACTCCCGCCCGTATGGACAAAAGGAGCATAGACTTTTCGAAGACAGAACCGCAGCACGGTGACGAGCCGGTGGTGCCTTTTTCCTTTTCAACCGATCCGGACAGCATACAGAAGCCCCAGGCGGACTGTTTCCTTACCTATACAACTGAAAAGACTGCTGAGGTGATCAGGGCGAACCTGCACCGTTCCCCCCTTTATGCAGGCGTGATCGAGGG
The DNA here is from genome assembly GCA_017518185.1 of Lachnospiraceae bacterium. GTDB lineage: Bacteria > Bacillota > Clostridia > Lachnospirales > Lachnospiraceae > NK4A136. The sequence goes on from JAFWWB010000004.1 coordinate 150,184, forward strand.
AACCGGGCCCAGATACTGTCCTTCCATTGAAGATAAAGTCGTAAAGTTTCCGGAGAAGGAAAGACATCAGGTATTTCTCGAGCCGGAGGGACTTCACACCGACGAGATCTACATAGGCGGCATGAGCTCATCACTGCCCGAAGATGTGCAGCTTGAGATGTATAGGACTGTCATCGGCCTTGAGAACTGCCGCATAGTGCGGAACGCCTACGCCATAGAATATGACTGTCTGGCGCCCGGACAGCTTAAGCTGTCACTGGAGCTGAAAGACATTCGGGGACTTTTCTGTGCAGGACAGTTCAACGGCAGCAGCGGTTATGAAGAGGCTGCGGCCCAGGGACTTATGGCCGGGATAAATGCGGTGAGATCCGTAAAGGGAAAGGAGCCTCTGATACTTGACCGTTCCGAGGCCTATATCGGAGTGCTGATAGATGACCTGGTGAACAAGGAGAATCCTGAGCCTTACAGGATGATGACCTCCAGGGCTGAGTACAGGCTGCTGCTCAGGCAGGACAACGCTGACCTGCGGCTGAGGCATTACGGCTATGAGTCAGGTCTTGTGACAGAGGAAGAGATGGAGGATGTGCGCTTCAGGCAGAAGCTCATAGACAGCGAGGTTGCAAGGCTCCACGAGGTTTATGTGGGCGCGAACAACAAGGTGCAGGAATTCCTGAAGAACCTGGGAAGCGCAGAGGTGCGGAAGAGCACTTCCCTGGCAGAGCTCATGAGCCGGCCGGAGCTTACCTATGAAAATATAGAGCCGCTGGATCCCGAAAGACCTGCACTGCCGGAAGGCAGGACGGGAAGGGATGTCCGGGAGCAGATAAACATAAATGTGCGTTACGAGGGATATATCAGGCGACAGCAGGCCCAGGTGCAGCAGTTTAAAAAGCTGGAGAGCCGGCGCATTCCCTCGGATATAGATTATGATGATGTAAAGGGACTCCGGCTTGAAGCCACTCAGAAGCTGAAAGCCTTCCGTCCCGAGAGCATAGGACAGGCCTCCCGTATCAGCGGCGTAAGCCCCGCAGACGTTTCCGTGCTGCTGGTGTACATTGACAGGAAATAGGAAACCTGTATAATCTTCACATATTTGATATTTTATTAACACAAAAAGAACACAATCCGATCCTAAAATGAACCCATAAAGTTCAGAAAAGAAAGGAAGTGTTTATTATGTATGATGATTACGGTTACACACACCCCGACTACAGTTCAAGCGAATACCGTTACCAGTACAGGAGCGCAGCTGAACCGGTTGTGCCGGAGGTAAAGAAGGAAAAGAAAAAGGGTCGTCTGGGCGGAAAGCTTGCGGCGGCAGCAGCGATGGGACTGCTCTTCGGAGCCTTCGGCTTTGCAGGCTTTACGGCAGCAGGCCAGGGAGCGAAGCTTCTCGGGATAGAGACAAAAACCACAACGGCCGCATCAACAGCTGCTGCTCCGGCCCGCAGTTCATACCGGAGCTCTGCCATCAACAGCTTAAATGACAGCGGTGACAGCTCAGTAAAGCTGACCACCGGCAATACCATAGCAGTGGTAACGGATGTAACGGCAGTGGTGGACAAGGTGATGCCCTCGATAGTATCTATCACCAATGAGAGCACCGTGAATTATTATTATTACAGAGTACCCAGCGAATCCAGAGGTTCGGGCATCATCATAGGAAGCAATGATGATGAACTGCTGATAGTCACAAACTGTCATGTGGTGGCAAATAACGATGCCCTGACCGTAGGCTTTACGGACGGCAGCAGTGCAAAGGCCGTGGTAAAGGGTTCGGACGCTGACATGGATCTGGCGGTTGTGGCCGTCAATCTGGATGATATATCGGACGAGACCATGGAGGCCATAACCATCGCCACCATAGGAGATTCCGAAAGCCTTAAAGTGGGCGAGCCCGCCATCGCGATCGGCAACGCCCTTGGCTACGGGCAGTCGGTGACCACAGGCGTGATAAGCGCACTTGACAGGCACCTGGATGAAAATGATGAAGGCGACGGTTTTATACAGACCGATGCGGCCATCAACCCCGGAAACTCCGGCGGAGCGCTTCTCAATATTAATGGCGAAGTCGTGGGCATCAATTCCAGCAAGATAGGCGGAAGCGCCGTAGAGGGCATGGGATATGCCATCCCCATATCGGCAGCGAAGCCCATCATCGAACAGCTTATGAGCCGGACCACAAGGACGCTTGTGAGCGAAGCCGACAGAGGGTATCTGGGAATAACCGGTGCCACGGTCACAGCGCAGGAAGCCGCTTACTACGGTTATCCCGAGGGCGTATATGTGGTGAACGTGAATGACGGTTCGGCAGCAGCTGATGCAGGGCTGCAGGAGGGCGATTGCATCGTATCTTTCGACGGAGAGAGCATCACTTCCATGGAAGGGCTGCAGCGCACGCTGATGTACTACTCCGAGGGCGAGACCGTTGAGATGGAGATAGAAAGACCCATAGGCAACAGCTACAGCCACATGGTGCTGCAGATCACACTGAGTGACAAGAGTGTCTTCTGATGAATGTGTCATTCCGAGCGGAATGAGCGCAGCGAATGGAGTCGAGGAATCTTTAGAGGGGGAACAATGGAAAACGATAACACAACCGAACGGTACTGCAGCGTCTGCGGCAGATCCGAAACCAATGCGGGCGCTCTGATGAGACTGCCCATGAACATACTGATCTGCCAGTCCTGCATGGACCGCACCTCCGACATGATCGAATCCCGTATGGGAAACATGAACGGTGCCGGCGCGGTGGACTGGACGAAGATCATGAGCATGTACGGCAGCATGCCTCCCGGCATGACGCCGCCGACAACCGAAAATACCGAAGAAAAAGGGGTCCCGGAAGAGACCCCTTCCGGCGTTACTGAAGAGAAGGAGCTCAGCGAAGGTTCCTCAGGAGAAGAGGATAAGGAAGAAGCCGGGAAGAAAGGCCCCAGGGTAAGCTTTATCAACTTATCCCAGCTTCCTTTCAGCTTTGGCATGGGCGGTGGAGGTCCCAGAGGGGTCAAACCCAAAAAAGAACACAAGCCTCTCATCGAACTGAGGGACATCCCGGCGCCCCACAAGATAAAAGAAATGCTGGACGAATACGTGGTGGGCCAGGAGAAGGCCAAGCGCGTAATGAGCGTGGCGGTATACAACCACTACAAGCGGGTGGCCACCAACACCATGGACGAGATCGAGATCGAAAAGTCCAACATGCTGATGCTGGGACCCACCGGCTGCGGGAAGGCCTACCTGGTGCGTACTCTGGCCAGGATACTTAATGTGCCTCTGGCTATCACCGATGCCACCACTCTTACCGAGGCCGGCTACATAGGTGATGATATCGAGAGCGTGGTGAGCAAGCTCCTTGCCGCCGCAGGCAATGATGTGGACAAGGCAGAGCAGGGCATCATATATATCGATGAGATAGACAAGATCGCGAAGAAGCAGAATGTGAACTCCCGTGATGTCAGCGGTGAATCCGTACAGCAGGGTATGCTCAAGCTTCTGGAGGGTTCGGATATCGAGGTGCCCGTGGGGGCATCCTCCAAGAATGCCATGGTTCCCACCACGGTGGTGAACACAAGGAACATACTCTTCATCTGCGGCGGGGCATTCCCCGGGATCGAAGAGATCATCAAAAAGCGCCTAAATAAGACTTCCGGCATAGGCTTCCATGCCGAGGTGAAGGATCCTTCCGACAAGGACAGGACCATACTGCGGGAGGTGGAGACCGAGGATATACGGAAATTCGGCATGATACCCGAGTTTGTGGGAAGGCTTCCCATGGTCTTTGCACTGGACGGACTGGATGAGGATATGCTGGTACGGATCCTGAAAGAGCCGAAGAATGCGATAATCCGGCAGTACCAGAAGCTGCTGGAGCTGGATGAGGTTAAGCTGGAGTTTACCGACGATGCGCTTCATGCCATCGCCGAAAAGGCGATAAAAAAGGAGACAGGGGCCCGTGCTCTCCGCTCCATCCTTGATGAATACATGATCGACATCATGTACGAGATCCCCCGCGACGACAATATCGGAAAAGTCACCATCACCCGCGAGTATCTGGAGGGAAGCGGCGGTCCGCTTATAGAGATCAGGGGATGATCCGGGTAAGTGTATTATGAAAATGGTCAAAGTGCTGATCGTTGATGACGATGAGGTGATCGCCCAGTCCACGGCGGAGTATTTCAATATGTTTGACGTTCCGGCGGCTTATGTGACGGGATATGAGGCCGCGGAGGAGTTCCTGGAGAGCCATGTGATCTCGCTCCTTCTGCTGGACATCAACCTGGGTGATAAGTCCGGCTTCGATCTGTGCAAAAAGATACGCGAAAAGTATGATATGCCCATACTGTTCATCAGTGCACGCAGCAGTGATGACGATGTGCTCATCGCGCTGAACATCGGTGGTGATGATTACATAAAGAAGCCCTATACCTTAAACATACTGCTTGCAAAAGTAAAGGCGATCCTGAGCCGTTATGAAAAAGCAAAAGAGACAGCTGAGCAGAGGATGACGGAGAACGGAGGCGTCGCGAAAGGAAAAAGACCGGACGGCACGGTGGAGCTTGTCCCGGGACTCTTCCTGGACTGCAACGGCTATAAGCTTAAGCGCGGTAACGAACAGTTTACGCTGAAAGCCATGGAATACAAGCTGCTCATGTATCTTTTGGAAAATGCGGGCAGAGTGGTGACTAAGGATGAGCTTCTTAAGAATGTATGGGATGATGAGTTTGTGGGAGAGGGAACACTTGCGGTGCATATAAGGCATCTGAGGGAAAAGACGGAAGAGGATCCTGGGGAACCGAAGCTTATAAAGACCATATGGGGTGTCGGTTATATGATAGAGGGAGCAGATGAAGAATTATCATAAAGCAGTCGCTGTGGCTGCGCTCCTTATGGCGCTTGGGATAGCTGCCCTTATCTTCTTTACAGGTAAGGGCTCATCTTATTTATGGGAAGATGATAACAGCACTGTCCTGCTGAATGAACTCTGCAGGGAGGCAGAGGCGAACTGGGGAGATCTTTCCGGAATGAAGCTGCCCGCGCAGGATATAAGCTATGTGATACTGGATAATTCAAACATGGTGCTGCAAAGCAGCGGTCACGGAAGTGATACGGAGAAGCTGTCGGTGGAGACGGCGGTACGGAAGTGCTATCCCTACCGCTATGTGATATGCAGCGGAGATATAGTCGGTTCCGTGATACTGACGGACGGAAGCTGCTACAGGCAGCAGTGGAACATACTGATCACCGTGAGCCTGGTGACAGCCTTTCTTTTTCTTGCCGGGATGATAGTCTACGGCGTCTATATAAGAAAACGGATCATAAGGCCCTTCAGGGATCTGCAGGAATTCTCGGGACGGATCGCGGAAGGCAATCTGGATATCCCACTTGCAATGGATAAGGATAATATGTTCGGCGTCTTCACTGAGAGCTTTGATGTGATGCGTGAGGAGCTGATACGTTCAAGGGAGAGGGAACTGGCGCTCCAGAAAAAGGAGAGGGAACTGGTGGCATCCCTGAGCCATGACCTGAAGACACCTGTGACGGGGATAAAGCTGACCGGCGAGCTGCTGATGGCCAGATGCGAAACGGGAGAGATAGACACAGCCGATTTTTCCGCAAAAGTGGGGAACATATGCAAAAAAGCCGAGCAGATCGACGCGCTGGTAAGCGATCTCTTTTCATCAACCCTTGATGATCTGGGAGAATTTAAAGTTAACTGCAGAGACGAGAGTGCGCAGGTCATAGACGGCATCATCACAAAATACGATGACCGTGGACTGGTGGTCAGGAGCGGCATCCCGGAGGTGCTCGTCTGTATCGATGTGAAAAGCTTAAGCCGGGTGATCGGCAATATCATTTCCAATTCCTATAAATATGCAGGTACTGCGATCGAGACGCGCTATACGGTAAAGGAAGGTTTCCTGGAGATGAGGATCTCGGACCATGGCCCGGGAGTTCCGACGGATGAGCTCGAGCTCATAACCAATAAGTTTTACCGCGGCAGGGACTGGAAAGAGGGAAGGTCAGAAGGCAGCGGACTGGGTCTCTATATCGCAAAGATGCTCATGGAAAAAATGAATGGGGAACTGCAGGCGGAAAGCAGCGGTAAGGGGCTTTGTATCATTCTGATGATCCCGCTTTCTTAAGATATTTAGTCTCCCAGTTAATAAACTGATAAGAATTCCGTAATACTCTGACAAAGAAGTATTGAAGAACGCCATATATAATACATATCATCAAACAGCATTTTTTGAACGGAAAGGATGTATGATATATGGCTTCTTCAATATTGAGAACGGAAAAACTATGCAAGTCTTTTTCTAACGGCGGCGTACAGCAGCACGTTATAAAGAATCTGGATCTGGAGATCCTGCAGGGTGACTTCACCGTCATCATGGGTTCTTCGGGTTCCGGAAAATCCACTCTTCTCTACGCCCTTTCGGGCATGGATAAACCCAACATGGGAAAAGTTTTGTTCGGGGATACTGAGATACAGGGGTATTCCAATGATGAACTGGCAGTGTTCCGCAGGGGTAACTGCGGCTTTGTCTTCCAGAGCATATATCTTCTGGATAACCAGACCGTACTGGATAACGTGCTCACGGCGGCGCTGATCGTGCAGAAAAATTCACCGGAGCTGGTTGATAAAGCAAAAAGCCTGCTTAAGAAGACCGGGCTTACCGAAGAGGATCTCAAAAAATATCCAAACCAGTTATCCGGCGGAGAAGCCCAGCGCGTGGGTATCGTCCGTGCCATCATCAACGATCCGAAGATCCTCTTTGCCGATGAGCCTACGGGACAGCTGAATTCCGCTTCCGGCAAGGATGTGCTGGATATCTTCAGCCAGGTGCATAAGAACGGACAGAGCATCGTGATGGTGACCCACGATCTTAAGACGGCGCTCAGGGCCACAAGGGTCCTGTATCTCCGGGACGGCGGCATTGTCGGTGACTACCGTATGCCGGTATTCGGAGAGGATGATGAGAAGGAAAGACGCGCCGGTCTTACCGCGTTCTTAGAGGAAATGGGGTGGTAAGCGATGAAGATCTTAAGACTGTCATTGTTTAATCTGAAAAAGAATAAAAGAGAGGTCATGGGCATCCTCTTTATGACGATGATCACAACACTGATGCTGTCCATCGTGTTCATCAATGAGAAAAAGATCGACAGTGCTTTTTACGAAAGCTTTAAGGAATCCGGCTGTGTGGAGAACTGCATAGCCATAAAGACGGATAAATACCGTAATGAGTTTAAGAGGATCCTGGAAGAGGAGCTTGGGACAGATGATATCACGGAAGCACGTCTTATCGAGTCGACATTAACGGATGTGTATACACCTGACGGAGATATCGTTGCTTACAATTTTGTATATGTAACGGAAAAAACAGAGCGCAAGATGGAGAGCTTTAAAAAGCTGGATCAGCTGCCGGAGGAAGAGATCGCGGAACTGGAACATCCCATCTGGATCCCCGCGGCATTTCAGATCGTAAAAGGATATGAACCCGGGGGAAGCTTTACTGTCCTTAAGAATGCGAAGGAATACAGCTTTACCATAGCGGGTGTCTATGAAACGGGACTTATGAGCTCCGACGGATATTCTTATAAGCTGGTATTAAGTGAAGAGGATTATGAGCTGTTCCGGATGATCTTCAGCTCCTTAAGTTCAGCCGAATCGGTAGGATTGTTTTTTGACGGACCGGGGCCGGATTACGAAGCTTATCTGGAAAAATGCAATGAAGCGGCTTCGGAAAACATAAGTTATTCCGCGTCATATTACAGCTATGGATATGAAAAGGACAATGAAACCATGTTCCTTGAGATCTTTATGTACATGTTCATCCTGCTGGCAGTGGTGACGATGGTAGCAGCGCTCTTCATGATACGGCATAAGATCTCCGGAGACATCGAGGACCAGATGATAAATATCGGTGTGCTTGAGGCCCTGGGTTATCGTTCCCATGAGATATCACTTGCATATCTGTACGAATATATGATCACCGGGCTTGCCGGTTCCGTATTGGGACTTATCATAGCGCTGCTGCTGACACCTTTCGTAAATTCAGTGATCCGTGTGATGCTGGGACGCAATGTTTACGGTGCCGAGGGGATAGGCGGAGGTATACTTGCCGCGCTTATGGTGAGCGTGGTCGTGACACTCTTTGCGCTTCTGAAGACTCGCACGGTGAAGGATTATCCGCCCGTGGTGGCCCTCAGGAAGGGTATAAAGACACATCATTTCGGAAGGAATCTTCTTCCTCTGGAAAAACTGGGAGCGGATATCAATACAGGTCTCGCACTGAAAGGTTTTATGGGAAATCTGAAGGCTTCCTTCGGGATCTGCATATGCATCGTTACTGCGGGCGCGGCAATGCTCTTCTCCGTGATGAGTTTTGATTTTTTTAAGGACGGTGCCGGAAATCTGGTAAAGATGATGCAGAGGGATACTGATACACTGGACCTCTGCGTGGTCAGCGGTGTGGATCCGGAGATGATAAAGGATGAGGTGTTAAGACTGCCACAGGTCAGAAAGGCGCTGTGCGGTTACAGTCACGGGAACGTATCAGTAAAGGGATCTCCCGATTCCGCACTGGTAAATGCATATGCCGATTACAATGATGCCGAGAACATCACACCTTATAAGGGACGCTGCCCGCAGTATGATAACGAAGTGATGGTGGGAATGCGGAGGAGCAGGACAGAGAATATCAATTTGGGTGACAGCATCATCCTCGAGAATAACGGTCTGGAAAAAAGCTACATCGTTACCGGGATCGTCGGATCCATGGAAAACGGCGGAACGGTAGTCTATCTGACAACGAAAGGATATGAAAGGATCAATATAAATGCAAGGCCCGATGCGGTACATGTTTATCCCGCAGAGGGTGTCGGTATCCCGGAACTTGAGGCTGCGATACGGGAGCATTTCGGAGGAACGGCAGAGGATGCGGCAGTTACGGCTTCGTCAGGGAGCAGTGAGGACCGTATAAGGAAAGCCGCGAAGGAAAAGATATCCGTACTGCTGGATCAGTATGGCGTGACAAGTGTGGATTATGCGGTGCAGATCGGTGACAGGACCATCACCGGGAACAGCAGGAGCTTTGTCATCAAAGAGATCAACTCTTATGAGGGCATCATCAAGACCCAGATGGTCCCCATCGCGGAGATGACGAAGATATTCACTTTGCTGGCAATGATACTGATCGCAGTGATCGTAGCGGTGCTTTTGATGATAATAACCGCAAATGATGTGAGAAGGCAGAGACACAGCCTTGGTATCATGAAGGGACTGGGTTATTCGTCAAAGGATCTGATGACGCAGATCGCCCTTAAGTTGATGCCGGTGATACTGGCCGGAGTGCTTCTGGCAACAGTGGCAGCGGTATATCTTAACAGGGTCTTCTGGGGACTGGCCTTTGCTACCATCGCGGTCACGAACGTTCCGCTGATACTGATAACGGATGTGCTGCTCATAATATTCTGCTATGTTGTGGCCTTCCTCAGCGCAGGCAGGATAAAGAAGATATCCGTGACGGAACTGATGACGGAGTGATCAGGACAGAAAAGGAGCATATCATGAAAAGAACTGAGATGAAAAATATATTTCCGGCAGCGGTCGCTTTGGGGATCGCGGGGATCATCGGCTTTGGACTGATGCAGGATAAAAGTGTTCTTGCACAGGGTGAGAGCGGGCAGGCTGAAAATGCAGTGTCTTACGAAAACGGCTGGGAAGCGGCGGATGCGGATAAGGAATATGTATACTGCGTTGGTTCCGTCAGCAAGATCTATTCCACGGCTGCCGTGATGAAGCTTTCGGACGAAGGAAAGGTGAGACTGGACGATCCCGTTACGGTTTATATCCCTGAGTTTAAAATGGAGGATCCCCGTTATAAGGACATCACCGTCCGTATGCTGATGGATCACACTTCGGGATTAATGGGAAGCTTCCGCCCGGGTATGCTTCTCTATGATGATGTGGACAGTTATCATCTGGACCATATCCTTGAGAGCCTCTCGGAGCAGAGGCTGAAAGCCGATCCCGGAACATATGCCGCCTATTGCAACGACGGCTTCGATCTTTTGGGCATCATCACCGAGCGTGTCAGCGGGAAGAGCTTTACCGAATATGTGAAAGAGGATCTTGCCAAAGCCACGGGCGGTACCGCCACAGGAACGGGATACAGCTATGCGGGATTCGAAGATCCCGCCCCGGCTTATACACCGAAATACAACAGATATGATTACGGCGCTGCCATGTCCCTGGGAGCGGGCGGCGTTTATGCTACGGCTTCCGATACTGCAAAGTTCGGAGCCACATTCTTTAAGGGGAACGATGCGCTGCTTTCAGAGGAAGCAAAAGACGCCATGGCCATGATATGGAATGATGCGGATGACTATCTGGACGGCAACGGACTGGGCTGGGATTCAGTAGGTGAAGAAAAATACGATGCGGCCGGCATACAGGTCGTCGGAAAAGGCGGCGATGACGGCCTGAACCATGCTTATCTCCTGGTGGCACCGGAGGAGGGTATAAGTATCTCCGTGCTTTCAAACGGAGGCAGCAGCGCCCTGAACGGTCTGGTATCACAGGCGATACTGGATGCCTGTCTTGAAGAAAGGGGGATCACGGCAGCTGAGCCCGGGGCAGAGCAGCCGGAGATCGTGACGGAGATACCCGCTTCTTATGATGACTATGCCGGAAATTATCTTGCAGCAGGCGAAAGAGGCGAAACAGTGGATGTGGTATCCTTTCCGGAACACAGATATATGCATGTGGAATCTGTCGGTCCCTATAAAACGGTATGTACTGATTATGCCCTGACGGAGGACGGAAGCTTTGCATCACTGGCCTATGAGGTGGAGGACAGCGGTATCGATGATATGAAGCTGTCGGTGAACCCGCAGATGATCCGATTTAAGACAGCAGAGGACGGAAGCATACTCATAGCGGCTGAAACGGATAATATCTATCCGGGTATAGGCAGCTATGTACAGAAGAGCTATGTGGGAGAAAAAATGGAGGATGCTCCCGTGGATGAAGAGGTTCTGGCAAAATGGCAGATGCTCGCAGATGCGGAGTACTGCCTGTCAAACGACCTCTGGTCCTCATCTTCTTATGATACAGCCATATGCGATACGGTGCTGCCGGAGCGTTTTCCCGGATATGTGTTCATCGTAAACGGTATGGGGACCAGGCTCCTTAAGATCGAAAACGAAAGCAGGGCCGTGGCTTTTCAGACCATCCCGTCCAGCAGCAGCCGCGATCTGATCGATGTGACGATACTTACCGGGGGAGGGCTTACTATCAGGACAAGTGATGACTGTGAGTATATATCGGATGTGAACCTGCCGGAGTTTGATCTGCAGACAAAGGAGGTAGCCTTAAAGACCGGCTGTGGCGTATGGTACCGTATAGGGAGTGCCGCAGCAGGCACGGAACCGGTGATCACAGACAGGCCTGAGAACAGTGCCGTATATGTCTATAACAAATTCGGGGAGGTGGTCTATTCCACCCATGTGGAGGATATGACGGATGTGCTGCCGATGCCCGAAGACGGGAAGGTACTTTTTCTCGGCGAGGACGGAGGAAGGATAACACTTAAGTAGATCACGGGGACAGGGGTCATGCCCTGTCCTTTTAAGTTGCGGGAAAGGAGCGGGAATGATATAATACCGTGCAGGTCAGAGGGACGGAAAGCTATGATAATACTTGATGCAAGAAGAATGAAGGCATATGAATACCTTGGGGAGCTGGGGAAGATCGCCGGTAAGGATGAGGATTTCCTGGATGAGCTCTGGGGAGAGTTCCTCATGAATGAAGAGCTGATGTTTGCCTTCATGCATTATCTGGATGAGCACAGCCTGTCCGATAACATCAAATGCGAGGGCTACGGTCTGACGGATCTGTATTTTTATAATATGCGGCGTTTTGAGATGAAGCAGGACATAGGAAAGAATTACGCCGACTGCGACAAGGAAGCGCTGGTGCTGGATACCTTTCTGCTGATGGCAAGAATGATCAAAGCGCCGGAGGATTATGTGAGAAGGCTGGAGAGCGGGCCCGGGATGGACAGATAAAGTACTTTTCTTTATAAATCGGAGGAGAAAGATGAGAAATCACGAAGTTACAAAAGAGCATAAGCTTCTGGATGAGAACGGACAGCTCATAGAGCCGGGCTGGTCCAGAAGGTTGATACAGGAATATAACCGGGAGATGATAAAGGCCCCGAAGTGGCGGATAAAGGAATGGGATTATTATCTGGTCACGGGGAAGGATTTTGCCGCAGCCTTTACCATTTCTGATGACGGATATATAGGGCTTCAGTCGGTATCCCTGCTGGAGCTGGGAGATGAGCCCTGGGAGCATACGGAGACCATACTGAATGCGCTTCCCCTTGGAAGGATTGGCCTGCCCTGTACTTCCTCGGACTGTGTCACTAAGTACAGTGACAGGCGGCTTAAGCTGAGATTTGATGCAAGGAAGGGAAAGAGGCGTATACGCTGCAGGTTCGAAGATTTCTGCGACGGGAAACCCTTTGAATGCGATATCGTATTGCGCCAGCCCGAAATGGATTCCATGGTCATCGCAACACCCTGGGATACGAAGCATGCCTTCTATTATAACCAGAAGATCAACGCCATGCGGGCTGAAGGCGAGATAAGCTATAACGGAAAGATCTACCGTTTTGATCCGGCCACGGATTTCGGAACCCTTGACTGGGGCCGGGGAGTCTGGACCTACGATAACTGCTGGCTCTGGGGCACCGGCAACGCGGACATAGACGGCCATGCCTTCGGCTTTAATCTGGGATACGGCTTCGGAAATACCTCCGCCGCAACGGAGAACATCATAATCTATGACGGGAAGGCCCACAAGCTGGATGACGTGACCTTCAACATACCGGATGACCTTATGGAAAAGTGGACCATAACTTCCTCCGACGGCAGGTTCGAGGCGGAGCTTGTGCCGGTGCTGGACAGGGCTGCCTGTATAGATTTCAAGCTGCTGATATCCGACCAGCATCATGTCTTCGGAAGGCTTACGGGTAAAGCCGTGCTGGACGACGGAACGGTTATCGAAATGAAGGATATCATGTGCGCCGTTGAGAAGGTGCATAACAGGTATTAAAGGAAGGAAGGGAAAATGGATTTCGGACATGTAGGAAATACGCAGATGGGACTGCTGGCGGCAGGCGTGCTCTTGTGGCTGGTGGGCCCCCTGGTCCTTGCCATAGTGTGGAAGGTTAAGAAGAAGGAGCCGTTCCTGACCATATTCATAGGCGCGCTGACCTTCCTTATCTTCGCGCTCATACTTGAGAAGCCCATACAGAATGCGATAATACTTACGGATAATCCGGTGGCGCGGTATCTTAATGAGAATCCTGTGATGTGGGCTCTGGTGGTGGCGCTGTTCCCCGGAGTCTTTGAGGAAACGGGACGTCTGGTGGCCTACAAGACGGTGCTGAAGGACAAAAAGAACAGGGAGACTTCCATCTCCCACGGTATAGGCCACGGCGGTTTTGAGGCCATGCTGATGCTGGGGATCACCTATGTCAGCTACATTTCCTATGCTCTGCTGATAAACGGCGGAAATTTCCAGCTGATCATCGACCAGGCGGTGCAGCAGACACCTGACCAGGCGGAGCTCATAAATTCACAGGCTGCAGAGATCGCGCAGCTGATGACGGGTTTTTCCTTCGGGGATCTTGCCATAGACTGTGTGGAGAGAGTCTTCGCGATAATGTTCCATACTGGGGCATCCATCATGGTCTTTTATGCCTGCAGGGATAAGAAGAGATTCTGGCTGTATCCCCTTGCGGTAGTGCTCCATACGCTCATGGACGGAGTCCTGGCCCTGAATATCGTCAAAGTCATAAGCCTTTCGGACTGGACGCTGGAGGCGATCGTGGCGGTATACGGAAGCCTGGTGTTCTTCGGTGCGTACTTTATGCTGTATAAGAAAGATGATCCTGTGCCGGAGGCCGGGGACGATATGTCTGATACCGGTGAGACTGATAAAAATATGATTTGACAATTTGACGGAATGGACGTACAATAAAGTCTGGTGTTTTATCTTTATTGATCGGCAGGTGGTTATTATGGCCAGTGAAAGTAAATCCAGGGGAATAATGAAGCCTCTTGCAGCGGCTTTTCTGACGACGGAACCGGAAGAGGACAGTACTATAGAAAAGAAGAGCGCTGTAAAAAAACCGGCGCCGAAGCCTGCGCCCAAGCCCGTTGAGATCAAGCCTGCGGAGCTGACGAAGGAAGAGACCAGGGCTCTGCTCAAGGAGCAGCTGGTGAGCCAGAATCCCCTGGAAGAGGAAAAGCCCGTGGCCGCAGCCAAAGTGAGCGCAAAGAAAGAGCCGGAAAAGAAGGCGGCCGCTAAGCCGGCTGAAAAGAAGGCGGCAGCAGCGCCCGTTAAGACAGAAGCAAAGAAGCCTGCCGTGAAGAAGACCGAAAAGAAGGAAGAGAAAATAGAGGAAAAAACGGCAGGGCCGGAGATCCTTGAGGAAGTGACTATAGAGTTCAACAACCGCTCCGTCGATAAGCAGGAGCTGGTTGAGCGGGCCCTGAAGATCTGGACCAGCAAGCTGAAGAGAGGACGCTCGGAGCTCTGGAGCATGGAGCTTTATGTGAAGCCCCAGGAGCAGACGGTGTACTACGTATTCAATAAAAAGAGAAACGGAAGTTTTGAACTTTAAGAAAAAAGGGCTAAGGCCCTTTTTTTGTTGTCCTTTCCGGCCGATAAAAGTATAAATGTCACTTTTACGCATCCAAAGGAGCCGTATATGAACATAAACCCGGTCAATATCGGAAACGATCCCATTCAGAATCTCACGCATAAGGAAATCGAGCAGGTAAAGACTGCGGAGAAGAGAAGCCCGGCAGCGGCTTTTTCCTATGAACCCGGTGCCGGAAACGGTTTCGGCCTGCAGACAGAGGCGAAGGCCGCTCCGGAGGAGATGATGCTCCCCGGCAGCGAAGCGGATGCGAAGAACCGTAAGGATATGATGACCCTTATGGCACATACGGTAAGCCCCGAGGCTTTCGGCAGGATGCAGGAGGAGGGTTTTGATCCGGCGGAGCTGGATCCCGAAGATGCGGTGAACATTACGGATCTGATCAAGGCTACCATGGCTAAGAGCGGCGTGGTTGTAGAGGGTTATAACGACGACCTGGGACGAGAAGAGCTGGAGGCCATTACCGGCAGCGCAGCCTATGCTCTTGAGATAGAGAGGGCCTTTAATGAAAGGGGAGTGCCCCTGAACGAAGAGAATGCGAAGGAAGCGGCTTCCGCCATGGAACGCATCACAGGCATGGGAGAACTAACGGAGGGAGCGAAGGCCTATCTTATCGAGAATGATCTGACGCCATCCATCGCGGGATTATATAAGGCGGTTCACAGCGCCGCGGCTCCGAAGAGCGCAGCTGAAGGTTACATCAGTACCGGCGGATATGTGGGAAGAGTCGGGAAAGGCACGGACAGCGGTCTTGAAGAGCAGATAAGAGGCATGATCGGGGATGCCGGTGAGGAAGCGGGACCCGAAAATATGGCTCTGGCAGAGCATATGCTTGAGGAGGGGCTGCCTCTTACGGAGGAAAGCTTCATTAAAATGAAGGCGCTTGAAGGCCTTGAGCTTCCTCTTAGCGCGGCTGAGGCAGCCGATGCAGCGGCAAGGGCCCTCAGTGATGGCATGCACGCGGATACTGCAGACCTTACCACCGATGAGAGCCTGCTGGAAAAAGCGGTGCGTATAGATAAAGAACTGGCGGAGATACCTGAAGAAGCCGTGGATGCGGTGCTGGAAAAGGATATGCCCCTTACGATACGTAACCTTGCGGCAGAGGCCGGAAAGCTTCAGGTCGGAAATGCGGCGGAGCTGAAGCCTGCTGACAGGCAGGTAAGTCCGGCGACGGATAGCGGAAGACCCTCAGCCATCACTGCACGGAGGCAGCTGGAGGAGGTCAGGCTCTCCATGACCATACAGGTGAGCTACCGCATGCTCAAAAGCGGCGTGCAGGTGGAGACCATGGAACTGAACGTCCTGGTGGAGAGGCTTAAGATAGAAGAATCGCAGCAGCTCATGAGCCGTTACGGCACCGGGGATGCGGGTATCGCGGAAAGCAGGGCGGAGCTATATGCGGAGAGCAGCAGGGCTTTTGCACAGCTTCCGGGTATGCCGGTATCCATCCTGGGAGAATTCCTTAAGGATGGAAAGGATTTCGGCGCGGATACGGTGCGGAACCTTCTGGACAGCGGACGCAGCAGGGCGCTGGCTTACGAAGCGGCCGGAGAGCGTTATGAGACCATGGCCACCCAGGTCAGAAGCGACCTTGGTGACAGTATAAGCAAAGCTTTCGAAAGGGCAGAGACTCTGCTTTCGGAGCTTCATATCGAGGCGGGTGAGGAAAATCTCAGAGCCGCCAGGATCCTGGGCTATAACTCCATGGAGATCACCCAGGACAACATCAGCAGGGTGAGACGGGCAGCGGAGACCGTGGACGGCATCATAAGGAGGATGACGCCGTCGCAGACCCTGCAGATGGTAAGGGACGGGAAGAACCCTCTGGAAATGAGCATGGAAGAGTTGGATGAGTATCTTGACGAGGCTCAGCCTGAGGGTGAGAACTATGCGGACTTCCTGGTACGTATGGAGCAGAAGCATATGGTCACTCCCGAAGAAAGAGAGAGCTTTATAGGCATTTACCGTATGCTGCACCAGGTAGGCAAAAGAGACGGAGCGGCCATAGGCCGTGTTATGGAGAGTGGCGCAGAGCTTTCCTTTGAGAATCTGCTGACTGCGGTACGCAGCAGGCGGGACCAGGGCATGGATATCAGCGTGGATGACAGCCTTCAGGGCATGAAGGCCGTGACGCGGCAGGATATCGAGGAGCAGATAAGGACTGCAATGGCAAAGGATGCGGCTCAGGATCTGAGCGATGCGTCAAAGCTTCCCCTGACGTTTTATCAGGAGCTGGCGTCTCTCGGTCTTAAGACCGATGCGGACAGTCTTCTGGGGCTCAGGGACCTGAGAAAAGAAAGGGGCCGCGTCTTTGACCTTGCAAAAAGGGCGGCAGCCGGTGCAAGAGGCAGGGAGCATACAGCTTCCGACGGCCGCATAGTGAGCGGGGAAGAAGCGGAACACAGGGACAGCAGCATGTCTGTTACCGAAAGCGTGCTGGAAGCTGCCATGGAGGATGCGCTGGAGAGCTTTACCTCTAAGGCGGATGCGGAAAGTGCCTATACGCATATGTCGGAGGTGGCGGAAAGGGTCATCAGTGAGAGCGTGGTCAGCGCCGACGGAAGCATCGATGTGCGGGCCTATACCTCGGCCATGAAGCAGATCGGCACTGCCAGAAGGATGGCGGAGGCCGAAAGCTATGAGCTGCCCATGACCATAGGCGGTCAGACCACTTCAGTAAGCGTCACCGTAAGGCGTGAGGGAAGCGAGCGCGGCAATGTGGAGATAAGCCTGGAGCATTACGAGTACGGCTCAATACGCGGAAGGTTTTCCGGCAGGCAGGAGATGCTTTCCGGCTATGTGCTCTGCAGCAGCAGATCGGGACGGGACGCGCTGGAAACCATGGAAGAAGACCTGCTCCGCCGTATGGAGGAGAACAATGTACCGGTAAGAGGCATAAATTTTGTGTATTCGGAACACCCTGCTCTTAATTTTCCGGCGCCGCAAGCCGATGAAAATAACAGCAGCTTCGATACGGCCACGCTTTACAGGGCCGCGAAGACATTTTTGGAAAGTTTTAGATAAAGTAACTATGCAGAACACCGCGAGGGTGAGCTTGCGAATCCCGAGTTTAGCGGCGATCTGTCCATCGGCAAAGCCGATTATGCATGGACAGATCGCGTGTCTATTCAGAATCGCAAGGCGGTTCTGAATAGAAGTTTAAGATAACGGGGTAAACGCTTATGAGGATCAATTATAACGCTTCCGCAGTCATCACAAATAAAGCGCTCAACCAGAGCGACAGCCTGCTGAGCCAGTCGATGCAGCGCTTAAGCTCGGGCCTTAAGATAAACAAGGCCCAGGATAATCCTGCAGGTCTTGCGATCTCCAACCGTATGGATTCGCAGGTGAAAGGCCTGGGAGTGGCAAAGAATAATTCCAATGACGGCATTTCCGTTATCGAGACAGCGGAAGGCGCTCTTGCCGAGATCCATTCCATACTTCAGAGAATGAACGAGCTGGCGGTGCAGGCAGGTACCGACAGCAATACGGATGAGGACAGAGAGCTGATCCAGAAAGAGATATACCAGCTTCAGGATGAGGTCGAGCGTATAGCGAGGGATACCGAGTTCAACGGCATGCCGCTGCTGGACGGATCTTTTGACCTTAAGGGATATACGGATGATCCGAAGGTAAAGGTGGATCATTATACCGCGGATGTACCCGCAAATAAGTATGTGATAAATGATCTGGCCGCTTTATACAGCCAGTGCAAGAGCGGCGGGGAAGTTGATCTTGATGAAAGCAATTCGGAAAAATTCGAGGGAAAGGGCTGTACGGCCAGGCTGGCTGATGACGGCAAGCTGATCATCAAGGGAACAGGCGATTTCGAGATCCGCCTGGATTTTGAAGAGGAAACGCCGAGTGCCTCCAGGGTGGAGCTGGATATCACCGGCATGGGTGCCATGACCATACAGACCGGCGCAAACGAAGGGCAGGAAGTGGATATACAGATCCCGGCCGTATCCCTTAAGAAGATGGGGATAGAAAAGAGCAATGGTGACGGCACCCCTGTCAGGAACGAAATGAAGGTGTCGGATTTTGAATCTGCCCAGAAGGCCATAACCCAGGTGAAGGGGGCCATCGATTATATAAGTGATATACGTTCGAAGCTCGGCGCGTACCAGAACCGTATGGAGCACAATGTGACCAGTCTGGATGTTTCCAGCGAGAATCTTACCGCAGCTTATTCGCGGCTGGCGGATGTGGATATGGCCGAGGAGATGACGGAGTATTCTACCCAGCAGGTGCTGGTGCAGGCAGGACTTTCCATGCTGGCCCAGGCCAACGAAAGGCCGCAGCAGGTGCTGCAGCTCCTGCAGTGATGATACCTTGTTTTTTGACCGGTATATGGTATTATGATGCCAGGGTCAAAAGCTCATATGACGGTCATGCTTGCATGAACCGGCATATGAGTTTGGGACCCGCCCGAACATGAGCAAGTAGCGAAATGCTTGTGTAGCAAGCATTTCAGCGGATTGCGAATGCTCGTAGAATTGCGGGAGCTGCAAAGCAGCGGAGCAATTCGGGGGCATCATATAAAAGGATTGTATTATATTGCACATAGATCTCTTGGATTGGATAACGGATATTATATCTATCTGATAGAAAATCATGGTTTTGACGATTATGTGTTTCTGATGAGGTATGATAATCTGGACGATGAGGAGATGCTGATATGACAATGAGGGAGTTTAGAGAGATATTACGGAATGTCGACAGATCTTATGATGATTTCGTGAGTCTGGTCATCACATATATAAAAATACCAGGTAACAGATCAAAAGCATTGCAGATCAGGGATTACATTGAAAGCAGTCCATTTGCAGATTCGAGTGATGTTCTTCAGTTCATGATCAATGAACTGGGTATGGCTGATGTAAGTGATACTATGGCTATGGGAGTCATCTGAGGGATAATATTCTATGACCAACGAAGTAAAACAGGATTTCATGCTGAGGATCACACAGGCCAATGCCAGCGCCCTGGTGGTGATACTTTATGATATGTTTGAGGAATACTGTAATGAGCTGACCGCTGCGGAGCCCGGTTCTGCGGGCTTCAGAAATGCCATGCGGGGAGCAAGAGGCTGCCTGAGCGAGCTGATCCAGTCACTGAACAGGCCTTCTTCGGCGGCATTTCCCGCTGACAGGAGGAACATCGATCCGGGCGACAACGCAAAGGCCCTGAAGGAGCTGGTGGAGAACACCTACAGTCTCTACCGCTATGTGGAGCGCCAGCTGATACAGGCAGATGTAAAGCGCGATGCATCAAAGATCCCGGCCAGCATGGATATAATGAAGAAGCTCAGGGATTCCTATGCAGCTTCCGCAAAGAACGATAACTCAGCGCCGATCATGAAGAATACGGATGTGATCTATGCGGGCATGACCTACGGTTCGGATGATATAAACACTGCCAGTGCGGCAGCAGGCACCAACAGGGGATATTTAGTATAAGCTTATGAAGGCTCTGATAGCGATGAGCGGCGGCGTGGATTCTTCCGTGGCCGCTTTTCTGATGAAAGAGAGAGGTTACGACTGCCTGGGCGTGAACATGCGCCTGTGGCGGGGTGACGAAGAGGTGGACTGCGCAAAGTCCTGCTGTTCCGTAAGGGATGTGGACGATGCGGGGCGTGTAGCCATGTCCATGGGCATACCTTTTGAAGTAAAGGATCTCACCGCAGGCTTTTCAGCAAAGATAATAGACAAGTTCGTGCGGACCTACGAGGCCGGCGGCACACCCAATCCCTGCATAGACTGCAACCGCTACATGAAGTTCGACGCCCTCCTGGAATATGCCCTGAAACGCGGCTGCGACAGGATAGTAACGGGGCATTATGCGAGAGTCGCAAGGGACGGCGGTACTATCGGTCTTAAAAAGGCCGTAGACCTTAGTAAGGACCAGAGCTATGTGCTCTATAACCTGAGTCCGGAGCAGCTTAAATACTGCGAGTTCCCCCTGGGAGAGCTTACAAAGGCCGAAGTCAGGAAGATAGCACAGAAGCAGGGCTTCGTAAATGCCGAAAAGGCCGAATCCCAGGATATCTGCTTTGTGCCGGACGGTGATTACGCCCGTTTTATCGAGGAATATACGGATAAGAGCTTCCCGGAGGGGGACTTTGTGGACGGAAACGGCACCGTGCTGGGCAGGCATAAGGGCATCATCAGATATACCATAGGCCAGCGCAAAGGACTGGGGCTGGCTGCTGAAGAGCCCTGGTATGTAACGGATATAGACACCGCGGACAACCGTGTCGTGCTGAGCCACGGGGAGGGGCTTTTTTCCAAAGGCCTGGAAGCGGATGATATAAATCTCATAGCTGAGATAAGCGACGGGATGTCTGTTTCGGCCAAGACCAGATACCGTCAGAAGGAACAGCCCGCGAAGGTATACAGAACGGAAGAGGGCTTCCGGCTCATCTTCGATGAACCACAGAGAGCTGTTACAAAGGGCCAGGCGGCAGTGCTGTATCTGGGGGATACGGTTCTTGGCGGCGGTACCATAACCCGCGCCATAAGGGAGATATGAATTTTCTGAAACTTGACAGTCCGCTGATGAAGTTCCTGGGCAGGATGGCGGACCTGATGATCGTGAACATACTTACGGTGCTTTTGTGCATACCGGTGATAACTGCCGGGGCCTCTTTTACGGCCATGCATTATGTGCTCCTGAAGCTCTCCAGAAATGAGGAGGGCTATCTTGTGCGTTCGTTCTTCAAGTCCTTTAAGCAGAATTTTGTCCAGGCCACCATACTATGGATCATCATGGCCAACGTGGCCGTAGTCCTTTATGTGGACTGGCGCTATATCCTCACACTGCAGGGCCAGACGCAGTTTACCTTCAAAGTACTTTTCGCGCTTCTTGTGCTGCTCATATCGCTGGGACTCGTCTACATCTTCCCGCTGCTTTCCAGATACCAGAACACCGTGGGCGGCACCATTAAGCAGGCATTCCGTATCGCCTATTCCGGCTTTCCGGCCATGCTCCGTGCTTTCGCGGGAGCGGCCCTGGCCCTTTCGCCTCTGTTTTTTGCCTGGTACACTACTTTTAAGCTTATCCCCATACTGGCAGTCTTCTGTTTTTCGGTGCCCGGATACTTCAGGGCCCTGCTCTACAGCGGCATATTTAAGAAGCTGGAGGGCGGCGATAAGCCTTCTTCCGAAGAAGATCCCAGCTAAAATCTATATCAGAAATTCTTATTCCGACGTTTTCTGTCGGATTTTAACAAAAACTCCCTATAGAATTTATTAAAAAATTGCACAAAAAATGTTTTACAAATGTTTTTTCTTTTGCTATTATAACCATATGAATACTTGTATACAAGTATGCAAGCGATAAAAAACGCAGAAGCTGCTTTGGAGAGGTGTGAATGAGATTATCGGGAAAGCTTCGAAAAGAATCTGCAAGGGATTACGCCCTCAGGGTTCTGAAGGAAAATATCATATCGCTCGAGCTTAAACCCGGTACCCCTATCTCGGAGAACGAACTGGCCGCAGAGCTCGGCATCTCCCGGACACCGGTGAGGGAAGCCATCATCGATCTGGCCAGGGCCAACGTGATAGAGACCTATCCGCAGAAGGGAAGCTTTATCAGCAAGATCGATCCGAAGATGGTAGAGGAGGCCAGGTTCCTGAGACAGATCACCGATACTGCGGTAACCCTGGAGGCCTGCGGAACCATCGAGGGGGAACGGCTCAGGGAGATAGAAGAGAATGTGGCCCTTCAGGAATTCTACCTGGACAAGGGGATGACGGACAGGATCTTCGAGCTGGATAACCGTTTTCACAAGCTGATCTACATAGCGGTGGGTAAAGAGCTTATACATGAGATCCATTCCACCCTGATGATACATTTTGACAGGGTAAGGAACATCTCGGTGGAAACGGTGAAGGATTTCAAGGTGGTGAACGATCACCGTGCAATACTGGAGGCCATAAAGGCCGGGGACAAAGAGAAAGCTGCTGAACTGGTTGACAAGCATCTGCACCGCTACAAATTCGATGAAGCGGTGATAAGGAGCCAGCGGCCTGAGTACTTTAAGCAATAAAGAAGCGGAGGGAGAAAAGTGGAAGAGAACAAAAACCCTGAAGTGGAAGTAAAAGAAGCAGAAGCTGTTACCGCAGCTGAGCCTGCCGGGAAGGCGGCCAAAAAGGAAAGGCCCGCAAAAAAGGAATATGTTCCCAAGACGGCGAGGGGTATATACTTCAAACGCTACTGGCAGCTGTATGCGATGCTCCTTCTTCCGATAATCTATTTTATCGTGTTCAAGTACAGCCCCATGTATTATGTGCTGATAGCTTTCAAGAAGTACAGCATAGTACAGAGCGTTTCCGAAATGCCCTGGGCAAAGAACCACGGCTTCGAGTATTTCATCAAGGCTTTCAAGGATAAGGATTTCATCTATGCGCTCAGGAATACAGTCTTCCTGAACCTGCTGGATATCCTTGTAGGTTTCCCTATCCCCATCATATTCGCGCTTATCCTGAATGAACTCAGGTTCAAGTATTTCAAGAAGACAGTGCAGACCATAGCATATATGCCCCACTTCCTTTCATGGGTCATCATCTACGGACTGGCACTTCAGCTCTTTGCACCTTCCACCGGTCTCATCAACCTGCTTCTCACGAAGATGGATCTTGAATCGGTCCATTTCCTGGATGAGGGAAAGAACTGGGTGAAGACCTACATCGGCCTGGGTATATGGCAGTCCTTCGGCTGGAACTCCATAATATACCTGGCAGCCATCACCGGCATCTCTCCCGAGCTGTACGAAGCGGCCTCCGTGGACGGGGCGAACCGTTTCCAGAAGATGTGGCACATCACTCTTCCGGGTATACGTCCTACCATCGTGGTGCTCCTGGTGCTTGCGCTCGGTAACATCGTAAGCTCCAACTTCGACCGTCCCTTCGCATTACAGAACAACCTGGTCATGAAGAACGCAGAGGTTATATCGACTTACGTTTATAAAAACGGTATCAAGGGACTGCAGTTCTCCCTTACGACTGCGGTGGGTCTGTTCCAGTCCGTAGTAAACGTTATATTCCTGCTCCTTGCAAACTGGTTCTCACGTAAGATGGGTGAGCGCGGAATAGTATAAGAACAGAAGCATCAGTCACCGGTTTTTGAAACGAAACGGAGGTAATACTTAAATGAAAGTAGATATGATAGATGAAAGAAGGGGAATATACTCACTGAAGATAAGGTTCGGCGATTACGTGATAGTGTTCCTGTGTGTGCTGATCTCCATCATCTGCATCCTGCCCATGATCAACCTTCTGGCAAGGTCGCTGTCGGGACCGGATTATCTGATAAAGCGTGAGGTTTATCTGTGGCCCAAGGGGCTGAACTTCGATGCATACGCTACTGTGCTCAAGGATCCGAAGTACACCAAGGCTTTCTTCTGGACCGTGTTCCTGACTGTGGTATGTACCTTTGCCAGCCTTGCGATGAGCACGCTCTGCGCATTCCCCCTGATCTTCAACAGACTCAAGGGTAGGAAGGTCATCAACCTGCTGATAACCATCACCATGTTCTTCAATGCAGGAACCATACCCAACTACCTGCTTATGCAGAAGCTTCACCTGCTGGATAATCCACTGGTGCTGATCATACCCGGTGTCCTCAGTGTTTACAACATGATCATACTGAGAAGCTTCTTTTACGGCATACCCGATTCCTTGAGGGAAGCAGCGGAGATAGACGGAGCAAGCTTCTTCGCCATACTCTGGAAGGTTTACCTGCCTCTCTCAAAGCCGGTTCTCGCAACCCTGGCGCTGTTCTACGCAGTAGGCAGATGGAACGGTTACTCGGATGCGCTTATGTATATGAAGAACAAGGATTTCTATCCTTTGCAGCTCCTGCTTTATAACATACTGAACAACATCAACCAGGTCGAGGTTTCAACCCAGGAAGGCTTCTCACAGCCAGGACTCGGGGATGCTCTGAAAGCGGCGATAGTCATGTTTTCAACCATACCTATCCTGTGCATCTATCCTTTCCTGCAGAAGTATTTCATCCAGGGCGTTACCATAGGAGCGGTTAAGGAATAAAACAGTAATTTTGCTGGCGCAGTTGCCGCAAAATATATATTTAAGGAGGGAAAAAATGAAAAAACGAATTTTGTCAGCCATTCTTGCAGGTACCATGATCGTATCTGCGGCTGCCTGCGGAGATACGCAGGGACAGGCACCCGCGGGAAATGAGAACAAGGAGCCCGCTGTATCTAATGTGACCAATGAGCCTGTTACCCAGAATACCTTTGAGGGTGACGGTTCCGAGATCGAAGGCGGAAGCAGCGAAGAGCTGGTGGACGGCAAGTTTACCGAGACCAGACACATTACCGTTGAGGTTTATGACCGCGGTAATGACGGTGGTTCCGATCCCACCAACAATATGTACACCGATTACATCAAGAAGGGTATGCTCGAGGATCATAACGTAGAGGTCGAGTTCGTGGCAGTTCCCCGCTGGACTGAGGTTGAAGAGATCAACAACCTGCTGGCTGCCGGAACCGCTCCTGACATCTGTCTTACCTATGATTACCCTACTATCCAGACCTATGCCGACATGGGCGGTGTTACCGATCTTCAGGATCTGGTAGTTGATAACAAGAATGACCTCCCGCACCTCTGGGACTGGCTGGGAACCACCAATATGTACTGGGACAAGAGCGTTCAGGACGGTACCCTCTGGGCTATCGAAGGAAAGCGCGCCAACAACAACCGTATAGTCACCTTCGTTCGTAAGGACTGGCTGGATACTCTGGGAATGGAAGAGCCTACTACCAAGGAAGAGTTCTACAATATGCTCTGCGCATTCCGTGACAATGCTGACACCCTTCTGGGCGCAGATGCAAGCAAGATGGTTCCTTTCGGTCTTTCTGAGGATGTAGGCTGGAGAGCAGCTCTTTTGATCGAATCCTGCATGGATCCCAACATCACCGACAAGGAATTCTATGTAAACGGCTTTGATGACAGAAAGTACACCGAGAACGGTACCAAGGACGCGGCAAGGATCCTTAACCAGTGGTATAACGAAAAGCTTATAATGGAAGGCTTCGCACTTACCGAGAGCGCTGATGAAGACTCCATGATGAAGGCAGGCTACGTAGGCGCATTCATGCACAACTGGGATTATCCTTTCAGAAATGGTGAAGATTCCATCAACGCAAACCTTCAGAGACTTGTAGGCGAGAACGCAAAGTTCGTGGCTGTTGACTGCTTCGAGGCTTCCAACGGCGAGTACATCAAGTACTGCGATTCCACCGCAGGTGACAGAAAGATCTTCTTCCCTACCACCAACGACGAGCCTCTTGCATCCCTTCTGTACCTTGACTGGATCTCCGATCCCGTGCATATCGAGTATCTGCAGGTAGGTGACGAAGGCGTGACCCATAACGTTCTTCCCGACGGCGCATATACCTTCATGGCTGCTACCGGTGACGCTATCATGAACTCCGGACAGAACATCGATATGACCATCACCTGCAACGGTCTGCACCTGTCCACCGAAGAGCTCACCCTTAAGTCTCTTGCAAACAACTATCCTCCCTGCGATCCTGCTGACGTAGCAAGGGCTAACGAAGTGGCATGCAACGGCAAGAAGCCTACCAAGAATGCTAAGATCACTGCAGTCGAAGCTGAGACAGGAAAGGGTGAATCTCTCGCAGAGAAGAGAAATCAGGCATGGGCACTCTCCGTGGTTGCACCTGTTGACCAGTTTGATGCAGTATGGGATGAGAACATGGCAAATTACCTCTCTGCAGGCGGCCAGGATATCATCGACGAGCGTACTGAGAAGTGGGAAGCACAGTACGGCTCAAGCGAGACCCTTGAGTGATCCCGGACGGTAAGCAATCAAAAAAAACAATATTGAAAAAACAATAGTTACAAAGGATGGCGCTTCGCGAAAGCGAGGCGTCATTCTTATATAAAATGTTTTCGGAACGTCCGACGGAGGCCGGAAAAACATGAGAGAATTTAAATTATCCAGTGATTGTGAGACAGCTTTTGTATATGAGGGGGAATGTTCATCCGGAATATTGAAGATCGCCGGCAAGGTAGCGGAGGATCTCTGCCTTGTGTTCGGCAGAAAGCCTGCAAAGCTTGAGGCTGCAGGCGGTGAATATCCGGATTTTAACGGTATAAAGATAGTATTCGGCACAGCGGGACAGAGTCCCGTTCTTGACAGGCTTTCTGCAGAAGGAAAGATAGACCTGTCAGCTGTTACGGGAAAGCGGGAGGTATATTGCTTTTACGCGCTTTCCGACGAACTTCTGGTCATTGCCGGAAGCGATAAGAGAGGAACCATCTACGGGCTCTTCAGGATCTCGGAAGAGCTTGGCGTATCGCCCTTTGTGAACTGGTCGGGACTTAAACCCGCCCGCAGGGAGAGCGCGGTCCTTGATCCATCGGTATTTACGGCATCAAAGGAGCCTTCGGTGGAGTACCGCGGTTTCTTCATAAATGATGAATGGCCGGCCTTCGGGACCTGGTGCAGCAAGCATTTCGGCGGCTTCACTGCCGAGATGTATGAGTATGTTTTTGAACTTTTACTGAGGCTTAAGGGAAATTATCTGTGGCCTGCCATGTGGACCTCTTCCTTTGCTGAGGACGGGCCGGGGCTTAAGAGCGCAGAGCTTGCGGATGAGCTTGGGGTAGTCATGGGGCTCTCCCATCATGAGCCCTGCTTAAGACACGGCGAAGAATATTCGCATGTCCGCGGAAAGGATTCCATCTACGGAGATGCCTGGGATTTCCGCAGCAATAAAGAGGGTATCACACGGTTCTGGAGGGACGGGCTTAAGCGGAACGGACATCTGGAGAACGTGATAACCGTGGGGATGCGTGGAGAGCGGGATTCCACCATCCTTGGGAAAGAGGCGACCCTTAAGGACAATATCGATCTTCTGCGGGATGTGCTGAGGACTCAGGAGCAGCTGATACGTGAGGAAGTAAATGAGGATCTCACAAAGGTCCCGAGGATGCTTGCCCTGTATAAGGAGGTGGAGGCCTACTATTACGGCGACGAGAACACGCCGGGGCTTATAGAGGGCTGTCCGGAACTGGAAGACGTGATACTCCTTCTCTGCGAAGATAATCACGGATATTTAAGGAGTGTTCCCGATGAAAAGATGAGGAAGCATCCCGGCGGCTTCGGCATGTATTATCATTTTGATTATCATGGCGATCCGGTCTCCTTTGAGTGGATCGATTCCACCTATCTGCCCGAGGTGTGGCAGCAGATGGGCACTGCATATGAGTACGGCATACAGAAGCTTTGGATCGTAAATGTGGGCGATCTCGGACTTCAGGAAATGCCGCTTTCCTATTTCCTGGATCTGGCTTACGATTTTGACAGATGGGGCAGGAGCGGCCCGGATTCCGGAAAGACCTACATGCATGAGTGGATGAAGAAGCAGTTCGGCCATGCTTTTGATGAAGATACGGTAAGCGAAGTGGCGGAACTTCAGCTGGAGGGCAGCAGGCTCATCCATAACAGAAGGCCCGAGCATATGAGCGCAGAGATCTACCGGCCCCAGTCGGATTATGAAGCAAGACTTATGATCGAGAAAACTGAGAGCATAACGGAAAGGTATCTTGCGATAGAAGAGAAGTGTCCGGAGGAATATAAGGATGCTCTGTATGAGCTCATAGGTTACAGCCTGCTGGGAGGGATGAACCTTATACGCATGTGGGTCTTCACCGGGCTCAACCATTATTACGCTTCCATCGGCGCTGTCATCGCAAATGACTATGCGGATAAGGTGCGGGATACGCTTAAGAAGGATGCAGAACTGAAAGATAAACTGCAGACCATTTCCGGAGGAAAGTTTGACGGCTTTGCCGAAGCGCCCCACATAGGCTTTACGAACTGGAATAAGGAAGAGAGCAAAAAGCCTGTACTTCATCAGGTGATACCGGTAGAAGAAGAGAGCGTTGTAGTAAGCCTTGCGGGAGATACCGGTGAGACCAGAGGGCTTGACTGGACCCGCAGGCCTCTTACGGTAAAGACTTATCTTGAAGAAGATGAGCATAAGGCAAAAGCCGTATTTAATGTGGCTCTCTGCGGAGACAGGAAAGCAGAGTATGAGATAAATACGGAATGTGAGTGGATAAGCTGTGATGCAATGAAGGGTGAGGTGGATCCGGATACTCCCTTCAAGGAGATCATCATCACGGTTGATAAGGATAAGGCAGCAGGAGAAACGGGAATTCTCAGATTTACCTCCGGTGAAGGCCGGGTGGAGATCCGTGTGAAAGCTCCTGCGGTCTCCTCTCGGGAAGGAACGCTCTTTGCGGAGAACAACGGTCTTGTCGTGATAGATGCCGATCATTTCAGCAGCATGAAGGACGGTAAGGACACGAAGCTGCAGGTATTCAAAGATCTGGGAAGAAGAGAGAGCGCGATAGGATTGTATCCTTTTCTCGCCCACGCGGAAAAGCCTGAAGATGCGGCTTATGCGGATTATGAATTCCTCGTAGGAGAAGAGGGTGAATATGAACTGTGCTTCCAGCTGCTTCCCACCAATTCATATTATTACGGAAAGATCTGGAAACTCATATATTCAATAGACGGAAAACCTGCTGAAAGCCTGCAGCCTATCCCTGCGGATCATCTTCCCGGAGCCTCTGCTGACTGGGCGGACGGAGTGATGAGACACGCCAGGTATGTGAAGGGAAGCTGCATACTGGATGCAGGTAAGCATACGCTCAGGTTTTACGGGACCGATGCGGAAAATGTACTCGAAAGAGTGATGCTGGTACGGAAGGGCGTCACCGCGCCGCAGTCTTATCTTGGGCCGGCGGAAAGCAGAAAAGTATTATCCTGAATGTATAGGAACGGAGGTAGATAAAAGATGAAAATGTCATTTCGTTGGTATGGCAGCGGAAACGACACGGTGACACTGTCACAGATTAGGCAGATCCCGGGAGTGGAGGAGATAGTCTGGGCGCTGCATGACAAGCTGCCGGGAGAGATATGGGAACCGGAGGAGATAAAAAAGGTTCAGGAGGAGCTGTCGGAATACGGCTTCGGCATGAGCGTGGTGGAGTCGGTCAATGTCCATGACGAGATAAAGACTGCAGGCCCCATGCGGGATCACTATATCGACAACTATATTCAGACTATACGGAATCTGTCGGAGTTCGGGGTGAAGGTCATCTGCTACAATTTCATGCCTGTCTTTGACTGGACGAGGACCGATCTTTTCCATCCTCTGGGAGACGGATCCACAGCGCTTTATTATGAAAAGGACAAGATCCGCCAGGATCCCAAGGAGATGGCGGAATACATATTGAAATCCTGCGAAGGTTTTACCATGCCGGGCTGGGAGCCTGAGCGCCTTGCGGGACTTGAGGAGCTGTTTGAAAAGTATTCGAAGGTGGATAAGGAAATGCTGTGGGATAACCTGAAGTATTTCCTTGAAAAGCTGATGCCTGTCTGCCATGAGTGCGGCATCAAGATGGCGATACATCCGGACGATCCCCCCTGGGATATCTTCGGGCTTCCGAGACTGATCATAGATGAAGAGAGTGTCAGCCGCTTCCTGAAGATGGTGGATGATCCTTATAACTGCCTGACTCTGTGTACAGGATCTCTCGGATCTTCCACGAGCAATAACGTTCCCGAGATCGTGAGACGGCATGCGGACCGTGTGGCCTTTGCGCATATCCGAAACGTGAAGCATTATGAGAACGGAGACTTCAGCGAAGTGTCCCACAGGGACTGCGACGGAGATGTGGGTGTGCTGGAGATCATCCGGGCCTTCCACGATGCCGGCTTTGACGGATACATTCGTCCCGATCACGGCAGGCATATCTGGGGAGAGAAGTGCAGGCCGGGCTATGGACTTTACGACAGGGCATTGGGAATAATGTATATACTGGGCGCCTGGGAGATGCTGGATAAGATATCTGCGTAGCAACGGAGCAATCCGCAGGCATCCGATTTATCGGATCATGTCATCCTGAACGAAGCATGCCGGAGGCATCCGATTTATCGGTCATGTCATCCTGAACGAAGCATGCCGGAGGCATGCGGAGTTGAAGGATCTTATATGGAGGAACGATCATGCGTTTATCATTAAAGAGCATAAGTGAAGAAAAACAGAACTGGATCGAAGCCGGCGTGGCGCTTCCCTCCTATGATGTGGAAGCGGTCAGAAAGAATACCCGTGAGAACCCCTGCTGGGTGCATTTCGGAGCGGGCAACATCTTCCGCGATTTCATCGCAGGCCTTGCAGATAAGCTGATCGGTGACGGAAAGATGGACAGCGGCATCACCGCGGTGGAAGTGTTCGATCCCGAGATGATCGACCTGGTCTATGAGCCTTATGATTCACTGACGCTTTCCGTGGGTCTGCAGTGTGACGGAAAGACCAGGCTCCGCGTAAAAGCGGGTATCGGAGAGGCTGTAAAGGCAGCATCGGATCCCGGGAGACTTATGGAGATAGCAGCTAAGCATTCTCTTCAGATGGTATCATATACCATAACGGAAAAAGGCTATGTTGTAAAGGACTCTGTCGGTGAGCCTGTGGGATATATGAAGGTGGATATCGAAGGCGGACCCGGACGTGCAGCTTCCACCATAGGTTTAAGTACGGCAATGCTTTATCAAAGATACAAGGCAGGAAAGGCGCCTGTGGCTTTTGTGAGCATGGATAACTGCAGCGGCAACGGCGACCGTCTGAAAGAGGCGGTGTGCTTCGTGGCAGAAAAGTGGATAGAAAAAGGACTGGCAGAGGCCGGTTTTATGGAATACCTGCAGGATGAAAAGCTGGTGGCATTTCCATGCAGCATGATAGATAAGATCACGCCCCGCCCCGATCAGGGCATTGCCGATAAGCTTAAAGCTCTCGGCATCGAGGGCATGGAGGTATTCGTAACAGGCAAGAACACTTATATCTCGCCTTTTGTGAATGCGGAGATCCCCCAGTATCTGGTGGTGGAGGATAAGTTCCCGGCAGGCCGCCCTCCTCTTCAGGAGGCAGGCGTTTATATGACCAAACGGGATACCGTGGAGAAGTCGGAGCGCATGAAGGTGCAGTCCTGCTTAAATCCCCTGCATACGGGGCTTGCGGTGTGCGGATGCCTTCTTGGCTTCAACAAGATCTCCGAAGAGATGAAGGATGAAGACCTTAAGGCGCTGGCATACGGTCTCGGTAAGGAAGGTCTTGAGGTGGTATGCGATCCCGGCATCATAAAGCCTTCAGACTTTATAAAAGAGGTGCTTGAGGAAAGACTTCCCAATCCGTATATGCCGGATACACCGCAGCGTATAGCCTGCGATACCAGCCAGAAGATACCCATCCGTTTCGGACATACCATGAAGTCCTATGCGGAGCTTAACAGGGAAGGGGAACTGGAATTGATACCCTTTGTGATAGCGGCATGGTTCAGATATCTTTCCGGATACGATGACCGGCTTGAAAAGATGCAGCTCAGCCCCGATCCGGAGCTGGATGCTCTATGTTCCAAACTGGCATCGCTTGTTCCCGGAAAGGGTGTCACAGACATTTCCCTGATAGAGGGACTTTTATCGGACAGCAGATTTTTCGCCATGGATCTGACGAAGTCAGAAGCGCTGTCCGGGAAGATCAAAGAGTATTATAAGAAAATGATGAGCGGAAAAGGCGCAGTGCGTGAAGCGCTGCATGAAGCGGTAAATAAGTAAGACAGGGCCCGGCCAACGGTCCTGAAATGGAGAAAAAGTTATGATCAGAACATCATCGTTGCTCTCAAGCGGCTGCATACTGCAGCGTAATAAGGAAAACCGCATATGGGGTACTGCCGGAAAAGGCGTGAAGCTTACGCTTGCTCTTGAAGCAGAGGGAAAGAAGCTTCAGGAGCAGGAGACGACTGCGGATGCTGAAGGAAGCTTTGAATTCCTTCTTCCCGCATATGAGGCAGGCGGACCATACACTATACGCATATCGGATGCTTCCGAAGAACTCTGCATAGAGGATGTCCTCTTCGGTGATGTTTTCCTGCTGGCGGGCCAGTCAAATATGGAGCTGCCTGTGAGACGCACGCTGGACCTTACGGCTGATCATGTAAAAACTATAAACGAAGATGCTATCCGTCAGTTTGAGGTGCCGAAGATGTGGGATTTCCACGGCCCCGTGGATGATATCTATGAAGGCTGCTGGAAGAAGGCGGATCAGACAAACGTTTATGAATTTTCGGCCCTGGGCTATTTCTTTGCGGAGAAGTGGAAGGCGGAATACGGCGTACCCGTGGGCCTTCTGCAGACCGGATGCGGCGGCATACAGATAGAAGCGCTGATCCCCGAGGATAAGCTGCTGGAGATCGGAAAGGAGCTTGTGGAGGACGCCATAAAGCGCGGCGAGACAAAGGAAAAGAACTGCCACTGCGGCGCCAACGGTTCCTGCAAGTTCTGTTACGAGGAGGTCATCGAAAAAGACCACTCTGATGATCATATACGCGAGACCATGGAGGCAGACGCCCGAAGGCAGGAAGAGTATTCCTCACAGCTTGACGCAAATGACAGAGGACTTAAAGAGGGCTGGAAGGACAGGAGCAGCCTCTATGAGGACGGAGAGGCAGAGATACCGACGCTTACGGTTCCCGGCCGCTGGGAAAAGCTTAAGAAAAATGCTGAGCTTGAATTTCTCCGCGGCAGCGTGTGGGTATTAAAGCATTTTTCGCTTCCCGAAGAATGTGTGGGAAAAGAAGGAAAGCTGGTCTTCGGTACACTCATTGATGCGGACGTTACCTATATCAACGGCACAGAGGTTGGCAGGACGGAATACCGTTACCCTCCCAGGCGGTATCCTGTCCCTGCCGGGGTGCTGAAAAAAGAAAATACTCTCGTAAGCCGTGTCATCGTAAAGCAGAGGGCCGGCGGTTTTGTGGAAGAGATGCCCTATTATCTTGAATGCGGGGATGTGAAAGTCTCCCTTGAAGGCGAGTACGAATTCCGTATTGGAGTGAATGAGAATCCTGAGTTCTCTACTGAACCTGTCGAGCTGCCGGATCCCACCTTCTTCTTATACAGGCCCTGCGGAATGTATAACAGGATGATATATCCGCTGCGTAAGCTTAAGCTTTCCGGCATGCTCTTTTATCAGGGAGAATCCAATGCGATGCATTATCAGGAGTATGAGAAGCTCATGATACTGTTCGCAAAGAACATACGTGAATGCTTTGAGGATCCGGAGCTTAAGATGACCTTTGTGGAGCTGCCCATGTTCGGCGGTGAAGATAAAGGGCGCGAGACCAACGAATGGGATGAGTTGAGGTTCGCCCAGGAACGTGCGACAAAGCAGATCCCGCACGCTTCCATCGCAGACATATACGACCTGGGCTTCCGCTATGAACTTCACCCCCAGAACAAAAAAGAAGTGGCGGAAAGAGTATTTGAGGCGTTCGGGAAGCTGTGAAGCTAAGCCGGCCTGCTGTGGCTGCTACAGCTCATACTCTATGATATTGCTGACACGTATATAGGTACCGTTGATGTATGCGGTGAGATATATCGTGTGTGTGCCTTCACTCCCGTCCAGCCACTGGTAATCCGTTTCCAGGACCAGTTCATTTTCGGCGGAGCGGTCAAGTATCTGCACACCGTTATGTTCAATGTGCCAGCCGAGATTCCTGAATTCCCCATCCGGCTCATCTCTGGTGATCGTCATATCATCATTAAGGGTGAGTGTAAAGCTCTCAACGATCTCTGTCTCATCCAGGATCTTCTGGCGGTATGAAAACCATGGAAAGGGCTGCTGGTTTACCAGTACTTTGGCCGTACAGTCCGTGAAGCTGATAGAAGTCTCACGGCCCACGATGGCACCGTAGTCGTCCGCACCGCCTGTCACATTGCCGTGAACATATACGTTTTTCCATTCAGATGAACCGTATATCTCACCTCCGGCGATACCGGTACATGCCGTACCGCGTACATCTGCGCCAACGATGGAGATATCCTTCAATGTGACATCCGTACCATAACCGATGAAGCCGCAGTCCTCGTATCCGAGATCTATCTTCATCCCGCGGATCTCATGGGAATTGCCGTCAACGGTCCCGTAGAACGGATGCGATTCGCCAAGCCCTCCACCGTACCAGCCTATGGGCATCCAGTCATAACCGCTGAGGTCGATATCGTTTCCGAGGGTGATCTGATAATACCCACCCGAAAATGAATTGACGTAATAGACTACAGAGGCCAGCTCCTCGGCTGTTGTCACATAAAAATCAGGGGCGTTCGCGACAGCCCAGTCTTTATCTGCCAGCTCCATGATGCTTCCTGTTTCTCCTCTTTTCTCCCAGGTGGAAGCCACCTGCGTCGGATCGGAATCATAAGCATACTGCGACACATCCATGCCCCAGCAGGCATACCACTGATAAGCATCCGCCAGCATATATACACCGCCCTCATTTATCGGGGCTGAAACAGTGTTGTTATCCGTATCGACCGAAAAAGCCTTTACTGTGTCGTAGAAATAATCCTGTTCATTATAATGGAGCATAACGAGATTGGTCTCCGGAACGGGCCCAAGGCTGTTCTCGTCATAGACGAAGCATATCTCCGGATGCAGAACCTGCCCGTAGCTCAGTTCTACAGGCGATCCCATGAGACCCACCAGACCGCTGTGAAGCACGTCTCTTCCGTACAAGTCCGAAATATCGGTCTCGTTTTCCAGATCCGAATCACATACAGCTGAAAAAATAACTTCCGTAACTTCGGGTTTGATGCTGTTGTGTATCTCTTCGGAATAATACTTTCTTCCGCTGCTGTCTACAGGGATCTTTCCCGGATCGCCGTCTTCGTCAGAATAGAGTTCCTCTCCGGAACCGGGATCTTCTTCATATTCCTCGGTATCTTCCCCGTAACGTCCCCGCGCACTGCCTGTATTTCTGTTATCATAAGTACAGCCCGTTATGACGGGGACGAGCATAAGGACTGACAGGTATTTGATCATTTTTCTCATAAGCTTATCAACACCTCTCTGTAAATGGCATTTTTTTACCTGCTGTCACATCATACAGAGGTTACAGCATCTCCTTTATCTCATCTATCTCAAAGGAATAGTCCTTATTGCAGAAATCGCAGTGAAGTGTGACAGGCCTGTTTTCCGCGATGAGGGATTCCAGCTCGCTTCGGCCGAGGGACAAAAGCGCTTTCACCACACGCTCACGGTCACAGGTACATTTATAGGACAGCTCAATGCTGTCTTCTTTTTTTATGTCGCCGAGTATCTCGCGCATCATGTATTCGGGAGAGGCTTCACGGGTGAAGTAGTCCGTGACGGAGCGCACCTTTGAAAGAGCCTCTTCAAGGGCGTCGAGGGTTGCCTCGGAAGCGTGGGGCAGCAGCTGTATGATAAAACCGCCTGCATGGGCAACGCTCAGGTCACGGTCCACCAGAACGCCGAGGCCTACTGATGACGGTGTCTGCTCGCTTGCTGCGAAATAATAGGTGATATCGTCTCCGAGCTCCCCGGAAACCAGAGGGGTGGTACCGCTGTAGGGCTCCTTAAGGCCCTGGTCGCGGATCACCGTGAGGGTTCCTGCGCCTATGGCGCCGCCCACATCCAGATGACCGTTTTCCTTCAGCGGCAGCTCCACCAGAGGGTCATACATGAGACCGCGCACATGGCCTGCCGTATCGGCTGAAACCGTAAGCTGCCGTATGGGACCGGAGCCGTCTACCTTGAGGGTCAGCAGGTCTCCGTCATTTTTGTAAAGCGCCCCCATCATGGCGCCTGCGGTGAGTAGACGTCCAAGGGCTGCCGTACAGACCGGGGTGGTGCCGTGTATGCGCCTGGCCTCCTCCACCGTATCCTTTGAATATGCTGCAAGAAAGCGGACTTCGCTCCCGAAGGCGGTGCCGCGGATCATCGTGTCCATTCAGGTACTCCTGTTTTCTCATGATTAAGGACTGAGAGATGCCGTCCTCATCCGGGATTATAGCAAAAAATATCGGCATTGTCATGCAGAAAAAGCTGTGCTATAATACTGCTGAAAGAGGCAAAGGCGCCCGCACAGGTGCTTTTGTCTTTTCTTTTTGTCCCGGGAAAGGAGGGTCCTATGGCAGCTTTTGACAGAGTGTTATCCGGTATACCGCAGATGGATGAGCATTTCGACAACATCCGTCTGGGTGATAATGTGGTCTGGCGTGTGGATGATCTGAAGCAGTTCCGGCTCTTTGTGGAGCCCTATGTGGAGCAGGCCATCAAAGACGGGCGGAATCTCACCTATTTCCGCTTTGCTGCCCACGAACCCCTGCTGGAACCTCGTGAAGGCCTTAAGATAATAGAGGTGGAGCTCAATCACCGTTTTGAGAATTTCACCGTGGAGATACATGAGCATATCCGCAGGGAAGGCAGGGATGCTTTCTATGTGTTTGACTGCCTTTCGGAACTGCAGACCGCCTGGGCGACGGACCTAATGATGGGGAACTTTTTCCAGGTGACCTGTCCCTATCTGTTCATACTGGATACGGTGGCATTTTTCCCTCTTATCAGGGGCAAGCATTCCTTTCACGCCATTGCAAAGATAAGGGATACCACCCAGCTTTTCATAGATGTTTATGCGGACAGCGAGAACGTGTACGTGAGGCCGGATAAGGTCTGGAACCGCTATTCGGAGACCATGTTTCTTCCGCATCTCTATGTTCCCGGAACGGGAGAATTCAGGCCCATACTTGACGGCGTTATGGCCAGTCATTTTTACCAGGTGCTGGGTGACAATGCGGCGTCCCCTGACCGCGGGAACATGGACAGCTGGGACAGATTCTTCAATACCACTGAGCTTATGTTTGAAAACGGCATGGATGTTACGGAAGCATGCGGCCGCATGTGCAACATCATGATGAGCAGGGATGAGCGGATGAGAACGATGATCCGGAAGAACTTCAGACCCAGGGATTATTTCACCATACGCAAACGCATGATAGGAACGGGCATGATAGGCGGAAAGGCCTGCGGAATGTTGCTGGCAAGGAAGATCATAGAGAATAAATGTCCGGAGATATACCGTAAGCTGGAGCCTCATGATTCTTTCTACATCGGTTCCGACGTGTTCTATTCCTTTATAGTTGAGAATAAATTCTGGGATCTCAGGATAAGGCAGCGAAGCGAGGAGGAATACTTTACCGTTGCGGATGAATTTGCGGAAAAGCTTCTGTCCGGACGTTTTTCACGGGATATGGAGGAACAGTTCGTTAAACTCCTGGAGTATTACGGACAGGATCCCATAATCGTAAGGTCGAGTTCCATACTGGAGGACGGTTTCGGAAATGCCTTTGCGGGAAAGTATGAATCAGTATTCTGTTCTAATTCAGGGGATATGGACCGGAGGCTGGAGGAACTGGAAAATGCGGTGCGCACCGTATATGCCAGCACAATGAGCAGATCGGCGCTGGATTACAGAAGCCGCCGCGGCCTGCAGGCAAGGGACGAGCAGATGGCGCTTTTAGTTCAGAGAGTGTCCGGTTCCTATTACGGTGAATACTATATGCCCTGTGTGGCAGGTGTCGGTTATTCTTACAGCCCATACCGTTTCATGGAAGGGCTGGATCCAAATGCCGGGATGCTGAGACTCGTGATGGGACTTGGAACCTCGGCCGTGGACAGGACGGAAGGCTCCTATCCGAGGCTTGTGAACCTGGATAAGCCAAAGGCCACTACAGCAAGGAATTCCCAGGAGAAGCATAAGTTTTCCCAGAGAAGGCTGGAGCTTATGAACCGCGCTGCGGGGGAACTGCAGCAGCTCGATCCCGATAAGGTAAAGCCTTTCCTTCCGGCTTACATGAAGAAGCTATTGTTCGAACACGATTTTGATACGGAGAGGATGTTCTACGAAAGAGGCCAGTCGAGGGATATAGAATTTGTTTCCTGCCAGGGGATCGTTGCGAAGGAAGATCTTATGAAGCAGATGTCCGGTCTTCTTTCCGCCATCCAGAAGGAATACGACTATCCCGTGGACACGGAGTTTACCATCAATCTTTCAGAAGACGGGGACTATGTCATAAACCTGCTGCAGTGCAGGCCCCTGCAGGTTTATCAGGATTCGGAAGAGGCTGAGATTCCTGAGGACGTGGACAGTGATAAGATCCTTTTTGAATGCATGGGTTCGTCCATGGGATTATCGCGCTCCGAAAAGCTGGATATGATAGTCCTTGTGGATCCGGTGCTGTACTATAAAATGCCCTATAAGGAAAAATACAGGGTAGGCCAGGCGGTGGGCAGCGTTAACTGGGCAATGCGCGGAAAGGATAAGAAGCTGCTTCTTATGACACCGGGAAGGATAGGGACTTCATCACCTGAACTTGGAGTGCCTGCACTGTTTTCAGATATAAGCGAGTTCGAAGCGATATGCGAGATCTCGGATTCGAGAGCGGGTTATAATCCCGAGCTTTCCTACGGAAGCCATTTCTTCCAGGATCTGGTGGAAGCCGGTATACTCTACAATGCGATATTCGAAAATGAAAAGACCAAAACCTACAGACCGGAAATGCTGGAGGGATATGAAAACCGGCTCTGTGAGATCGACCCGAAGCTGGAGGACCTTAAAGATATCGTAAAGCTCATAGATGTTTCGTCTGAGGATTTCAGACTCTGTAACGATATGAAAAAAGAAAGGATATTGTGCTATTGCAACAGGTGAGGTCATCATGAAAAACAATCTTATCCGGCTCGCAGCGGCTTCTCCGGAATTAAGAGTCGCTGATGTTTCTTACAATACTGAGCAGATCATCAAAATGATCACTGCCGCCGGAGACGCGGGACTTATAGTCTTTCCGGAGCTGTGCATTACGGGTTATACCTGCGCCGATCTTTTCCTGAGCGACCTGCTTCTCAATGAATCCGAAAAGGCGCTTATGGAGATCGCTGAGAGCACAAAAAATACGGGGGTGACGGCGGTCGTGGGTCTGCCCTTCCGTTTTGAAAACCATCTCTATAACTGCGCAGCGGTGCTTTCACAGGGAAAGGTGAAGGCGCTGGTCCCCAAAAGCTATCTGCCGAATTATTCGGAATTCTATGAATGCCGCTGGTTTGTTTCCGGGAAAGAGCTTAGGGGGAAAAGTGTGATAACGGAGGGAGAGGAGATCCCTTTCGGGACTGATGTACTTGCGGAGGATACAACGACCGGAGCGGTTCTCGGAGCAGAGCTCTGTGAGGATCTCTGGGTTCCCGACAAGCCGAGTACCCATGCCGCGCTGGCAGGGGCAAACCTTATCGCAAATCTTTCCGCATCGGATGAGCTCATCGGAAAGGAAGAGTACAGAAAACAGCTGGTGGCCCAGCAGAGCGGAGCCTGCTACTGCGCCTATGTCTATGCTTCAGCGGGAAGCTGTGAGAGCAGCACTGACCTTGTATTCTCCGGGCACAGCATCATCGCGCAGAACGGAAGCGTATATGCGGAGAGTATTTTCCCTGAAACGGGTTCCTGTATATATGCCCTTGCGGATCTTGGCTGCATAATGCATGACAGAAGACGTCAGAATACCTTTGAGAACGGAGCTTCGCCGGAGTACCGCAGAGTGAAGGTGCGCATTCAGGCCGCCGGAGCGGACGAAGCGGATATGGCAGGGCTGGCGGATATATTGAAGGAGTATGACTATCCCGTCGGGAGAAATCCTTTCGTACCACGGGATGATGATGCACGTGATGCCCGCTGCCGCAGGATACTGCAGATACAGGCAAAGGGGCTTGCCACAAGAGTGCGTGCCTCGGGGATACGCAACCTGGTCATAGGCATCTCCGGTGGTTTGGATTCCACCCTGGCGCTCCTGGTCTGTGCAGAGGCAAAAAAGCTGATCTCTGAGATACGGATCATCGCTTACACCATGCCTAACGAGGGAAACACCACAAAGCTTACCCACGATAATGCGGACCGTCTCATGGAGCTGCTGGCCGATGAGTCTTACGAGGTGCCCATACGTGAGGGTGTGGAGCTTCATCTTGGGCAGCTTGGCCATGAGCCCGGATATATGGGAGAAGGGGATGTAACCTATGAAAATGCCCAGGCCAGGATGCGGACCTATATCCTGATGGACGCTGCGAATATGAAAAACGGCCTGGTGGTGGGAACAGGAGATCTTTCCGAATTGGCTCTCGGCTGGTGTACCTATAACGGCGACCATATGTCGATGTATGCGGTAAATGCTTCCGTGCCTAAGACACTGGTGAAATTCATCTGCAGGGCATATGCGGATTACTGCGGAAATGAGGAACTGAAGGAAGTGCTGCTGTCCATCTGCGACACGCCCATTTCTCCGGAGCTCACGCCCAGCAGCGGCGGAAAGATCGCACAGAAAACCGAAGAAAAGATCGGAAAGTACGATCTGAACGATTTTTTCCTGTTTTATACGTTGAGGTACGGTTTCGAACCTTCCAGAACGGCGGCCTATGCGCTGAGGGCGTATCCGGAGCTGACAAAAGAAGAAGTCTGCACAGCCGCGGGGAATTTCTTCCGGCGTTTCTTTACACAGCAGTTTAAGAGGAGCTGCCTGCCTGACGGTCCAAAGGTGGGTTCCGTCACGCTTTCACCAAGGGGAGACTGGCGCATGCCAAGCGATGCCTCTATGGTCTTGTGGATGAATGATGTACTTTTTTAAGCTCATACATCTGCTCATCAGCCTTTTTAAGAGCCTTCTCTATATTGAAGTTCTCGTCAAAGACGGCGGTATTCGCGCCGATACTGCCCATGACCCTGTATTCCTTGCCTGAGGTAGCGTTATAGTCTTCAAGAAAGCGGATGATATCGCTGATGATCTTATCTGTGTCCTGTTCCCCCAGGATCACGGCAAAGAGCTCGTCTCCGCCGAAGCGTACGCACAGGGAATCCGCGGGACAACAGCTTTTAAGGGCCCTGGCTGAAGTGGCGATCGCATTGTCACCTTCGGCGTGGCCGAAATTATCATTGATATATTTGAGTCCGTCGAGATCGGACATGATGACGGTGACAGGCTGTCCGTATTTTTCCTTATCATTCTTTATCGCTTCAAAAGCGTTGTTGAAACCGATACGGTTGTACAGCCCGGTAAGGGAATCCATTTTATACATGGCCTCGATCCGTTCGGTAAGATGCTTCTGATAGGTCATGTTAACGAATCCGCCCACACCCATACCTATGGTGTTGCTTATGTTGGCTGTGCGGGAGTAGTCGGTTATATCGTAGCCGTTATAAGCAAAGCATATGTAGCCCAGAGGCTTGTCCATGTAATCGATGGTATTGAAGATGAGCGGATAGCCCTTAAGCGAATTTTCTTTGAACCTTTCATTATCGGGACTGAGCAGCGTATCCTCAACTTCTCTTTCAATGAGCCACGGAGCAGCTTTGGGATTATATACCAAAGACAGATCCGAAGGACGGATGCGTTCCTTCTTATCCTTAAAGAAGTACTCGTCAGTATTCAGTATACGTTTGTTGAGAATAAAAGAGACGTCTTCAACTATATCCTGATCGTTGATTATCAGTCTTTTAAGATGAGAGACCATTTCGTCCGGATCGCTGCTCATCTGCATACGGGTGGTCACCTCGTGCATGAGGTGGACATCGTCCTGATGCCTGTAAAATTTGTTATTAAAGCGGGCCAGCATGGAATGGTCGTAGCCGGAAAAAGAAGGCGCTCCCGTGGATTCGTTGGGCATGAGGGTGGGAAGGGCCAGGATCTTATCGTCGTTTATCTCTCCTCTTTCGATCTTATATATCATTTCCACAGTTGCATCGGCTAGCTCGGGAGTGGTACAGCTCGCGGTGGTTATCTTCGGTGTGGTTATGAACACTTCGTCGTAACCGTCGAAACCGGTGACCATGCAGTCCCCGGGTATGGAATAACCGTGCTTGAGAAGGACGTCACAGACATTTATTGCCATGATATCATTTGCACATACGATGACATCCGG
The DNA here is from genome assembly GCA_017518185.1 of Lachnospiraceae bacterium. Classification (GTDB taxonomy): domain Bacteria; phylum Bacillota; class Clostridia; order Lachnospirales; family Lachnospiraceae; genus NK4A136. The sequence goes on from JAFWWB010000004.1 coordinate 192,802, forward strand.
GATATGTCCCGAAGCGACCAGCTTTTCAGTGGCTTCGATAGCGGGCCTTGCCCAGAAATAGCCGTAGCTGAGCATAGAATCTTTATACTCTATTCCGTGACGGCCTATTACTTTCTTAAAGATCTCTATTCTCTCATCGGAAAAAGGGTTGTCCGGGATGCCGGCCATGATATGAGGTTTTTTTACATCCCTCATCTCAAAGATATGTTCAACGACCTGCTCGAAGCCCGCGCCGTAATCGAACTTCAGGCTGGGCAGACCCTCGTATTCCCCGTCTACTATGATGACGGGCGTATCGTATTTTTTTGCGTTGTCGATGATCTGCAGGGACACCGTGTGGCACTTGATCTTTTCGTCCATTATAACTATCACGCTGGCGGATTCATAGGGGACTATATCAAAAACACTGGTCTCAGCCGAGATGTTATTGTCATCCCAGTACAGATCGGAGCTGATGGTAAAGATCAGCAGCATATGACCTTTTAGCCGCAGCGATTCATTCAGTTTCTCGATATAATCGTGAACCTGAGGATCATATATCCTGGATGTACAAAGAACAACGATCTTTTTGTTCCTCATTACAGTATCTCCCCCATACAGATAAAGCAATGCAATTATGCATTATATCAAAATAATAAGGAGCAATCAAGTGAGAAAGCTTCGCTGACATTGCAAAATCTGTACATATTTGAGATAATAGGTCTGTTATATCTACAATTGGGAGGTAAAGGAAGATGTCTGAGACCACTCAGCGGGACGGCAGTAAAAAAGGTCTGAAAAGATTTCTGACCGGTACTGCGGTGTTTATATTGCTTCTGGCGGCAGCCTGGGCAGCGTATACAGTCCATATGCGTTACGATATAGAGCCCCATGTTTCATATAACATAGAAGATACGGGTTCGGAGCCCGGGGAGGCTTCAGTTGTCTATATGACTAATGAGATAAGCCCCGAAGCCCTGATGAGGATATATGAAACTCTGGAGGTCCACCCTGAAGGGAAGGTGGCGGTCAAGCTTTCCACAGGAGAGGCCGGAAACCCCAATCATCTGGATCCGAAGCTGATAGAAGAGCTGGTACAGAGCGTTGACGGTACCATTGTTGAATGCAATACGGCCTATTCCGGTTCCAAACGGGCCGATACCGCAATGCACAGGCAGGTAGCAAAGGAGCATGGTTTTACCGATATAGCGGAGCTGGACATCATGGATGAGAACGGCTACATCAGTATCCCTGTGGAAGGAGGCACGCATCTTAAGGAGAACTGGGTGGGGAAGAACCTGGCTGATTATGACTACGTACTGGTGCTCACCCATTTTAAAGGGCATCCCATGGCCGGATTCGGCGGCGCACTTAAGAATATCTCCATAGGCATAGCGTCCCGGGAGGGCAAGGTGAGGATCCACACCGGAGGGGTCTTTTCAAAGCCGCCTATAGATGTGGGCTCGATGCTCACGAATCAGGATGTTTTTACCGACAGCATGGCTGAGGCGGCCAAGTCGGTTTCGGATTACGAAGATCACGGTAATAATATCGTCTATATCAGCGTTATGAACAATATGTCCATAGACTGTGACTGTGTTTCCACGCCGACGGAGGTGGACATGAAGGATATAGGAATACTGGCCTCCACCGATCCCGTAGCGCTGGACCAGGCCTGCGTAGATCTGGTGTTCAAGGCAGAGGACGGACTTTCGCTGCAGCAGAGGATACTGGAAAAGAACGGTCTGAACATTCTCACCCATGCGGAGGAGATAGGTTTCGGAAACCGGGCTTACAGGCTGGTCAGCATAGATGCAGCGGACGCATCTGAATAAGGCGGGAAATGTTTGAGATACTGGAAAGGGAGTGGATATACTTCCGGTATTATTTTACGCTGCAGCTGAGCCAGATCTTCTGGTACTGGGTGGCCGGAATGGTGATCGGTTCGGTGGTATCCGTATTCTTCAAGGATAAGATACACGGACTGATGCGGGGGATGAAGGACAGCGGGGCCGGAATTTTCGGCATTATCTCCGCATCGGTGCTGGGAGTGGCCTCTCCGCTTTGCATGTACGGAACCATTCCTATCGCCGCATCGTTTTCAAAGAGCGGGGTGAAGGATGAGTGGCTGGCCTCCTTCATGATGAGTTCCATACTTCTCAACCCACAGCTTATCATATACAGTGCGGCCCTGGGGCCGAAGGTTTTATGCGTAAGGATCGTGAGCTGTTTTCTGTGCGGTATCGCGGCCGGGCTCATCATGCGCTTTGCCTTCCGCAAAAAAAGCTTCTTCAGCTTCAAAAGCTTTGATGAACCGAAGAACAGGGATGTGGATCCCAACCTTTTCATACGTTTTCTGAAGAATCTGTATCGTAATCTTAAGGCGACAGGTCTGTATTTTCTCCTTGGCATAGTATTATCGGCGCTCTTTCAGAGATATGTTCCCCGGGAGGCGGTAACCTTTGCTTTCGGCGGAAACGAGGCCTGGGGAGTGCTCATGGCTTCGACCGTGGGAGTGCCGCTCTACGTCTGCGGCGGAGGTACCATACCGATAATCAGAAGCTGGCTGGCAAACGGCATGAGCATCGGCAGCGCCGCCGCTTTCATGATAACCGGCCCGGCTACAAAGATCACGAACCTCGGCGCCCTTAAGGTGGTGCTGGGAGGAAAGCATTTTGCGCTGTACTGGGTCTTTGTAATACTCTTCTCCTTTGTGACCGGAGTGGTGGTGAATCTGGTGATGTGAAAGGGGCGGGAGAAAAAATGGTATATATTGGTATTTTCTGATATAATGACGAAGAATGTGAGGTGAAGAACATGAAGAGATCAAAGATCATTAAAAACAGACTGTTTGCATTTCTGCTGGCGCTGCCCCTGACCTTTTCGGCAATGACGGAACCTGTAATGGCGGGAGTGCATACGGAGAGCAGCGTTACGCAGGAAATGTGCTCGGCGGCATACTGGAATGCCCGTGCCGGGGCTGATGCTGCGAAGCTGCTCATGACACAGGAGCAGATCGCTCATTATAATGCGGCAGCTCTCGCTGAAGAAGAATGTCATATGAACGATCTTCTTAACATGGATGCGCTCTATGACGCCACAAAGCTTAAGAACAATCTTGCGGACAGCCTGATAAAGGATATGCCGAACAAGGATATATATGTGAACGGCACAAAGGCTGATACGAAGGCCTGCTACGAATATCTGTCGGAGTGCGTGAGGAACTCCGGCTGGGACGGAAGCCAGAAGCCTTTCTACGCGCTGGCAGTGAGCCAGACTCAGATCCGCAACATCCCGACGGCTGAATATATAGGCTACAGCGCGGCGGATACGGATGATGAGGCTGTGCTTTCCTCACTGCGTGTTAATGAGCCTTTCGTGATAAAGCAGTTTGCCCTGGTAAACGGCCGCGTCTTCTTCTGGGGCTATTCGGACAACGTTTCCGGCTGGGTGGATGCCTTGGATGTGGCCGTATGCAGCAGCAGGAACGAATGGCTGGATATGTGGAAGCCCGGGACGGATCCCTTCATAGTGGTGACCACGGGATACTTCTATCTCTCCCAGTCACACTACTCACCGGCGACCTCAGAACTTATGCTCACTATGGGAACGACACTCAAGCTGGTGCCGGAAAATGAACTTCCTCAGAACATAGCCGGGCGCGGGACCTGGAACAATTATGCTGTTTATGTTCCCACAAGGGGCGCAAACGGAGAGTGTGTAAGACAGATAGCGCTCATCGGACAGAACAAGAAGGTGAGCGAAGGTTATCTGCCGATGACAGCAGCAAATATCGTAAGTCTCTCCTTTGAATACCTTGGAGATACTTACGGCTGGGGTGGCATGCTGGATTCTGTTGACTGCTCTGCCTTTGTCCGTAATGTGTACAAGTGCTTCGGACTGGATATGCCCAGAAATACCAACTGGCAGAAGTGCGTTCCTGGTACCTCTGTAGACGTAAGCACATTGGATGATGCACAGAAAGCGGCAGCCTTCGCCGGCTGCCTGCCCGGAATGCCTCTTTACATGTCAGGACACACGATGATATATCTGGGCACGGTAGATGGAGTAAACTACGTGATAAGCGCGCTGGGATCCGTGGCAGACAGCAGCATTGGATCAGGAGTCATGACACAGAATTCCGTTGCCATCACGCCTCTTACCGTACACCGCAGGAACGGGACCACCTGGCTTACCAATATCAATGCGGCGGTAATGCCCTGGATGATGCCTTGAAGAAAAAGCTGACACCCTATTTAAAAACCGTACTGATACTTTCGGCGATCACTATTGTACTGGCGCTTCCCGCGCTGTCACCGCGGCTTTGTGACTCTTATACCGACAATGTTTATCCGGTACTGAGGGATGTGATCAGCCATATCACGGCTCTCTTTCCTTTTGCGGTAGGAGAGATACTGATGTATCTGGGTATACTTGCGGTACTTGCAGCGGCGGTGATGCTTTTCCTTTTTATCTTCTTAAGAGAGAAAAGCGGCTACCGTCGTTTTCTGCTGTTTTATTTCAAAGCCATTTCCATTGCGCTGCTGGTACTGGTGCTGCTCTACATGCCCACCTGGTTCGTACCCTTTTGCGGTACTGTCCTCGGAGAGGGTGATCGTGAGCTCAGGACAGAATTCTCCTACGAAGAGATCGTAGGATTTCTGGCATATGCCGCTGAAAACGGAAATGCTGCGGCCGAAGAGATAGAGATCGGTGAAGACGGAAGGGTCAGTTTTCATTCCGCAAAAGAAAATACGGCACTTGCAGCAAAAGCCATGTCGGAGCTTTCCGGTGAATACGGCCGTCTTTCGGGTTATTATCCGCCGGTAAAAGAGGCAATTTGTTCCGATATACTCGACCGCATGGAGATAGGTGGCTACAACTATCCCTTCACCATGGAGCCCACACATAACCGTTACATGTCCCCTCTTTACCAGCCACTTCTGGATGCCCACGAATTAGCCCACCATATGGGATACTATAAGGAAAACGAAGCAAACTTCCTGAGCGAGCTGGCCCTGTCCAGGAGTGAAGATCCTTATCTCAGGCTTTCGGCGTATATGCGTATGCATTCCTATGTAGCGGACGCATATATGGAGGCCTGCTTCCAAAACGATGCGGAACCGGGAGAATTACCTGGATTCAGTAAACGCGCTATGAAGATCTATAAAGCGGGACTGGCGGCAGAACAGGAGATATACGAGGCAGATACCCATGTGATCGATGAGATCCCGGCAGCAGACGAAGCAATACGCGATGCTGCCGACCGCGGCTGGGATATCCAGGGAGAGATACTTAAAGAAAACTCTTATGACGGCGTGGTGCTGCTGTTATTACAGTATTACTATTGTTCCGGGGAATAGCCTGTGTCATCCCGAGCGTAGTCGATAAGTGAGGCAGAAGATCTTTGATCTTCGTAGCCGAACTTATGCTGTGGCTGGGATCCTAAAACGGTTTTATAGATGAATATCAGATGGAGGCGATCAATGAAAAAACGTATCCTCAGAGTGTTAACGATCCTTGCCTGTGTGTCCGCTCTTACAGCATGCGGAAGCAAAGCGGGCCGTGAATCAGGCAGCGAAAGAAGCAGATACGACAGCAGCAAAGATAATGATAAAGACGATGAGCCTGCGGAAAAGGAAAGCTCCGGAAAAAAGACCTCATCTTCTGAAACTGTATCTGAAGAGGGCGAAGATATTCCTTCAGGTGAAAACTTCGCGGATGATCTTGCAAAAGAGTACGACACCGTTCAGGAAACAGGCAGCAGCGGGAAGCCGCTGTTTCAGTATAACAGGGAAAAATATGAGGAAGTCCTGGCCGAACCCGACGATCCCTATGATTTCTGCGCTGCAAGCGACTATATATCTACAGGCTCACCCGATTCAAGCTGGGGACTTACATTAACGATCCATGATGCCTGCGGCTACAAGACTGTTTTCGATTTTGATAAGCCATCGCTTGCGGATATCAACAAAGTCATTGATGATAATCCGAAGATAGGTAAAGATTATAAGGAGTTCTTCAAGGACTATGCAAAGAGCTGGCTGGAACTGTGGCCGGATTCCGATCTTTCCAACTTATATTATAACCTGAAGACCCTTAAGATCGAGGAGTGTACACCGGAAGAGATCCATGCGATCTCACTGAGCTTCTCCACCGTAGCCTGCTATGTAAAAGCCGATAATAAGATCTACATCAGGGAAGGTATCGATCTGAATGACAAAAACAGCGATGATTATATCGTGATGTCACATGAACTGACTCATCCTGCAAGGACATTGGACATAAAGGACGGAAAAAACAAATACCATTTTACAAGTTACGTTTATGATCTTATCTCATATGAAGGCGGGAGCATGTATGATGAAGCAGTGATCACAAATCTGATCTACGAGATGCAGAACGAAGGAAAGAGATCGATCTATTATACTGTTCCCTGCTCCTATTACCGGATAATTATGGATTGTGTCGGTTATGACGGAAATGATTATATGAATCATTCCAGCAACTATATCGCCAAAAAAATGGATGAGTATATGGGTGATGAGTATTATGCCTATTATATCATGGAACTGATAGGTTACCGTTTTAAGGAAAAGAACGAAACGTATATTAGTGTGGAGATCGAGGATTACTCTCCTTTGTATGAATATATCACCAGGATGTACATGAAGAAATATCTGAAGCCGCAGATGGATGCGGCTGAAGCGGAAGCCGTATTTGAGGATTTTACGGATGAGATGGCCTGGAACATCGAAAACCTGCAGTATGAATACGAGGAGCAGGATCCCGATACCTTCCGCCCTTATTTCGAGCAATGCTGCGAGGAGCTGGGGATAGGTATCTGAAATCCCAAGACAGATTTCACACTACCGCCTCGTAGATCTGCTTTCCGTTGATCTCCACTTCTTTCACTCCCGGATATTTCTTCTGGTTGAAGTTGAAGGTCAGCATGTAGCCGTGATCCAGATGCATACTATCAAGATAAGCGGAGAGCTGCTGCTCGCCCTCCTCATGGTATGCAGGGCCTCTCCAGATCTTAAGCTCTATCACGTACTGCCTGCCAAGATAATCAACGACCACATCCATCCGTCCTTCGTCAAGAGTCTCGGCTTCTACATAGAAGTTCCCGGTTCCGTTGATGATCGGCTTTAGGTAGAAAAGGAAGAATTTCCGGCCTTCTTTTTCGTGGAAACGCTCATCCTTATCGCCATAGATATCCGTATAGTGTTCTACAAAACGCTCGAGAACCCTTCGCATATCAAGGATCCCGTCCTTTACGAACTGCGAACGGTCCAGTGATCCGTTTTTATAGATGTCATCCGACCTGGACGCTTCCACTACAAACAGATTGTACATCCATATCTCAAATATCCGGTTTCCTACACATGCCTTGCCGTCTCTGGGTACAATATAACCGAACATGGTCGCTATGTTCAGTTCCTTTTCATATCCCGTATAAGGATATTTTCTGCCTGTATACAGCATATTGTAGAGCATATCATGTAACTCGGGATACTGATCCAGTTTTTTTGCAAGGTCATCAAACAGAGTATTGCTCTCTCCGAGTATCTCCTTTACTGCCCGTTGAAAACCTTCGGCAGTCCAGGAATCATCAAGACCTTCCTCATCCATGATCTGACAAAGGCGCGACACAAGAAAAGGATATCCTGAGGTGTAATCCCTTATCCTCTTTGCCATAGCAGACACATCCATACCGGTGGAATGATCGGCCTCATATTCCTTAAGCATTCCGGCAATACCGGATTCCTGCAGGGACATATCTTTATCAAATCCGACCGCTATGTTCCAGGGACTGTTATACTGGTGTTCCTCTTCAGACCGCATTTTAAGCTTAAGGTTCTTTATATCATAGACCCCTGCAAGGATAACGCTGTGGAAGGTGGGACTTTCCTCCCGTTTCAGGTATCGAGCCCTGAGCATACCGAGGAATTTCAGAAATATACTGTGATTTCCCGCAGAATCAACCTCATCGATCAGGATCACGATCTTTTTTTCTTCCGCTTTACAGATATCGCCAATCAGTCTGTTGATTTTTCTTGAATCCAGTTCCGGTATCTCATCCACTGAATGCAGGATCTCTTTGGTCCTTTCACTGATATCCGCAATGCCTTCCTCTGCCATATCCGCAAGCATGCCGAAAAAGGAGTGATAGAAAGTTGAAAAATCTTTATATTCCTCGTCTCCAAGTCCTTCAAAACTGATAAAGAATACAGCATATCCTATAGATTCCAGGCGATCACGCAGCAGAGAAAGGGTGGTAGTCTTTCCGTACTGGCGCCCGCGGTTGACCGTGAAATACATCCCCTTGTCTACCAGCTTCTGCATGGCATCAAGGTTTTCGGAGATATCCACCATATAATGCTTATGTGGGAAACAAGTTCCCGTGACATTGAATTCCTTCATTATCAGTTATTTTCCTTTCTTCATCCCCCGGCCTCACAGCCACCACTCATACAGCACTCCGTAGAGTTCCCGCAGGTAATAGGTCGGCAGCAGCCAGAGAGGCGTGCCGGCCGGGATGCAGCGGCATTTTATGCCCTGTTTTTTTGCGGCAAGATAGGAACGGTAACAGTGATATTCATTCGTCACCACGGTGAGCTCTTCGTTAAGCCCGTTCTCTTTGGCGACGCTTTTGGAAAAGAGTACGTTTTCCCTGGTTGAGGTGGAAAACTCTTCCTTATACAGGCGGTTTTCGGATATGCCCTTTGCGGCCAGCCATCTGTACATGCATTCGGCTTCCGTCATGGTCTCGTCCTCTCCCTGTCCTCCGGATAAGATGCACTTTACCCCGGGATTCTCCTTCAGATATGCGTAAGCGGCATCCAGTCTTGATTCCAGCATTATGCTGGGCCGGTCGCCGTAGGCCTTGCAGCCCAGTACAACAAGCGTTTCCTCTCCGGAGGGAACTCTCAGAGCCGCGCTGACCATCAGAACGGTTATCAGTATTGCGACAAAGGCTATTATGGCGCAGACCGCCGCAAGTGAATTTATCAGCAGCCGCCCCGGTCTGTTCTGCATCTCCAGGAGGATGCGGTCGTTTATCTGCTTCATGAAAGCTGCATAGAGAAGAGCCGCAAAGCAGAGAACCATGCCGGTCATGTTCCCTATGTTAAGTATCCCCTTCAGAAAGAGAGGGGTAACAAAACAGAGTCCCAGCAATATGGCCGCCGATGCGATCACGATCCGCCATATCTGCTGTTTCGATGTTCTTTTTTTCAGAAAAGAAAGATCCTTCATTTTTATCCCGCTATATCGTTTAAGTGCTGCACCTTCTGTTTCCTGGAAACTGCAACTATGACTTTATCACCTTCCTGTATGGTGGTGTCTCCGGAAGGCACTATCAGATTCCCGCCGCGGAAGATGGCAGCTATCAGCACATTCTTCTTCAGACGGAAGCGTCTTTCCTTAAACTGTATGTTCAGGAGCAAAAAATCGGCGCCGACGGTAAGCTCTTTTATCTCTGCCAGTCCTTCGGCTATGATATAGAATTTGCCGATCTCGTTTTCGAATTTCTGGCCGTCGTTACGGCGGATAAAGCGCATAGCCCTCAGGGCCGCGGATTCCACCGGGGATACGGTGATGTCGATATTGACCCTGTGCAGCAGCCTCAGATGTTCGGGAGCAGCCACGCAGGTTACGATGGAGGGTATATGGGCTGACCAGGCATACATACTGGTGACCAGGTTGGTCTCATCCCTGTCGGTCAGGGACATGACCATATCCATCTTATTTATATTCTCTTCCCTCAGTATTTCCAGGGGCTCGGAATTTCCCGCATACATGATCCTGGAATCCTGGTGGCATTCCATGAGATATCTGCATCTGTCGGGATCCCAGTCGATCACCGTCACCTGAATACCGTCTTTTTCCAGGAGATCCAGAAGATATCCCGTGATGACACCTCCTCCTATGATCATGGCCTTTCTGACGGTTTTCCTGCGGATCCCCAGTTTGGGAAGAGTCTCTTCAAGCTCATCCCTGGATATGACCAGGGTAAGATTATCACCGGGTTCCACTATATATTCGCCGTCCGGTATGATGAGCTTTCCGTCACGCAGCGCCGCTACCACAAGAGTGTTGATCTCTTTTGTCTTCTTTATAAAATTGAGGCTATGGCCGCAGAGCGGAGAATCATCGGGTACATTAAGATCCATCAGGTGGATGCCTCTCCGCCAGAAGCCGATCAGCTTCGTAAATCCGGGCATTCCCACGTTATGGTATATCTCCTCTGCCACATCCTCAAGGGGCCGCAGTATCGTGTCTATATTGTATTCCTTTTTCAGATAGTCCTGTTCCTTTGCAAAATCCACCATGGATATGCGGGCAGCCGAGAGGCGGGTTCCGAGACTCTTCGCCTGCATGCAGCTCAGAAGATTTATCTCGTCCACGGGGGTCAGGGCAACGATGGCATCCGCCGTTGCAGCTCCTGCAGCCAGCAGGGTCTCTCTTGAGGCGCCGCTGCCCACATAGCCGTTAACGCTGAATGTGTCGGTGATATGGTCGATGAGCTTTGCATCCTTATCGATCACGGATATATCGTGATTATCCGAAGCCATTGCCGAGATCAGCATATGTCCCGTGCGTCCAAGGCCTATGATGATGATCTTCATACGGTATCACCTCCTGAAAGCTTATTGGCTTTCATCTTTCGTTTTGCTTTATGATCCTCAAGGGCATAATATACCCTTCTCACAGTCTGTCCCTGAACAAGCACAGTAAAGAAAATGGAAATGAAAGCAACGTTCAGGAATATAATATAAGTCTGCGTCGGCAGGTATGCCTCCGTCTCCACAGCAAGCGCAAGGGAAAGGCCGCCTTTGAGTGCCGACCAGGTCATGAGGATGACATATTCAGGAAGATTGTAATTTCCGGGGATATTGTTGCGGTTCATTACGGTGCTGACGCTGACGCCTATGGCCCTGGAGATGATGAGAGCGAGCAGGGCTGCCGGCACCAGCACAAAGAGATAAGGGCTAACAGTCACACCCAGCACCACAAAGCCTATCATCACGAAAAGTACCGAATTCAATATGCTTTCGATTATCTCCCAGAAATCGTGGTAGAAGCCGTGGGGATCCACAACAGCAACGAGGTGACGTATCTTATCCATATTATAAGAGAAGAAAAATCCGCAGATCACGGAAGCCAGCACTCCGGAAAAGCCCAGGTGCTCACAGATCACATATACCAGTGAAACATCCAGCAGCGATATGAGTATATAGCGTATGGGATCACGGGAGATCTTAACGAGCTGGAACAGCAGGAAGGATATGATGAGCGCTACTGCTGCCGCTCCGAAGATCTCTTTTACAAGAAGCACAACTATGTTGCTCTGCCCGCTGCGCATTACTATGGAACGGACAAAGATGAAGAGCGTGACGCCGGTCCCGTCGTTAAAGAGGGATTCGTTCTCGATGACCGAGCAGACATTCTTGGAAAGGCCGATCTTATTCAGGATGCCTGTAGCCGCTATGGGGTCAGTGGGTGAGACCACACAGCCCAGGAGTACGCAGGTCCAGAAATCCAGAGGCAGATAGAATACAAGGGCTACCAGATAGAGCAGACCTCCGTACAGGAAGGAGGATATGACTGTGGTCAGGAAGGCCAGCAGGAAGATAGGCTGCAGGTTGGTCCTGAACTTCCTCATATTGACTTTGCTGGCCCCGGAAAACAGCATAAAACAGAGCATACCATCCATGAGATATTCATGGAAGCCGAAACCGCCGAGTTTTCCCAAAGCTTCCTGAAGAGGCTCGGCGGGAAAGAAAGCCCTTAAGATCAACAGTGCGATGGAAAGCAGGGATGAAAAGAAAATGAGCGCGATATCGCTCTGTATATGGAACAGCCTGTCATTGAGGGTCCCGATGATAACGATATATGCCAGTATTATTATCGCAAGTATCTGAATATTCATAAGGGGTCTTTACTCCCATTCTTCCAGAAACTCTCTGAATTCTTCCCTTGCCTCATCTATACGTACGGGATCCTGGGAATTGAGCGCCATTTCAAAACGGCGTATGTACTGCTCTATAACCATACGGTCATCGCCGAAATTCTCTTCGTAAAGACGCTCGCCTCTCACCAGCAGCAGCTTGTTCTTCTCCTGCTCCCTGGGCGGGATCTTGAGGTATGCCAGCTCTTCCATGCGCTTTGCGATCTCTTCGTCGCTCATGTCCACATCGGTGCCCTTGAGTATCTGCTTGACGCTTTCGCCTGTCCGGCGTACCTTTACGATGACTTCAAGTATGGAATTTATATCATAGGTGTAGGTGACATCCACACCGTTCTCTTCGGTCTTCCCTTTGGGCAGGTCTATCTCAAGTTCGCCAAGGAGCAGATTGTTTGCCGCAAAACGGCTCTCGCCCTGAAGTACCTTTACCCGTATGCTGCGCTGGTCGTCCCTTAAGGGATAGAGGGTCTCTGTGCGGCTGGCGGGTATAACGGTGTTGCGCTCTATGATGGGACAGACATGACCGCTCTCAAAGCCGCCGCCCTCACGCTCTATGCTTACTTCGGTGCTGAGCGTAAAAGGACACACATCCGTGAGTATGACCTCGCGTATGCCTTCCCGTCTTTCTTTCATGGCAGCCTGGATGGCACAGCCCCTGGCCACAGCTTCATCCGGGTTTATCCTGGTATCGGGCATGAAGCGGAAAAGCTTTGCCACCAGGGAACGTATCATGTGGAGACGGGTGGAACCGCCCACCATGACTACCTTGTCTATCTCCGTTAGCTTGAGCCTTGCATCCTGCAGGCTCTTACGGACAGGGATGCGGATACGTTCAAGAAGATCCTCGCAGCGTCTCTCGTATTCATCCCGCATAAAGCTGCACTCGTATTCCTGTTCGTTTATGACGCAGCGCATGGAGGAGCTGCGCTCCTCGGTGAAGCCCAGCTTGCAGATCTCGGCCTGCTTATGGATGTGGCGCAGCGTCTTGTCATCCATGTCCTCCCTTTTGACCGGGAGATCCTTCTTCAGCTTGTCGAACCACATGTCTACAAGGCGGGCCGTAAAATCCTCGCCGCCAAGGTAGTTATCGCCGGCCACGGCACGCACTTCAAGTATGGTGCCGGACAGCTCCAGTATGGAAACGTCAAAGGTACCGCCGCCAAGATCAAAGACAAGGACCTTTGCGTCATCATTCATCTCGTAGAGGCCGTAAGCGATGGCTGCTGCCGTGGGCTCGCTGATGATGCGCTCCACCTGAAGGCCCGCCAGTTCTCCGGCCCGCTTTGTGGCCTTACGCCTGGCGTCATTGAAATAGGCCGGAACGCTTATGACCGCCTCCGTGACCTCTTCATGCAGGAATTCCTCCGCATCCTCTTTAAGGGAACGGAGTATAAAGGATGAGAGCTCCTCGGAACGGTATTCCTTTCCGCCCAGTTTATAGCGCATATCGCTGCCCATGCTCCGCTTGAACACCGCAGCGCTTTCGTCCGGATGAAGGAGCATGCGCTCCTTCGCAACCTCGCCTGTATATATATTGTCTCCCTCGACACTTACCACCGAAGGCGTGAGCACACCGCCCAGCCTGTTCGGGATTATAACGGTCTCTTCACCATTAAAATATGAAACCAGTGAATTGGTGGTGCCGAGATCTATACCGATTATCATCGTTCTGATCCCTTCTATAAATATAGTAACGGCATATTATATCATAGAAGAAAAAAAAATACAAAAGAACGTATGTTTGATGGTTGGGCGTTGTTATTCCTTGACATTTCCGGTCTGATAAGATAGATTTTGGATAACTATTCAGAATGCCGCGAGGGTGAGCTTGCGAATCCCGAGTTTTACGGCGATCTGTCCATTGGCGAAGCCGATTATGCATGGACAGATCGCGTATCTATTCAGAATCGCAATGCGGTTCTGAATAGATACGATTTTGGACAGATATAGCGGTTTTGGGAGGCAGGCGGAATGGATATCAGGCAGGCATGGAAGATATTGGAAATGGAACCGACGGAGGACAGTGCTGAGATAAAAAAGCAGTACAGGAGTCTTCTGCCGAAGTTTAATCCGGAGGATGATCCCGAGGGCTTCAAGGCCCTGAGGGAAGCCTATGAGCTTGCCCTGAATCCTCCGAAGGAAGAGGAAAAGAAGGAAAAGGATCTTGGGGATGACGAGATCGGCGGCTGGCTGAAGAGAGTGGACGCGGTTTATAAGGATATGCCCCGGCGCGCCGACACAGACTGCTGGGAGGAGCTGCTCTCGGACCCTCTCTGCCAGGGGCTGGATACGGCCTTTGAGCTGAGGGAACGGCTTCTGGTGTACATCATGGATCACCAGTTCCTGCCTCATGACGTGTGGAAACTTCTGGAAAGGGATTTCCGCTTTAAGGAAGAGAAAAGCGAGCTTCTTGAGAAATTCCCGGAGAATTTTCTGGATTACGTGATATATCAGTGCGAGAGCGACACCTTCGGCAATTATAAGCTCTTTTCCGCTGACACCGAAGATCCGGATTACGACGGCTACATCGGCGCTTTTTATGCCGTGAACAAGAATAACAACATACTGGAGAACGAGCTGGAGCAGGAGAGGATCGAAGGGGGTATGACGGACCAGCGCACCGGCCCCGTGGTCTTTCTGACCAATGAGCAGCTTTTCGAGGCTCATCCGGAGCTGGTGAACCTCCGGGAGGATATAAGCAAGGCCATAAAGGAAATGGATGCCTTCGGGATACACCACCCTTACAGTGATGTGGAACGGCTGAGGTTCGCCATGCTGATGGAGAGCGAGCAGACCGAAGAGGGCCGTGACAGGGTAGAGCTGGCCGAAGAGCTCATCTCGAAATACGAGGAAAGCTACATACAGAGAGTGGCCGGTGAGGTGCTGGCCGAAGCGGACCGCTGGGATGAGGCCATGGCTCTCTGGGATAAGGTCATAGAAAAGATACCGGATCACGGCATGACCCACCTTGACCGTGCGAAATATTACTTCCATCTGGGAGATTACGAGACTGCGGAAAATGTGATACGTGACAATATCAGCAGCATGAACGGATCCCCGGCCATAAAGAACTTCTTTGTGCGCATCCAGCTGGGCAGGGAGAAGACCTACCTTCAGAAGACGGAGGAGGATCCTGAGGATCTGGAGGCCTGGATCGAGCTGTGCTGGAGCCGTTTCCACAGCGACCGCATCGAGGAAGTGCTTAAGATGCTGGACGAGCGGAGTTATGTGCCCGGCACTTCCGAGTATTATGACTATGTGGATATGAAGGGACGCTGTCTTCTGGAGCTCGGAAAATATGAAGAGGCGCTTGATTATCTGAAAAAATGGCAGACTGCCCTGGCGGAGCTTCAGGACGATGGCAGCGAAAAGTATAAGAAGAGACAGAGGACTCTTGGCTACCAGTATTTTGTACTGGGGGAATGCTACGGGCATCTGGCCATTCACAGAAAGGACGATTCCCTCTTTGCTGTCGCGGAGGAACATATCAACAGGGCGATAGAGTGTGAGACCGACGCCTCCATGCTCCTGCCATACAAAGACCTGCTTCAGCGAGTATATTTGAGGGAAGGCAAATACAGCAAGGTTGTTGACGACTGCACTGCCGAGATAGAAAAGGATAAGGGAAACCTTCCCGCATATCTGCGGCGCCAGGAAGCGTTTTACCGGCTTCATGACGGCCAGGGCGTTGTGGACGACTACCACAATATACTCGGCATCTACAGGGATTATTTCAGGCCTTACCTGCTGGCGATGCGGGTATTCATGATCTACAACCAGAGGGATGATGCCAGGAAGGTGCTGGAGGCTGCGGCGCAGAGCGGGGTCAGTCATCCGCTGCTCGCCATAGAGGAACTGAAGCTCATGCGCCGTGACGGCGTGAAGGACAGGATGGAGCTGTTCAGGGAGAAAGCGGACGATCTGATCAGGGAGCTGGAGGAAGAAGGCGAGGAGGATGATCCCGAGATATATCCCGAAGATGTCATCACAAAGGACCATGTATTCTTTGAGCTGGCAAGCGCGAACGTGGAATACGATGATTTTGAAACGGCGCTTAAGATAGCGAATGAGCGCATAGCCGCGGGTACGAAGCTGAAGGGTTTCTACATGCTCAGGGCCAGCATATACAGGATACAGGAAAAATATGACGAGGCTATCAGGTTTTACCGCGAGCTGGCGGAGAATGACCCGGAGAATCCCGTTATCTGGTATGACTACGGCCTTTGCTATAAGAATAAGGGACAGATGCTTAACGAGGCCATCGAATGCTTTGAAAAGACACTGAAGCTGGATCCGGAAGAGGACAGGGCGGTGTTTGAGCTGGCGAAATGCTATCAGCAGAGATACCAGCGTTACGAGACGATAAAGGATTATGAGGAGGCAAAACGGCTCTTTGACAGGCTGGTGGAGCTTAATCCCAGCGCCTTCGTTTATTCGACCAGGGCGGATCATCTGAAGTATATGGCGGAAAATGACGCTGCCATAGAGGATCTTAAGATGTCCCTGGAGAAGAGCGAGGGGGATGATTCAGACGATTCCTACAGGCTGTACAGGATAGGTGACCTGCATTATCTTAACCGCAGGACGGAAGAGGCGGAAAAGATCTTCCGTGAATGCATCGATAAGTACGGCACCCTGCAGTCGGCTCCCATATACCAGCTGGCGGATACCATGCTGGCAAAGGGAAAGCCTGCCGAGGCAGTGGAGATCATGGAGCGGTTCCTGGATGCCCACAAGGAGAAGACCGGTTATTACACAAAGCTTGCGGATATGTATGTGGCTGCCGGCAAGGGGGCGAATGCCCGCGGGGTCTACGATCTCCTTAAGAAAAAGGATCTGATAAGCGAGTATTCATATCTGTGCGGGATACTGGACATCGTTCTTCTTACCGATACGGATAATTTCATGAAGGAGATGAAGGAACTGCTCCCGAAGATAAGAAAGGCCCAGAAGCTGGGGACGGCACAGCTCTATTTCTCGCCGGCTGTATGGTTCAGGGGGACCAGGAGGGAGATAGCGGAGGCTGCTGCCAAGTATTTCTGGGACATGGGGGACAAGCTGCTCTATGTCAGGGAGCTGAAGAAGGCATCGGATATGCTGCAGAAGGCCCTGGACCTGAAGAACAGGCTGAACCAGAATACGGACGGGGTGCTGAGGAGCCTCAGCATCTGCTTTAAGCTGCTGGCGGTGAAGTACCGTTTCAACCCGGCATACGAAAACAGCGCAAAGATGTATGCGAAGATCTGGCTTTCCAGGATGATCAGGAAGGATCACGTTCCCAAGAACCTGAGGGACCGTGAGGATGAGAAGATGGGTACCGAGGAGTACTATCTGAAATCCTACACCTGCGATAATGCCATGCGTTACGAGCGTCTTGCCCTGGCTCATCTCATTTTGGGTGATGAGGAGATCTGCGAGAAGTATCTGGCTAAGACGGAGAGCTGTAATCTCTGCCTCCAGTGCCGCTTCCAGGAGTGCTACGATGCGCTGCTGGTGCGGGCATACATGGCCGAGATAAAGCGTGACAGGGAGACCGCGAGGAAGATATTCGCAAAGACTGCGGAGATAAATCCTTCGGATATCGAGAATGTGGGCGGAATGTGGGCCAACAGCTGATGGTGACAGACAGTATCCGCCAGCCGCGGCAATGGTTTTATATGTCTAACTAAAATTCACTAACACTAACCGGCTTTTACGTGATAATATTCAATGCGTGACAGTGGCCGTGGAGCGGCCATTTAAAGAAATGACAGGAGGTACAGAAAGATGGCATATGTTATAGGTGACGGATGCATCAGCTGCGGAAGCTGCGCAGGCGGCTGCCCCGTTGGAGCTATTTCCGAGGGCGATGGCAAGTTCGAGATAAATGAAGATACCTGCATCAGCTGCGGAAGCTGCGCAGGCGGCTGCCCTGTAGGAGCTATCTCCGAGAAGCAGTAAAGATCAGCCCTTGCAGGCGAAAAAGCGGAAACGAAAAACCCGGGGTATCCGCCCCGGGTTTTTATTATTGATTTTTAGCAAGAGAGGAAGGACAGAGGTCTCTGAGAAAACACTCTTCACACTTTGGGGAGCGGGCGGTGCATATGCTGCGGCCCAGGGCGATGATCTGTATGTTCCAGGCGATCCAGTGCTCTTCCGGCAGCTTTTTCATGAGCGCGTACTCCACCTTTACGGGATCTGTCTCCTCCGTAAGGCCCAGTTTCCGCGAAATGCGCCCCACATGGGTATCGACCACTATGGAAGGGATGTGGTAGATATTGCCCCGGATGACATTGGCGGTCTTGCGGCCTACTCCGGGGAGGCTTGTAAGGGCGTCTATATCTGAGGGGACGTCTCCGCCGTATTCCCCAACCAGCCGCTTGCACATCGCTATGAGATTCCTTGCTTTATTATGGTAGAAACCCGTTGAGCGTATGTCCTCCTCCAGCTCCTTAAGGTCCGCAGCTGCAAGCTCTGCGGGGCTTTGATATTTTTTGAAGAGCTCTTTTGTCACCAGGTTTACCCTGGCGTCCGTGCACTGGGCGCTGAGTATCGTGGCAGCCAGCAGCTGCCATGCGGAATCGTGGTCCAGGTAGCACGGAATGTCCCTTCCGTACCTGTCATCAAGGCGTTTCAGTATCTCCTTAACCCTTTTATCAGCCATTTTCAGCCTCCTTTTATGTCAGAGTTTAAGTATAAACCATTGTATATGGCGGGTGTTATTGTCAAAAACTAACAAAATTCCGCGAATTTGTTGACGTTTTTGAAAAAAAGGGTTATATTGTCATAGAAATTGTGAAGGGTACTCATTTATGAGTGGTCAAAAAAGGAGATAGCTATGACTTACGAAGAGATCGTTGCATACGTGCAGAAGAAAGCCGCTAAGGCTGATGTCAAGGGCGTAGAGAATGTGGCCGTACAGATCAATATCACAGGAGAAGGCCATGGTGCGTTCTACGTAGCAGTTATGGATGGCAAGATCGATGTACAGCCTTACGAGTACAACGATCGCGACGCTAAGGTGGTTGCTGAAGCAGACAAGCTGATCGCTTTCCTTGACGGAAAGGGAGACGAGAGCGCATTCACCGTTGAGGGAGATGCAGCTAAGGCCCTGGTGCTGAAGAAGCTCGTTGCCAAGACAGCAGCAAAGAAGGCAGAGCCTGCAAAGAAGTCTGAACCCGCAAAGAAGGCAGAGCCTGCAAAGAAGGCAGCACCTAAGAAGAAGTAAGTAAAGATAAGATGAATAAGTAAGAGCCCTGCGGCTGCCGCGGGGCTCTTTTTTGGTCTTCGTGAAGGAGTCTGTATCCCGGAGTCACCCGGGTGTTCCCCGGATCAGGAATTCACCGCCTCCAGGATATCGTCCACGTCAAAACCATGTACCATGGCTGCCATCTCGATGGTCTCGCCCATGGATGCAGGGCAGCTGAAGCAGTACATGCCGGCGCTCATGAGCACGGGGGCGATATTCGGGTTCAGTGCCAGCGCATCGCTGACAAGCATATCCTTTGTGATGATAACGCGGTCTTCGCCTTCGTTTTCCTTCTTTATCTCTTCTTCCATCGTCTGTTCCTTTCGTTCATTCCTGCCTTTCGGCGACCGTTGTAGATTTTAACACCCATCCCCCGATTTGTAAAGCTACCCCTTTTATTGTAAAGAAGAGACGGTTGTGGTACAATAGTTACCCGTGAACAGATTGTTTTCATCGGATACTATATTTGCGCGCTTTATGAACACTCTGGGCTCGGTGCTCTTAACGGGGCTTTTGTGGCTTTTGTGTTCAATACCCGTTATAACCCTGCCGGCGGCCTCCATGGCGGCCTACCATACCTCCGCAAAGGTCATACGCAGGGGGAAGGGCTATGTGACAAGGGTCTTTTTTGAAGCATTTTTGCGACAGCTGAAAAGATGGCTTCCGGTGGCCTTCTGTGACCTGCTGGTGCTGGTGTGGCTTTTGTTTGACATCATATATCTTCACGGCTACGGTACGGAGTTCACCCAGTCACTTTTGTATATTATCTACGGGATATTACTGCTTTATGTGGCCATGAACACGGTCTTCTTCCCCTGCGCCTCACGTTACGGCGGCGGGCGCTTCAACGTGTTCAAGACGGCCTTTTACATATGCTTCAGGCATATATGGGCTTCGGCCCTTATGACCCTGATCTTTGCTGCGGGGCTTTACGTCATGTACCTTATGCCCTGGAGCCTGCTGGTGGTGCCGGGACTGTACTGGTTTCTGTCATCCCTCATCATGGAGGGGATACTGAGGCGCTACTCCAGGAATCCGGATGAAGAGGACGATACCGACGATATCTTCGCGCAGCTCCGCAGGAAAAAAGCGGAGAAGGCGGCTGCGGCAGCAGCAGCGGAAGATGCTGAGGAAGAAGAAGATGAGGAAGATGAGGAAGAAGATGATGAGACCGGCGGAAGTCCTTCTTCGGGAGAAGAAGTGATCTATGAAGACGGGGAGATCACCGAAAGCCGTATGGGCAACCTTATCATAAAACGACGGAAGAAGGTCAGAAAGCAGGAGCCGGAAAATGATGGGAAGCCGGACAGCTTCTTAGACAGAATAATAAGAAAGTAATGGTGAAGGAATGAAAGCATACGACGGGGTTGTGAACAGTGGAGACCACGGCCTTCTGAAGAAGGCCATGGAAAAGGCGGAGCGTGGTGAAAAGCTCTGCCTGGGCTTTCTCGGCGGCTCTATAACCGAGGGCTATTCGTCTACAAAACATGAATACTGCTACGCAAAGAGGATCCATACCTGGTGGTGCGGACAGTTCCCGAAGGCAGAAACCCGCTATGTAAATGCCGGCATAGGAGGTACGGGTTCGGACTACGGCGTGGCAAGGCTGGGAGAGCTGCTTGCCGAAAAGCCGGATGTGATATTCGTGGATTTTTCCGTTAACGATGCCAATGCGGATCTTTGTGAGGAGACTTATGAAGGGCTTATCAGGGGCTGTCTTAAGGCGGAGAATGAGCCCGCGGTGGTGCTCATCCATTTTATAAAATATGATGACGCAGCTACGGCTGAGCCGATACACTTAAGACTGGGCCTGCATTACGGCCTGCCCTGCATAAGCATCGGTGCTTCCGTATATCAGAGGATACAGGACGGGGAGCTTGACGTATCGGAAGTGACGGAGGACATGCTCCATCCCACTGACAACGGGCACAGGCTCATAGCGGAGCTGGTGACGGATTTCCTTTATAAGGTAAGACAGGAGAATGCGCTGTACAGCAGTAAGCTCCTGCCCCGACCGCTTACGGTGAACGCCTACGAAAAGACGGTGCGCCTGCAGCATGCAAACTGTGACGCGGTCCTGAGGGGCTTTGAAAAGGATACTAAGGATAAGGAATACCCGGCAGACCATTTCCGTGGCGGCTGGGTCGGATATAAAGCCGGTGACGAGATAAGCATACGCTTCAGGGGAAGCGAGCTGGCGGTGCAGTTCAGACGCACGGTGAAAAGACCGGCACCGGTGGCCCTGGCCATAGTGGACGGGGATGAGGAGAATGCGGTCCTGCTGGATGCGAACTTTGACCAGGACTGGGGGGACTGCCTGAGCATCGTTACTGTGATGCGCCACGGGCATCTCCTGCCGGATCAGGTAAGGATCGGAGCCAGTCCTGCAAATTATTACGAGGGCTATGGGGCTCTGGCTGCCTACAGGGATGTTTATCCCGAAGTAAAGGACCATGAGCTCACCATCAGGATACTGGGAGACCCGGAGAGCCTTGGCTGGGAGCAGCTGAAGACGTCTACCGGAGGACCGGCCTGGATAAAGAGCGGGAGCAGTGAGGGGGCTGCGACCTTTGATCTTCTGGGTGTCATAGTGGCAGAGCCTCCCGCAGATGATCTTCCCCTGCTTCCCATGAAGCTTGAGCCTGCCCTGATGGAGCGCATCTGGGGCGGAACGAAGCTTAAGGATGTATGGGGCTACGAAGAGGCCGGCAGTGGAAAATACGGAGAATGCTGGGCCGTTGCCTGCAATGAACAGGCCGACAACCGGGTCGCCTCAGGCTATTATGCCGGAAAGAGGATCTCGGAGCTTGTGAAGGAGGGGGTCATCAGCTGGAAAGGTGAAAATTTCCCTCTGCTGGTTAAGATAATAGATGCGGGTGCCGATCTGTCAATACAGGTACATCCCGATGATGTCTATGCAAGAGAACACGGAGAAAGCAACGGGAAAAGAGAATGCTGGTATATACTGGACTGCCCGGAGGGTGCTGAACTTATAATAGGGAACAAGGCGGCAGATAAGGATGAGCTTAAGAAACTGGTGGAAGAGAAACGCTGGGATGAGCTGCTTAACAGAGTGCCGGTAAAGAAAGGGGATTTCATCCAGATCGATCCGGGAACGCTTCACTCCATCACCGGAGGGATAACCCTGCTGGAGGTGCAGCAGAACTGCGATATAACCTACAGGGTATACGATTTTGACAGGCTTCAGAACGGAAAACCCAGGGAGCTGCACGTGAAGGAGAGCCTTGAGGTGATAAACACGCCTGACAGGAAGGGACCTGAGGATGTACTTCATGAGGAAGGCCGGTTGAACGAGGCTGAGCTTCTGGCTGAAACCCCGGATTATAAGGTGTGGACCATCAGGGTGCAGGGAACGGCGGAGCCGGAATGTCCGCCGGAGGCCTTCCTGGTAGCCTCTGTTATAGAGGGCAGCGGCAGCCTGGAGGATATGCAGCTTAAGAAAGGTGACCACCTGATCATACCTGCGGGCTTCGGAAAGATGCTGCTTAAGGGTGATATGAGAGTAAATCTGGCAATGCCGGTGGAAAGAAGATCATAAATATATATTTATGTCCAGAGAGATAACCAAGGTCAACAGATTTATGCTGCGCAGCGAGATGGTGCTGGCGGCCCCGGGAAAGGGGCTCCACGTGCTGCTGGGAAAGCTGCGCCGCCGCCCCGACATCGGAAGGGCGCTGCTTTTGCTGTTCACGCTGGCAGCAGTCGGAGCGGGACTCTGGCTTCTTCACAGGCAGAGCTTCCTCCGCGAGCATACCTGGGTTTTTATCATGGCAGCCACGGTGCTGGCCCTTGTCGCATTTCTCCTTTTCGAGCCTCTGCTCAAACTCTTTTCAACGCTTTTCATGCTGCTGGAAGCCTTCACCCACATTTTTGCAAAGAGTTATGACGAATGCAGGAAGAGCCTTGGGATAAAGGGCGATGCTGCGAAGGATAAGGCTGCCGCCGGAACCGGTAAAGACGGAAAGAGCGGGGAAGAGGCAAAGAAGGAAGAGCATAAGAGCTCCGAGACTGAGTATCATCAGACCGAGGAAGACCGCATGGCCTGGCAGCGGGCAAAGCAGAAAGCCCGTGCGGACAAGCGTTACGAGCAGACGAAAAAAAAGAAGAAGCGCATGGAGGAAGAGGCACGGAAGGAGCAGAAAAAGGAGCGCCGCCGTGAGGAGCCAAAAAAGCCTGCCTCCGATAAGGCTCTGGAAGAGGCAAAATCCGTCTTCAACGTGGAGATACCCTTCACGGAGAGCGAGATAAAGGAAAAGCGCAATCTCCTTATCAAGAAGTATCATCCGGACAATCCCGGGGGCTCCGAGGAGATGTGCAAGAAGATAAACGAATGCTACAGCATACTCTATATGTATGCTTCTTAGATCATCATGGATAATAAGCTTATCACCGTAATAATCCCTGCATATAACGTTGCGGCCTATCTCGGGGAGTGCATGGAAAGCCTCTGCGGCCAGAGCTATGGAGAGCTGGAGCTCATCCTGGTGGACGACGGCGCCACCGATGAGACCCCTGTGCTCTGTGACGAATGGGCGGCTAAGGACAGCCGCATAAAGGTCATACACAAGCCGAACGGCGGCCTTTCGGACGCCAGAAATGCGGGACTTGCGGCAGCAGGCGGTGAATACATCTCCTTCATCGATCCCGATGATGTGGTGGAAAAGAATATGTACGAGACCCTTTTCGGTCTCTGCAGGGATAATGACACTGCCATGGCGGTGTGCCGCTTTGATACCTTCGGCGCGGATCCCGGAATGGAGATCCTTCCGGCGGACGGGAAGATGACGGTGCTCACGGCAGAAGAGCATATCAGGGATATTATCACCTATAATGAAGAACGTCCTTCCTCCTATTCCGCCTGCACCAGGCTGTACCGCAGGGATATAACGGAGGGGCTTTCCTTTCCGAAGGGGAAAAAATACGAGGACATAGTTTTTTCCACGAAGTCGAGCCTTAAGAGCGGCCGGCTCTGCTATCTGAACAGCTTTCTCTATCATTACCGCATCAGGGAGGACAGCATAAGTCACGATAAGAGCGACAGGGAGCGTGATCTCATAGTCCACAGGCTGGACCAGCGCCGTATCCAGACCGCCTTTTTAAAGGAAAGCGGGGAGACGGGACTCTACAGTCTTGCAAAGGCTGTGTACGGAAGCGAGCTTAAGAGCTTCAGAAAGACCATGACCCTTCATGAGTATGACGGTCTTACCGCAGAGATCCTTGAGGAATGGAAATGCGGGGCGGGTGAAATATTTTCACTGCCTGTGGGCATTAAGAAGAAGATGAAGCTTTTATGTGGCTTGTAAAAGACACGGGCTTGTGATAAAATAGTTTGGTTTACATAAAGAGGCGAGGAGTGTTAGGGTTTGGGTAAGAAACCTGAAGATGAGATATCGATAATCGACCTGGATGATACGGGGGCGCTGCCCCTGCTGGTTCCCGTTGAGGAAGAAGAGACTGAGCTTCCGGAAGAGGAGTACCCTGAAGAGGCTGAGCTTCCGGAAGAGGAGTACCCTGAAGAAGAGATACCGCAGGAGGCGGAGTATGAGGCGCCCCCTGTCTTTCAGGGTGAGGTCAGCGTAGATACCACGCTGCTTACGGATATCCGTGAGGAGCTTAAATTTGATATGGCTGAGACCAGGGTGATGCCGGGGGGCGGCGAGATAGATGCGGCCCTGGAGGAAGCAGCGGAAATACCGGAAAAGAAAGGCCTTACGGATACCGACATGATGCCGGATACGGAGGCCATCATACTTGCGGGCATCGAGGCCGGGATGCAGCTTGAAGACGCCCCGGCAGCAGGAGACACCATCGTGGTGCCGGATATACCGGAGGATCCGGAGTATATCGAAGGGGAGTATCCCGACGGCGGATATGCCGAAGAGGAATACGGCGGAGAAGAGTTCCCTGAGGAAGAGTACGCGGAAGATTACCCTGAGGAGGAAGCAGCCGGGGAAGAACTTCCGCCTGAGGATGAGGAAGAGTATCCTGAAGAAAATGACGGGGATGAACCGGAAGAGGAATATCCCGATGAGGAGTACGACGAAGAGGATGATCCTGAAGAGGAGTACGATGAAGATGAGTATGATGAAGAAGATACTCCTGAGGAGGAATACCCGGAAGATGAGCAGGAGCCCGAAGAGGCTCCCGTAAAAAAGGTGCCGAAGGGAAAGGCATCAAAAAACAAGTCCGCAAAGGACAAAGCTCCAAAAGGGAAAAAGTCCAAAGAAAAGAACACCAAAGAGAAGAAGCCGGAAGAGAAACCTTCGGAGGAAAAGGCTTCCGCTAAAAAGAAGAGCGGAAGAAAGGGGCCTATAGGCAGGGAAGATTTCGTGGATCTGAATGCTCCCAGGGTCAAGGCTCCCAGGGATAAGAACAGGCGGAATCCCGTAAAAGAAAGAGAGCGCAATACCGCGGCCAGGATAGTGGGCGTGGCGGCGCTGTTCCTCATATTCGGAGCCTGTGCCCTGTATTTTGCCATAGCCTTCAGGAAGGCCGGGAGCTCCGTGGATATGAAGGGACTGGGACAGGAGATCAGCTCCATAGGCATTGCGGGCCAGCAGGGCCTTATCGCTATGGCCGCTGCGGAGGAGACTGCAGTGGAGGAGCCGGATCCCACCGAAGGCGAAACGGAAGAACCGGAACCCGAGCCTGAGGAAGAAGAGGCGGATATCCGGGTGGAGATGGTATTCACCTCCATCGAGCAGGACCTTAAGATAAAGTTCACCGACGACTCCACGGGCCATCTCATCAGCGGCGTGGAATTCAAGGTGAAGGTGACGCCTTCAAAGTCATCAGCCATAACCCTGACCGACAGTGATAAGGACGGCATCATACATGAGCAGAACATGAAGGGCGGCAGCTATGCAGTGGAAGCCGAACCCATTGAAGGCTATGTTTTCGTCAATGACGACAGCGTGGTCAGCGTCCGGGACAAGATCGTCTACCAGCAGGTAGCGATAAAGGAAGAGATAAAGACCGAGGCCGAGGTCAACGCCGCGGTGGAGGATACCGCAGGAAATAACGAGCAGGCAGAGGAGCCTGCGGCGCCCACCACAAAAGACACGGTGGAATTCGTGGAATCCTCTAAGACCGCGAAAAACGGTGAGGATGCCTATAAGAAGATAGAGAAGAGCAGTATCGCGGAGCCGGCCTATGCAGCCCTTCCCGAGGTGGTGGAGAGAGGCGCCCAGGAAGATGCAATACCCACTCCCATCCCGACTGCGGAGCCTACGCCCATACCTACTGCAGAACCCACGGCTACACCTACTCCCGAGGCAACGCCTACGGAAGCTGCGCAGGAGGATGCAACGCCTACGCCCACTCCGGCGGATCAGGAAAACCCGGAGGCTACTGCAACACCCACTCCTATACCTGAGGCTACATCTACTCCCACTCCTACAGAGAAGGATAAGGATAAGGCCAAGATAAAGAAGGTGGAGCTGGAGACTGCGGAATTCACCCTTGCGAAAGGGGAGAAGAGGCAGCTCAAGGTCAGGGCCGTGTTCAGCGAAGGCGATGATGTCACCGATCCCGAGAAGTTCAGCTGGAGCTCAGATGATGAGGAAGTGGCAAAGGTTGACAAGAAAGGCAATGTGGAAGCCCTGAAGAACGGTCGCGCCGTTATCACTGCAAAATACAAGGATAAGAACGGCAACGAGAAAGAGGATTACAGCACCGTAAAGGTGGTGGAGAATCCCAAGGACGACAAGACCACAAAGCTTAAGGACAAGGACGGCAACCAGGTATATTATAAGAAGGAAGACGGCAGCTACGAGGAGGCCGTATTCGCCGATTATTATACGAAGAGCGAATTCTTCGTGGCCGGGAATGTGGAATACATCTACACCGGCTGGCAGACCCTTGACGGAAAGAAATACTACTTCGACAAGAACGGCAACAAGGTCACCGGAGACCAGATCATACAGGGCGTAAGCTATCATTTCGGCACTGACGGTGTTCTGAATGAGGGCGGCAACAGCGGTGTCATGGGCATAGACGTTTCCAAGTGGAACGGGGCCATCGACTGGACCGCAGTAAAGAATTCAGGAGTGAACTTTGTCATCATACGCTGCGGCTACAGAGGTTCCGCCAGCGGCGTTCTGGTAGAGGACCCCAGATTTAAGAGTAATCTGGCAGGGGCGAAGGCCGCCGGGATAAAGGTAGGCGTGTACTTCTTCTCCCAGGCCGTGACCGAAGCGGAGGCAGTGGAAGAGGCTTCCATGTGCCTGGCCCTTATCGGCGGCGAGCATCTGGATTACCCGGTGTTCATCGATACGGAATTCACCACGGGAAAGAACGGCAGGGCCGACGGACTTAAAAAGGCCGAAAGGACCGCGGTCTGCAGGGCTTTCTGCGAGACAGTAAAGAGCGGCGGCTACAGCACAGGTGTTTATTCCTCCGTATCCTGGCTGGGCCCCATGGTAGATGTATCGGTTCTTTCAGGGGCAAAGATCTGGATGGCACATTATGCCGCGGAACCCGGCTATGACGGACATTATGATATATGGCAGTATTCCCGCAAGGGAAGCATCAGCGGCATCAGCGGTTCAGTGGATATGAACTTAAGCTACTATTAAAAGGAGGTTTTCATGAGGACTTATCTTGTTACCGGCGGCGCCGGCTTTATCGGCTCAAATTACATACACTATATCTTTGAGAAGTACGGCAGTGACATCGAGGTGGTGAACCTTGATGCCCTGACCTATGCCGGCAATCCGGAAAACCTTGCGGGTATAGATAAAGAACCCAACTACCATTTTGTGAAGGCGGACATCTGCGACAAGGAAGCCGTGGCGAAGGTATTTAAGGAGTTCGATATCGACAGGGTGGTGCATTTCGCGGCAGAGAGTCATGTGGACAGGAGCATCCTGGATCCCGAGATCTTTGTGAAGACCAATGTGGGCGGCACCGCGGTAATGCTCAACTGCGCAAGGGACGCCTGGGAAGAGGGCAGCGGCTTTAAGGCCGGAAAGAAGTTCCTACATGTTTCTACGGACGAGGTATACGGATCGCTGCCTGAGGACGGCGGCTATTTCTACGAGACCACGCCCTATTCACCCCATTCTCCCTATTCCGCAAGCAAGGCGGGTTCGGATATGCTGGTGCGGGCATATATGGACACCTATAAATTCCCGGCCAACATCACCAACTGCTCAAATAATTACGGGCCTTACCAGTTTCCCGAGAAACTGATACCCCTTATGATAAACAACGCCCTCACCGGAAAGCCGCTGCCTGTTTACGGTGACGGAAAGAACGTCAGGGACTGGCTCTATGTGCGGGATCACGCCAAGGCCATCGATATGGTGCAGGAGAAGGGCGAGCTTTTCGAAACCTACAATGTGGGCGGACACAACGAAAAGCAGAACATCGAGATAGTGCAGCTCATCATCGATACGCTGCTGGAGCTGCTTCCCGATGAGGATCCGAGAAAGAAGAACGTCTCCCGCGACCTTATCACCTATGTGGAGGACCGTAAGGGACACGACCGCCGCTATGCCATCGCTCCGGATAAGATCAAGGCTGCCATAGGCTGG
Organism: Lachnospiraceae bacterium; assembly: GCA_017518185.1. Classification (GTDB taxonomy): domain Bacteria; phylum Bacillota; class Clostridia; order Lachnospirales; family Lachnospiraceae; genus NK4A136. The sequence continues at coordinate 221,540 of JAFWWB010000004.1, forward strand.
GAGCCCGAGACCATGTTTAAGGACGGCATACGCCTCACCATCAAGTGGTATCTGGAGAACGAGGCCTGGATGAAAAACGTGACCAGCGGCGAATACCAGAAGTATTACGAGAAGATGTACAGCGGGAGGTGATCTCATATGAAGGGCATCATACTTGCCGGCGGTTCCGGCACCAGACTGTATCCGCTTACCAAGGCGGTATCCAAGCAGATCATGCCTGTCTACGACAAGCCCATGATCTATTATCCCCTGTCCATACTGATGCTGGCGGGGATCAGGGAAGTGCTGATAATCTCCACTCCCAGGGATCTGCCGGTCTTTGAGGAGCTTCTGGGAGACGGAAGCCAGCTGGGCATGAGCTTTTACTATGCGGTGCAGGAGACACCGAGGGGACTTGTGGATGCCTTTATCATAGGGGATGAGTTCATAGGAAGCGACAACGTGGCTCTTATCCTGGGAGATAACATCTTCTACGGACAGAGCTTTTCGAAGAAGCTGAAGGAGGTAGCCTCCAGGGAAAAGGGCGCCACCATCTTCGGCTATTATGTAAGGGACCCCAGGGAATACGGGGTGGTGGAATTCGACGAGAATGGAAAGGCAGTCTCCATCGAGGAGAAGCCGGAGTATCCGAAGAGCAATTATGCGGTGCCGGGGCTCTATTTCTACGACAATGACGTGGTTGAGATAGCAAAGAACGTGAAGCCCTCGGCCAGAGGAGAGATAGAGATAACCAGCATCAATAACGAGTATCTGGAACGGGGCGAGCTGCATGTGGAACCCCTGGGCCGCGGCTTTGCCTGGCTGGATACCGGCAACCATGACGCGCTTCTGGATGCGGCGGATTTCGTGGCGGCTTTCCAGAAAAGGCAGGGGCTTTACATCTCCTGCATCGAAGAGATAGCCTACAAGAGAGGCTTCATAAGTAAGGAGCAGCTGATGAAGCTGGCCGAGCCCCTTATGAAGACGGCATACGGACAGTATCTGATGGATGTGGCAAACGGCCTCTGATAAAGCATGGACAGACATGTACGCGATCTTACCATAATCGCCGTGATCTCCGTGCTCGTGCTGGCGCTTCTGCTCATCTGGTACAGCAATAAACCTGCAGAGAAGAGTACGGTAACGGCGCCGGAGGATAAGCAGGAAACGGTTTCGGCTGACGCCCGCTCCTACCACGACTACCTCCGGGATCCGGATTTCTTTGATGAGGCGCCTCCGGGAAAAAAGCCCCAGGTAGCCGTAAGCTCTGACGGCGCAGCAAGGCTTTATCTTACTGCCGGCAGTGTCATGAAGGATATCCGTGTCAGCATCACCGACAGTGCGGGAAAGCCCGTCAGCGGCTATCCCTTTTATGTGACGGTGGATGAGGTCAACGAATATAAGGATCTGGACAGGGACGGCCTGATCTACATTCCCGACATGGGAGCCGGTGATCATTTTGTGCAGCTTAAGGAATACGAAGGCTTTACCGTGCCTGAAGAGCCCATGCGTGTGGCGGTGAAGGACAGGCTTGAGTATAACGTCATCGAGGATATAGTGTTCTACATCCACGATGAGAGCGAGATAAACGTTGCGGTGGAGGACACCGCGGTCCAGGAGGCCGGCAGTGATGCCGACGAGACCGAGAATACCGGACGCTGGGCGGGAACGGACGCGGCCTTCGGTATAGACGTATCCAAATACCAGAAGGATATAGACTGGAAGCGGGCGGCAGCAGACGGAGTGGAATTCGCCATAATCCGCTGCGGCTACAGAGGCTCCGGCAGCGGCACCCTGGTGGAGGATCCGTATTTTAAGAAGAATCTGGAAGGCGCCAGGGCAGCAGGAGTAGGCGTGGGTCTGTATTTCTTTACCCAGGCCGTGAACGAGGTTGAGGCTGTGGAAGAGGCTTCCATGGCGGTGTCCCTTCTGGAGGGCAGCAGCATAGAATATCCCATCTTCATAGATGTGGAGGGTGCCGGCGGAAACGGCCGGGCCGACGGTCTTGACAAGGCCACCAGGACAAAAGTGGTCCGGGCCTTCTGTGAGACCGTTAAGGCGGCAGGCTATCACGGCGGCGTGTATTCGGGGCGTTACTGGTTTAAGAACAACATGGACGACGACGCCCTTCAGGACTATGTGCACTGGCTGGCGGAGTACCGTTCCAGCCCGTTATATAAAGGAAAATTTTCGCTCTGGCAGTACACCTCCTCCGGGCATATCGACGGCATCGAGGGAAGAGTGGATCTTGACATGGTATGGCAGAACGGAGGGGAAGGAGAATAAGATGTCAAAGATAACAGTAGAATCCTGTGAGATAGAAGGTCTGAAGGTCATCACACCTTCTGTTTTCGGGGATGAGCGCGGCTATTTCATGGAGACCTACCAGCAGAAGGAGTTTGCGGAGGCCGGCATTGACAGGGTGTTCGTGCAGGACAACCAGTCGGCTTCGGTACGCGGTGTGCTGAGAGGCCTTCATTTCCAGATAAACCATCCCCAGGCCAAGCTGGTGAGAGTGGTAAGGGGCGAGGTTTTCGACGTGGCCGTGGATATACGGAAGGGCTCCGCAACCTACGGAAAGTGGTACGGAGTCAGACTCTCCGAGGAGAATAAGAAGCAGTTCTATATACCTGAGGGCTTTGCCCACGGTTTTCTGGTGCTTTCGGAGCGGGCGGAGTTCTGCTATAAGTGCACCGATTTTTATCATGCCAACGATGAGGGCGGCATCAAGTATGACGATCCCGGGATAGGCATCGAGTGGCCCTTTGAAGAGGGTGTGGAGCTGGTTATCTCGGACAAGGATAAAAAATGGGGAAGCTTGAGCGAACTGCAGGCGTAAAGAGAAAACAGAGCCTGGTATGGAAGCTGGCGAAGAACGACTTCAGGACCCGTTACGCCGGCTCGTATATGGGGATACTGTGGGCACTGGTACAGCCTGTGGTCACGGTACTCCTTTATTATTTTGTCTTCGAGGTGATCTTCGACCAAAGGGCCCAGAGGCTGGCCGGAGGCATCGAGACTCCTTATGTGCTCTGGCTCACAGCGGGACTTGTTCCCTGGTTCTATTTCAGCGAAGCCCTGCAGCAGGGGGCAAACGCCTTTACGGAATACAGCTACCTTGTGAAGAAGGTGGTGTTCGATATAAAGATACTTCCGGCGGTGAAGGTGCTGGGAGCCCTTTTCGTACACGCCTTTTTTGTGTGCGTTCTGCTGCTGATGTGTCTCTTCTACGGTATCACGCCGGAGCTTTCCATGATACAGATACCTTACTACAGCTTCTGCCTGTTTGCTCTGGTGCTGGCGATCACTTATACCTTCTCTTCTGTCATGGTGTTCTTCAGGGATCTTGCCCAGATCATCGCGATAGGCCTGCAGGTGGGGATGTGGGCTACACCCATACTCTGGGATATCTCGTTCCTGGACGGTAAGTCGGAACTGCTTAAGTTCATCTTCAAGCTGAATCCTGTGTATTATATAGTGAACGGTTACCGCGGTGCCCTTTTCGGAAAGCGCTGGTTTTTCCGGGACTGGAAGCTCAGCCTGTATTTCTGGGGATTTACGGTGCTCGTGGCTCTTTTCGGAAGACTGATCTACACAAGGCTTAAGCCTCATTTTTCGGATGTGCTATGAATGAGCAGGGAAACGGCAGGATAATCTCGCTGGACAAGATAAGGGCTCTGGCCATAGTGCTGGTGGTGCTGGTGCACGTGAGCGCCGGCGGCTTGGAAGCCTGCGCTGTGGGGACGCCCGGCTTTGCGATCTTCCAGTGCATAAATATAATGGCTTTTACGGGAGTGAGCCTCTTTGTGATGATAAGCGGCGCCCTGAGGCTCGGCAGGGACAGTGAACCCGCGCCCGTTTCCGAAAGGACCCTGAGGGGAGCTGCGAAGTTCATTCTTCTGTATTTTGTGTGGAAGGGCGTGTATCTGATCATAGACAGCCTCCGGGACAGGGTATTCGATCCGAAACAGTTCCTTCTGGACCTTATCGGCGGCAGAGCCCATTACCACCTCTGGTACCTGCCCCTGGCGGCGCTGCTGGTGCTGGTGACGCCCATACTGGCCCCTGCCGTAAGGGAGATAAAGAACAGTATACTTTTTCTGGTCATTTTCTTTATCTTCGGGATACTGATGCCCACGATGAAGTGCTTTGATTTCCCTTTCAAGTATCTTTTCCTGGATTTCCTGAGCCAGTTTGAGTTCTCCTTCTTTACGGGCTATATCGGATACTTCGTGCTGGGAGGCTTTCTCTACAGGATGAAGGACAGGATAAAGTATAAACATAAGATGCTGCTGTTCCTGGCAGCCGATCTTTCATATATCATCGCCTGCTTTGCGGGCGTTAAGAGGAGCGTTTCCGACGGCCTTTTCTATGACGGCTTTTCAACTCCCCTGGCTTTTCACACGCTGCTGCTCTCCTCGTCGCTGTTCCTGCTGATCATCGGCAGGGAAAGGGAGGTAAAGCCGCTTTCCGTCATAGCAAAAGCTTCTCTGGGCATCTATCTGCTCCACCCGCTGGTGCTGTCATTATTCTTTAAGTAGGGCACACCAGTCTTTATTTATCCGATTGCAAAACTTCCGGCTGTATGATAAAATAATAATCTCTCATTATAAGTGCAAAGGGGGGTTACGCTATGGGTCTTTTTGACAGCAGCAATCCTAAGGAGTCTTCCTTCGATCCCACGAAGGCAAAGGAGGGCTTTATCAGCCGTGCAGTGGGCAAATTCTCCGTAGATATCATAAAGTACGAGCCCGCAGGTGACGAGGTAAGGAACATCGTTGCCCATAAGTTTGAGTATGAGGATTTTCCCAACGGCTCCATGCTCATAGTGGCCGATTCCCAGATGGCGGTCTTCGTTAATAACGTCGAGGCCGGGGATTCCATAAATACCGCAGGCGGTGCGGCCCAGGTCTCCATATTCACCGGCCCCTGCAAGATAAAGCTTGATACGGGCGACAGCCGATTTGCTCCCTTCAGGAACATGGCTCACAAGCTCACAGGCGGCGAATCCGCATTCCACAGCACCGTTTATTTCATAAATACTGCATATCAGAACGATCTTAACTGGGGAACCCAGGCACCCATCATGGTGACGGATCCTGAGGTGGATCTTAACGTTCACGTCAGGGCCTTCGGTCTCTACGGCGTTCACCTTGAGCAGGTGGACAGCAGCATCGCAGCCGTAAATGCTAGAAAGTTCCTGAAAAAAGTGGTGGGTACCAAGGCCGATTACAGCTTTGACGAGCTGGAGCTCTTCATGCGGGCCAAGATCCTGGAGTATGTTCCCGACCTCCTGGCCAAGGCCATGATAGAGAAGAACATCGGCATACTGAAGATCGCAGCCCATCTTACGGATTTTTCCGATACCATAAAGGAACGGCTGAGGGAACATTTTGACGATTTCGGTCTCTGCCTGGACAATTTCTCATTCCACAGCATAAATGCGCCGGATGAAGATCTGCAGGCGATCACCGATCTTAAGATAAGGAAGAAGGAAGCCGAGGCCAATGCCATCGGCATGGATATAGAATCAGAGGCGCTTGCGAGAAAGCGTGCAAGAGAGGGCTACACTTTCCAGCAGGAGCAGGCCTTCAACGTCATGGAGACCGCTGCAGGCAACGAAGGCAGCGGCTCGAATATGATGAATATGGGTATGGGCCTCGGCATGGGCGTCGGAATGGGCGGAGCCATGGGCATGGGAATGGCAAATATGGCGCAGCAGGCCTTCGGCGGAGCCGGGATGATACAGCCGGGAATGGCTCACGGAATGATGCAGCCCGGCATGGCACCGGGTATGCAGCCGGGCATGTCTCCTTACGGACAGCCTCCCCAGCCCCCTGTTGCCTGCCCGAAATGCGGAACGCCCGCGGGACCGGGAGAGCGCTTCTGTGCGGCCTGCGGGACTGAGATACCCGCTCCTGCAGCCTGTCCGAAGTGCGGGAAGATACTTAAGCCGGGCGCTGCTTTCTGTACCGGCTGCGGAACGAAGCTGGGTGCACCTGCCAGCTGTCCTAACTGCGGGACTCCAGCGGAGCCCGGGGAAGCTTTCTGTGCCAAGTGCGGCACAAAGCTGTGATCTGTTTTATTAAGGAGGAAGTCCTATGAAAGCAAGTGAAAGAAGCAGACTGGCCTTGTTTTTCGCAACAGTGGCCATAGCCGTTGTATGGATAATACTGATGCTGATCTTCACGGATTTCGACGAGGCAGGCTTCTATTACTGGGGCGGCCTGGCCTTCGGCATCATCGCCTTTGCCATAACCTGTCTGGCTCTTCTGATGATGCATATCCACAGGAACCGCAGCACCACCGAGATCACGATGCTCAGCGGCTATATACTGGAGGGTTACGCCCTCATAAGCTGTATCGTGAACACCATCTTCTGCGTCATAAGGGACGGTGATCACGGTAAGATCCTGGTAGCCGTGAACCTTATACTGATGCTGGTCTTTGGCATAATCTTTGCTGCGTCACTTAACTACAACAAGCGTGTGGCGGAGCTGGCCGACAATATCGATACCAGAACGGCGCCTGTGGCAAATTATTCCTCACGCATAGCGGGCATAGTGGCCATGGCCCAGGATCCCGCCGTGAAGGCGGCTCTCCTTAAGCTCAAGGAGAGCGTGGATTACGGCAGCAACATGTCCAGAGGCTACGCCGAGGCCGGAGAAAGGGAATTTTCGGATAAGCTTGATATAATACAGAACCTGGTGCTGGCGGGCAATACCCCTGCCGACCAGCTTATCGGTGAGATAGAGCAGGCAAAGAGGCTTTACGCTATGCGTAACGCCCAGATGCAGACACTGTAAGGAGAACACGGATGGAAGGCGCGATCACCATATCCTGCAGCGGATGCGGAAGCACTAATGTCATTTACGATCCGAAGACCAGAAGTCTTACCTGCCAGCAGTGCGGAAAGCGTGAGACTTATTCCCGGGCCACCCTCAAGCGCAATAACGGGGTGGTACACTGCAAGGGCAATGCGCTCAGGCTTTTTAAGGAAGCGAATTATGCGGACGCCAGAAAGTTCGCCTTTGACATACTCAATATCATGGAGGATAACGTTCCCGCCCGTTTTATAATGCGTTTTGCTGATGAGGTGGCGGGACGTCAGGCCGGCTCCTTAAAGCACTTTTTCGATGACATGGCGGACGAAGCCCTGGAATTTGATGAGGTACGGGATCTCATCGAACTTATGACTGTCGGCTGTACCTATCTGGCGGATTACGAAGAGGATATAATAAAGCTTTTTGCGGCGAATATGCAGTCGCCCAATGACAAAGCGGAGCTCTGTGAGTTCATCGACACGGTCTGTCCTTTCTTTATAAGGAAGCGCAGGACCGTGACCTTCATGTCCCCGGCGCTTACGGAGATGTACGGTGACCTTACGGAACACTGCGGCATACCCAAGACCTGCCTTGCCCTTATAAAGGGCATAGAGACCAATCCCGAATCACCTTACGCTCCCGGAGGGTCCTTTGATATGAAGGCAAGGGTGAAGGGCTTTTATGAGGACTACGTGCTCCGTGTGGGAGAGGTGATAAAGCGTATGAACGCTCCCCAGTGGAAGGCAAAGTTTGAATCGGGATATCAGCAGAAGCTGAAGAAGTTTCAGGAAGACTCGGGTCTTTCATAAGGAAAGGAGATAGGGATGGCAGAAGCAACGTATGACGTAAGCCGGGAGTTAAACCGGATAGAAAATTCCCTGGCGACCCTGCAGAACCAGACTGCGGAGGTACAGAGCAGGGTCTCGAGCATGGACAACCGTGTCCAGCACGTCCAGGCAGAGCTTCAGCAGCTGCGCCAGGATTTCCTGAAGATGATGCAGGACCAGAAGCGCGAGGCAGAGTTCCAGAGAGCAACGACGGAGCTTGTGCGTGTGCGCCAGGAGATCCAGCAGAATTTCGGCAAGTACATGGAAGTACGCTCCAACATGATAGGCGTGCTCCAGGCTACAGACGCAAAGCTGGTACGGCAGGAGACAATTTCCAACGTTTCCGAGGAGCTGATGCTGGCTGCGCCTACCTACTGGCTGGCCCCCTGTCTTATAGCTGTTTCTGCATGGATATCAAATAACCAGAGCCTTGCGGACCGTGCGATAAAAGAAGCCATGAGGCGCGATCCGAACAAGACTTCGCTGTGTATGGCGCTCATCTGCCGACGCAACGGCAGGGAGGATACCTGCTTCGAATGGCTTTCGGAGTACTTCAAGAGGCAGGATCCGGCAAACTTTTCCGACAGTACATTTACATTTGTGGATGCATATATAAACGGTGTTTTCGGTACCGACAGACGCCACCTCTGCGAGGATTATATCCACAACTGGCTGGATGAGATCCGCGGACGCTCCGAGAATTTCGAAGCCGAGCAGGAGGAGACCTGGAGACAGTTCTTCCAGCAGTATGTCAGCTCTACCGGGAGCATTTATCCGAATCTCAAGGAAAGCGTGGCGGAATTCGGACAGATAGACAGCTATCTTGCCAGGGTACATGCCAGCGGTCCCGTTGAGGAAACCTTCGAGAAGCTGAATGAGACCACCATAGACCAGACCGCGTTAAAGCGGAATATCGATGACAGGCTCGTGCAGCTGGTGAACCGTTTTGATGATAAGGAGATGCCACTCAGGAGCGAGGAGGAATATCTTCAGGCCATAAAGACCTACCGTGGCGATGTAGACAAGGCGAATTCCGAGATACTGGCCCGCAAGAAGGCCAGGGAAGAAAGGAAGATGGACCTTGTGGAGCGTATGGCCGAGATAATAGGCGGCAAGAAGACCAATTCCATCTCCGAAAGAAAGACGGCACTCTCCTTCCTTCATGAGTATGTGAACAGGGGTTATGACCGTTTCCTTGAGGAGAACAAGTCGAAATTCCCCCAGCAGGTGACCATGCAGGTGGACGGCTGGCAGGGACGCACCGCGGACGGTTCCAACGTGAACAACCTTTACAATGATTACCAGAACCATATGAACGGGCTTCGTGCGGCGGAGCTCGGCAGGGTGAACAAAAATCCGCAGCTGCCGTATTTTATTGGGGCAGGCGTGGCCGGCCTCATTGGTCTGGTGCTTCTGTTCTTTGCTCCGTTCCTCGGAGTACTGGGCATCATAGCTGCCATCGGACTTGTTATAGGCAGCTTCGCAGCGAAGAAAAATATGGAGAATACCATCACCCAGATCAACCAGCGTTATGACAATGCGATCCAGGTGGGCATGGGCAAGATACAGCAGATAACGACCGAATGGCTTGGCGCGAAGAACAAGGTCATAAGCTTCGAGTCGAGAGAAAAGAAGAAACTGGTAGCTTAAGAGCGAGGTGCGATATATATTGTACAGGAGGTATATAGATGGACGAAATGGATGAACTGGAGCAGATGTTCGGCGACAGTGATGACATGGCTGAAATGGAAAGACTGGAAAAAGTAGTACTGGAGCAGGATCTGAAAGGATTTGCAAGCTGTTTTCCCGATTGGGATCTGCATCCGCCGGTAGCGGAGAGCTGACATCATAGTGATCGAAGAGGAATGTGACAAAAGATACAGAGGGCAGTAAATTGACAGAAGATGATGTAAGGATCATACAATCCAATATTCAGATGTGCCGTGAGTCCTATAACCTGTACAGCAACATGGTGGACGAGAACGGTTATAACGAAGATGTGATGGGGGAGAGCATCACGAAGATAGTCGCGGAGCTTGAGCATATACAGGCTGTATGCAATGCCAATATACAGGAGCTGAGGAACGATACCTCCGCCAACGGGAAAGTGCTCATGACCCTTATGACCTGCGGCACCGAGTGTACGGACATTGTGCACAAGCTCCAGTCTCTCAAAGACAGGCAGAAGTCCCTGTTTACCGATATATCGGAAGCAAGCAAGCAGAAGGTGGAACAGTTCCTGAATGATATGTTCACTCTGGATTGGATGAAGAAGTATTCCGCAGCCAACAGCGTGAACGAGCTTGCCATTGCGGGCTTCAAGCATACCATGTTCACAAAGGGTGCCCAGGCAAAGATGCTGGTTCCCTATATGCTAAGCATCAATGAATTTGATTTCATGATCGCCGCAATGGTGAATTACTCCAAGTCCAAGGATCCCGTCATGGACGAGGATATCAACAAAGCCATGGAGGAGGTAGTGGATATGCTGCGCCGCAGCTTCATCCTTAAGGAAGACGTGCGTCTTGCCAAGGCGGCCTATAACAGACACGAGTCAGTGTTCAAGAAGTTTTTATAAAGGCCTTTTTGCAGGGATTCCCGCCCGCCTCGGATACTTGTCCGGGGTGGGTTCTTTTTTTTCTGTGATCACTATGCAGCGGGCATCGTCACGATCCGGAAGGCTTACTTTTTTTACAACGGGTTCTCCGCCTCCCAGAAGCGTTATGGCCTGCCTCGCCCCTTCCAGCTCACCTTCATTCACGGTACCGGCTTTCCAGGCCGCAAAGCAGCCGCCGGGCTTTACAAAGGGCAGGCAGTATTCTGAAAGTATGTTCATGGAGGCCACGGCTCGGGAGACAGCCATATCCACGCGCTCACGCATTTCCGGATCCCGGCCCAGGTCCTCTGCCCGGCCGTGCCGCAGGGTAACGTCCTTAAGGCCAAGCTCACGGCAGAGCCTGTCCAGGAAGTTTATACGCTTATCCAGGGCTTCCGCTATATATAGCGAGATCCCGGGGCAGAGTATCTTAAGAGGTACGCCGGGGAAGCCGGCACCGCTGCCTATGTCCGCCAGGGCAAAGCCGGACGCTTCCGTAAGATGCGCATACTCAGGAATGGTAAGAAGCAGCGCGCTGTCGGCAAAATGCTTCGCCAGCACCTCCTCCTCATCGGTGATGGCCGTGAGGTTGGTGTGTTCGTTCGTCTCCAGCAGGAGCCTTAAGTAGTCGTTGAACTGCTCCGCCTGGGAGGGACTGACATCCAGTCCTGCTTTTGACATGTATTCCGTTATACGCGCTGCATTCATTTATTGATATTCCTTCCTGATTAATTACATTGTCATCCCGAACGAACAATATACATTGTCATCCCGAGCGAACAATATACATTGTCATCCCGAGCGAACAATATACATTGTCATCCCGAGCGAAGCCGAGGGATCTTTATGAATTCCGATATAACGATTATATCTGCTATAAGCCCTCCGCGTCAATCATCCCCTTGCGGCAGCAGGTGGATTGTGGTAGAATACGGCAGAGTATCTTCTTATATTAAAAAGAAAGGAAAGTACGATGAAGGAGTTAATGCTTGGAAACAAAGCCTTTGCCAGAGGACTTTACGAGGCAGGCTGCTGCTTTGTATCCAGCTATCCCGGCACCCCCAGTACCGAGATAACGGAAGAAGCGGTGAAATATGACGAGATATACTGTGAGTGGGCTCCCAACGAGAAGGTTGCCATGGAGGCGGCTTTCGGAGCATCCCTTGCGGGCCGCAGATCTTTCTGCGGTATGAAGCATGTGGGTCTCAATGTTGCGGCGGATCCCCTTTATACCATGAGCTATACCGGCGTGAACGGCGGTGTGATCATAGGCGTTGCGGACGATCCCGGTATGCATTCTTCCCAGAATGAGCAGGATTCGAGGCATCACGCCATTGCATCCAAGGTGCCCCTGCTGGAGCCCTCGGACAGCGCCGAGAGCCTGGAGTTCGTGAAGATAGCCTATGATCTTTCCGAGGAATACGACACCCCTGTCATCATCAAGATGTGCACCAGGGTGGCTCATTCCCAGAGCCTTGTGGAGAAATCCGACAGGGTGCTTCCTGAGAGAAAGGCATACGAAAAGAACATTCCGAAGTACGTCATGATGCCGGGCAACGCCATCAGACGTCATCCCTTTGTGGAGGAGCGTACGAGGAAGCTCCGTGAGTGGGCTGAGACCGCTCCCATAAACCGTATCGAGAAGGGCGGTAAGGAACTGGGCATCATCACCTCTTCCACCTGCTATCAGTACGTGAAGGAGGCCCTCGGTGACAAGGCATCAGTCCTTAAGCTGGGCATGCTCAATCCCCTTCCCGAGAAGCTGATAAAGGATTTCGCGGCGACCGTCGACAGGCTCGTGGTGGTGGAGGAACTGGATCCCATCATCGAGCAGCACTGCCTGGCCCTCGGTCTTAAGGTGGAGGGCAAGAGCCTCTTCCCCATGGAAGGCGAGTTTTCACAGAATCTGATAAGAAAGGCCCTGGGCGTGGAAGAAGCTTCAGGAAAGCCTTTGGACGAAAAGATACCCGTGAGACCTCCGGTTATGTGCGCCGGCTGCCCTCACAGGGGACTCTTCTATACCCTTAACAAAAACAAGTGCACCGTTCTCGGTGATATAGGCTGCTATACCCTTGGCGCAGTGGCGCCTCTTTCCGCTATGGAGATGACCCTCTGCATGGGCGCATCCCTTTCAGCCATCCACGGCTTCAATATCGCGGGTGAAGGCGAGAACGAGCATAAGACCGTGGCTGTCATCGGTGATTCCACCTTCATGCACAGCGGCATGACCGGCCTGGCGAACATCGCCTACAACCAGTCGAATTCCACGGTGATAATCCTGGACAATTCCATAACCGGCATGACGGGACATCAGCAGAATCCCACCACCGGCCTGAACATAAAGGGAGATCCCGCAGGAAAGATAGACCTGGAAGCTCTCTGCAGGGCCATGGGCTTCAAGCGGGTGACCGTAGTGGATCCTTACGATCTTGCAGAATGCGACAGGGTCGTGAAGGAAGAGCTGGCGGCAGACGAGCCTTCCGTGATAATATCCAGAAGACCCTGCGCGCTGCTTAAGAATGTGAAGCATAACGCGCCTCTTAAGGTAAATACGGAGAAATGCATAGGCTGCAAGAGCTGCATGCGCATAGGCTGCCCTGCCATCTCGATAAAGAACGGCAAGGCTCATGTGGACAATACACTCTGCGTAGGCTGTGGCGTCTGCAGCCAGCTCTGCCCTGTGGGAGCGTTTGAATAACTGAAAGGAATATCAATATGGAAACCAGAAATGTAATGATAGTGGGCGTTGGCGGACAGGGTTCCCTTCTCGCCAGCAAGCTTCTGGGCAGGCTCCTGATGGACGCCGGCCTTGATGTAAAGGTATCCGAGGTACACGGCATGAGCCAGCGTGGCGGCAGCGTTGTGACCTATGTGCGTTACGGCGATAAGGTCTATTCCCCCGTGATCGACAAGGGAGAGGCTGATATCATCGTATCCTTCGAGCTCCTGGAGGCCGCAAGGTGGCTTGAGTGGCTTAAGCCCGGCGGACGGGTGGTGACCAACATCCAGCAGATCGATCCGATGCCGGTCATCACAGGTGCGGCCGAGTATCCCGAGGCCCTTGTGGATAAGATGAAGGCGGAAGGCTTTGAGGTGGACGCCCTTGACTGCCTGAAACTGGCAGAGGAGGCAGGCTCCTCCAAGGCCGTGAACATCGTGCTCATGGGCAGGCTCTCACATTATTTCGACCAGTCCCGCGAAGACTGGATGAAGGCCATGGAAGCCATAGTACCCGCCAAATTCATTGAAATGAACAAAAAAGCCTTTGAGCTTGGCTTCGAGGCGTAATAGCAAGCGGTTCGTTTGCTAATATTATAAAGGAGGAAGTATCAGATGGAGCATTATTATCAGCAGGAGATAGAATGCGCCCCCAGAGAAGAGATACTGAAGATCCAGGACAGAAAGCTGGTGGAGCAGGTGAAGCACGTTTGGGAAAACGTGCCCTACTATCGCAAAAAGATGGAGGAGAAAGGCCTCACACCGGATGACATAAAGGGTGTGGAAGATCTGCATAAGCTGCCCTTCCTCTCCAAATACGATCTGAGGGAGGCTTATCCCTACGGACTGCTGGGGGTGCCCCTGAAGGACTGTGTCCGCATCCATTCCACCAGCGGCACCACCGGAAAGAGGGTTGTTGCCTTCTATACCCAGGGCGATGTGGATCTCTGGGAGGACTGCTGCGCCAGAGCCATAATGGCAACGGGCTGTACGGAGGATGATGTGTGCCAGGTTTCCTACGGCTACGGACTTTTCACCGGCGGCGCCGGGCTTCACGGCGGTTCCCATAAGGTGGGCTGCCTTACCATCCCCATGTCCTCCGGTAATACCGAAAGGCAGATCATGTTCATACAGGATCTGAATGCGACACTTATCTGCTGCACCCCTTCCTATGCCGCATATCTCGGCGAGAGCATGAAGGAGATGGGGCTTAAGCCCGAAGACATCCCCCTGAAGGCAGGCATCTTCGGCGCAGAGGCCTGGAGCGAGGAGATGCGCAGGGACATCGAGAAGACCCTTGGCATAAAGGCTTTCGATATCTACGGACTCACCGAGCTTTCCGGCCCCGGCGTGGCGTTTGAATGCAGCGCCCAGAACGGCATGCATATAAATGAGGACCACTTCATTGCCGAGATCATCGATCCCGAGACCGAGGAGGTGCTTCCCGAAGGGACCCAGGGCGAGCTGGTTTTCACTGCCATAGACAAAAAGGCTTTCCCCATGATGCGTTACCGCACCAGGGACGTGTGCACGCTGCACAGGGTGAAATGCTCCTGCGGCCGTACCTTTGTAAAGATGGAGAAGCCTAAGGGAAGGACAGATGATATGCTCATCATCAGGGGCGTCAACGTCTTCCCGAGCCAGATAGAGGCTGTGCTCCTTGAGAACGGATATCAGGCAAATTACCAGATAATCGTCGACAGGATCAACAATAACGATACCTTCGACGTACATGTGGAGATGACTCCGGAGATGTTCACCGATAACGTGGCAGAGATCTCCAAGCGCCAGAACGACCTTGTGGCAGGCCTCAAATCCATGCTGGGCATCAAGGCTAAGGTCACTCTGGTGGCACCCAAGAGCATCACCAGGAGCGAAGGCAAGGCTGTCAGGGTCATAGACAGGAGGAAAATTTAAAGGAGGGTTACGGTTATGGCAGTAAAACAGTTATCGATCTTCCTGGAGAACAAGCCGGGAAAGATGAATGAAATGACGGAAGTCCTGGCTGAGAACGGTATAGACATGCGCGCGCTTTCGGTGGGTGAAACGGAAGGCTTCGGCATAGTGCGTGTGATCGCGGCTGATCCCTATGCTGCGGCTACGGTGCTGAAGGACGCCGGGTATATCAATAAGCTCACCAGCGTGGTGATAGTTGAGATACCCAACGTGCCCGGCGGTCTTAACAAGGTTCTGAAGATCTTTACCGAAGAGAAGATCAATATCGAGTACATCTACGCTCTTTCCGGAGAGAGGACTACGGAGAAGGCGTGCATGATATTCAGGGTAAGCGACCACAGGGCGGCTGAAGCTGCGCTCACCAGGGCAGGCATAAAGGTGCTCACCCAGGAGGATGTGGCTGAGCTTTGAGCATCAGGATAGATAAGATGGGGCCGGTAAGGGAGCGAATAACCGTTTCCGTGCCCGGCTCCAAATCAGTGACAAACAGGGCTCTTCTCCTGGCGGCAATGGCCGGAGGAAAGAGCTGTATCCGAGGCTGCCTTGAGAGCGACGATTCAAGGCATTTCATAGAGTGCCTGAAGACTCTGGGCTTTGGGCTTAAGGAAAGGGCAGCCGAGGCCGGAAATATCGACATAGAGATAAGCGGGACAGGCGGTGATATACCGGAAAAGAGAGCAGCGATCGATGTGGGTTCCGCAGGGACTGCGGCGCGTTTTCTCACGGCTATGCTGGCGCTGTCGGAGGGCGAATGGGAGGTGCGCTCTTCAGAGCAGATGAAGAGAAGGCCCATGCAGCCGCTGATAAAAAGCCTCAGGGAGGCCGGCGCGGAAGTGCGCTGCCTTGAAGAGGAAGGCTGTTTTCCCATGGTGATAAAGGGCAATGCCGCTGCGGCAGGGCCTTTTTGCGTAAATATAGACGAAAGCTCACAGTTCCTGAGCGCGCTCATGATCGCGGCCGGAGCGAAGGACAGGGAGATACTGATAAAGGCCGAGGGCAGCCATGGGCTGAAATACGTAGACATGACTGCGGAGCTTATGAGAAAGAGCGGGGCTTCGGTTGATAAGAAGGAGAGGGAATACCACGTCCGCGGCCCTTATTCACCGGCGGATATGGATGTGGAGCCTGATGCTTCGGCGGCAGCCTACTTTTACGCTCTGGCGGCAGTAAGCGGTGGGGAGTTCCTGGTAAGGGGGATGAGCCGTGGTCTTATGCAGGGAGATGTGGCCTTTACCGGGATACTGGAAAAGATGGGCTGCACGGTAACGCAGCATCCGGAAGGCCTTGCGGTAAAAGGCCCCGAAGGCGGGAAGCTGAAAGGCGGTCTTACCGCTGATATGTCGGAAATGTCCGATCAGGCCCTGACGCTGGCGGCCATAGCGCCCTTTGCTGACGGACCCGTTGCCATCGAAGGCATAGGGCATATCCGGAAGCAGGAGAGCGACCGTATAAATTCCATGGCGGTGAACCTTAAGGCCATGGGAATAAAATATGATGAACGGCCGGACGGCATCACGGTCTATCCGGGTGAACCGGCAGGCTGTGAGATAAAGAGCTTCGGCGACCACCGGGTGGCCATGGCCTTTGCAGTGACCGCGCTGAAAGCCGGCGGGATGAGCATCGACGATCCCGGCTGCTGTGCCAAAACATTTCCGGGGTTTTTTGAAATAATTAACAATTTACTACTAGGAGGAACACAATGAAAAAGAACGTGATAACAGCGGCCCTTGCCGCGATAATGATCGGCCTTACGGCCTGCGGGGAGACCATGATACCCGCGGATCAGGTAGAGGCAGATATAACAGCGCAGTATGAGGCCCTTCCTACCAAAGAACCGGAGCCTACAAAAGCTGCGCCCACTGAGGCCGCCGTACCCACCAATCCCGCTGCGGAAGGCAGGGTGAGCAAGCACAGCGGCGAAGAGGTCTACGCCACCATCGATGTGGCAGACTACGGAAAGATAGTGGTAAAGCTGGAGCCGGATGAGGCTCCCATCACGGTAGATAACTTCGTGGATCTTGCGGAGAGCGGCTTTTACAACGGCCTTACCTTCCACAGGATCATGGACAGCTTTATGATACAGGGCGGCGATCCGACGGGCACCGGCAAAGGCGGATCTTCCGAGACCATAATCGGTGAATTTGCCGATAACGGCATACCGAACAACATCACCCATGTAAAGGGCACCATTTCCATGGGAAGGAACGGCTTCGACAATGATTCCGCCAGCAGCCAGTTCTTTATCTGCAATTCCGATTATAACGACCAGGGCATACCCATGCCCCAGGTACTTGACGGCAGGTATGCAGCCTTCGGCAACGTGGTGGAAGGCATAGAAGTGGTGGATGCCATCACCGCCGACAAGGCGCCCCTTGAGACCGACGGCAACGGAGGCATCCCTTACGAAGACCAGCCGGTCATGAATTCGGTGACGATAACATACGGAAGTTATTGATAATTTTGTTATCACGGGCACACACAACATGTCATCCCGAGCGAAGGCTGAAAGCCGGAGTCGACGCTGACCTCGTCCGCAAAGCGGATGAGGTGCCGCCCCGGCGAGGGGTTGCGTAGCAACAGACGGGATCCTTCGACTCGCTGCGCTCGCTCAGGATGACACAGAAAAATAAAGGAGGGCATCATCATGGCAGAAGTGGACATCGCAAAGCTTCAGGAACTGATCGACGGATCGGATAACATCGTGTTCTTCGGCGGAGCCGGGGTTTCCACCGAGAGCGGCATCAAGGATTTCCGCAGCGTGGACGGACTGTATCACATGAAATTCAAATATCCCCCCGAGATGATGCTCTCCCATTCTTTTTATGTAGGGCATAAGGAGGAGTTTTACGAGTTCTACAGGGACAAGCTTCTGGAGTGCACCTGCGGCAGCAATCCCGCAAAGCCCAACGCAGCCCACATCGCCCTTGCAAAGCTTGAAGAGAAGGGCAAGCTTAAAGCCGTCATCACCCAGAATATCGACGGCCTTCACCAGGCTGCCGGAAGCAAGACCGTTTACGAGCTTCACGGAAGCGTGCTCCGCAACTACTGCGAAAAGTGCGGCAAGTTCTTTGAGGCATCCTATATCTACAATTCAAAGGGCAATCCGAAATGCGACACCTGCGGCGGCGACATAAAGCCGGATGTAGTGCTCTATGAGGAGGGCCTTGACAATACCACGATGATGAACGCCATAAAGGCCATAACCGAGGCCGATATGCTGATCATCGGCGGGACCAGCCTTGTGGTCTATCCGGCAGCAGGCCTCATCGACTACTACCGCGGAAAGAAGCTGGTCCTCATAAACAGGGACGAGACCGCCCGTGATGCCGTGGCGGACTACAGCATCCACGGCAATATCGGCGAGATCTTCTCACAGCTCAATATATGATGAAGGGCTGGCTGGTCGTAAACTCCTTTGTGGAGAGCGAAAAGTTCAATGTGCTTTTCGATATGCTTGAAAAAGCTGCAAAGGCTCAGGGAGCGGAACTGGAAAGACGTGGGAACGCGGAGCTCTGGACGTGGCTTTTTAAGTGTGGCTATGAGCTTGGGACTAAGCGCCCTGACTTTGTCATATTCTGGGATAAGGATATAAAGCTGGCGCAGGAGCTGGAAAGACAGGGCCTGCGTGTTTTTAACAGCGCAAGGGCCATAGCTGAATGCGACGACAAGTCACTGACATACCTAAGGCTTCAGCATGCGGGGATACTGCAGCCAGAGACGCTGGTATCCCCGAAAAAATTCCATGCCGACGGAAAGCTGGACGAGAGTTTTCTGAAGGCTTCGGGTGAACTGCTGGGTTATCCCTGCATAATAAAGGAATGCATGGGCTCCTTCGGACAGCAGGTGAGGCTTGCGGAAAATGAAGAACAGCTTAGAAGCTTCATCCTTGACTGCGGGGACAGGCCCTATATAATACAGCGATATATCGCGGCATCAAAGGGCCGCGACATACGCGTCCAGGTTGTGGGAGATAAGGTCGTAGCCGGGATGCTTCGGGAAAATCCCGATGATTTCCGCGCAAACATAACCAACGGCGGGACTATGCGTGACTGCACAGCAGAGATCACTCATGACCAGCGTACACTGGCGATCCGCGCCACCCGTGCCCTCGGCCTCGACTTTGCCGGAGTGGACATACTCTTCGGTGAGCACGGCGAGAGCATACTCTGCGAGGTGAATTCTAATGCCCATTTCAAAAATCTTTTCGACTGCAGCGGTATCGATACCGCAGGATTTATACTTCAGCATATTCTGAAGAGTGTCAGTTAATATATCAAAGCTATACCCTTCGGGAGAATCTTAACATATGTCAATGCGAATAATATAAAGTAATGATATTGTTTCTTTCAGGAGGTGACATCATGAAAGAAAATGATATCAAGAATGCCGGAAAGGCATTAACAATTACCACTGTGTTGACACTTTTTATTGCCACTTTTGAAATGGTAAATGCGCTTAGGTTCTATAAGCCGGGAA